>JBJOEZ010000108.1:0-2557 GCA_046048995.1 Verrucomicrobiota bacterium | reverse complement strand
GTTCATGGGCGTGCGCAGCTCGTGGCTCATGTTGGCCAGGAAGGCGCTCTTGGTGCGGTTGGCCGACTCGGCCTCCTCGCGGGCCTGCTGGGCCTGGGCCTCGTGGATGCGGGCCTGCACCAGGGTCTGGGACAGGCGGCTGGCGAAGCGGTAGGAGACGAAAAGGGCGAGGGCGGCGATGATGGCCATGACGCCCAGGACCTGCCAGACGAGCTGGAAGGTCTCGGTGAGGACATCGCGGCGGTTGAGGGCGGAGAGGATGGAGAAGTTCCACGGCTTGAACTGGTGCACGCGCGGGAGGTAGCCGGCGGCCTCGAGATCGCGGGTCCAGACGGAGGCGGTCAGGTCGAGCAGGCTGCCCTCGGTGATCCCGGCCACGTTGGTGGCGTTGGGCGAGTGGAAGAGCACCCGGCCGCGCGCGTCGAGGAGGGTGACAAAGCCCCGCTGGAGGATGCGGACATCCTCAATCCGCTCCTGCAGGTCCTTGAGGGTCTCGAGGAGATACCCGGTGTACCAGACGCCAACCGTTTCGCCCCCGGGCCCCGGGATGGGTTCATAGGCGGTGAAATAGGGCCGGCCGAGGATGTCGACCACGCCCGTGAAGAGGCGGCCCTGGCGGACGGCGGCGATGGCGGCGCCCTTGGGGTCGAGGATGGTGCCGATCGCCCGCGCGCCGTCCTCCTGCTTGACGTTGGTGGAGACCCGGACGAACCGGTCGCCATCCCGGACAAACAGCGTCGCGGTGCCGCCCATGAGGCTGGTCACGTGGTCGACGATCTCGAAGTTCCCGACCACGGAGTTCTCGCCAAACTTCAGCACCGGCACCTCGTTGGTGCCAAGGCGGGCGCGGCCGTCGATGCGGGCCGGCCCACGCCGCAGGGTTTCCTCGCGCAGGACACGGAGCGACGCCACGGTGAGCTCGCGATAGGTGGCGTCGGCCAGCGTGAGGTGATCGACCACCGCCTGGTTGGCGCTCTCCTGGGCCATCTCGGCATGCCGGTTCACCTGGGAACGGAGGCTGTAGAAGGTGAGGGCGCCGGCCAGGCTGAGCAGGCCGCACACGGCCATGAACCAGATGAGGGTCTGGCGCTGCACCGGCCGCGCAATGTCTTGTTGATCCAGTTTCATCGCGAAAGGAAGCCCGCCACAGGGGGCGGATCGCACACTACGGGCTGCATCCCCGCCCGGGAATGCAAAAGGCTGGGTCAGATGCCGTCGCCGGGATCCGTGTAGGCGCGCAGCTGGGGCAGGATGTTCCGGGCCACAAAACCATTCTTGGTCACCAGGTCCGAGACGCGCCCGTTCAGGCGCTCCCGATCCTCGGCCGTCAGGTCCTTGGCCGTCAGCACGATGACCGGCGTGCGCCCGAAGCGCGGGTCCTGCCGAAACCGGTTCAGGAACTCGAACCCGTCCATCTCCGGCATCATGAGGTCCAGCAGCACGAGGGCGGGATCCTGCCCCGCCACGATCTCCAGCGCCACCCGGCCGTTGACGGCCGTCAGCACGTTCCAGCCGTCCTTGCGCAGCGTCCGCTCCAACTGCTCGCGCGTGGCCTCGTCATCCTCCACCACCAG
The DNA here is from genome assembly GCA_046048995.1 of Verrucomicrobiota bacterium. Taxonomy (GTDB): domain Bacteria; phylum Verrucomicrobiota; class Verrucomicrobiia; order Limisphaerales; family JADJPG01; genus JBJOEZ01. Next base: position 983 of record JBJOEZ010000108.1, on the reverse strand, counting down.
CACGGTGCGATGGTCCTGTTGCAGGCGCAGGCGGCCCAGGGTCTGGCCCAGCCGATCCCAGTCCACGGGCTTGGCCAGGAAATCATGCACCCCCAAGGCCAACCCCATCTCGCGGCTGTCCGTGATGGTGACCAGAATCACGGGAATATGCGCCGTGGCCGGGTCGCACTTCAGGGCCGTGATCACCGCCCAGCCATCCATGCCGGGCATCATGACATCCGTCGTGATGGCCAACGGCTGCAGGGTGCGGGCCAGCTCGAGTCCGTCCTTCCCGTTGCTGGCCGTGCGCACGGCGAAGCCCTCCTTGGCCAGGAACCGTTCCATCAGCTCCAGCACCGCCGGGTCATCGTCGATGACCACCACCACCGGCCGCCCGGCGGCGGGCTGGCTCGGCATGGCCGCCACCGGGGCCGCCGGGGCCTCCCCACCAGACTCCGGGGCGCGGGCAGGCAGCGTCATGGTGAAGGTCGAGCCCTTGCCCACCTCGCTGGTCACGGTGATGTCGCCGCCCAGCATCTGGCAGAACTTGCGGCTGATGGCCAGGCCCAGCCCGGTCCCGCCATACTTGCGCGTGGTGGAGGCGTCGGCCTGGCTGAAGGCCTGGAACAGCCTGCCCACCTGCTCGGGCGTCATGCCGATGCCGCTGTCCTGCACCGCGAAGCGCACGCAGTCGGAGCCATGCGCGCGCACGCGGGAGACGGTGAGGAGAATGCGGCCCTCGTGGGTGAACTTGCTGGCGTTGCTGAGCAGGTTGAAAAGGTTCTGGCGCACCTTGGTCAGGTCGCTGTGCATGCCGCCCGCGTCGGGGGACACCTGCACTTCCAGGCGGTTGTTGTTCTTCTGCACCAGGGGCAGCACGGTGGCCTCCACGTCCCGGATCATGCCGGCCACGTCGATGGGCTCGCAGAAGATCGTCATCTTGCCCGCCTCGATCTTCGAGAGGTCGAGCACGTCGTTGATGAGCCCGAGCAGGTGCTTGCCGG
>JBJOEZ010000107.1:0-2629 GCA_046048995.1 Verrucomicrobiota bacterium | reverse complement strand
TCACGGGTCGTAGGGCGCGAGCGAGGTGCGCGAGACGCGGTAAAAACGCCGGGCATGAATCAGGGCAGCGCCCGCCTCGGTGTTGGTGGTGCGCGTGGCGTTGGGGGTGGCCGTGACGGCGGCACTCACGGTGACCCACGAGTTGGAGGCCGGCGTGTCGGAGGCTTCCACCCGGTAAGTGCCGCCCTCCACGCTGCTCCAACTCAGGGTGACGGTGCCGCTGCCGGGATGCACCGAGGGCCGCCCCAGGGCGGTGGTGGCGCTGGGGAAGTCCGGGGTGACACAGTTGCGTCCGTTGTACTGGTCGAGGTCGAAGGTGACGCCCTGCGCCTGGCCGAGGTCGCCAAGGTAGTCGTAATTCCCAGCGTAACGGCCCAGCGATTAGGTCGTCGTGCCGCCGCGACCGGTGGTGGCATCGGTGGTGGCGGGACCATAGGTGAGCGAGCTCGGCGCAAGCCCCGCTCGGGACCGCCCGCCCCACCTTGGCCCTCCATCCGACGCCCCCCTTTGGACTGCGGTTGTGCAACCAACGCTGGCAAAGCGGCAGCTCCGCTGCCGCACTCCAGGGGCTCACGCAGCCGCCGCCCTTCCCCGTGCTTCCCACCCGGCGGGCCTGCCGATAGTCTGGGGAAACGAACGAACCCCGCGTGCAGACCACGGCCGCTGACCCCACCGCTTCCGGCCCCGGCGCCTTGCCGGGACGGGAGGCCGGGGCTGCCGCGGCCTCCGCCCTGCGCTGGCTGGCGCGTTACCTCGGGCCGCAGCGCCGCCGGTTCCTCCTCATTTCCGCCCTCACCCTCGCCGCCTCCGGCCTCGCCGTCCTCACCCCCTGGCCGCTCAAGCTCGTGGCCGACCATGTCCTCGGCCGCCAACCCCTGCCCGGCCCGCTGGCCAACCTGGGCCTGTCACCCGGCTCGGGCGGACTTCTCCTCGCCGCCGTGCTCGGCGGGATCGGCCTCTATGCCCTGACCGCCGCGGTTGAGGCGCTGCTGGCCTTCACCTGGACCCGCGTGGGCCGCCGCCTGGTGTCGACGCTGGCCGAGGACCTCTTCGCGCGACTGCAGCGGCGCTCGCTCGTCTTTCACACGCGTCACCCCGTCGGCGACACCCTCAGCCGGGTGACCGGCGACAGCTGGTGCGTCTGGCAATTCGCCGATCAGGTCGTGTTCGCCCCCGCGCACGCCCTCCTCACCATGAGCCTCATGCTCTTCCTCATGGCCCGGCTGGACCCCTGGCTGACCCTCCTCGCCGCCGCCGTGGCGCCGTTCGTCGTGGGGTCCGCCTTCCTCGTCGGCAAACCGCTCCAGCGCGCCGCCCGCTGGAAACGCGAGATCGAATCCCGCATCGCCGCCCACCTCCAGCAGACCCTCTCCGGCATCCCGGTCGTGCAGGCCTTCGCCCAGGAGGAACGGGAGCAGGCGCGGTTCCGGCAGTTCACCGACGACGCCGTGCGCGCCCAGCAGCGCACCGCCGTGCTCGGCAGCCTCAACGGGCTCGCCTCCGGCCTCGTGGCCACCCTCGGCGCCGGCGCCATCCTGTGGCTGGGCGCCCGCCACGTCCGCGACGGCACCCTCTCGCTCGGCAGCCTGCTGGTCTTCCTCGCCTACCTCACCTCCCTCCAGGCCCAGGTGAAGGCCTTCGCCGGCGTGCATGCCGCCTGGCGCACGGTCAGCGCCAGCCTCGAGCGCGTCCGCTCCCTCCTCGACGAACCCCTCGAGGTGCCCGACCCACCCGGCGCTACCGCCCTGCCCCGTGTCCGCGGCGAGGTCACGCTCGAACACGTCTCCTTCACCTACGCCCCCGACCAACCGCCGGTCCTGCGCGACATCTCCCTCACCGTGCCCCCCGGCCAGACCGTAGCCCTCGTCGGCGCCACCGGCGCCGGCAAGACCACCCTCGTCAACCTCATCCCACGCTTCCTCGATCCCCAAACCGGCCGCGTCCTCATCGACGGCCATGACCTGCGCGAAGTGAATCTCGCCAGCCTGCGCGCCCAGGTGGCACTCGTGCTGCAGGAACCCTTCCTGCTCCCGCTTTCCATCGCGGACAACATCGCCTGCGGACGACCCGGGGCTGCGCGCGCTGAGGTTGAGGCGGCCGCCCGGGCGGCCAACGCCCATGACTTCATCACGCGCCTGCCCGAGGGCTACAACACCGTGCTGGGCGAGCGCGGCTCCACCCTGTCCGGCGGGGAACGCCAGCGGATCGCCATCGCCCGCGCCCTGCTCAAAAACGCCCCCATCCTGATCCTCGACGAACCCACCAGCGCGCTCGATGCCGCCACCGAGGCGCTCCTGCTCGAGGCCCTCGAACGCCTCATGGCCGGGCGCACCACCTTCCTCATCGCCCACCGCCTCAGCACGGTCCGGCACGCCTCCCGCATCCTCGTCCTGCAGGAGGGCCAAATCGCCGAGAGCGGCACCCATGACGAACTCCTTCGGCGCGGCGGCCTCTACGCCCGCCTGCATGACCTCCAGTTCCGGGCCCGCCCGATCCCCGGCACCCCATGACCCGCCCGGCCCGCCCCACCCCCACCCGCCTGCCGACGCTCCTGCGCTGGGTGATGGGCTACGCCCTGCGCCGATCGCCCGCGCTCGCCACCGTGGTCCTCACCCTCCTCGCCAAGGTG
>JBJOEZ010000106.1:0-2649 GCA_046048995.1 Verrucomicrobiota bacterium | reverse complement strand
CCGGACGACGAGTGGGCGTCGGTGAAGCGCAGGCCCTGGGCGGCGAGGCGGTCGAGGTGGGGCGTGGGGATTTTGCCGCGGTCGGGATTGTAGCAGCGCAGGTCGCCGTAGCCGAGATCGTCGGCGAGAATGACGAGGACATTGGGCCGGACCGGCGCGGCCGCGCGCAGCGCGGGGACGCCGAGGACGAGGGCAAGCAGGAGGGGCAGGAGGCGCATGGCGGTCAGGGGATTGGCGGCAGCATGGCAGGACGGATGCCCGGAGGGAAGCCGGCCCCGGCCGCGTCAGCGGGCACCGGCGGGCAGCTTCTCGTGCAGGAAGGAGGTCATCAATTCCCGCAGGTGCAGGGTGGTGTTCACGCCCTCGTTGATGCTGTGGGAACGATTGGGATAGGACATCATCCGGAACGGCTTGTTGAGCCGGATGAACTCGTTCACCAGCGCCTCGACCCCCTGGTAATGGCAGTTGTCGTCGCCGGTCCCGTGAATCAGGAGGAGGTTTCCCTTCAGCTGGCCGGCGAAGGTCAGGGGGGACCCGTTCCGGTAGCCATCGGGGTTGTCGGCGGGCAGCCCCATGTAGCGTTCCTGGTAAATGGTGTCGTAGAGGCGCATGTTCGGGACCGAGGCGATGGAAATGCCGGTGTGGTAGAGGTCGGGATGCCGCAGGAGGGCGTTGAGGGTCATGGAACCGCCGCCGCTCCAGCCCCAGATGCCGATGCGCGCGCGGTCCACGTAGGGCCGCGTCGCGATCACCTTCCGGAGCGCCGCGGCCTGGTCCTGGGACGCGAGGAGGCCGACCTGCCGGTAGATGGACTTGCGCCAGGCGCGGCCGCGCGGCGTGTCGGTCCCGCGGTTGTCGATGCTCATGACGAGGTAGCCCTGCTGGGCGAGCAGGAGATGCCAGAGATGGGACTTGCCGCCCCAGGCATCCTTCACCGTCGACCCCGCCGGTTCCCCATAGACATAGATGAGCAGCGGATACCGTTTCGAGGCGTCGAACCCCGGGGGCTTGATGAGCCAGGCGTCGAGGTCGACGCCCTCGGCGACGGGCAGGCGGAGGAACTCGGTCGCGGGCTGCTGCAACCCGGCCAGCCGCTCCTTCAGTTTCGTGTTCGCGGCCAGGGTGCGGATGGGCTGGTGATCCGGCAGCGAGATCAACTCCGTCACCGGCGGCTGGTTGAAGGTGGACCAGGTGTGGAAGGCCCAGCGTCCATCCGGGGAGACCTGGTAGGAGTGCGTGCCCGGTTGCCCGGCCGGCGTGACCCGCTCGAACTGGCGCCCGCTGAAGCGGACCCGATGCAGGTAGCGCTGCGTCGGGTTGCCCGGGGAGGCGATGAAGTACAGCCATTCCCCCTTCTCATCCACATGGACGAGGTCGGTCACGTCGTAGTCGCCGGGCGTGGCCAGCTTCAGGTCGCCGTCCTGGCGCCGGGCGAAGTAGAGGTGCCGCCACCCGTCGCGTTCGCTCCAGAAGAGGAATCGCCGGCCGCCCTCGATCCACGGGAGTTCCTGGTGCGCATCGACCCACGCGGCGTCGCGGTCGGTCAGGAGGGTCTCCACCCGCCCCGTCCGCGGGTCGGCGCGCAGGACGCGGTTGGTGTTCTGCAGCCGGTTCAACTGCTGAAGGATGATTTCCCCCGAGCCCTCGGGCCAGGCGAGGTCGAAGAGGTAATGGTTGCGGGGGTCGCCCGGCACCTGCATCCAGCGGGTCCGCCGGGTGGCCACGTCCACCACGCCCACGCGGCATGACGCGTTTCGCTCGCCGGTTTTGGGATACTTGATCCATTGCGTGGTCGGATAGAGGCCGGCCGTGTTGTTCACCAGCGGCACCTCGCGCACCCCCTTGGTGTTGAGCTGCCAGTAGGCAATGGAGCGGCCGTCCGGACTCCAGCGAAAGCCGTCGCGGAGGAAGAACTCCTCCTCGTAGACCCAGTCGAAGGTGCCGTTGATGATGTCCGGCGAGGTGTTGGTGGTGAGCGCCGTGATGCGGCGGCTCGACAGTTCCTGGACGTAGAGGTTCCGCTCCCGCACGTAGGCCACGTGGCGCCCGTCCGGCGAGAACTTGGCGAACATCAAGGTCGAGGGCCGGGCGTCGCCCCCAATCTGGATCAGCTCGCGGCTCGACCGGTCCAGCACCCAGTAGTCGCCCCGGCTGTGCGTGCGCCAGACCCGTTTCGTGTTCGTGAAGAGCAACAGGCGCGAGCGGTCCTTCGACCAGGCGTGGTCGTCCATCCCCAGCGGCGAGGAAGCCCCCGGCGGGACCAGGTCCGCCGCCGGCACCAGGACCTCTCGCGCTCCCGACTTTGGATCGTGGCGGACCAGATCCCGGCCGCCGGCGGGTTCCTTGGAACTTTCGAACGTCGTGTAGCCCGAGCCGTCCTCCAGCCAGCGTCCCGCGAAGCTGTCGCCGTTGAACTCCCCCGAGTCGAAGACGCGCTTCACCGTGAGGAGCGGGGCGTTGGTGGGATCCGCGGCCGAGGCCGGAGTGGGCGCGCTGGCGAGCAGGGCGAGGCTGAAGCCGGCGACGGCGCTGAGTTGGAGCAGTTTTCGGTTCATGGCTGGGGATGGCCGTTGGACGATGCAGGCTCATACCGGAAAACCGGCCTGCGGGGGAAGACGGAAGGCGGGGTGGGTGGTTCTCCGGTCCCGG
>JBJOEZ010000105.1:0-2716 GCA_046048995.1 Verrucomicrobiota bacterium | reverse complement strand
CAGTTGGCCTGCGAATAACTGAACAGCCGCGCGTCTTGCCCGTTGAAGTAATCCGTGTTGAACGCCTGCAGCCGGTGCGGGACGACGAGGCGCTCGCGCAGGGCGCCGTCGTTGCCGTCCGGATCAGTGCCCTCGAGGTAAAAGCCCTGCTCGAGGTAGTCCAGCAGTTCGCTGATCAGGACGGACGGCGGGGATTCGCGATTGTCGCGGATGCCCCGGCCGACGTGGCTCAGGTGCAGGCGTTGCCGGGCGGAGAGCAGGGTCTCGAGGAAGAGATAGCGGTCGTCCTCGCGCGTGGACCGGTCGCCCAGGCGGGGTTGGCGGGCCATCAGGTCGAAGCTCGCCTGCTGGGTCGGACGCGGGAAGGCGCCGTCGTTCATCCCGACGAGGCAGACCACCTTGAAGGGGATGCTGCGCATCGGCTTGAGGCCGCAGAAGGTGATGCCGTCGCGGAGGAAGCCGCCCTGCTGGAGGTCCTCGGCCAGGGCGGGTTCCAGGCGCTCGCGCAGGGCGTCCAGCCCGAGGGGCCGCGTGAACCCCGCCACCGCCGCCTGCCCGCGCAGGTCGGCCAGGGTGGACCGCAGCAACTGCAGTTCGCGTTCCGCCTCCTCCGTGGCGGCGAAGAAATCCCCCACCACGCCCTCGAGCAACTCGACCCAGGCGCCCAACGGCCGGGCCTCGCCCAGTTGGCGCACGAGGGCAAAGGCCCGCTCCGCGTATTCGGCCAGGCGCCCGGCCAGTTCGGCGGCGTCGCCCTCCACGTCGGCAAAGGGCAGGCGGCCGGCGAACAGGCGATGGTCCCCCGGCGCTATCGCATAGCCGAGCAGCAACCGCTCCAGGCCCGGCCGCCACGCGTTGGCGTCCATGCGCGGCAGGTCGAGCCCCGCCCGGTGCTCGGCGTCGATGCCCCACCGGATGTTCAGGTCCCGCACCCAGTCCCGCACCCGCTCAATCTCCCGCTCGCTGAACCCGAACTTCTCGCGGACCGCCGCGGTGTCGAGCGGCGCCAGCAGGGTGGCCGCGCCCAACCGGGTCGTGGGCAGCGCCAGCAGGTCCAGGAAGGTGCTCACCACATGGCTCGCCTCCCGCGCCCCGCGGTCGGCCAGGCTGAACGGCAACCGCTGGGCGTCGCCCTCGGGCGACCCAAACACCGCCTGCACAAAGGGCGCGTAGGTGGCCACGTCCGGCATCATCACCACGATGTCCCGCGGTTGCAGGGTCTGGTCCTTCGCCAGCCAGTCCAGGATGTGGTCCTGCAGCACTTCCATCTCCCGCAGCGGACTGTGGCAGACATGGATGCGCAGGCTGTCGTCGTCCTGGCCCACCGCCAACCGCGGCGTTTCCGACCCGGGCGCCCCGCGGTCGCGCAGGTGCAATAGATCCGCTTGCACGGCCTGGAGCAGGGTTTCCTCCCCGGGTTCGGTGAACGATTCCGTTGCCACCCAGTCGCCCGCCCCGAGCAGGAGTTTCAGGAAGTCGCGCCCGAGGTAGCCGAGCGAGGCGAGCAGGCGGTTGCCGGATTCCAGGTGCAGGTCGAAGGCCGCCTCCTCCGCCCCCAGCGCGCGCCGGCGAATGCGGTCCTGTTCCCGCGGCGAGGTGATGTCCCCCCAGTATTCCCGGGAGGGTTGGAGCAGGAAGAAGTTCACCTGCACGCGCCCGGCCAGCGCGCCCATCATGTCGAGGTGGAAGGGCGGCAGGGCGGACACGCCGAAGATGGCCACGCGTTCCGGCAGGCCCTCCCGCCGGGGTTGCCCGAGCGCGTCGGCAAAGCGGCGGGCGAGGGCGGCCGGATGCAGCCCGCGGGCGTGCCCGGTGACCGCGCGCCAGAGCTCGGCCTGCCAGGCGGCGGCGGGGTCGCGCCCGGCCTGGCCCGCGTCCCAGTCCAGCACCAGCTCGGGCCGGAACACCTGGTATTGGTCGAACAGGTTGGCCAGGCGGCCGGACAGTTGGATGAGCTTCCGCTCGTCGCGACCCTCCAGGTAATGGCGGACGGGGGCGAAGGCGGGGTGGTCCTGGAGGTCGGGGAGGACGGCGGCGATGCGCCAGGCGAGGACATCGCGCTGGAGGGGGTTTTCGGCGGCGGCCTCGGGCAGGGCCTGCTGGAGGAGTTGGCGGATGAACTCCTCGGGGAACTCGAAGCGGAACCGGGCGGAGATGCCGAGTTGCCGGGCCAGTTCGAGGCGGAGCCAGCGTTCCATGCCCTTGTTGCGGACCACGACGATTTCCTCGGCGAGGGGGGAGGAGAGCGGGGTGCGCAGGCAGTGGGCGAGGTGTTCGGCCAGCGTTTCCATGCGGTTGCTGGTGAACAGGTGCAGGCCGGGCGCGGCCGCGGTGGGGGCGGCGCCGGGGTTGGCATGGACCGGTGCGGGCATGGATGCGTTGCTCGGGACCTCCTGCGGGGCGCGGGCCGGGCCGCGCGCCGGGCCTTGGAGAGCGATCGTTTTCCGGCCTGCGGCTGGAAAAAGAAAGCCCCAAGTGGCCCCGCGTAGCGGGGGGGTCAGTTGCGCGATTCGGGGGAGGGGACGAGCCGGAGGACGCGGTCGTGTTGGAAAAGGCTGAGCCATTCCTTGGCCTCGACCAGTTGGGCGCTGCCGCCGCCGCGGAGCTCGAGGCGACCGTCGGGCAGCTCGACGAGGCGGGCGGGACCGAACTGGGCGAGGATGGACGCGCGGCGGGTGTCGTTGAGGGACGGGATGCGTGTATTCATGTGCGTGAA
>JBJOEZ010000104.1:0-2999 GCA_046048995.1 Verrucomicrobiota bacterium | reverse complement strand
TTTGATTGGTCATTGGCTATAGGCTATTGGCATCGGTCATCCACCCTCCCATATCGCCTGAAGCCCCACCCGCCTGCGGTTCGGGGCATCCCAAGCCCGGAGCAGTTCCTTGGGCGCGGGATCCCACGGAAACGATGTGTGGTCGCATGGGCAGATGACCAATTCAGATAGCCAATAGCCAATGACCGATGGCTGGCGCTGATTTAATTGGTCATTGGCTATAGGCTATTGGCATCGGTCATCCACCCTCCCATACCGCCTGAAGCCCCACCCGCCTGCGCTGCGTCCCGAAGCCCGGTCAGTTTCTACTATCTCAACTCCCCCGCAGCGGCTTCATCCAGAATCCACACCAGACGCCCGTCTGCCGCCGGCCGGACCTGCGCGGCCGGATGCACCGTGTCGCCCGGGTTGGGTTGCAGGACCTCGCGCACAACCCGGGCCTTGTCGGCGCCGGTCACGAGGAAGAACACATTCCGCGCGTGCTCGAGCACGGGGAAGGTCAGGGTGATCCGATGCGTGTCCAGCCTGGGCACCCAGTTGGAGGTCGCCCAGGCGGAACGCTCCGCCAAGGCCGTGGTCCCGGGAAACAGGGATGCGGTGTGGCCGTCGCCGCCCATGCCCAGGAGAATCAGATCAAATTGGGGAAACGCGGCGCCGTCGCCGAACACCCCGCGCAGGGTGGCCTCGTAGGCCCGGGCGGCGGCTGCGGGTTCAAGGTGGGTGGGCACGGCATGGACCTGGCCCGGGGGCACGGGAACCTTGCGCAGCAATGTTTCCTGGGCCATCCGATGGTTGCTGTCCGGATGATCGGGAGGAACCATCCGCTCGTCGCCGAAAAAGATCTGGAGCCGACCCCAGGGCAATGAACGGCTGCCTGCCTGGTGGCCGGCGGCCAGTTCCGCATAGGTGGCCTTGGGCGTGGATCCCCCAGCCAGGGCCACGGTGGCTTGGCCATGCCGGGTTGATGCCTTGGTGAGAAGGTCCGCGATGGCGTCGGCCGCAGTGCGACTCAGGCTGGCGGGGTTGGGAAGAATCCACGCCTCCGCTGGAAGCGAAGACAGGGGCAGGGTGCGCATCCGACGCTCAGTCAGCCAGGGCCTGCTGCAGCGCGAAGCAGCCCAGTCCCGACAGAATCAGGCCCACGCCCACGATGCACGCGGCAGGCGTGAGGGTGACAATGCCGGCCAGGCTGGTCACCAACCCGATGATGCAGAGGATGAGTTGGGCGACTTCGATGGGCGTAATGTGGTTGGAGGTGCTGTTCATGATGCGATGCGCGCTGCGCGGCAAAGTAACGACCGGCCCGCCCAAGGCAACCCCTTTCCCGACCGCCCCCGCGCCCCGGTGCGTCGATTGCTCCAGGGTCCGCGCTTGACGCAGGGCGGTTCCGGCCCAACATTGGCGGCCATGTCCAAGCCCAAAATCGTCGCTTATCTGAAGCCCTCCTGCGGTTGGAGCCAGGGGGTTCGCGCCGTGTTCCGCAAATACGACCTCGACTATGAGGATCGCGACATCATCAATGACCCGGCCCAGCGCGCGGAGATGATCCAGAAAAGCGGCCAGATGCTCAGCCCCTGCGTGGAGATCAATGGCCACATGCTCCCCGACATCAGCGGTGAGGAAGTGGAGGCGTGGATGCTTTCCAACCAACTGGTCACGCCGAACACCCGGACGCCGGACGCGCCCACGAACCAGCCCTGCGCGCACGAGATGCCGCAGTCGGCCCCCATGCAATTCCGCCGCTGATTTGGAGCGCGGCAGGGCACCTGCCGCTTTCCCATTGGCAGCCTTGCTGGCGAGCAGGCCCACGGTGTCCTCCGACCCCGCAGGCGCGGGGCGGAGCGCCTCCTTCCCGGTCTTGTTCTATCCCCGGAACGCCTTGCGCAGGATCTCCACACTCTTCGGCACGGCGGTTTCGGGGTCTTCCTTGCCCTCCATCTCGAGGGACACGTAGCCCGAGTAATTCACCGCCGCGAGGATCTTGGCGATCTTCTTGTAATCGATCTTGAGGGTGTACCATTCCCCGCCGCCGGGGTAGGTCTTGGCCTGCACGAACACCGTCCTGGGGGCCATCAACGCGAGTTGGGCATAGGCCGCCTCGGTGTAGGGCGGGTAGAGGAAGTTCCCGGTGTCCATGAGCGCGCCCAGCCAGGGCGACTGGATCTGGCCCAGGATGCGGAGCAGCCCCTCCGGGGTGCGGGCGAGGCCCCAGTGGTTTTCCAGGGCGAGGATCACGCCGCACTCCTCCGCCTTGGCCAGGCAGCGTTGGAGACCGTCGAGGCACCACTTGAAGCCGTCGTCCTCGGTGTAGCCGGGCAGCACGGGTTCCACCCCGCGCTTGGCCATGAGTTCATCAAAGCTGGCCGAGGTGCCCCAGCGGCCGGTGTTGATGCGAATGCACGGGGCGCCCAGTTCATAGGCGATCTCGATGCATTTCTGCGTGTGCTCCACGTTGCGGGTGACCTCGTCCGGGCGCGGGCTGACAAAGCTCTGGTGGGTGGAGACGCAGATGACATCGACGCCGTTGGTGAAGGCGTGCCGCTTGAGCTTGCGGAGGTAGGCGCGGTGGGCCGGGGTCAGGGGTTCCTTCTCCGGGATGTCCATCTGGCGATGCAGGATGTCCACGCCTTCCACCCCGAGCTGCGCGGTCTTGTCGATGACGGTCTCGATGGGGACCTTGGTGGTCTTGAAGTGCCAGTAGGAATACGAGGCGATGCCGAGCTTGATGGGCTTGCGCGGGGCCGGTTTGGCGGCCGGCGCCGCCTCGGCTGAACCGGGGCGCAGGGCCAGGGCGGCGGTGGCAAGCGAGGCGGAGGCGAGGAACTGGCGTCGGTTGGGCATAAGCTGGATTGTGCGAGGGATCATAAGGAACACCCCCCGGCTGGGAAGGCAAAACGCGCAGCAGACGACGTGAGTCGGCTGTCCCCCCCAACCCGCTGACGCGGGTTGCTACGCCCCGTAGCAGACGACGTGAGTCGGCTGTCCCCCCCAACCCGCTG
>JBJOEZ010000103.1:0-3025 GCA_046048995.1 Verrucomicrobiota bacterium | reverse complement strand
TTAGGGTCAAGCCAATTCTCGTCAGCGGTGACGTTCTTCGCCGCGACAGAGATGCGGCGAGTCGTCGCGGCCGCGAACCCAATGCTGGCCGGGGAGGGGAAAACGAGCATCGGGCTTGGCGCCCGCCAGGGAAGTTGGGGTGCCGGCAGACGCACCGCCCAAGGCCGGCGCGGACCACGTCGGGTTTTGCTCAGGCACCCGCCATTGACAGGCGGGACTGCTGAACTGGCTTGCCTCGGTCTTCCCGGCGGGCGAACAATTGTCGCATGTCCATGACGGACGCAGTCGGGGTCAATGGGTCACCCTGGCAGCCCAGCAGAAATATCTGGTCCGACTCTCCGACCCAGGTGGCGGCCCGGTGCCCGTGGCAAGTCCATGATTCTCAACAGCGCTCGTAGCTCAGTTGGATAGAGCATCTGCCTTCTAAGCAGACGGTCGTGGGTTCGACTCCCGCCGAGCGCACCACCCCGCAAAGCCGCCCCACCCCAGCAATCCCGCATGCGCCCCCCTCACCCCACCCTGATGTTTCCGGGCCGCACTGGGCGCGCCACACGCCGTCTTGGGATCCGGGCTCGGGGCGGCGCCTGCGAAGGCCACGGGGGACCGCGGGGCGGCGCAGAAAGCGGCAGCTCCGCTGCCCTACCCCATAAAACGGCGCTTGGGCGCCGGCGCGCGGGCCGCTCCTTGCTCGCCGCCCTCGCCCCGATCCTGGGCCTGGCGCTCACCCTGCTGGGCGCCCCCGCGCCGGTCCGCGGCCAGGGCACCTCCCCCGCCGCCGCCTACGTCGCCGGGAACCTCACCCCGCCCCCGCTCACGCGCGAACTGCGGGGCACCTGGATCGCCAGCGTGAAGAACATCGACTGGCCCTCGCGCCCCGGCCTCTCCACCACCGCCCAGAAGGCCGAGCTCCTCGACCTCCTCAATCTCTGCCAGCAGCTCCAGCTCAACGCGATCTTCCTCCAGGTCCGCCCCGCCTGCGACGCCCTCTACGAGTCGGCCCTCGAGCCGTGGTCCGAGTATCTCACCGGCGTGATGGGCCGGGCCCCGCAGCCGTTCTACGATCCGCTGGCCTTCGCCATCCAGGAAGCCCACCGGCGCGGCCTCGAACTGCACGCCTGGATCAATCCGTTCCGCGCCCGGCACGCCTCCTCCACCGCCCCCTTTGCGCGCACGCACCTCAGCCAGGCCCGGCCCGGGCTGGTCAAGGCCTACGGGAAAAGCCTCTGGCTCGACCCCGGCGATCCCGCCGCCCGCGAGCACTCGCTGCGCGTCATCCTCGACCTCGTCTCGCGCTACGACCTCGATGGGCTGCATTTCGACGACTACTTTTATCCCTACGAGGAACGGGACCGGCAGGGGCGCGCGCTGCCCTTCCCGGACGACGCCACGTGGCAGCGCTACGTGCAGGGGGGCGGCAAGCTGGACCGCAAGGACTGGCGGCGCGAGAACGTGAACGGGTTCGTGCGCCAGGTGCAGGAACGCATCCGCGCCACCAAGCCCTGGGTGCGCTACGGCATCAGCCCCTTCGGCATCTGGCGCCCAAACCATCCGCCCGGCATCAAGGGCCTCGACGCCCACGACACGCTCTACGCGGACGCGCGCCGCTGGCTGCGCGAGGGCTGGGTGGATTACCTGGCCCCGCAGCTTTACTGGAAGACCAGCGCGCGCGAGCAGAGCTTCCCGGTGCTGCTGCAGTGGTGGTCGGAACAAAACGTGCGCGGCCGCCAGCTCTTCACCGGGCTGGCCCAGCGCAATGGCAGCGATGAAATCCTGTCGCAGATCGCCCAGACCCGCCGGCAGGCGGGGGCGGGCGGCCAGATCCATTGGAGCGCCCGGGCCCTGCAGGAGGAATCCCGCACCACGCAACTCCGCCTGCGCCAGTCCTACGCCCAGCCCGCGCTGCCGCCGGTGGCCCGCTGGCTCGACGCCACCCCGCCGGCCCGGCCCACCCTGGGCGCCACCGCCGCGCCGCGCGGCGGGGTGCGTTTCCTCTGGGGCAACGGCGGCGCCGAACCGGTTCGCTTCTGGGTGGTGCAGGCGCGCGCCGGCGGACAGTGGTCCACCGACATCGTCGCCGCCGGGGAAACCGCCCGCACCTGGGCCTCCGCCGAGGCGCCGGAGGCCCTCGCCGTCACCGCCATCGACCGGGCCGGCAACGCCGGCGCCCCGGCCGTCATCCAGCGCGGCACCCCCCGCCGTTAGCCGCCCCCGCCGGGCAACCCCCTGCCCTACGGCCCCGGGCTCAACTGGAGGGCGAACAGGGAATCCTTGCCGCGCACGAAGAGCCGTCCCCCGGCCACCGCCGGATGCGCGCGCACCCCGAACGGCAGCGCCTGCGCGCGCGCCTCGGCCCGGAAACCGTCCGGGCGGGCCGCCACCCACAGGATCTCGCCCCGCTCGGTCACCACCAGCAGCCGATCCTGGACCAGGGTGACGGTCCCCACCTTGAGCGACGGCTCGGTCCACCGCACCCGGCCCGTCTTCCATTCGATGCACCGGAAACCGGCGGTGCGTTGCAGCGACGGATCCGCCCGGCCATCGAAGCCATAGAGAAACCCGCCATGCTCAACGCTCGTCGCGTAGTGGTTGGCCATGGCCTCCGGCGCCGACCAGACCACCGCGGGCTGCGTCCCGCCGGGCCCGAGATCCAGCAGGGTGGCCCCGGTGTCATAGCTGGCGCTGAGGAACACCTGCGTGCCCACCAGCAACGGCGTGGCGGCGCTGACCGACGCCTGCATGGCCGGGCGCCACGGATGGCGGAACAACAGCGCGCCATCCGCGGGATCGATCCCCACGAGGGCCTCGCGGGTCAGCGCGTAAATCCGGCGCCGCCCACCCACCGTGGCCGCGATCGGCGAGGCGTAGCTGGCCTCGTCGTCGGTCGCCTTCCAGCGCACCCGGCCGGTGGCGGCCTCCAGGGCGAGCAACCCCGCGCCGCCGGCGCCACCCACGTTGACCACCACCGCGTCCCCCTCGACCAGGGGCGAGGCGGCCAGGCCGAAGAACCCCTTGCGGGCCCCATGCG
>JBJOEZ010000102.1:0-3301 GCA_046048995.1 Verrucomicrobiota bacterium | reverse complement strand
CCTTCCGCTTCCTTCCTTGCCCAGCGGTCGGCGGCGAGGATTTCCTCCAGTGAAGGCTGTGTTTGGACGGCGTGATGGTCCATCGTTTGGGCGACGATTTCCGTGATGCGTGGGAAACCGATGCGCCGGGCGCAGAAGGCATCGACGGCGACCTCGTTGGCGGCGTTGAGGACGGCGGGGAGCGTGCCGCCGACCTCGCCGGCGCGGCGGGCGAGGCCGAGGGCGGGGAAACGGTCGTGGTCGGGGGCCTCGAAGGTCAGTTGACCGAGCCGGGCGAAGTCGGTTTGGACGCGGTCACTGGCGACGCGGTCGGGATAAGTGAGGGCGTATTGGATCGGCAGACACATGTCCGGCGTGCTCAGTTGGGCGAGGAGCGAGCCGTCCACGAACTCGACCATGGAATGCACGATGCTCTGGGGATGGACGAGGACATCGACGCGGGCCATCTCGATGTCGAAGAGCCAGCGGGCCTCGATCATTTCCAGTCCCTTGTTGAAGAGGGTGGCGGAATCGATGGTGATTTTCCGGCCCATGGTCCAGGACGGATGCTTGAGGGCGTTTTCGAGCGTGATGGACGCGAACCGGTCACGGGGCCAGGCGTTGCGGTCGCGGAAGGGGCCGCCGCTGGCGGTGAGCCAGAGTTTGCGGACGGAGGCGGGGGGCTTGCCATCGAGACACTGGAAGATGGCGGAATGCTCGCTGTCGACGGCGAGGACGCGGACGCCATGGCGGCGGGCCTCGTTCATGACCGTTTCCCCGGCCATGACGAGGATTTCCTTGGAGGCGATTGCGATGTCCTTGCCGGCGCGGATGGCGGCGAGGGCGGGTTGGAGGCCGGCGGTGCCGACGATGGCGATGAGGACGATGTCGGCGCCGGGGAGGGTGGCGAGGCGGAGGAGCCCCTCGGCGCCGGCATGGACCTCGGTGCCATGGCCGAGGGTGCCGCGGAGGGCCTCGGCGGCGGCGGGGTCCTGGAGGGAGACGGCGGCCGGCCGATGGCGGCGGGTCTGCTCGAGGAGGAGCGCGGCGTTGTTGCCGGCGGCCAGGCCGAGGATGCGGAGGCGGTCCGGGAGATCCTCGGCCACCTTCATGGTGCTGGTCCCGATGGACCCGGTGCAGCCGAGGACGACGACGTTCTTCATGGCAGGACGGGGGGAGGGAGGGGCGGGCGGCGGCGGGCTCAGGCCGGGGCGAGGGCGGGGTTGGTCAGGACGTGCCGCAGGTAGAGATACATGAGCGGGGCATTGAACAGGAGGCTGTCGAGCAAGTCGAGCACCCCGCCGATGCCGGGGAAGAACCGGCCGGAATCCTTGACCCCGGCCTCGCGCTTGAAGATGGACTCGATGAGGTCGCCGACGACGGCGGCGGTGCTGAGGAGGACGCCGAGCAGGATGGCATCGCGGAGGGTCATGCCGGGGAGTCGGGGTCCGGCGAGGTGGGCGAAGAGGACGCTGGCTCCGGTGGAGACCGCGATGGCGCCGGCGAAGCCCTCCCAGGTTTTGCCCGGGCTGATGCGCGGGATCATCTTGTGTTTGCCGATGAGCGATCCGACGGCGTAGGCGCCCGAGTCGCTGAACTTGGTCACGAGGATGAAGTAGAGCACGTAGTATTTGCCGTTGCCCTCGAGGCCGGGGAAGAAGTGGATTTTTTGGATGAAATTGAGGAGCCAGGGCACGTACATGAGGCCGAGGAGCGTGGTGGAGATGGCGAGGATGCCCTTGGTGTTGGTGCGGGAGAGGAACTGCAGGAGGCAGAGGCCGAGGACGAAGAGGATGAGGAAGATGGTCTCGAAGTCATTGACGCGGGCGGGGGAATCCGTGCGGCCGAACCATTTCTGGAAGTGCCCGAAGGTGCCGGCCATGAGGAGGATGCCGCCGAGGATGCCCCAGCGGCGGAAGCAGACCATGCCCTCCCTCTCGACGAGGTTGTAGAACTCGACCAGGCCGACCCCGGCCAGCACGACCATGATGACGAGGAACACGTAGTTCTCGATGAACTGGACCCCGGAGAACAGGGCGGACAGGACCACGCCCCAGAGCAGCACGGTGCTGAACAGGCGGCGGGCGAAAACGCGCGCCTTGGAGGGGGCCGGCGGGGTGGCGGGGGCGGATTCCGACATGCGGCCGAGAAACTAGCCGGGGCACCCCCGGCGTCCAGACTGTTTTGCGGCCGGGCGGCCGGCGCCGTGGCGATGGGCGGGTTGGTTGTCATTGCCCTTCGCCGCGGCGCGTGCTACATCCTGCGCCGTTCTGCGCGCCATGTCCCTAGAGCCGGATTTTACCCTCGATACCAAGCCTGCCGCCCGCCCGGGTCCGTTCGGCAAGTTTTACCTGCAGGAACTGATCAACAGTGGCGGCATGGCCGACATCTGGGTGGCCACGGCGCCCGACGGCAAGACCTACGCCCTGCGCAAGCTGCACAGCAATCTCCGGTTCGACTTCGTGGCCCGTCGCCGGTTCGTGCGCGGCTGCGAGATTCTCAAGCGCATCCACGGCCACGAGAACATCATCACCTACATCGAGCACGGGAAATGTGACGGGACGCTCTACTGCCTGATGGAGTACGTGGAGAGTTCCAACCTCAAGCTGCTCATGGCCCGCCAGGACGCCCTGCTGGCCGACCACCTCGGCAACATCCTGATCGACATGGCCGTCGCCCTCGAGCACGTCCATGACAGCGGGTTCATGCACCTGGATTTCAAGCCGGAGAACGTCCTCGTCACCCGCAACGGCTCCGTCCGCCTGATCGACTTCGACCTCGCGCAGCCCAAGCCCGACGCCCCGCGCAAGTTCTCCAAGAACCCCGGCACCCCGGCCTACATGGCCCCCGAGCAACTCCAGCGCGAGGCCTATGACCAACGCGCCGACCTCTTCGCCTACGGCGTCACCGCCTACGAGATTCTCGCCGGCCGCAAACCCTTCGAGGGCGACAATGCCCGCGACATCCTCGCCAGCCAGCTCGACCGCGGCAGCTTCGTCAACCCGCGCGAGTTCAATGCCGAAGTGCCTCGAGCGCGACCCCGAGCGCCGCTACCCCATCGCCAGCCTCCTCGTCCTCGAGCTCAAGTCCGCCCTCTACGTCTAACCGTAGCAACCCGCGTCAGCGGGTCGAGCGGGGGTGGGGCGACCCCCCAGCGGACTGACGTCCGCTGCTACGTAGCAACCCGCGTGAGCGGGTTGAGCGCGTGGCCGTCGGCAGACTGACGTCCGCCGCTACGCCACATCCGCCGCATACAACTTCCAAAACCTTTCCCAGAACGCCGACTCCAGCGGGTGCAGGGCCGGGTAGCCGGGGATGATGG
>JBJOEZ010000101.1:0-3516 GCA_046048995.1 Verrucomicrobiota bacterium | reverse complement strand
ATCATAGTAGAAGCGCTGGCCGAGGGAGGCGGGCAGCTGCTTGAAATACCAGCGGCTGCCGGAGACGAGCACGTTGGCCGTATTGGCCGGCTGCAATTCCTTGGGCATGGCCTCCCGGCTGATGGACACGGCGTAGCGGTCCAGCGGCCGCGTCACGCGGGCGGAGGACGCGGTGAAGGTTTGGATGGTTTGAAAATTCTTGCGGATGTTATCCGGCAGCAAGGGATCGTCCGGGTTCAGGAACAGCTTGTTGGCCGGGATTTCCTGCCGGGCAATCCCGGGCCCCTCATATTCAACCACCAGTTTGGGCTTGGCTATAGCCTCTCTAGCAGAGAAGGAAAATAGTTCGTCAACATAGGTAATTTGAATCCGATGGTATTGATTTGCAGCGAGAGTGACGGCCAGAGTGTTGGTTTCAAACGCCCTATAATAATAGGGGCCACCCCCCCCCTCTGGACTGTAGCCATAAAACCCATTCGTATCAGAGCTTCTTGGAAAACTGGAAAATGTAGCAGTAGGCGTGGGGGAGACATTGGTGCCGTCTACGGTCAGAATCGCACCGCTTCCCGAGGTCACGTAGAACGTGTAAGATCCGCCGGTATCCACCCATAATTCAGCTTCAAGGTCATATCGTTTATTTCGTCCGCCGCCGTCTCCATTTATCCCATTCCTCACGGGCAAATTGGTTAGGCTTAGGGAAGTAGCCAAATTAACATCCCCTGGGTCGGCCCATTTGCTGCCGGCTAGGTAACTCCAATCGAACCAATTATTAAATGTATCCTGTCTCTCCAAATAGCGCACGCCATTGCGGTAGGCCCATTCAGTTCGTGATGCGTTTGTCGTCACGAGAATCATGGCCGGCGTGCGGTCGTCGTAAACGACCTCGGCGGAGGCCATGTTGAGCACGGCGGGCAGGCCGGGGCTGGCGGGGTGGTCGGCCTTATATTCCCCACCCGCATAGGTGAGCGTCTCGCCCTTCTTGAGCACCGGGTAGTTGTTGCCCCAATACGCCTGGTATTTGGCGGCCACCGGCATCGCCCCCGCCCCGGTGTAGAGGCCGGTGGCATTCACCGCATTGGTGGCGGCCGGCGGCGCCCAGGCGACCGGCGTCCCCGCCGCTGCGGCCTGGCCCGCTTCATTCTCCAGCCAAAAACCCGCCCGGAACGGATAGAAGTAGCGCTGGAAAAAGCGCGCATCAGTTCCCCCGGAAACCACCCAGGCATTCTGGTTCTTGTCCAGCCAGAGCGCGCGCTGACCGTTGGTGGTGTAAAACGTCACGCCGTTGGTGATGAAGAGGCTGACGCGCGCAAAATTACCCCCGATGGTGTTGGTGAGAATGGCGTTGCCGATGGCGAGGTTGAGCGGATAAGGGGGGATGACCGGATTGCCGGCGATGGCGGTGTAATTGAAATCGTAGCGGGGATTGGCCGGCTGTACCACGGGCTGGCCGCTGGCATCGAAGGCGGTATGGGTTTGCCGGTCGAGAGCGGGGAAGGGCTGCGCGGCGGCGTTGGTGCGCACGGTCTTGACCGCATAGGCCCTCATGGCGAAGGCGTCGCTGGCGTTGGTGGCGCCGGGCACGCTGTATTGGACGAGGACGAACGGATCGGAGGTATAAACCCCGCTGGTGAGGTTGGTGTTGTTCAGGCCGTTCTGGAGGGCGAAGGCGGCGCCTTGGCCGGGGTTGAAGCGGGGATCGCCGGTGAGCACGTAGGCCTTGGAGGGGGCGATGAAGGCGTGTTCCTCGTTCGGGTTGTAGCCGGTCGCGTTGCGGTCCGGCTGGTTGTAAACGGCCAGGTTGGCATGGTTGCTGGGATAGAAAATGTCCTGGTAATTCGGGATGCCGTTGGTGGCCACGTCCTGCCCCACGCCCTCGCTGCCCATCTGGCTCGAGAGGTAGATGACAGGCGTGGCGGTGGAGTTGGCGTCGGGCCAGGTGAGGCTGGTGTAGACCGTGGTGATGCGGGGCTTATAGGCGGGGGGTTCCTCGGAGGAGACCGGGATGCAGGTGGCGGTGTTGTAATACCAATCCACGCTGAGGTTCTGCCAGCCGTTGGACCCCGCGGAGTAATTCACCGGGTAAATCGGCCCCCACTGGCCGACGGCGGCGGTGGTGTTGGTGTTGTAGATGAGCGGGTTGAAGTTCTGCGAGCCGGGCGTGATGCGCCCGGAATGGAACCCCGCACAATCGTCCATGGACTCGAGCCGGGCGGCCACGACGGCGGAGGCAAAGTTGGTCGTGGCCTGGGACTTGCCGACGCGGACGGTGACCGACTCCCGGCTGAGGTCGCCGTTGGCGACTTGGGTGGCATTGGTGCGGCGGGTCCAGACGAACACGGAACGGTTGCTGACGCTGGTGTCGGTGAAGATTTTGGTGTTGTTGACGGTGGCGGAATTCCTCTCGGCGTAGCTGAATTCCTTGAAGAACCAGTTGTCCTCCGCCTTGGGGTCGAGGTCGGCCGGGGCGGGGGGGGCGCCGTCGGGGGGGATGTTGTAGACGTAATGGGCGAAGGGCGCGCCGGGATAATTGGTGGGCACGCCCGGGAACGTCACGGTGGCGAGGTACCGGTTGGTGGCACTGCCCTGGCGGGTGCCGTTCGTGTTCTCGAAGCCGATGAACCCGCTGCGGGTCAGGGTGTCACCGGGGAAACCGGCGCTGACCTCGATGGTGTTGGTGTAGCCGGCCACGTCCGGCCAGGTGAGGTTGAACACGCCGGGCTTGGTCGGGTGCCACCGTTTGCCCACATAATCCCACATCCAGCCCTGGCCGCCGCCGCCAGTGATGGCGCCCACGTCCGTGGAGGTGTCGCTGGCCGAAGGGCCGTCGAGGTTGACCAGCAGGTTGGTCGCCCCGTCGGGCAAGGTCGGAGCGAGGACGGCATTGACGGCGGCGAGGGAGGAGACATCGAAACCCTGGCCGATGGGGAGGTTGACCCGGTGGATGGTGCGACTGTAGCTGAAGTTGAGGCTGCCGGGACCGAAAACCGCGGGGAAGAGGTACTCGCGCGCGCTGCCGTTGGCGCGGACGGCGTCGATGAGCTTGTCCAGGGTGATGTCACCGAAGGAGTTGAGGCTGCCGCTGATGCCGTCGAGGGTGTAGCGGCGGTCCAGCGTGCGGTAGACGGTGCCCACGGAGAGCTGTTCTCCCTCGCGCAGCCAGAGTTCGAGGACATTGACCACCCCACTGCCGAACGGGGCGGCGGTGTCGCTCGTGCTGCCGTCGACGTTGGCCTCGGTCACCTCGCCGGTGAAATAGGGCAGCTTGCTGACCACGGGAAGCCCGGCCTCCTCGACACAGAGGACGCCGACCTTGAACTGGAACTCCTTGTTCCAGCCCCAGAAGACGCGGCGCCAGTCGTCGAGCGGGGCCTTGCCGATGGGATCGATTTGGACGGTGTTCTGGCCGCCCTCGAAGCGCGTCAGGCCGAGGCGGAACCCGGGCAGGATGGCGGCGAGCATGGTGTTGCCCGCGGTGTTGGCCGGGAACAAGTTTTCGAAACCGCGGGCGACAAAGAC
>JBJOEZ010000100.1:0-3604 GCA_046048995.1 Verrucomicrobiota bacterium | reverse complement strand
CGGGCTTGGGATGCCCCGAACCGCAGGCGGGTGGGGCTTCAGGCGATATGGGAGGGTGGATGACCGATGCCAATAGCCTATAGCCAATGACCAATCAAATTGGCGCCAGCCATCGGTCATTGGCTATTGGCTATCCGAATTGGTCATCTGCCCATGCGACCACACATCGCTTCCGTGGGATCCCGCGCCCAAGGAACTGCTCCGGGCTTGGGATGCCCCGAACCGCAGGCGGACGACCCCGGTGCCAGTCCCGCGCACGCGGGATCAGCCGAGGTAGCGTTGAGTGAGCCCGCCGTAGGCATCGATGCGGCGGTCGCGGAGGAAGGGCCAATGAGTGCGGGTGGTGTCGACCTGGGCGAGGTCCACGGGGACGAGGAGGATTTCCTCCCGATCGACGGAGGCCTTGGCAAGGAGTTGACCGCTGGTGCCGGCGACGAAGCTTTGGCCCCAGAACTCGAGTCCGTCCCCGCCGACCGGGCGTTCGAGGCCGATGCGGTTGACGGCGGCCACGAAGCAGCCGTTGGCCACGGCGTGGCTGCGCTGGATCAGTTCCCAGGCGCCGTGCTGGTTGGTCCCGTATTGCTTCTTCTCCGACGGATGCCAGCCGATGGCGGTGGGGTAGAACAGGATCTCGGCGCCCTGGAGGGCGGTCAGGCGGGCGCCCTCGGGATACCATTGGTCCCAGCAGACCTGCACGCCGATGCGGGCGTAGCGGGTGTGCCAGCAGCGGAAGCCGAGGTCGCCGGGGGTGAAGTAGAACTTCTCGTAGAAGAGGGGATCGTCCGGGATGTGCATCTTCCGGTAGGATCCCATGAGCGTTCCGTCGGCATCGATGATGACGGCGGTGTTGTGGTAGAGGCCGGCGGCGCGGCGCTCGAAGAGGGACGCGACAATGACCACCTTGTGGCGCCGGGCCAGCTTGCAGAAGGCCTCGGTGGACGGGCCGGGGATGGTCTCGGCGAGGGAGAAGTTGGCGTGGTCCTCGCTCTGGCAGAAGTACTGCGACCGGAACAGTTCCTGCGTGCAGATGATTTTGGCCCCCTGCCGGGCGGCGCGCTCGGTCAGGGCGAGCGTCTTCTTCAGGTTGGCCTTGGGGTCGGCGGAGCAGGCGTGCTGGAGGAGTCCGAGGGTGACGGAAGCCATGGGGAAGTTGACGATTGGGCGGGTTGGCGGGTGACCGGGTTTCAGGAGGCGCTTTTGCGGCGGTGGGCGGTGGCGCGGGCGGTGCGTTCGAGGAGTTGGGTGCTGCCCTTGGCGTCGTTGCGGGCGCGGGTGACATCCTGGCCGAACAACTCGCGGGTGAGCTTGCCGAGCGTCTCGTTGGTGGGGCCGTAGCCGGAGTGGTAGATGTAGTGCTCGAGGTCGTAGAGCATGGCGGAAGCGTCGGGGTAGCGCTTGCCGACATCGCGGGCGAGGGCCTGGTGGAGGATCTGGTTGAGGCGCGGGTCGATGCGGGGGTCGAGTTGGTTGAAGTTCGGGATGGGCAGGCTCATCACGTTGCGCCGGGATTCCTCGGCGTTGCCGCCCTTGAAGACATTGCGCCCGAGGAGGAGCGTGGCCAGGACGACCCCGAGGGAGAAAAGGTCGCTGCGCTTGTCGGTGATCTGGAAGTTGGCCTGCTCCGGGCTCATGAAGTCCGGCTTGCCGGCCACCACCTCGCCCTCGTTGTCGGTGAGGAATCCCTTGGCCTTGGCGATGCCGAAGTCGGTCAGCTTCACGTCGCCCTCGAGGGCGATCATGATGTTCTTGAAGGAGACGTCGCGGTGGACGAGTCCGAGGGGGCGGCCGTCCTTGTCGGTCTTGGCGTGGGCGTAGGCCAGGCCGCGGCAGACGCGGCTGGCGATGAAGACCCCCATCTCGACCGGCAGGGTGCGCTTCTTCTCGCGGAGTTGCTCGCAGAACTGCTCGAGGTTGACCCCCCGGATGAGCTCCATGGCGATGAAGTAGATCCCCTTGGCCTCCCCGAGGTGGTAGGTCTGGACGATGTTGGTGTGGATGAGGTCGGCGACGAGCTTGGCCTCGCCGACGAAGTTCTCGATGAACTGGGGTTGGTTGGCGTAGCTCTGGCGGATGACCTTGATGGCGACGCGCTTGACGAACTCGCGCGCGCCGTGCTGCTCGGCCTCGTAGATGATGCCCATGCCGCCCTCGAAAATCTTGCGGACGATTTCGTAGCGGAACTCGGCATGGATGGTGAACAGGGCGGACACGGGCCGGATGTTCAAAGAACCGGCCTTCAAGTCAAGAATCTCCGCGCAAAAACGCCTTGAGCGGCGCGCCGGGGGCCGCGATAACCGGCGCGCGCATGACGATGAGCCTTTTGGAAGAGTTGCAGTGGCGGGGCCTGCTGCAGGACTGCACGGACGCGGCCGCCCTCGGGCGGCGGCTGGCCGAGGGGCCGTTGACGCTCTACTGCGGGTTTGATCCCACGGCGGACAGCCTGCATGTGGGGAGCCTGGTCCCGCTGCTGGCGCTGCGGCGTTTCCAGCGGGCGGGGCACCGGCCGATTGCGCTGGCGGGCGGGGCGACAGGGTTTGTGGGCGACCCGAGCGGGCGCACGTCCGAGCGCCAGTTGCTGACGCGCGAGGCGCTGGACGCGAACATTGCCGGCCTCAAGCCGCAGTTGGCTCGCCTGCTGGACTTCCAGTGCGCCGACAACCCGGCCCGGCTGGTGGACAACGCCGAGTGGACGGCGCCGATGACCTACCTCGACTTCCTGCGGGACGTCGGGAAGCATTTCACGGTCAACATGATGGTGGCCAAGGAGAGCGTGCGGGCCCGCATGGAGGACCGGGAGCATGGCATCAGCTACACGGAGTTCAGCTACATGCTGCTCCAGGCCCACGACTTTTATCACCTGTGCAAGGAGGCCCACTGCGAGCTGCAGATTGGCGGCAGCGACCAGTGGGGCAACATCACCGCCGGGCTGGACCTCTGCCGGAAGAAGCTCGGGCGCCATGTCTTTGGCCTCACCCTGCCCCTGGTCACCAAGGCGGACGGCGGGAAGTTCGGCAAGTCGGAATCGGGCAACGTCTGGCTGGATGCCCGCAAGACCAGTCCCTACAAGTTCTTCCAGTTCTGGGTGAACACGGAGGACGCGGTGGTCGTGCGTTACCTGAAGTATTTCACCTTCCTGTCCCGTGAGGCCATCGAGGCGCTGGCTGCCGAGCAGGCGGCCAAGCCGGAGTCGCGCGTCGCCCAGAAGGCCCTCGCGCGGGAGATGACCACCCTGCTGCACGGCGAGACGGCCTGCACGGAGGCCCAGCGGGCCAGTGAGATCCTGTTTGGGGGCGGCCTGGAGGGGGTCTCCGAGGCGACCCTGCGGGAAATCCTGGGCGAGGTGCCCAGTGCCGAGGTCGACCGGGCCCGCTTGGCCGGGGCCGGCTTGCCCCTGGTGGAACTGCTCGTCCACGCCGGGCTTTGCGCCTCCAAGGGCCAGGCCCGCAAGGATGTCGAGGGCGGAGGCATCTACGTGAACAACGTCCGCGAGGCGGTCACCCAGCGCGCCATCCAGGAATCCGACCTTCTCTTTGGGAAGCATCTCCTGCTCCGCAAGGGCAAGCGCAACTACTCCCTCGTCACGGTCCGGTAGCCCCCGCCGGCC
>JBJOEZ010000099.1:0-3884 GCA_046048995.1 Verrucomicrobiota bacterium | reverse complement strand
TCGCGCCATCGTTCCATCGGATACAGCCTCTCGCCGCGGGGGCGGTCTGGCCGCTCCGGGCCCGGGCGAGGTTGAGGTGGGTGTAGGCCCAGGGGCGTCGTCGCTTTGCGGCAGAGGCGGGGTATTTGCCGGCCAGTAGAGGGGCGGCGAGGGCAAGGGTGAGGAGGAGTTGGACGATGGAAGCCATCACGTCAACCGGCCTGCCCCAAGGGGGGAACGGTGCATGGGAGTTCGGGCGCAGGATGGAAGGCTTGGGAAGGATGTGGTGCCGACGGAGGGTCTCGAACCCCCACACTCTCACGAGTACCAGATTTTGAGTCTAGCGCGTCTGCCAATTCCGCCACGTCGGCCGGCGCAAGGACTAAACCAGCGCCGGGGAGCCGTCGCAAGCGCCGAGTTGGCCCCGGCGCGCGGGCGTCGTGTGGAGTGCGGCAGCGAAGCTGCCGCTTTCAAAGCGGTAGCTCTGCTACCGCACTCCAAAACGAACCGTCACCGAACCCGAGTTCAGACAAAAAAAGTCAAAAATGGGTGAAAAGGGCTCCGGAAGGCTGCCCCATCGCCCAGGCGTTCCAGCCAGGATGAGCGAAGGAAGTAGCAAGGAAGTAGCAAGGAAGTGCGGAGGGAGAGCCGTCGGTTGGGGCAAGTTGCCCGGGGGAGGGGTTGGGTGGGAGGACATCGGCCACTTTGCAAGCGGCAGCTTCGCTGCCGCAGTCCAAAACCAAACGGGCGGCGAGCCAAGGGGTGATTGCGCGACGAACTGGGACGAGGTCGGATGGCTACGGGGCCGTCCGGACCTCGAAGCGGCGCAGGCCGCGCGCGCCGTTTTCGTCGTAGACCTCGATGCCCCAGTCGAAGCCGAGGCGGTGGGTGGGGTCGGCGCCGGGGGCGGGCGTGAACAGGCCGGTCGAGTGGTTGGGGAACTCGCCGGCCTCCATGAAGCGCAGGCCGTCGGGGGCCCACTGGATTTTGGGGGAGATGACGCCGCCGAGGGCGGCCACGCCGTCGCGGTGGGGCCAGGCGGAGAAGGCGTGGCCGGCGAAGAGGGGGTTGCCGGGGTGCTTGCGGTAGGGGCCGGTGAGTTGGTCGGCGAAGGCCACGCCGATGCGGGTCTGGCTGTTCTTTTCGTGGGCGCGCCGGCTCTTGAAGTAGAGCCACCAGCGGCCGTCGCGGAAGAGCACGTTGGCATCGCCGAGCATGCCGGAATCCCAGGCGGCGGGGTCCGGGTTGCGGCGGAGGATGGGATTGCCGGCCCAGCGTTGCCAGGGTCCGGCGGGGGAGTCGGCGAGGGCGCAGCCGAGGTCGCGGGTGGCGAGGTTGCCGTCGCGGAACCCGGTGTAGAACAGGTGGAACCGGCCCCCGTGCGCAACGATGAACGGGGCGATGCTGCCGCTTTCGTCCCAGCGCCCCGGAGACCCGCGGCCGAGGGCCTCGCCGGCGTCGGTCCAGTGCTGGCCATTGGTGGAGAAGGCGGCGTGGATGGAGACCTGTTGATGGTCGCCGACGTTGCGGGTGTAGAACATCCAGTAACGGTCGCCGTGGCGGATGACGTTGGAGGGATCGTGGCGGTCGAACCGGGGGATGGGGCGGAACGCCTCGATGACGGAGGTGGACTTGGAGACGCGGGTGAGTTCCGGGGGGATGGGGTCGGCGGCGGTGGCGGGCCGGGGTGGGATGGCGAGGGCGAGGGCGAAGGCCAGCGCCAGGCGGAGCCAGCCGGGGATGGGGCGGGGCGGCATGGGCGGGTTCGCGCGGCGGCGCGGGTGGCGGGGAACGGGTGGCGGAGGGATGACTGAGGCTGGAGCGTGGCCGGGGTCAGGCCTGGGCGTGTTTGAGGGCGAACTGGCGGTGTTTCTGGAACACCTGGCGGAGGGCGAGGGAGGTTTCGTCCTGGAGTTGCTGGAGTTCGCGGTAGACCTCGACGTTCTTTTTTTCGGGGAGGGTGGTTTCGGCGCGGTTGAGGGAGACGAACTGGTCGGTGAGGTCCTGGATGGCGAGGGTTTCGCCCTGTTGCCGGCGCCAGCACCAGAGCGCCTGGAGGGCGGCGCCGTAGGCGGCGCCCTCGGTGACCTTGAGGGTGACGACCTCGGTGTTGAAGATGTCGGCCATGATTTGGCGCCAGAGTTTGGATTTGGCGCCGCCGCCGGTGGCGCGGATTTGGCGGGGTTTGACGCCGAGGTCGGCGAGGCGGCGGAGGCCGTAATTCATGCCGAGGGTGACGCCCTCCATGGCGGCGCGGCAGTAGTGGCTGGCGGAGAAGGTGCGGAGGTTGATGCCGATCATGACGCCGGTGCCGTCGGGGACGTTGGGGGTGCGTTCGCCCTCGAGGTAGGGGAGGAGGAGGAGTCCGCGGGAGCCGGCGGGGACGCTGGCGGCCTTGCTGGCGAAGCTTTCGTGGGTGTAGTTGAAGTCCAGCCGCATCATCTCGGTGGCGACCGTGACGTTCATGGTGCAGAGGAGGGGCATCCAGCGGTTGGTGCTGTCGCAGAAGGCGGCGATTTCGCCCTCGGGATCGACGACGGGCTTTTCGGAGCAGGCGTAGATGGTGCCGCTGGTGCCGAAGCTGGCGGTGATGACGCCCTCGCGGGTGTTGCCGGTGCCGATGGCGCCCATCATGTTGTCGCCGCCGCCGGCGCTGACGAGGACATCGGGGCGGAGGTCGAGGGCCTTGGCGGTGGCGGGCTGGAGGGTGCCGGCGGGTTGGTCGCTGGGGATGAGCGGGGGCAGCTTGCCGGCGAGGTCGGGGTCGATGGCGTCGAGGACGGGCTGGCTCCACTGGCGGCGGCGGACGTCGAGGAGGGCGGTGCCGCTGGCGTCGCCGTATTCCATGACGGCGCGGCCGGTCAGCCAGTAGTTGAGGTAATCGTGGGGGAGGAGGACGGTGGCGAGGCGGGCGTAGTTTTTGGGTTCATGGCGCTTGAGCCAGAGGATTTTGGGGGCGGTGAACCCGGGGAGGATGGCATTGCCGACGGCGCGGACGGCCTTCTTGGTGCCGCCGAGGGATTCGGTGAGGGCCTCGCATTCGGCGATGGTGGAGGTGTCGCACCAGAGTTTGGCCGGGCGGATGACCTCGCCCTTGGCGTCGAGGGGGACGAAGCCGTGCTGCTGGCCGCTGACGCCGATGGCCTTGACCTCGGAAGGGCCGGCCTTGGCCGCGCGCAGGGCCTGGCGGAGGGCGGAGGCGGCGGCGTCCCGCCAGGTGTGGGGGTGCTGTTCCTTGGCGCCGGGGGGCAGGTCGGGGATGAGGCCGTAGGCGGCGGTGCCGGTGCCGAGGACGGCCCCGGTGCGGGCGTCCACGGCGAGAACCTTGGTGGATTGGGTGCCGCTGTCGATGCCGAGGATGATGGAGCGCATGGTTGGATGAGGCTCAGGTCTGAACCGGGCGGGAGAATGAGGAAGCCTTCCGGGTGTGTCGAGTGGTTCGTGGGGGGGTGGCGGTGCCTGGGCCGGGAGGGGTGCCCGCCAAAAAGGCCACATTCCACTTGGCAGAAAGCCCGGCTCCCATAAACTCACGCGCTTTGCGGCCCGGCCATTCCCGCCGGGCCCCCGACTCAATCCCCGGCGCCGGTTGGCGGCCGGGATGTTCAGCACAGGTGCCTTATGGAAGTAAAATTGCCTAAGCTCGGCGAGAGCGCCGAGGGCGGATCCGTCGTCAGCATCCTCGTCCAGGAGGGTGACACCATTGCCAAGGGCCAGACCCTGCTCGAACTCGAGAACGAGAAGGCGGTGGCCCCGATCCCGTCCCCGGCGGCGGGCGTGGTGGGCAAGATTCGGATCAAGGAAGGCGACCGGGTCCTGGTGGGCCAGGTGCTGCTGGAGGTCGAGGCCGCCGGAGGCGCGGCCCCGGCGGCGGCGCCCGCCCCGGCCCCCGCGGCGGCGGCCCCGCG
>JBJOEZ010000098.1:0-4019 GCA_046048995.1 Verrucomicrobiota bacterium | reverse complement strand
TGAAACTGGCCCGCCCCCTGTTTGCTGGACGGGGACATCCCACGCCCGGGGCAGTTCCTGGGCCCTGGAGGATGCGCAGGCGCTGCATGGTCGCGTGGGCTGATGACCGATTCGAATAGCCAATAGCTAATGACCAATCCAAGTCGGCGCCAGCGATCGGTCATTGGCTATTGGCCATTGGTATTGGTCATCCACCCTCTCCTACCTCCAGAGAACTCACCCGCTGGCGGTTCGGGGACATCCCAAGCCCGGGGCAGTTCCTGGGCCTTGGAGGATGCGCAGGCGTTACATGGTCGCGTGCCCGGGGCAGTTCCTGGGCCTTGGAGGATGCGCAGGCGCTGCATGGTCGCGTGGGTTGATGACCGATTCGGATAGCCAATAGCCAATGACCAATCCAAGTCGGCGCCAGTGATCGGTCATTGGCTATTGGCTATTTGCATTGGTCATCCACCCTTTCCCACCCCCAGAAAACTCACCCGCTGGCGGTTCGGGGGGGCATCCCAAGCCCGGGGCAGTTCCTGGGCCTTGGAGGATGCAGGAGCGGTGTCCGACCGCATGGACTGCTGACCCAGTCCACCAGCCGACAGCCAAACGACCGGGCTTGCGAGAATCAGCCCGCGGCGAAGCTTTTGCCGCAGCCACAGGTCGACTGGGCTTTGGGTATCGTCACCTTGAAACCGCCGCCGCTGAGGGCGTCGAGGAAATCAACCTGGGCACCCTGCAGATACCCGGCGCTGACGGGATCCACCACGACCGACACACCGAAGAACTCCGCGACACGGTCGCCGTCGCGACGCTCGTCGAAGGTCATGGAATGCTGAAGCCCGGAACAGCCGCCTTCCTCGACGTAAACCCGCAGGCATTTGCCGGCGTGGGCCGGGTCGGTGGCGA
This sequence comes from Verrucomicrobiota bacterium, assembly GCA_046048995.1. Classification (GTDB taxonomy): domain Bacteria; phylum Verrucomicrobiota; class Verrucomicrobiia; order Limisphaerales; family JADJPG01; genus JBJOEZ01. Next base: position 3,128 of record JBJOEZ010000098.1, on the reverse strand, counting down.
GCATGGTCCGAACCTGCTCGGCCGCACTTTCAGTCAGGATCACCACCGGGGCGATGGCGTTGGGCGTAGGGTCAGCAGACATCGGGTCGGAAGGGTTGAGGAGTGGGTGGGTGGACGAGTTAATGGAATGACGAGTGGCCGGGAGGGAGATTATTGGATTCCGTAGGGTTGGCCCTCGGCGCGGGCGCGATCGCGGGCTTTCTCGATGCGGTCCTGGAGACGGGGGCGGAGGGGTTCAAGGAGGTCGGCCATGCGGCTGTAGATGTTGACGGCAACATTCCACTGCCGGCGCTCCTCGGCAAGGCGGGCGGCGGCGTAGCCGGCCTGGCGGATCCAGAAAGGGTCTGGCTCGCCGCCCTGGGCGGGTCCGGCGCCGAGCAGGACGTTGAAGTAATGGTCGAAGGCGGCGCTGAGGAGGTTGGTGGAGTCGGCGGTGGGGCCATTGGTGGCCTGCAGTTCCAAGGCACGGCCGAGGCCGAATTCGGCCATGGCCCGCAGCGCGGGGGTGGCGGCGGTGTTGGTCAGGACGCTGTGGAAGGCGTTGGTGGCGGCTTCGTATTGCCGGGGTTCCTCCACGGCGAGCTGGAGGGCGCACTCACCAATGCGCCCCCAGGCGGCGGGCACGAGGGGGCGAACCAGCTCGTTGGTTTCGAACAGGAGGGGAATCTTCCGCAGGGTGACGAGGGCGGCCGCGTAGCGCTCGGCCGGGCGGCGGGAGTCGTCGCTGCGCTGGACCGTGGTGTCCGCGAGCGCGAAGAGGGCCTCGGCCACGATGTCCTCCGGACAATCATCGTCGTTGATGAGGAGGGTGAAGGCGCGGTCGGCGGCGGCCCAACCCTGGCGATGATAGGCGGCGCGGCCCTCGGCAAGGCGGGCGAGGTAGGTGAGGTTCGTGCGGGGCCAGTTGGTGGTGTCGGTGATGCGCTGGAAGGCAAACTGGGCGCTGACATAGTCGCCCTCGCGGGAGTGGTGTTGTCCCACCCAGAACTGGGCGCGCCGGGCGAGTTCGTCGGTGGGATGGTGGGCGACGAAGTTGGTAAAGAGCCGGAGCGCATTGCTCTCCTGGCCGCCCTGGGCGGTGGCCCACGCGAGGTCGAACTCGGCGCGGGGACGCAGGGCGTTGGTGGCGTGGCGGCCCAGCCATTCCTCGTAGGCCCGCATGGCGCCGGGCCAATCCCCGGCCTGCACATGCGTGCGGGCGCGGGCAAAATCGGCCTCTGGAATAAGGGGGGAGGCGGGGAACCGACGCTGGAACTCCCCCAGCAACTGGCGGGCGGCCTCGGGTTGCCGGAAATCGCCCAGCGCCTGCCCGACGAGGAGCAGGCTGCGCTCGCTCAGGGGGCCTTCCGGTTGCGCGACCAGCAGTTGGCGCAGGGTCGCCTCGGCCGTCCGGGTGTCCCCGGCGCCCAGGGCGGCGCGCGTCATCTGGTAATGCGCCTGCGGCAGGAGGCCGGACTGCACCTGGGGCAGCCGGGCGTAGTTCTCAATGACCTGGCGGTATTGGGCGAGCGCATTGGTGAAGTCCCCCTGGGCGAGCAGGGCGTCGCCCAGCTTGAAGCGGGCGACGGCGGCGTCCTCGGAGAAGGGAAGGAGTTCCAAGGCAGCCCGGCAGGCCACGGCGGTGTCATTGGTGCGGCCGTCAAGCCAGAGGCCCCAGGCCTTGCCAAGGAAGGCCTTGCCGCGGGCGGGGCTGTTGGTGAACACCGTGATGACCCGGTCAAAATGGGCGAGGGCGCGCTGGAGATGATTGGTGCCCGCGCCGGCCGAGGCCGTCGTGGCGGTGCCCGGGGCCGGCGCCGGGGGCGGCGTCAGGGAGGCGGGGCTGCCATTGGTGGCGGGGGACGCCAGGCCATTCGTGCCTTGGATCGGGCCGGGCAAAGGGGGCGGGGCGAGATGTCGGCGGAGTTCCAGTTCGCCGAGCGTGAGCCAGAGCGAATCGGCGGCGGGATCCGCGGGATAACGTTCCAGGAAGGACTCGAGCTGGGCGGCGGATTCGGCGAGGCGCTCCTGGGCCTGGCGGATTTCAATGATGCGCAGGAGCGCGACGCGGCGGCGGTCGGCGGGGGTGGTGTCGGCGAGGTTGTTGGTGTAGGCGGCGACGGCGGCATCGGGGAGGTTGACCTGGCGGAGGATGGAACCCTGGAGGGCGTAGGCATCGGCCTGGAGATCGGGGCGGGCGGTGCCGAGGGCGAGGGACACGAGGTTGCTGGCGCCGGCAAGGGCGTTGGGGAGTTGGCGTTCGGCGAGGTGGATGCGGCAGAGGAGATATTGGCGGTCCCACTTGAAGTCGGGGGCGAGGTCGGCCTCGCGCAGGGCGGCGACGGCGAGTTCGGCGGCCGCGAACTGGCCTTGGACGAGCAGGGCCTCGCCGAGGAGGAGACGGCCGCGGACGGCGAGGGCGTCGTTGGGACGGGCTTGGGCGGCCCGGGGGAACGCGGCGCCGGGGTCCTGGAGGAGCCGGATGACCCGGGGATAATCCTTGAGCCGGAAGCGGGCGAGGGCCTCGTCGTGGCTGGCCTCGAGGAGGAGCAGGGAATTGGTGAAGTCGCGGGTGAGATTGGCAAAGGCCTCGGCGGCGGCGAGGTAATTGCTGCCGAGGAGGTGGGCTTCGCCGATGCGATAGCGGTATTGGTCGGCGAGGGGGCCGGCCCGGTTGAGATTGGTGGTGAGGAGGGCGATGGCGGGGGCGAGCTTGGCCTGCTTGATGGCCGCGCGGGCCTGGAACAGGAGAGCCTCCGGGAAAAGGGGCGACTGCGGATGGGCGGCGGTGAAGTCGGCGAACTCCCGTTCAGCGCGGCCGTAGACCCCGGTGTCGTAGGCTTGGGCGGCGTTGCGGAACAACCGCAACTCCGGGGCTTCCTGGGCGACGGAGGCGGTCGTGGGGGCCAGCCACGCCACCAGGGCCAGCGACAAGAGAATGACCGCCCGCCGAACGGCGGGAGGGGCTTGGAGCGCTGGGTGGAACCGCATGCGAGCGGCTATCCTTATGGCCGGCCCCCCCCGGGATTTCGACTATAAAATGCGTCCGGCGCGGGGGCCTCCCGCCCGCATACCGTGGGGAGCGACCTGGGGGGGGCGACTGGGGAGGCGTGGCCCCAAGGGAGGGCAGCCTGGGCTAAGCGGGCCGG
>JBJOEZ010000097.1:0-3743 GCA_046048995.1 Verrucomicrobiota bacterium | reverse complement strand
CGCCGGGGGCGACTTGCAGGACAACGTTGCCGCCGCCGGTCAGGATGGTGGCGGCGAGGCCGGGGGCGAGCGAGCCGGTGTCGATGACGGGGGTGGCGGCGAACGAACCGCTGCTGCCGGTGGGGTTGTAGGTGGCCAGCGTGTAGGAACCGGCGGTGAGGTTGGAGGCGAGGTTGAGGCGGACCGTGACGTTGTTGCTGAGGACGAGGGCTCCGCCAATGGCCAGGGTGGCGCCCTGGGTGAACACGGCGCGGGCTCCTTCCTGGAAGGTGACGGATCCGCCGATGGCGCCAGCGCCGCCGAGGGTGGCGCCGGCGGCGACGAGGACAGGTCCGGGTCCGGTGCCGCTGGCGCCTGGGGTGTTCACGAGGAGCGTGCCGCCGAGGACCTCGGTGCCGCCCTCGTAGGCGTTGGTGCCGCTAAGGATGACCGTGCCGCCGAGCGGGACATCGACGAGCGCGTTGGCCACGCCGGCGTCGGGGATGCCGTCCGTGTTGGCGTCGATCTGGCTGTGGTTGCGGAACTGGTTGATGGTGAGGCGCAGGTGGTTGGTGGTGGAAGCGGTGTCGGTGATGGGACCGGAGAACTCGGCGGTGCCGCCGGTCTCGGCGAGGAGGGCGAGGTTGTAGCCGAGGGTGATGACCTGGTTGGTCGGGTTGGCGCCCGTGCTGGGGTTGTTGCAGGCGATGCCGCCGGAGAAGGTGACGGTGCCGGAGGTGTTGCGGCCGCCGAGTTGGTAGCCGTTGTAGACGCGGAAGGAGCCGCCGTTGTAGCCGGCGCTGGTGCTGCCGTCGCCGAGCGTGATCAGGCGCGCGTAGCCGCTGCCGGGCTGGGTGAGGAAAATGGAGCGGCGGGCCTCCTGCGCATTGACGGAGATGATGTTGCCGCCGTTGCCGTCGGAAGTGCTGATGACCTGGGTGCCGATGGGGCTGGGGGAACCGACGGGGCCGACCGAGCCGTCGATGATGGCGGTGCCGATGGTGAGTTGGATGGGGTTGGGGAAGTTGCGGGCGCGATCGGAGAACCGGTAGGAACCGCCGGCGGCGCCGTCGGGTGAGGTGGCGCCGGGGGAGGTGCCGCCGCCGAACAGGAGGTTGCCACTGGCCCCGGCGGGGGCGGTGATGTCCCCGGTGAAATGCAGCGTCTGGCCCGCGCGCGAGGCGTGGAACTCGATGCTGCGGTTGCTGGCCGTGAGGAAGACGTTGCCGCTGACGAGGAGCGTGTTGAGGTTCGTGCCGCCCACGCCATCGCCAATGATGCCGAAGCGGGCGCGGCCCATGGCGGCGACGCTGCCGCTCGTCCCGGAGAAGTCGAGGTCGCGCTCGAAGACGTAATTGGCGGTGTCATCGGAGGGCTGCAGGCGGAGGGCCATGGTGGGGATGCTGCTGTAGCTGGGGGTGCCGCTGCCGACGAGGCTGGCGGCGGTGCCGATGCGGACGGGGCCGGGGTGGTTGCCGAGGGCGCTGTTGGTGCTGCGCCGGATGTTGCCGCGGTAGAGGAGGACGTTGTTGGCCACCTCGACGGCGCCGGTGAAGCTGTTCTCCGGGTTGGTCAGGTCGAGCAGTTGTCCGGCCGTGGTGGCGGCGGCGGGGAAGGCGGGGCTGACCAGCGTCAGGCCGCCGGGGCCGGAAACCGCGCCGTTGATCTGGATGCCGTTGCCGGCGTTGAGCCACGGCAGGCTGGTGACCAGCGGGTCGGCGAGGGCGACATCGAGGTTGAGCACGTCGGTGACGCCCGGGTTGTTGGTGTTGGGTCGGGTCAGGCGGGCGGGGGCGGTGGTGGCGTCGAAGGTGAACCGGCCCCCGTTGGACTGGAGCGTGAAGGGGTAGAACGGCGTGAGGGTGTCGCCCAGCTTGAGGGTGCCGAAGGTGATGGGCTGCTGGACGAGGATGGTCTGGGCGCCGTCGATGTTGGTGGTCACGTTGGCGGTGCTGTTGACGGCGTTGGGAAAGCTGACGCCGGAGGCCCAGTTGGAGCCGATCTCCCACGCATAAGTGCCAGCCGGGCCCTGCACCCAGATGTCATCCAGGCGAACCCCCTCGGGGACCACCTCGCCGGTCGCCAACTGGACGGCGCCGTAGGAGCCGGGGGCAAACCCGTTCGGGTTGATGAAGCGGACCTGGGCGATTTGCGCCGCGCTGAGGCCGTTGGCGTCGCTGCCGACCACCAGTTGATCGAGGCCGCCCGCGCCGGTGATGTCACCGGACCAGTTGCGGATTTCGAGGGTGCTGCTCCAGGCGAGGGACCGGCTGTCGGCGAAGAGGAGGATGCCGGAGCCGGGTCCGAAATCGAGCGTGACCGGGCTGGCGCCGATCACGGCGAGGGTGCCGGCGATTTCGGTGACGTTGCCCTCGAGCACAAGGCTGGCGGGGGTGGCACCGCCGAGGGTGACGGGGGCGGCATTGGAGAGGCGGTCGAGTCCGAGGGGGTTGTCGGGGAGGACCAGCGTCCCGGCGGCGAGGCGGAGGGCGGAGGATCGCTGGATGGAACCGGGGACGCGCAGGGTGCCGCCGAGGATTTCGGTGGTGCCCTCGTAGGTGTTGGTGCCGCTGAGGAGGACGGTGCCGGTGGTGGGGGTGCCGACGAGGCTGTTGGCGTTGGCGTCGGGGAGGCCGTCGAAGTTGGTGTCGATCTGGGAGTGGACGCGGTACTGGTTGATGGTCACGCGGGCGACATGGGCGGAGCTGGGGGTGTCGCTGATGCCGGCGGTGAAGTCGACCGTGCCCCCGGCGGCTTGGAGGAGGGCGATGTTCTGGCCGAGGGTGATGATTTGGTTGGTGGGATTGGCGCCGATGTTGGGGTTGCCGCAGCTGATGAGGCCGGAGAAGGTGACGGTGCCGTTGGTGTTGACCCCGCCGAACTGGTAGCCGTTGTAGACCGTGAAGGTGCCGCCATTGTAGGAGGCGGCGGTGGAGCCGCCCCCGGGGGCCAAGGGACGCTCGAAGACGGCCCCCGGCGTGGCAAGGAACACCGCGCGGCGCGCGTCCTGCGGGTTCACCCCGATGGCGGCGCCGGTTGCGCCGGTGATGTTGCCGCCGTTGCCGTCGGTCAGGCTGAGGGTCTGTGTGCCAATCGGGCTGGCCGCCCCGACGGGCCCCACGCTGCCCTCGATGATGACGACGCCGTTGACGAGGTTCTGGGAGTTGCCATAGGTGCGGGCGAGGTCGGAGAAGCGGCAGATGCCGGCGGCGACGCCGTCCACGGAGGTGGCGTTCGGGCCGAGGGGGTTCCAGTAGACCAGGCCGGCCGTGCCGGCCGGGGCCACGATGGGGCCGGTGAAGTAAAGGACCTGGCTGCCGCGGGCGGGGAGGAACTCCGTGCCGCGGCCGCCGGCGGCGAGGGTGACGGTGCCGCTGACGGTGAGGACGTTGACATTGAGCCCGCCCGCGCCGTCCCCGGCGATGCCGAAGCGCGCGCGGCCGATGGCGGCGGAACTCCCGGAGGCGCCGGAGAAGTCGAGGTCGCGGGTGAAGGTGTAGGCGGCGGTGTCATTGCCGGCCTGCAGGCGGAGTTCGGAGGTGACGTTGCCGGCGAAGGAGGGCGTGCCGGTTCCGACGAGGGTGGCGCTGTTCCCGACCCGGATGGGGACGGTGGATTGCCCGAGCGCGCTGGGTTGGCCGCTGACCACGCTGCCGCGGTAGACGACCACGCCGTTGGCGACCTCGAGGTTGCCCGGGAAGGTGTTGCCCGTGTTCACCAGGTCGAGGAATTGGGCCATGGTGGTATTGGGCGAGGGCATGGAC
>JBJOEZ010000096.1:0-4053 GCA_046048995.1 Verrucomicrobiota bacterium | reverse complement strand
CTGGAGCGGGTGAAGGGAATCGAACCCTCGTCTCAGGCTTGGGAAGCCCACATTCTACCATTGAACCACACCCGCTGGGTGAAGTGAGGATCTTCTAGCAGGGTTCCCGGGGGGTTGCAACTGGTTCTGTGGACCACGACGGCCCCCATGAACTGCGGCAAAGAAGGGGCCCGCCGACCGCGTTGAAAGCGGCAGCTCCGCGGCCGCACTCCACATCCTAGCGCTTGCCGCGGGGGACCTTCATGGAAAGGATGCTCGCCCCGTGGGTGACCAAGCCGCTCCCGCCCACAATCACGCGACGCACCGGTTGCCCGGTCTCCGGATCCTTCTTCAGCGGCGGATCGCTCATCCGCTGCTGGACCTCAAAGCGCCGGGGCTTCTCCTTCGGGTTGCGGGGGATGGTTTCGTAGACGTAGACAGCCATGGGAAGTGAACGGGTGAGTGGATTGACGAGTTAACGGGTTGGCTCAGTCCGAGGTGGCGCGGCGGCGGGCGTGGCGGATGGCGGGGAGGCTCTCGAGATAGCCCCAGATGATGCCGAGGCTGAGGCCGGCGGCGTGGGCGCCGTTGGCGACGTTCTTGATCAGGCCCGTGAAACAGAGGCCATACCAGATGACCATCATGGCCACGGTGTGCGGGTGGAGGTAAAGGCCGGAGCGGGGGTCGAACCTGCCGCGAATCCACACATAGCCAAAGAGGCCATAATTGACGCCGGAGAACCCGTAGAAATAAGGGCCGGCGACGGCGTATTGGAAGAGGTTGGAGAGGACGGCGAACAGGAGGATCTTGAGGCTGAGGCGGGTGGTGCCAAGGCGGCCCTCGATCATGCTCCCGAGGTCGAGGAGCCACAGCATGTTGAACAACAGATGGAGGGGATCGACGTGGACGAAGGCGGGGGTGAGAAGCCGCCACAGTTCACCGGCCCGAATTTCCCGGAGCCCAGCCAACCACTGGACGCCAGTGTCGCTGACGAGGACGTTGGTGAGGAGGAGTTGCCCGCAGATGCGGTCCTTGAGGCCAACCCAGGCAAGGACGGCCAGGCCGACGCAGAGGGTCAACAGAAGGGCCGTGAGCCAACCGACGCCGTAGGGCGCGGTGGCGCGGAAGACCGCCTGGCGCCCATGAATGCGGCGGGCGGCCTCCTCCGCCTCGGCCTGAAGGGCGCGGCGGCGGCGGGCGGCATCCATGGCCTTCCCCTGGAAACGGGCGTCGAGGGGGTTGGACTGGAAACCACCGAGAAGATCCCGGGCCCGCGGCCATTCGTCCTCGGAAAGAACCCAGACCCCCCAGCCGTCCGCATCGGACTCCACCTGGTTCTGGATTCCCTCCACGCAGAGGAAATCGCTGAACGTGGCCGCAGCCGCTTCCGTGGGCAGGTGTCCGATAAGGCGCATGATCGCTTGTCCTGGCGAGGGCCAGCTTAGCGCGCCCCGGCGGAAGTGCAATGGTGGAGGCTGAGGGGGGCTCAGCGGACTGACGTCCGCGGATACGGCAGGGGGCTCAGCGGACTCACGTCCGCTGCTACGACTGAGGGGGCTCGGCGGACTGGCGTCCGCGGATACGGCAGGGGGGCTCAGCGGACTCACGTCCGCTGCTACGGCGGAGGGGGCTCAGCGGACTCACGTCCGCTGCTACGGGAGGGGTTGCGGGGGGCTATTGGGGGCGGCGGATGAGGCGGAAGAAGCGGTGGGCATTGCCGGCGGGGAGAGGCTGCACGTAGGGGCTGCGCGGATCGCCGGGCACATCGGTCCAGTTGGCGGGGTTGGAAAGATCGCCGCTGCGCTGCAGCTTGAACTGCAGGGCGGGGTCGAACCAGTTGACGGTGGCATTGGCGCCGTCGCTGGTGAGGGAGAGGGCGGGGCCGCTGGGGGGCAGGGACCAGAGCATGAAATCAAAGCTGAGGTCGGAGGAGGTGGCGGTATCCTGGTGCACCTCGACAGCCACACAGTTGAGGCCGGGGAAGAGGCCGGCGGCAATGTTGGTGACGGCGTAGACGGTGCCGTCGCGGCCGCCGTTGGCGGCGGCGAGGTTGCTGTAGGTGATGGGGATGCCGGGGGCGTTGGTGAGGTTGAAGGTGGCGACGAGGGCGCCGTTGAGGTAGACGGCGCTGCCGTCGTCGTGGAGCGAGCGAAGGATGAGGGTGTCGTGGAGGGAGGGGTCGGCGATTTGGAACGTGTGGCGGAAGTAGATGGTGCGATAGCGGGCGGTGGCGGGGCCGATGTCGATGACGGTGCGCTCGGGGACGGTGGCGGGGGGGTTGACGGCGTCGCCGGCGCCCAGTTCGCCCCGGCCGACCGGCCAGGAGGCGTCGTCATAGAAGGGGTCGATCCAGGGGATGACCAAGCCGCCGCCGAAGTCGATGACGGGAGGTTCGTTGCTGGAGGCGTAGTATTTCCAGACGGAGCCGTTGCTGATGAGGATGCTGGTGGGCGGCGGGGGGTTGGTGAGGGTGACGGAGACGGACTGTTCGCTGACGCCGCCGCAGTTGTCGGTGGCGCGGACGGTGTAGGTGCCGGGGCCGGCGAGGGCGTTGCCGACGGTCATCTGGCCGTAGGCGGTGTTGGTGGCGAAGTGGACGGCGCCGTTCACGAGGAACTCGAGGTTGGTGATGGTGCCATCGGGGTCGGTGGCGCGGAACTGGTTGGTGACGGGGGTGCCGACGAGGAAGACGAGGCCGGTGACCGGGCCGCTGAAGACGTTGGTGAAGGCGACGACGGGCAGTTGGTTGGCGAGGACGTTGATGGAGACGGAGAGGTTGGAGACGACCCCGAAGGAATCCCGGGCGGTGGCGGTGACGACGTGCGGGCCGGGCGGGACGCCGGTGAAGCTGGCGGTGAACGGGGCGGTGGCGTCCTCGATGGCGGAGCCGCCGTCGAGGGTGAAGGTGACGTTGGTGACGAAGAAACTGGCGGTGGCGGAGGCGGTGACCGTGGCGCCGCCGCCGCAGCTGCCGCTGAAGACCTGGCCGTTGGTGGGGCTGTTGAGGGTGAAGCTCATGGCGGTGGCGCTGGTGAACTCGGTGCCCTGGAAGGTGACGTTGTCGATGGCGAGGGCGCCGTCGGTGTTGGGTTCGTTGTAGTTGTGCCAGCGGAGGTAGAGGACGCCGCCGGGCGGGACGGGGAGAGGCGGGCGGATGGTGCCGCCGATGGCCGGGATGCGGTTGGCGACGTCATGGCCGTTGATGGCGAAGGAGGGGTTCACGGCGGGGACGGGGGAGACGAAGTGGAAGCCGGTGGCGGTCCAGTTGGAACCGAGGTTGTAGCTGACGTAGTTGGTGAGGGACTCGACGAGGTTGGTGTTGGCGCGCCAGACCTCGCCGTCGTAGCGGATTTCGAAGGCGACGAGGTTGCTGGAGGTGAGGTTGCGGAGGCGCAGGACGGTGTTGCGATCGCCGGCGGACGGGAGGGTGCCGAGGGCGCGGTTGCCGTCGCCGGGGATGCCGAGGTTCCAGCCATGGATGGCCTGGTTGGGGGCGTCGCCGCCGTCGCCGACGGTGGCGCTGACGCCGGGGGCCGGCACGAAGGCGGCGGCGTCGCTGCCGACATACCAGCCGATGGGCGTGAAGGCGCCGGCCGGGCCCATGCTGTCGAAGTCCTGGCTGTAGACCCCGCCGGTGTATTCGGCGTATTGCGGCCGGATGGTGAGGAGGTGGGCGACGGAGAGGGCGCTCTCGAGGGCATTGACCGCGTAGGCCTCGAAGACGTAGTCGCCGGCGGCCAGGGCGGGGAGCTGGGCCACGTAGGGGGCGTTGGTGAGGGTGGCGAAAGCGATGCCGTTGGTGAGGAACGTCACGCTGGTGGGCGGGGTGGACCCGCCGGCGATGGCGCTGACCGTGACATCGGCGGTGCGGTCGGCGGCCACGATGAGCTGGCCGTTGGCCGGCGCGGTGAGCGCGACGGAGAGGGGCACCGCGGTGACGCCCGGCAGCAGGGCCAGGTCATCGATGCTGTAGCAGTGGTCGGTGCCGTTGGGGGCGTTGCCATCGGCCCAGAGGAGGTAGAGCGTCGCGGCATTGGTCCAGTTCCCGAGCAGGGTGATGGTGTGGCTGCGGGC
>JBJOEZ010000095.1:0-4933 GCA_046048995.1 Verrucomicrobiota bacterium | reverse complement strand
TGGCGCTCGTCTACACGACCCCGACCGCAACGGACAACTGCCCGGATGGCGTGACGGTGGTGTGCAACCCGCCCTCGGGCGGCACCCTGCAGCCTGGCGCCACCACGGTGAACTGCACCGCCACGGACGCCTCCGGCAACACGGACGACTGCTCGTTCACGGTGAACGTGACGGCCACCACGGCGATCTACTTCCAGGGCGTCTACCTGGACGTGGATGGCAACGGTTCCAGCACGCTCAGTGCCACCCTGACCAGCCCGCTGGCGGGTTGTGCGGTGGGCAAGACCGTGGACTTCACGGTGACGCAGGGCGCAACGCCCATCACCAGCGCGAGCGGCACCACGGATGCCGGCGGCAATGTGTCGGTGACGGTGTCGCTACCGCCCGGCGTGTATGACATCACGGTGGCGTTTGCCGGCGATGACGACTGCACGGGCAGCGCGGACACCGGCATCCTGACGGTGGCCTCGCCCGGGGACTCGGTCTACGGGGGTGGTTGGTACAAGGCCACGGCCGCGCCGGTGACCAAGGCCAGCTTCGGGCTGGTGGCGCTCCGCAAGTATGACCGCAAGACCGCCAGCTACACCTACTCGGGCAACCTGGTGTGGGTGCACCACAAGCTGCACCGCCTGAAGAGCACGTCCATCACGGCGATCGGCACCACCACGGTGTCCGGCTACGCGAAGTCGGCGCTGGTGTCCGGCACCGGCCAGCTTTCGAGCTGGATTGTGGACGGTTCCTACCTGGAGGGCGGAAGAAGGCCACGGACAAGCCGGATGCCTTCGGCCTCAGTGTGGGGGGCAGCACGATCAGCCTGCCCGGCGAGACGGCACCCCTCGTCCTGAGCGGCGGCTCCATCAAGGTGAACTAAGCTGGTTCAGATCGAAGTTGGTGGAACACAGCGGGGCGGCTCCGGCCGCCCCGCTTCGTTTATGCCTTGCCGTGGGGTATCCCCGTCGGACCGGGCACCGCGTTTGTTCGGGATGGCAGGGGCCCGGCGAACCCTCTATGGTCGGGCGCTCAGGGTTTCATGCACGGCGCAACCTTCCTGCAGGATCTGGCGGTGGTCATGCTGGCGGCCGGGGTGGTGACAGTTCTCTGTCACTGGCTGCGGCAGCCGGTCGTGCTCGGCTATATCCTGGCCGGCGTGGTCATCGGGCCGCACCTGCTGCCGCGTTCGCTGGTGTCCTCCCAGGACAGCGTGCAGACGCTGGCCGAGTTGGGCGTCGTCTTCCTGCTCTTCACCCTCGGGCTGGAGTTTAACTTCCGGAAGATCCGGCAGGTCGGGCCCACCGCCCTGATTGCGGCGCCGATGGAGACCACGTTGCTGTTCTTCGCCGGGTTCACCATCGGCCGGGTGTTTGGGTGGAAGACGATGGACTGTGTCTATCTGGGGGGGATCCTGATGATTTCCTCCACGACCATCATCGCCAAGACCCTGGCGGAAATGGGGCGCACCCGGGAGCCGTTTGCCCAGGCCATCTTTGGCATCCTCATCATCGAGGACATCATCGCGGTGGTGCTGGTGGCCTCGCTTTCGGCGGCCAGCCAGGCGGAGGGCATGGCGTGGGCCTCCGCGCTGGGGTTGCTGCTGCCCCTCTCGGAGTTCATCGTGGTGGCCATTGTCCTCGGCCTCCTGGTGGTGCCCTGGCTGCTGCGGTATGTGGGGCGCCTGCGCGGCGACGAGACCCTGCTGGTGACCGTGCTGGCCCTCTGCTTCGGCCTCAGCCTCCTGGCCTCCAAGCTGGGTTTCAGCGTCGCCCTGGGGGCCTTCATCATGGGGGCCCTGATGGCCGAGTCGGATCACATCCGCCGGATTGCGCGGCTGACCAGCCCGCTGCGGGATCTCTTCAGCGCCGTCTTCTTCGTGGCCATTGGCATGCTGATCGATCCGGCGATGCTGCGGGAGCATTGGGTGGCCGTGGTGGTCATCGCGGCGGCCCTGATCACCGGCAAGGTGCTGGCCTGCGCCTTCGGCAGCTTCCTCGCCGGCTATGACCGGGCCACCGCCCTCCGCATCGGGTTGGGCTTGGGCCAGATTGGCGAGTTCTCCTTCATCATCGCCGCCCTCGGCGCCACCCAGGGGGTGACCAGCGGGTTCCTGTATCCCATTGCCGTGGGGGTTTCCGCCATCACCTGCGTGCTGACCCCCTACCTGATCCGAAACGCCGACACCCTGGTGGCGTGGCATGACCGCCTGGCGCCGCCGCTCCTGCTCCAATACCAAAGGGACTATGCGGACTGGGTGCGCAGCGTGCGCGCGCGTCGCGCGGCCGATCCCGTGCGCCGCATCGTGCGCACGATTGTCCTGCAACTGGCGGTCAACGTGGCCCTCATCGTCGCCATTTTCCTGGGCGCGATGGCGGTCCAGCGCATCGCCCCGGCCTGGCTGGAGGGGTTGCCCCCATGGACCGGCGGGCCCAAGACCGTCCTCTGCCTGGCCGCGCTGGTCTGCAGCCTCCCGGTGGTGGTGGCCTTCCTGCGCAAGCTGCAGGCCCTGAGCATGCTGCTCTCCGAACTGGCCATCCGCGAGGCGCGCACCCCGCGCCAGAAACAGGCGCTGCGCACGCTCCTGTCCAACACCATCCTGTTTGCCGGCGCCGTCGCCATGAGCCTGCTCGTCCTGGCCCTCAGCGCGCCCCTCCTCCCGCCGCTGGAGATCCTGCTGCTGCTGTGCGCCCTCGCCGCGCTCCTGGCCCTCGTGCTCCGGGCGTATTGCGTCCGGCTCTACGCCCGGGCCCAGACCGCCATCCGCGAGACGCTCGGCCGCACCCCGTCCGCACACGACACGGCGGAGGTGCCGGAGGCGTCGCCCGCACCGCCGCCGGCCCGGCCGCTGCCGCCGTTGCTCGACGAGGCCGAGCTGCGCACCCTGGTGCTGCCCGAGTCGGCGGCCGCCCATGGCCGGACGATTGCCAACCTCGGCCTTCGTTCGCGCTCCGGCGCCAGCATCATCGCCGTGCGCCGAGGCGACAAGACGCGGCACAATCCCGAGCCTCATTGGGTGCTGGAGGCCGGTGATGAATTGCTGCTGCTCGGGGAGGGACACCAGTTGGATGCGGCTGAGCGCATGCTGGTGGGCCCGGGCCTCTGACCTGCGCGGGGCCAGACCGGGCGGCCGTTGGCCGCGCTCAGGGCAGGGGGCTGCCGCACTGCTGGCAGAAGCGGGCGCGGGCATCGTGCTCGGTCCAGCCGCAACCCGGGCAGCGGGGATGGTCCCGGCGGTGGCGCGCCATCTCCCGGCCCAGTTCGGCCGACACCACGCCGGTGGGCACGGCGAGGATGGCGAAACCCGTCAGCATGATCACCGACGCCATCATCTTGCCGAGGACGGTCACCGGGGCGACGTCGCCGTAACCGACCGTGGTGATGGTCACGATGGCCCAGTAGATGGACTGGGGGATGTTGCGAAAGCCCTGGTTGACCGGGTTCTCGAGCAGATACATGAGCGTGCCCTCGACGCAGACGAGGGCCATCACGCTGAAGAAGAAGACGGAGATCTTGGCGCGGCTGGCCTGGAGGGCGTTGAGCAGGACACGGGCTTCCCCCATGTGATGAGCCATCTTGAGCACCCGGAACATGCGCAGCATCCGGAGCACCCGCAGGATCATGAAATAGTGGGACCCGGCGAGGAACAGCTCAAGGTAGGTGGGCAAAAAGGCCAGCAGGTCCACCAGGCCGAAGAAGCTGGTGGCGTAATGCCACGGCCGCCGGATCACCCAGAGGCGGAGGGCATACTCGAGGGTGAACAGGATGGTGAAGATCCACTCGGCCGCATTGAAGGCCGCCTCGTAGCGGGTCCGCAGCGAGTCGACGCTGTCCAGCATCACCACCAGCACGCTGATCGCGATAAGCCAGAGCAGGATGATGTCAAAGGCCCGCCCGGCCGGGGTGTCGGACAGGAAGACGATGCGCCACAGCCGCTCCCGCAGGGAGCCGGCGGCGGGTTCGGTCCCCGCCGGGTCGCGGGACGGGGAGGGAGAATGGGGATGCGAGCTCATCGGGCACGTGGCAGCCAACGTGGGAAGGCTGCCCTAGGGCCAATGCTTTCAGCGGACCCGTGCCCGTGGCAAGGACGGACTCAGCGGACTGACGTCCGCTGCCACGGGGGTAGCAGCCGGCGTGAGCCGGCTGGGGTTGGGTTCAGCGGACTGACGTCCGCTGCTACGGGGGTAGCAGCCGGCGTGAGCCGGCTGGGGTTGGGTTCAGCGGACTGACGTCCGCTGCTACGGGTAGCTGCCGACGTGAGCCGGCTGGGGTTGGGTTCAGCGGACTGACGTCCGCTGCTACGGGTAGCAGCCGGCGTGAGCCGGCTGGGGTTGGGTTCAGCGGACTGACGTCCGCTGCTACTCTGCGGCTTTCACGCCCTTCTGAAAGGTCGTGTAGACGTAGACGGGGATTTTGACGGAGCCGAGGTGTTGCTGGAGGAGCGGTTCGACTTGGTCCCACTCCAAGCCGCCGACGCCGGTGGCGAGGCGGGGCAGGGCGAGGCTGGTGATCTCGCCGGCCTCGATGAGCTTGTGCAGTTCGCGCAGGCACTGGTTGACGTTGTGGGCGCTGGCGTGGCCGGGTTTGGCCTGCTCGTTCGGGGCGGGTTCCTGCGTGAACAGGTTGACCACCCGTTTGCCATCGGCCCGGGTCCAGGTCCAAAGCCCGCCCGTCTTGGGATGCGCCGTGTGCAGGTAATGGCGGAAGTCCTTGTAGAGGGCGGGCCAGTCCGTGCGCAGGCTGAGCGCCAGCCCCTGGTTGAAGTGGTCGTTCGGCGCGATGCCATGCGCGATGGCCTGGGCGCCGGTGAGGAGGATGTCGCCAGTGACGTGTTTAATCATGCGGCGTTATCCTCGGGGGGAAGTCGCCGTGCGCCTACGTCGCAATTGGCGGGAATGCAGCAGGGATTGGCGGGAGGGAAGGGGGGATGTGGAGTGCGCCTGCG
>JBJOEZ010000094.1:0-5851 GCA_046048995.1 Verrucomicrobiota bacterium | reverse complement strand
GGCGCTGGGCGGCGGGGCGAGCAGCGCCAGCAGGAGGGCGGCGAGGAGGCCAAGGCCGGGCAGGCGGCGGGGGAAGGGCGCGTTCATGTGGGCAAGGGGGAAAGGGGTCAGGGCGGGGGCCGGGGTGCGCAGGAGGTTCATGGCGGTGTGGTCTCCCAGTTTACATGCCCTGGTTGGAATAGGTTTCCAGGTAGAGCTTGATGTCGGTCACGGTGCGGATGAACCGGTCCAGCCCGGCGTCCTTGTCCGCACTGAGCGTGGCGCCCGGGATGATCAGGACCCAGCCGGTGTTCCAGGCGGAGCGGCCGTAGAGCCGGCTCGAGGAGTTCCAGCCCGGCGTGAGCGGGCTCAACGTCATGTCATTGGTGCTGGAAAGGCCGTAATCGGAGATGAACGCCCGTGAATCCCCGAACCGGATGCGCTCGGCATAGGAGCCGTCGCGCCCGTTCATGGTGGGTTGGTAGGAGTAGTTGCCGAGGTTGGTGGCGTTCAGCACATAAGGCACGGGGATGCGCTGGCTGAGCACGTTCCAGGTCCGCGGGGTGGGGAACTCGGTGTCCGAGCAGTACTGCACGTCCAGCCCGGCCGGCACGAGGTAGAAGCGCGGGCTGATGGAGAGCTGCGGGCTGCTGCCCGCCGGGTCGACGTCGTAGTTCTGGAACGCCGCCGTGAAGGCGCGAATCTTGGTGGCGTAATTGGCCGGGCTGAAGGCGTGGTCCAATCCGCTGATCGGCCGGCCGAAAAAGTTCCTGCCCGCGGCGATCTCGGTGGAGAAGCGAATGACCAGGCCCGGCTGCGCGCCGTCTTGGGGCGCGGCGAAGGGCCGGCAGTATTGGGCGAACTCCGGCACCTGCCACAGGTTCGCCACCTTGGCGGCGGTGAGCGCATCGCGCCAGCGCTCGTCGCTGCCGGAGGACGGGCTGATGCGCATCATCTCGGTGCGCAGGGAGAGGACGTTGGCCTCGCCCTGGCTGTTGTTGAGCCCGATTTGGCCCTGCAGGGCGTCGTAGTTGGCCGACACCCGGGCCAGAATCTCGGCCAGGCCGCCGTTGCCGGCGTGCGGTTCGCCGCCCGCCCAGTTGCCCAGGCTGCGCGTCTTCACGATCTCATCCAGCAGGGCCGTCGCCGAGGCGGGGTGACTGTCGGAGAGGCTCGTCTCGTAGTCGTAGGTCTTGACCGCCAGCCACGCGTAACGCAGGGCGTTGTCCAGCGCCATATCATACTTGCGCATGGCCTCGGTGCGGTTGAGCCGGGTGACGAGGTCCGCGTAGCGGTTGCGCTGCGCCTTGGCGGCGATCTGGCGGTTGAGCGCGGTGCGCTCCAGTTGCAACCGCTCGCCTTCGGCGATCTTGGTCGAAACCTCGAGCCAGCTCAGTTTCTGCAGCGGCGCCATCAGCTTGCCTCGCTGCCCCTCCTCTTCCGACAAGGTCTCTGACAATTCCTTCAGGACGTCGAGGAATTCGTTGTAGGCGTCAATCGTCTCCTTGCCGGCGTCCTTGGCCAACTCAGTAATCTTAGAGTCCAACTCGAGAATCAGCAGCTTACGTGTTGCTAAATTGATACCCAATTCTGTTGCAGCCCCCGCAGCAGTATTGGCTGTCTCAACTAATCCACGAATCGGCGCAAAAATGTCTCCACCTCCAAACACGGAGAAGTTATCTGGAACAGTTGCTTTTATCTCTTTACCTGCTGCGTCCTCTTTTTTCTCGATGGTTTCAAGCCTGTGCTTCGCCAATTCCAAATAATATTTTATCAATTCGAGCGTAATATTAAGGGACTCGTAATAAGTCTTGAACTTGGCCTTCTCCCTGAGCGCATCCATCTTCTGCCGGGCGTTGAAGACCTGGAGCTGAACCTTGCGCGTGTAGTCGTTGTAATCCTCCAAGGCCACCTCGAGCTCGATCTGAGCGACCAGGATGTCGTTGAGCCCGTTTTGGATGGCGCCAGTGGCGAGCCGCGCACCCCAGTCAGGCCCCGCCTGAAGCGCCCAATCGGACATCTCGTAAATCGGCAGGCTGACCTGGAGCACCGTGTCCCCACCCTCGCCGGGGTGCGTGCGGTTGGCCGTGTTCAGGATCAGGTGACCCCAGTGGTTGTTGCTCAGGTAAAAGCCATCGAAGATTCCTTGGTTCTGATTGTCCCCAACCTGGTCGCCATTCGGATCGCCGGTCTCTGGTTGAAACGCGATTGTTTGGAAATCCAATCCGTTACCGACGTTGATCACATCGTTGTTGAGAGATTGCTGCCAAACGAACTCCCCTTGGACCTGCGGCTTGAACTGCTGTGGATCGAGCACGTCCATATAGAGGTAGGTGACCAGGTCCGGCCCGTCGTAGCCCTCGGCGAAGATTTTGCCGGTCCCGATGGTGCCTGCATAGGGGCGGCCGTAGATGGCGATCAAGCGGTTCTTGTAGTCGAGGTCCTGCATGAGCGCCTCCCGCTTGAGGGCGTCGGTGTCATCCGCAATGCGCCGCAACTGCTGGTCGGCCTGGCTGGCGAACTCGTAGGCCGCGACCGCGTTTTTGGCGGCCGCGATCGCCTTGTCCAGGCTCTGCTTGAAGGGCGGCGTGCGAAGCGCCAAGGTGCCGTTGAAGTAGGGATCGGCCTGGAAGGCCATGGCATCCGCATCCAACCCGAGCGGATTAAGCCCACGGTTGGCCTGATCGACGAACTGCTGCACCTCGGTGAGGCCCGCCGCCACGGAGGCGGTCTCGGCCACGGTGGTGCTGCGGTCAATGCGGTCGAGGCCCTCGAGCACATTGGTGGAGCGCGCGGGTGTCACCGCGTTGGCCGCCATCCAGTCGAACCACGCGCCCTGCCCGATGCGGCGGGACCATTCCGAGACGCCCCAGGCGCGCGCGGGTTGGGCGGTGTCCTCATAACCCTGCCACTGGCCGTCGGGATCGGAGACGTAGGCGTCGCGGTAGGTGGCCTTCAGGAGGGCGCTGCCGGCGCGCACCTTGTCCGCGGCGATGGTGGCAAAGGTCTTCTCGTCCAGGTAATCGACGGGCAGCACGTTGTCCAAGAGGGAGTAAAGCTCGGCTTGCGCGAGCCACCCGTAGCCCGGCCGGCGGAGCAGTTCGTAATGCATCTTGGTGGCCGACAGGTAATGGCCCCAGGCGTCGCCATGGCCCATGGGATACTGGATGGCGGCATCGGACTCGTTGATCAGGCCGTCGCTGTTGGCGTCCGAGATGTTGTAGGTGGCGTTGTAGAAGGCCTCGCCGTCGGCCTTGAAATAGTTCCAGAACAGGCGGTTGAAGGCGGGATAGGACTTGAGGAAATCAGTGCCGCGCAACAGGGCCAGCTCCTCCTGCAACGGGTTGGCCACTTCGTTCTTGAAGGCGAAGGCGTCGGGCGGCAGGGCGGCCGAGGAATCGGCGGACTGGGGCACGACGGAATTCTGGGCGTCGGAAAACGCCTCGCTGCCGAGCAACTGGTAGAGGAAGGCCAGGCGGGTGGCGGCCAGCAGGATGGCCTGGTCGGTGCCGGCGGTGGCCGAGCCGGGCGTGGAGGTGAGATCCTTGGCGCGCTGGAGGACGGTCTCGTAGAGGGCGATCAGGCCGACGTTCTCGAGGTTGTTCTTGTCGGAGTTGAGGGCCACCGGGCCGATGTAGGGGCCGCCGGCTTCCTGGAGCATGCTGGCGTAGGTGGCGGGAGCGTCGCCGTTGAAGGTGGCGGAGTAACGGGCTTCGTAGAGGTTGATCTGGTCGAGGATGCGCTTGACCCAGCCCATGACCAGTTGCGGGATATACCGGCGGCTGCCATCAGCCTGGAGCTGCGGCGAGTTGGCCGCGCCGGCCCACTGGAAGGGGATGCCATTGGTCGGGATGGCGGACCAATCGGGCGACAAGGCGTCCGGCAGCACGTCGCGCCAGCTGGCAGCGGACACCACGCCGTTGGTGACGATGTTATTGGGGTTGGCTTCCTGCAGCTCCTCCTTTCCGCCGTAGCGGACGAAGAAGAGCTTGTCGGCGAGGGTGATGTCGGGGCGGCCGGTGAACTCGATGGCGTTGAGCCCGAGGCCCTGCTGGTAGATCTGCCAGGCGTTGGAGTTCACGCCGTCCGGCGTGCCGGCGCTGGGGAGGTTGACGATATCCCGCACATACCATTGGTAATAGAGCTGAAGGCATCCGGCGGGGTGAGCACCTTGATGGAGCCACGGTAACGTTCCTCGGAGAGCTGGAGGATGTGGAGGGCCACCGCGCCGCTGGCGCGGGGGTCGTTGTTCTCGGCCAGGACGAGGTAGGCTGGCGCCTGACGGTTGTCCTGGAGGAATTGCGGCGTGCCCACCAACGCGGAGCCGATGCCGAAACTGCTGGCGGGAACGACATCACCGACCCCGCTATTGTTGGTAGAGACGAGGTCATCCTTGTAGAACGGAATGGTCACGAGGCCAGGGCGGGAGTTTGTGGACACGACCCCCAGCCCGAAGTCATCGCCTGTGGTGAACTCGGTGCTGGCGGCGACCTGAAGCTTTTCGATGGCCGAATTCCACTCCTCCGATGCGTCTTTGGGCAACCCCTTCAGGGCTTCCACATCCTCCTCGGTGAGGAAGTTGGGCTCCAGCACGTAGCTTTGCACGGGTTGCTGGGTGAGCTTGGGGTCGCCGCTCTCGAGGCCGTTGAGCCGCCCGCGGAAGACCAGCTGCCCGAAGAGCGAATCATAGTAGAACCGCTGGCCGAGCGAGGCGGACAGGTCCTTGTAATACCAGCGGCTGCCGGAGACGAGGACCTTGTCCGGGTTGGCCGGCTGCAGGTCGCCGGGAATCGCCTCCCGGCTGATGGAGGCGGCGTAGCGGTCCAGCGGACGCGTCACCCGGGCAGAGGAATTAGTGAAGGGAGTAAATCCAAGGAAGTTGACGTCTATGGCAAAATGCCGGGACTCCGTATTGCGGTTGGTGGGTGAAATATACGCGTTCTGTTCGCCGGCAGGCGACCAGTCTGACCCGTTGGTGCTGGCGAAGACCTGCCATTTACTAGGGTCTCGCCATGAGGCATCGGATCCCGTCGTGAACGTGTAGCTATCGAAGGAAACAGGGATGCCAAAGTCCAATATCACGTGGGAGTTCATGTTACGGTCAAGCCACACCGTGGTGGGGTTGCCATCGACGAGGACCGTTGGGCCTTGGTTGGGAGGGGAGTTACCCCCCGGATTGGTCGCGCGGATGAAATTGGTGAGGCGAACACCGTTTTGGTAGAAGGCGATTTCCCCCAATTGAACGAAAGGCACTAAAGTCGCGCTCCCATACTGGTCGCCATTGGATTGGACTTGGGAGAAAACGAACTGGAACCAACGCGCACCGGCCGTGGAAAAAATCGGTACTCTGGTCAGGCTCATGGAAGGCGTCTCGCTGTCAAACACCACTTCGGCGGAAGCCATGTTGAGAACGGCCGGCAACCCGGGGCTGGCGGGATGGTCGGCTTTGTATTCACCACCGGCGTAGGTGAGCGTTTCGCCCTTTTTCAGCACGGGATAATTGTCGCCCCAGTAAGTGTCGTAGCTGGACGCGACCGCGAGATTGGAGGAGTTCAGAAAAGCCCCCGTATCACCCTGACTCACCCCGTCCGGCACCCAGGCCACCGGGGTGCCGGTGGGTGGTGGGGTGTTGCCCAGCCAGAAACCCGCGCGGAGCGGATACCAATAGCGCTGGAAGAAGCGACCATCCCCCGCGACGGCCCAGCGGTTGCCGGTGCGATCCTGCCAGAGGGCGCGGGTGTTGCCGAGGTTGCCCCCAATGGTGTTGGTGAGAACGGCGTTGCCGATGGCGAGGTTGAGGGGATAAGGCGGGATGACCGGGTTGCCGGCGATGGCGTTGTAATGGAAGTCGTAGCGGGGATTGGCCGGCTGT
>JBJOEZ010000093.1:0-4405 GCA_046048995.1 Verrucomicrobiota bacterium | reverse complement strand
TGCGCGAGAACGGCTACCTCACCGGCATCTATCGGCTGGACGGGGACCGGATGGAAGCCCCGGAAGAGTGAGCGGCGCGCGGGCCTCCGGCCCGCTTACCGTGGGGAGCGACCTGTGGGGGGCGACTGGGGAGGAGTGGCCCCATGGGAGGGCAGCCTGGGCTAAGCGGGCCGGAGGCCCGCGCGCCGCTCACTCTTCCGGGGCTTCCATCCGGTCCCCGTCCAGCCGATAGATGCCGGTGAGGTAGCCGTTCTCGCGCATCTCGCCGACGTGAAGGGTGCCGAAGAGCGTGACGGGTTGGTCCATGAGGGGGCGGACACCGCGTTTTTTCATTTTCACGCTGACCCATTCATTGAGCTTGGGGGTGGTGCCGTAGCAGCACATGGACTGGTCCTTCATGACCAGGAGTTCAGTGACGAGGCCGCCCTCGACCTTGAGAGGGAGCATGAATCCCTTGATGGAGACGGTCTTTTGGCTGAGGTCGCGGACCGGTTGGGGAATCAGGGCGTTGGTTTTCTCGGCCGCGGCGGCGAGTTCATTGGTGATCGGGCCGAGGAGTTCGTCGGAGACCTCGATGGAATAGCCGGAGAGGACATCGAAGTTGGCGGGGACGACGCCAGCGGTGGACGCCGGGGCGGGGGCGGCGTTGGTGGCTTGGGCCGCGGCGGATTGGGCGCCGGGTTTCGGGGTGGGCGGGGCGACGGGTTGGGCGATGGGGGTGCCGCGGATGTCGCCGGGATCGGTCTCGGCGGCAGGTTTGCCGCAACCCGCGCCGAGCAGAAGGCTGCCGAGGGCGGCCAGGAAGAGGAACGTGCGGAGGGGCGCGCCGGGGCGGGCGGCGCGGGGGTCAAGGGCTGGGGAGGACGGACACGTCATGGGTTGCCGGTATGGCTGGCAGTTTTGCGCCCGGCGGCGAGCAACGCCAGCACGGATTCAACGTCATAGACACAGCCGCCCCAGGTGCCGCCGCCGGCCTGCTGGAGGGCGGCCCACAGGCGGGTGTCGTCGGGCAACCCGGCGGCGGGAGCCAGGCCGGGGTGGGACGGGCGCCGCGCGAGGATTTCGGCGCCGGCCTCAGGGGACAATGGGTCAGATGCGTTAGATTCGCCGACAAAATCGAGGGAACCGGACAGGCGGGCGGGGTCGATGACGATGCGGATGCGGTCGCCGTCGCGAAGTTTCCCGAGGGGTCCGCCGGCGAGGGCCTCGGGGCCGATGTGGCCGAGGCAGGCGCCGGTGCTGACGCCGCTGAAACGGGCGTCGGTCAGGAGGGGAATGTGGCGGCCGAAGGGGAGGTGCTTGAGGGCGCTGGTGAGTTGGTAGGTTTCCTCCATGCCGGTGCCAAGGGGGCCGCAGCCGGCGAGGACGAGGACGTCGCCGGCTTGGATGCGCTGTTCCTTGATGGCCGCGATGGCGGCGCGTTCGCTGGTGAAGATCCGGGCCGGGCCTTCGTGGCGGTAGATGCCGTCGGGGCCGAGCAGGGAGGGGTCAAGGGCGGTGCTTTTGATGACGGCGCCCTCGGGGGCGAGGTTGCCGCGCGGGAAGGTGATGGTGGGGGTCAGCCCGCGGGCCCGGGCGCGGGCGGGGTCCATGATGACGTCGTCGGGATCAACGCCGTCCTGGGCCTGGAGGATTTCGCGGCAACGGCGGCGGCGCTCGCTGGATTCCCAGTCATCGAGGTTTTCCGCAAGGGAACGGCCGGAGACGGTGAGGACGGATGTGTCGAGGACGCCGAGGCGCCGGAGGTGAAGCATGACCTCGGGGACGCCGCCGGCGAGGAAGACGCGGATGGTGGGATGATGGACGGGGCCGTTGGGGAGGACATCGACGAGGCGCGGGACGGCGCGATTGATGGCGATCCAGTCCTCGACGGTGGGCCGGGGCAAGCCGGCGGCGTGGGCGATGGCGGGGATGTGGAGGAGCAGGTTGGTGGACCCGCCGAACGCGGCATGGATGGCCATGGCGTTGCGGACCGCGGCCGGGGTGAGGATATCGCGCAGGCGCAGGCCGCGGCGGTCGAGTTCGACGAGGGCGGCGGCGGAGCGGACGGCCATGTCGGTCCAGATGGGCTGGCCGGAGGGGGCAAGGGCGGAATGCGGCAGGGAGAGGCCGAGGGCCTCGCCGACGACCTGGGAGGTGGCGGCGGTGCCGAGGAACTGGCAGCCGCCCCCGGGCGAGGCGCAGGCGCGGCACCCCAATTCGGCCGCTTCACTGAGCGAGATGAGGCCATGGGCGTAGCGGGCGCCGATGGTCTGGATTTTGCCGGCGTCCTCCCCCTGTTCCGGCGGGAGGGTGACCCCGCCGGGAACGAGGACGGAGGGGAGGTCGGGGGTGCCGGCGAGGGCCATCATCATCGCGGGGAGACCCTTGTCGCAGGTGGCGACCCCAAGCACGCCGGCGCGCAGGGGAAGCGAACGGATGAGCCGCCGGAAGACGAGGGCCGCGTCGTTGCGATAGGGCAGGCTGTCGAACATGCCCGGGGTGCCCTGCGTGCGGCCGTCGCAGGGGTCGCTGACAAAGCCGGCGAAGGGGACAACCCCGAGTCGCTTGAACTCCCGGGCGGCGGCCTCGACGAGCAGTCCGATTTCCCAATGGCCAGTGTGGTAGCCCAGGGCGATCGGGGACCCATCCGCGGCCCGCACTCCCCCCTGGGTGCTGAGGATGAGAAACGGTTTCCGGCCGACCTCGTCCGGGTTCCAGCCCATGCCGGCGTTCTGGCTGAGGCCGAAGAGATCCCCGCTCGGGCTCGTGCGCAGGAGGTCATCCGACAACGGCAGGCGTCCGCCCGGGCCGGGCGCCTTGGTGCGGATGTCGTAAATCATGGGCGGCAAGCCCGGACCCCAGGCCGGCGGGGGTCGGGGTGCGCTCAGGGCTGGGCCTTCGACGGGGCGGTCGGTCCCGGCGGGGCGGGGGCGGGCTTGGGCTGGGTGGCAGCGGCGGCCCGGGCGGCCTTGAGGGAGTCGTCCCAGAAGGTTTCGGCCTTCCGCATTTGGGCCTCGTCGAGCCCCAGCGCGCGGAGGACGCCCACCGCCATCAGGCGGTTGCCGGCGGCGTTCATGTGCACGCCGTCGGTCGTGAACCCGTTGCCGGTGGCGCCCGTGGCGGTGCGGGCCTTGATTGCGGCGTGGAAATCAGCGCTCAGATCGGCGAGCCGGCACTGCTTTTCGCGGGCGAGGGTGCGGAGGAACTCATTGTAGGCGGCCAGCTTGGCGTTGTTGCCGTTGTCGAGGTTTTCCCCGATGGGAGTGGACGTGAGGAGCACCACCTGGACCCCGGCCTTGCGGCATTGGTCGACGATGGCGGTGATGTTCGTCTTGTATTGGTCCAGGGGAACACCTTTCTCGCCGTGCCAGACGTCATTGACGCCGCAGCTGAGGGTCATCCACTGCGGATTGCGGCGCAGGACATCGCGGTCGAGGCGCTGGAGCATCTGGTTGGACTTGTGGCCGCTAATCCCAGCCGGGACGGGTCGCACGGTGACGCCATTGGTGGCAAGGCCCTCGACAATCAGTCGGACGTAGCCTTGACGGCTGCCCCAGCCGCCCTGGGTGATGGAATCACCAAGGAAAGCAAGGGTCTGGCCATTCTGGATGGCGGTATTGGCCCGGGCAGTGACCGCCGGCAGGACCAGCAACACAGAGGCCAGGCAGGCAAGGGAAGTCTTGAGGTTCATGCAGGAGGTAGTATTTCCAAAATTCGGAGGCATGGGCAAGGTCGATGGGGCCTTGGGGTTACCTCCTCCCATCCCCGCCAGAAAGTTCACCCGCTGGCGGTTGGGGGGCGTCCCAAGCCCGGGGCAGTTCCTGGGCGTCGGGACAGGTGGGAGCGGTGCGTGGTCGTCTGGGTTGATGACCAATTCGGATAGCCAATAGCCAATGACCAATCCAAGACGGCGCCAGCGATAGGTTATTGGCTATTGGCTATTTGTATCGGTCATCCACCCTCTCCTACCTCCTGAAAACCCACCCGCAGGCGGTTCGGGGGCGTCTTAAGCCCGGGGCAGTTCCTGGGCGTCGGGACAGGTGGGAGCGCTGCGTGGTCGCATGGGCAGATGACCAATTCGGATAGCCAATAGCCGATGACCAATCCAAGACGGCGCCAGCAATCGGTCATTGGCTATTGGCTATTGGCATTGGTCATCAACCCTTTCCCACCCCCAGAAAACCCACCCGCAGGCGGTTCGGGGCGTCCTAAGCCCGGGGCAGTTCCTTCGCCCTGGAGGATGCGGAGGCGCTGCATGGTCGCATGGGCAGATGACCAATTCGGATAGCCAATAGCCAATGACCAATCCAAGACGGCGCCAGCAATCGGTCATTGGCTATTGGCTATTTGTATTGGTCATCCACCCTCTCCTACCTCCAGAAAACTCACCCGCTGGCGGTTCGGGGACATCCCAAGCCCGGGG
>JBJOEZ010000092.1:0-4497 GCA_046048995.1 Verrucomicrobiota bacterium | reverse complement strand
CCGGCGTAGCAGCGGACGTAAGTCCGCTGAATCCCCACTCCCACAACCCGCTCACCCGGGTTGCTGCCGCCGCAGCCCCCTCCGCCAAGCCCGGCATGGACACCTGCCAGGGTGCGCGGCATACTTGACGCCGTCCCAACCGAGTTCGCCGCCCATGGTCCAACCCTGGCTGTTCCCCGCCCCGCGCCGGCATTTCGTGCGCTCGCTGGCCGCGGGGTCGCTGCTGCTCCCGGGCCTCGTCCGCCAGGTGCTGGCCGCCGACGGGACCGGCGCGGCGGGACCCCACTTCACCCCGCGCGCCAAGCGGGTCATCTTCCTCTTCCTCACCGGCGGCGTCTCCCACGTCGATTCCTTCGATCCCAAGCCGCGCCTGGTTGCCGACCATGGCAAGGAAATCAAGGCCGACCATCCCGAGATCCAGAACCGCCCCGGCTACGAGCGCATCTACCTCAAGCGTCCCCAGTGGGAGTTCCAACCCCATGGCCGCTCCGGCATCGAGGTCAGCTCGCTCTTCCCCCACATCGCCGGCTGCGTCGATGACCTCGCCGTCATCCGGTCCCTGCACACGTCGCATTCCAACCACTTCAACGCGACGCTCGGCATGCACACCGGGTCGTTCACCTTCGCCCGGCCCAGCCTCGGCGCCTGGCTGAGCTACGGACTCGGCTCCGCCAACCGCAACCTCCCGTCCTTCGTCGTCCTCGCCCCCCACCAGCCCTACGCTGGCGGCCAGGTCTGGGCGGCCGATTTCCTCCCCGCCCGCCACCAGGGCACCTGGGTCGTCCCCGGCGCCGAGCCGGTTGCCAACATCCAGCGCCGCGCCCCCAGCGAACGCCTGCAGGCCCTCGAGCTTGAGGCCCTTCGCCAACGCAACGCCGCCCACCTCGCCGACCGTGCCGGCGACCCCGCCCTCGCCGCCCGTCTCCAGTCCTACGAGACCGCCGCCGGCATGCAGCTGGCCGTGCCCGATGCCTTCGATTTCTCCGGCGAATCCGACGCCACCCTCGAGCTCTACGGGCTCCAGCGCGGACAGAACACCGGCTTCGGCTGGCAATGCCTGGCCGCCCGCCGCCTGGCCGAACGCGACGTCCGCTTCATCGAGCTGATCGACACCGGGTCCGGCAACAACTGGGATTCCCATGGCGACATGCTCGCCCACGCGCCCCTCGCCAAGAACGTCGATCGCCCCATCGCCGGCCTCCTCCGCGACCTCAAGGCCCGCGGCCTGCTCGAGGACACCCTCGTGGTCTGGACCACGGAGTTCGGGCGCACCCCCTTCAACAACACCGCCTCCGCCAAGGGCCGCGAACACCACAACTGGGCCTTCAGCTCCTGGCTCGCCGGCGCCGGCGTCCGCCCCGGCATCGTCCACGGCGAAACGGATGAATACGGCCTGCGCGTGCGCAAGGACCCCGTCCACGTCCACGACTTCCACGCCACCATCCTGCACCTGATGGGCTTCGACCACACCCGCCTCACCTACCGGCACAGCGGACGCGACTTCCGCCTCACCGATGTCCATGGCGAGGTCGTCCGGGGGGTGCTCGCATGAACCCACCTGCGCGCCTCGCCGCCGCCGCCACGGCCGCCCTCGGGCTGGTCCTCGCCCTGGCCCGCCCCACCCCGGCCGTCCCCCCCGCCGCCCCCGGCCCATCCGCCCGCACCACGAACCCGCCCCCGCACTGGGCCTTCCAGCCGGTGCGCCAGCCCGCGGTGAAGGCACCGCGCGGGGTGCATCCCATCGACGCCTTGCTGGGCACGGCCCAGGCCCCGCCCGCCGATCCCCGCACACTCCTGCGCCGCCTTACCTACGACCTCACCGGGCTGCCGCCCTCGCCCGCGGAGGTCGAGGCGTTCGTGCGCGCCTGCGGCCCGCGCGGGCGGGACCGCGCCGGGGCCATCCGGCAGGCGATCGACCGCCTGCTGGCCTCCCCGGCCTACGGCGAGAAGTGGGGCCGCAAATGGCTCGACGTCGCCCGCTACGCGGACACCGCGGGCGAGAACACCGACCACCCCGTCCCCCACGCCTGGCGCTACCGCAACTACGTCATCGAGGCCTTCAACCAGGACCTCCCCTACGACCAGTTCCTCCGCGAGCAACTCGCCGGGGATCTCCTGCCCGACGCCACCCCGGACCGCCACGCCGAGCGCATCGCCGCCACCGGCTACCTCGCCGTCGCCCGCCGGTTCGGGCACGAGACGGACCAGGACATGCACCTCACCTACGAGGACGTCATCGACACGCTCGGCAAGTCCGTCCTCGGCCTCTCCCTCGGCTGCGCCCGTTGCCACGCGCACAAGCATGACCCCGTGAGCAGCGCCGATTACTACGCGCTCTACGGCATCTTCGCCTCGACCCGGTTCGCCTACCCCGGCTGCGAGGCCACGCCCCGCGCCCGCGACTTCGTCCCGCTCTGGTCCACCAACGAAATCGCGGCCCGCCGCCAGCCCTTCCTCAGCGCGCTCGCCGAGGTGGACGCCACCCTGAACCGCCTCGGCGCCGACCTCACCAACACCTGGCGCCCGCTCCGCCAGGCCCTCACCAACGCCCCGCGCACCCGGCTGGCGGGAGGGGAGTTCCACGATGGCGGACGCCAGTCGTTTCCCACCAACGGCCAACCGCTCACCATCACGGTCAAGGCCGGCGAACTCCTGCAACTCACCGTGTTCCCCCGCGCCAACTTCGGGGCCGACACCACCCTGCTCGAATGGTCCATCGAGGAAACAGGCGGGGCGCGCCGGCGCTGGGATCTCGCCGGTGACGCCGTCGCCGCGGACTTCCTCGCGGCCAATCCCCTGCCCGACCGCCAGGGCCACCCCGCCACCTGGGCCCTGCTCGACGCCCGGCCCCGGCTGCATCTGCTCCGGCAGCCGGACCGCCACCACATCGGCAAGGCCGGCCTGCACGCCTGGAAACACGGGGGCAATCCCATCGCGCTGGTCAACACCACCGACCAGCCCATCAAGGCGTGGACCACCCTGCCGCCCCGCAGCGTGTTCGTGCATCCCGCGCCGGATGGCCCCGTGGCGGTGGCGTGGATCAGCCCGCTCGACGGCGAGGTGCGCCTGCAGGGCCGCGTGATCGACGCGCACCCGGGCGGCGGCGACGGGGTGGGCTGGGCGCTGGAGCACGTCGCGGTGCAGGCCGGGCCCGGGATGCGATCGATGGCCGAGGCGATGCGCGGGTTGCAGGAGCCGGGCCGGCGCCGGGCCGAGTTGGCCGCGCGCGAACCGGTGGTGCCCGTGGCCTACGCCGTGCGCGACGGCCGGGCCACCAATGCGCCCCTGCAGAAGCGCGGGGAACCCGGCCAACCCGGGGAGATCATCCCGCGCGGCAACCTGGCCCTGCTCGGCGGCGACCCCGTCACGGCCACCCATGGCAGCGGCCGCCTCGAACTGGCCGCCTGGCTCACCCGCCCCACGAACCCCCTGACCGCCCGCGTCATGGCCAACCGCATCTGGCAGGGGCACTTCAACCGCGGCCTCGTCGCCACCCCGAGCGACTTCGGCACGCATGGCGCGCCCCCCACCCACCCCGCGCTGCTTGACTGGCTGGCCGCCACCTTCATGGAACAGGGCTGGAGCGTGAAGGCCCTCCATCGCGTCATCCTCGCCTCCGCCGCCTACCAGCAGGCCTCCGCCCCCGGGGGAACCGCCGCCCGGCCGCCCGGGCCCGGCCGGCGCCGGCTCGAGGCCGAGGAACTCCGCGACACCCTCCTGCTCCTCTCCGGCGAACTCGACCCCACCCCCGGGGAAGGCCACCCGTTCCCCGCCCCCGGCACCGCCTTCACCCAGCACAACCCCTTCAAGGCCGTCTACGATTCCAAAAAGCGCAGCGTCTACCTGATGACCCAGCGCATCCAGCGGCATCCCTTCCTCACCCTGTTCGACGGGCCCGACACCAACGCCAGCACGGCGGAGCGCGGCTCCAGCACCGTCCCCACCCAGGCGCTGTATTTCCTGAACGACCCGTTCTTCCACGCGCGCAGCGAGGCGTTCGCGCGGCGTGTCCTCGCCGCCGCCTCCACCCGCGAGGCCCGCGTGACCGCCGCCCACCAACTCTGCTTCCAGCGCGACGCCACCGCCGCCGAGCAGGCCCAGGCCCGGGCCTTTCTCGAGTCCGTCACCCCGGAGTTCGCCCGCCTCCCCGCCGCCCAACAGGAACCCGCCGCCTGGAGCACCTACGCCCGCACCCTCCTCGCCGCCAATGAACTCCTCCACGTGGAGTAAAGCACGCCACTCACTCACCCGCTGATTCATCAACTCTCCACGGCCTTGCCCACCCCCGCCCGCGCCGAGTATTGTATTTGCTTAGATCGAGCCATGACACACCTGCGCCTCCTCGCCCTCGCCGCCCTCGGCCTTCTCCTCAGCCTCCCCCTGCATGCCGCCAGCCCGGGCCCCATCCGGGTTCTCTACCTTGGCCAGGAGGGGACCGACGCCTCCCGGCATTGCCACGCGCTCATGCGCGACCTCGGCCGGGACGCCATCTGGTTC
>JBJOEZ010000091.1:0-4583 GCA_046048995.1 Verrucomicrobiota bacterium | reverse complement strand
TTCCGGCGCTTCCTGCGCGAACGGGTCGCGGACCGCGTCCGCCTGGCCGCCTTCCACGGCATCGCCGGCGAGGCGGAGGAACCCCTCACGGAATGCGACCGCTACGCCGCGCTGCTGGCGGCCGCGCCCGTCGACCTGTGCCTGTGCGGCATCGGGGAAAACGGGCACCTCGCCTTCAACGATCCCCCGGTGGCCGACTTCGCCGACCGCCGCGCCATCAAGCTGGTCAAGCTGGACGAGGCCTGCCGCCGCCAGCAGGTCGGCGAGGGCCATTTCGCCAGCCTGGCCGAGGTGCCACAGTTCGCCTACACGCTGACCATCCCCGCCCTCTTCAGCGCCCGCCGCGTGCTCTGCGTGGTGCCGGAACACCGCAAGGCGCGCGCCGTGGCCGACGCCCTCCAAGGCCCCCTCGCCACGGCCTGCCCCGCCTCGTTCCTCCGCCGCCAGGCCCACGCCACGCTCTTCCTCGACGCCGACTCCGCCTCCCTGCTGGCCAACCCGCCGGTCTCCCGCTGACCCGCCCCCGCCCAACGCCCCGCCCCGGGTTTCCCCGGGCCGCCGCACCGCAGCGGCGCCGGGGCGCGGTCCCGCAAGTCCCTTCATGGCGCACGCCGTCCACCGGCGGCACCGTGCCGGCGTAGGAACATACGTGGAACGCCGGCGGGAGAGGTTCGTGGGAAACCCGCCCCTCCCGCCGGCCATCCTGCGCCACCATGCCCGCACATCCGCCTGCCATCGCCACCCCCGCCGCCTGGGGCACCCCGGCCCGGCCCCGCCTCCGCCGCCGGCGGCGCCCGGCCGGCCGCTGCACCCGGCGCGTCCTGGCCATGCGGCCGCTGTCCCCGCGGCAACCCACGTTCCTGTCCCACCCGGAAGCCCCACCGCGCGGGTTCCCCGGGTTCGCCATGCGCGGCCTGACGCCCAACCCCTGAGCCCCCCGCCCCACCGCGGGGGCCCGGCTTAGAATGGAAACATACTTTGCCTACTCCCGCCGGACCCGGCCGGGACCGCGAAGGACGCCGTCGAAAGCGGCGGCCCCTCCTCCGCCAACCCATGGCGCCGGGAAGCCACCGCGAATAACGCCTCGGCTTGGTCCGCAAACGCCCCGGCCCCACGCATCCGCGAGCCAAACCGAGGATCATTGAGCCGCCCGCCCCGCAGCGCGCGCACCCGGCCCAGCACCTTCTCCCGGCGCTCCGGGAAATGCCGGGCCAGCCAATCCTCAAACAGCGGCCCCACCCCGTGCGGCAGCCGCAGCATCACGTAGCCCGCCCACTGCGCCCCCGCCCCCGCCGCCGCCTCCAGGATCGCCGGGATCTCATGGTCCGTAATCCCCGGAATCACCGGCGCCACCACCACCCCGGCCGGGATCCCCGCCTCCCGCAGCCGCCGCAACGCCTCCAACCGGTGCCCCGGCAGGGATGCCCGCGGCTCCAATCGCGGCGTCAACGCCGCATCCAGGGTCGTGATCGACACATGCACCGCCGCCGCCTGGTGCGCCGCCAACCGCTGCAACACGTCGATGTCCCGCGTCACCAGGTGGTTCTTCGTCACCAGCGTCACCGGGTTGCGGAACTCCGCCAGCACTTCCAGGCAACGCCGCGTCAACCGCAGCCGCCGTTCCACCGGCTGGTAACAATCCGTCACCCCGCTGATCGAAATCACCTGCGGCTCCCACTTCGGTGAGGCCAGCTCCGCCCGCAACAGTTCCGGGGCATCCTCCTTCACCACGATCCGCGTCTCGAAATCCAGCCCGGCCGAAAACCCCAGGTACTCATGCGTCGGCCGCGCATAGCAATAGATGCACCCATGCTCGCAGCCGCGGTAGGGATTGACGCTCGCCCGGAAACCCAGGTCGGGACTCTCGTTGTAGCTGATGACCGTCCGCGAGGCGTCCCGCAAAAACCGCGTGCGCGGCGCCGGATCCTCCGCCGGGTCCCAGTCCGCCTCCCGCTCCAAATGCAGTGCCGCAAACCGGTTGCCCGGGTTCGCGGCGGCCCCGCGGCCCCGCGGGCTGGACGGCGGCTCAGTCATCCATCCCCACCCTGACGCCCGCCCCCGCCCCTGCCGAGCCCAAACCCCCGCCGCCCGGAATCACTTCTCCTTCTTCCGGACATACGCATGGGTCGCATGCCCGAAATACAGCTCCGCCGCCTCCATCAGGGTCTCCGACAGCGTCGGGTGCGGATGCACCGTCTCCGCCAAATCCCGCACGGTCGCGCCCATCTCGATGGCCAGCGTGCCCTCGGCAATCAACTCGCCCGCCCCATGCCCGACCAGCCCCACGCCCAGGATGCGCTCGCTCTCGGGATCAATGATCAGCTTGGTCAAGCCGTCGGTCCGGTCAAAGGTCAGCGCCCGGCCGGACGCGCCCCAGGGAAATTTCACCACCTCCACCGCCCGGCCCGCCGCCGCGGCCTCCGCCTCGGTCAGGCCCACCCACGCCACCTCGGGATCCGTGAACACCACCGCCGGCACCACGATGTTCTCCCAGGCCGCCGGCTCCCCGCAGAGGGCCTCCACCGCAATGCGCGCCTCCTTGTGCGCCTTGTGGGCCAGCAACACCCCGCCCGCAATGTCCCCAATCGCGCTGATGTGCGGATCCGACGTCTCCATCCGGCTGTTCACCTTGATGAAACCCTTGTCGTCCCGCTCCACCTTCGTGTTCTCCAGCCCCAGGTCCGCCCCGTTGGCCGTCCGGCCCACGCTCACCAGCACGCGGTCATACAACTCCTCCTTCATCGTCCCGCTGCCGTCGTCCACCACCACCTTGATCTGCTTCCCCGCCGTCGACATCTTCGCCACCTTGGTCTTCACCCGCACCTGCTTGAAGGCCTTCTCGGCATACTTCAGCACCGGCCGCGCCAAATCGGCGTCCGCCCCGCTCAGGATCCCGTCCATCGCCTCCACCACGGTCACCCGGCTGCCCAGCCGCGCATAGACCGTCCCCAGCTCCATCCCGATGTAGCCGCCGCCAATCACCAGCAGCTCGGCCGGGATGTCCTCCACCTCCAGCGCCTCGGTGCTCGTCATCACGCGCGGGTTCCCCAGGTCAAAGGCCTTCGGCATGGCCGGCTTGGAGCCGGTCGCCACAATGGCCCGCTCAAACTGGATGAACTGCTGCCCCTGCTCGGTCTCCACCCGCAGCGTGCGCGAATCCTCAAAGTAACCCCGCCCCTGCATCACCTGCACCCCGCGCCGCTGCGCCAGGCCCGCCACGCCCGTCCCCAGCTTGTTCAGCACGGAATCCTTCCAGGCCCGCAGCTTGGCCAAATCCACCTGCGGCTGGCCAAAGGTGATCCCATGCGCCGACGCCTCCGCCGCCTGCGCCACCAACTGGGTCGCATGCAGCAGGGCCTTGGACGGGATGCAACCCCGGTTCAGGCACACCCCGCCCAGGCGCTTCTCGCGCTCGACGAGGATGACCTTGCGGCCCAGGTCGGCCGCGTAAAAGGCCGCCGCATACCCGCCGGGGCCGGCCCCCAGCACAACGATGTCAGTCTTGATCGGGTCCATGGCAATTAGGCAAAGGGGAACGCTCAGGGTTGCTTCAAAGCTTCAAATCCGCCGCGGTGAAGCCCTGGAAGGCCGCCACCAGGTCCACCGTGAACCGCGCGGCCGTGCCGCCATCAATCAGCCGGTGATCATACGAGATGGCCAGCGGCAGCATCAGGCGCGCCTGCACCTTCCCGTCCTTGCCCACCACCGGCTTCAACACGCTCCGGCCCAGGCCCAGGATCGCCACCTCGGGCTTGTTCACAATCGGCGTGAAATGACCCCCGCCAATCCCGCCCTGGTTCGAGATCGTAAAGGTGCCGCCCTTCATCTCGTCCAGGCCCACCTTGCGATCGCGCGCCTTCTCGGCCAGCGCCTGCACATCCACCGACAGCTCCAGCAGGGTCTTCCGGTCCACTTCCCGGATCACCGGCACCAGCAACCCCTGGTCGGTGTCCACCGCCAGGCCCACATGATGGTAATCCTTGAACACCACCTCCCCCGCCGCCTCGTCCAGGCTGGCGTTGAAGATCGGATGCTTGCGCAGCGCCGCCACCACCGCCTTCAGGGCAAAGGTGGTCAGGGTCAGCCGCGCCCCCTTCTTCTCATACTCGGGCGCAAACTTCTTCCGCAGCTCCATCAGGTCGGTCACGTCCGCCTCGTCAAACTGCGTCACGTGCGGGATCGCGTTCCAGTTCTCCACCATCCGCCGGCTGATCGTCCGGCGCAGCGGGGTCAGGGGCTTCTTCGTCACCGGCCCCCACTTGGAAAAATCAATCGACTCCACCGGCGCCGCCGGGGCCGCGGCCGCCGCCGGCGCCGCCACAAACCGCGGCTGGGCCGCCAGGGCCTGCAACTGCTGAATCCACGCCGCCACGTCCGCCATCACCACCCGGCCGCCCGCCTCGCTGCCCGGCACGCGCCGCAAATCAATGCCCAGCAGCCGCGCAATGCGCCGCAACTCGGGCGACGCCGGCGGCATCGGGCCATCCACCGGCTCGAGGAAGGCCGCCGCGCTCACCGGCGCCGGCAGGGCCGCCAGGGACGCCGCCACCGGGGCGGCCGTGGCCGCCGGCACGCGCGCCGCC
>JBJOEZ010000090.1:0-5380 GCA_046048995.1 Verrucomicrobiota bacterium | reverse complement strand
CAGCAGCGTGATGCGGTCCGCCTCCGGCGAGAGCGCAAGGTTTTCCTGCTCCAACCGCTCCAGGATGAAGGCGTCGATGGGGTTGGCCGGCCTGGGCTGTCCGGGGCGGACCTTGGGGGAGTGGTCAATCCAGGCCCGGATCAGACCCACCGCCTCCGCGTCCAGTGCGTCGCCCTTCTTGGGCATCTGGAGCTTGGGATGCGTGCGGGCGACGGCCGCCACCAGGATGCTCTCCGCGCTCCGGCCCGGCACGAGGATCTTGTCCCCGTAGTCGTCCCCGCCCCGGAAGGCATCGGCCTTGGCATCGAGCCGCAGGGCCGCCTCCGCGCGCTTGGGGCCATGGCACGCATAGCAGTGCCGGGCGAGGATTGGTTGGATGTCGCGGGCGAAATCAACGGTGCGCTGCGCGGGCGGCGGCAGCGCCGGGTTGGCCGCCGCGCTGGCGGCGGGCCGGGGCATGGCCACGGTGGCCAGGGCAAGGACGAGGGTCGAGGCGCGGGAGAGCGGGCGGCGGACGTTGCGCACGGTCGGCGAGGATGGTGGTGCGGTTGACGGGGTGTCCATGGGATTCTGGCGGGCGCGGTCTCAGACGGCCGGGACGGGAGGAGGATTCGAGGCGGCGGGGACTTTGCCATGGCCACCCGGGCGGCGGGTTCGCTAGTCTGCGGCGTGCCCCAGCGAACCCTCCTGCATGCTGTCCCGCGCCCGCTCGCGGGCTGGTGTGGTTCCCTTGCGATGGCGGCCGGGCTGGCCTGGCCGGGGGCGGTCGGGGCGGCCGAGCGGGTGCCCTGGACGAGCGGGCGCGTGGCGGGTTCACCGCATCCGCCGGCACCCTACGCGGTGGAACGGCTGCATCCCGCGCGCACGTTCCGCAACCCGGTCGATTTGGCCCAACTGCCCGGGTCGGATCGGATGGTGGTGGCCGAGCAGGGCGGGAAGCTGTGGTCGTTCGACACGCGGAGCGATGCGGTGGAGGCCGACCTCTTCTTTGATGTCCGTCAGCACCATCAACCGCTGGACAACGTGCTGGGCTTCACCTTTCACCCCGGGTTCGCCACCAACCGGCACGTCTACCTCAATTACAATGAGCCGGGCGGCCGGCCGCAGGGGGCCTTCATTTCGCGTTTCACGGTGACTGCGGAGCAGCCGCCCCGGATTGATCCGGCGAGTGAAAAGGTCATCCTGCGCTGGCTGTCCGGGGGCCACAACGGGTGCACGCTGGCCTTTGGCAACGACGGGATGCTGTATGTGTCGACCGGCGACGCCGACGATCCGGATCCGCCGGACGGCAAGCGCCGGACGGGGCAGGACGTGGGCGACCTGCTCTCGAGCATCCTGCGCCTCGATGTGGACCGGGCGACGGGCACCAACGGGTATGTGGTTCCGCCGGACAACCCCTTTGTGGGGATGGCGGGGGCGCGGCCGGAGATCTGGGCGTTTGGCTTCCGCAATCCCTGGCGGATGAGCTTTGACCGCGTGACCGGGGATTTGTGGGCGGGGGACGTGGGCTGGGAACAGTGGGAGATGGTTTACCGGGTGGAGCGGGGCGGGAACTACGGCTGGGCCCTGACCGAGGGGCCCAATCTGCGGGTGCGCACGGATGTGCGGCCGGGTCCGGGTCCCATCCTGCCGCCGGTGCATGCCGTGCCGCACAGCGACGGGGCCAGCATCACGGGCGGGCATGTCTACCGCGGAGCCCGGCTGCCGGGCCTGCGCGGCGCCTACCTCTATGGTGACTGGGAAACGGGCCGGTTCTGGGCGCTGCGCCATGACGGGGCCCGGTTGGTCTCGAACGAGGAACTGTGCGACACCGCGCTCAAGCCGATCAGCTTCACCCTCGATTCCCGCGGGGAGTGGATCATCCTCGATTATGCCGGCGGCCTTTACCAACTGGTGCCCAACCGCGGCGCCACGGCCAATGCCGCCTTTCCCCGCCGGCTGAGCGAGACCGGTCTTTACGCTTCGCTGCAGCCGCTGGAGCCGGCGCCGGGCGCGGCGCCCTACCGCATCCAGGCCCCGATGTGGAACGACCATGCCACGGCGGAATGGCTGCTGGCCGTGCCGGGTGACGGGGCCATGGCGACGTCCGGGGGGGTGGGCAACATCGCCGGGGGCACGTGGTTCTTCCCCAGCAACACAGTGCTGGCGCGCACGCTGAGCCTCGAGATGGAGGCGGGCGAGGCTCGTTCGCGGCGCCGGGTGGAAACGCAGTTGATGCACTGGGATGGGCAGGCGTGGCAGCCGCATTCCTATCGGTGGCGGGCGGACGGCACGGACGCCGACCTGGTGCCGGCCGGGGGCGCGCAGGACAGCTTCATGGTGGTGGACCCGGCCGCGCCGGGGGGGCGGCGGGAGACGCGCTGGCGCTTTCACAGCCGGGCGGAGTGCCTACGCTGCCACAACGCGTGGGCCGGCGAGGTGCTGACCCTGAACGTCCAGCAACT
Source organism: Verrucomicrobiota bacterium (assembly GCA_046048995.1). Classification (GTDB taxonomy): domain Bacteria; phylum Verrucomicrobiota; class Verrucomicrobiia; order Limisphaerales; family JADJPG01; genus JBJOEZ01. The sequence goes on along the minus strand of JBJOEZ010000090.1, from coordinate 2,936 downwards.
GGGTTTGCCCGGCGGAGGGACGGAGTTCCAGCGCCTGTTGGACCTTGGGTTGGTGAAAAGGAAGGGCGCCCTCCGCGGCAAGTCGTTGGTGAATCCGCATGACGAGGCGGCGCCCTTGGAGGAGCGGGTCCGGTCCTGGGTCCATGTCAACTGCGCGACCTGCCACCGGTTTGGGGCGGGTGGCGCGGTGGCCATTCACCTGGACCATGACCGGGCGCCCCGCGACTGGCGGGCGCTGGACGTGAAGCCGGCGCGCGGGGACTTCGGGCTGCCGGACGCCCGCATCCTGTCCACGGTGGATCCGTTTGCGTCCACCCTGCTTTACCGCATCAGCACGGAGGGCATGGGCCGCATGCCGCACATTGGGTCACGGTTGGTGGACGAGCGGGGCGTGGCCATGGTGCGGGAGTGGCTGGCCGGCCTGGGCCGGGCTGGGAAGGCGATGCCGGCGGCCGCGGAACGGGAAGGCTGGTCGGACACGCGCTCGGCCCTGCGACGGTTGGCGGTGCCCGGTGGGGTTCCGGTGGGCGAGGCGGAGGTGGCGGCGCGGCACACCAACTTGTTCGTGCGCGAGTTGGCGGCGCGGTTCCTGCCAGCCGGGCAGCGGCGGGAGACCCTGGGGGACCAGTGGGAGGCGCAGGCCGTGCTGGGATTGGCGGGTGACGCGGCGCGGGGCAGGGAGGTCTTCCGGGGCGCCGGCCAGTGTCAGCGCTGCCACCAGTTGGAGGGGGAGGGGCGGGATTTCGGGCCGTCGCTGGAGGGGTTGGCCGGACGGCTGAGCCGGACCCAGGTGCTGCAGGCCATGCGGGAGCCGTCGGAGACCATCGCCCCGGAGTTCCGGACCGTGGCCGTGACCCTGCGGGACGGCTCCGAACTGAGCGGGTTTGTCCTCCGGCGCGGCCCTCGGGAACTGGTGCTGCGGGAGGAAACCGGGGCCGAGCGCCGGGTGGCGGTGGCGGACGTGGCGGAGACCCGGGAATCGCGGCTCTCGGCCATGCCCGAGGGGCTCCTGGCGCCCTTGACGGCCCAGGAGGCGGCGGACCTGCTGGAGTACTTGCTGCGGGGTGCGGGCCGGGGCCGCTAGCCCGGGGGGGCGGGGGCGGGAAACGCTCCTTTTCGGCCGGGAAAGCCGTTGACACTCGGACCTTCGTTGTTACCCTCCCCGCTCCGTTTTACGGGCTGCAATTGAACTCCGACGGGTCCGGGAGACACGGGCCCAAATGACCACCGACACCTGATTACCATGGCTAAAACCACCAAGTACGTTTACGTCTTCGGCAACAAGAAGGCCGACGGCGACGGCTCCATGAAGGCCCTGCTGGGCGGCAAGGGCGCCAACCTGGCCGAGATGACCCGCATCGGGTTGCCGGTGCCTCCGGGCTTCACCATCACCACCGAGGTCTGCACCTACTACTACGCCAACAAGCGGACCTATCCCAAGGAGCTGCAGGCCCAGATGGAGGCCGGCGTGGCGAACATGGAGAAGATCATGGGCGCGCGGTTCGGCGCGACCTCCGGGATGCCGCTGCTCGTGGCCGTGCGCTCCGGCGCCCGCGATTCCATGCCGGGCATGATGGACACGATCCTGAACCTGGGCCTGAACGACCAGAGCGTGCTGGCCCTGGTCAAGGCCACGGGCAACGAGCGTTTTGCCTGGGACTGCTACCGGCGTTTCATCCAGATGTATGGCGACGTGGTGCTCGGCGTGCAGAAGCGCGAGGGCGAGGACCACGAGCCGTTTGAGACGGTCATCCACTCCTACAAGCATGAGAAGTATCATGCCGACGTGGAGGACTCCGCGCTGAGCGCCGCCGACCAGCAGGAGCTCGTCCGCCGCTTCAAGGCCCTCGTGAAGGAGCGCACGGGCAAGGGCTTCCCCGACAGCCCGTGGGACCAGCTGCGCGGCGCGGCCGGCGCGGTGTTCGGGTCCTGGATGAACGACCGGGCCATCGTTTACCGGCGCAAATACAACATTCCCACCGAATGGGGAACGGCCGTCAACGTGCAGGCCATGGTGTTCGGCAACACGGGCGAGACCTCCGGGTCCGGCGTGGCCTTCACCCGCAACCCGGCCAACGGCGCCAACGAGTTCTACGGTGAGTTCCTCATCAACGCCCAGGGCGAGGACGTCGTGGCCGGCGTGCGCACGCCCGAGCCCGTCATCAAGCTCAAGGAGAAGATGCCCAAGAGCTACGCGGAACTGCTCAATGTCCGCAAGACCCTGGAGAAGCACTTCAAGGACGTGCAGGACGTCGAGTTCACCGTCCAGGAAGGCCGCCTGTTCATGCTGCAGACGCGCAACGGCAAGCGCACCGCCGCCGCCGCGCTCAAGTTCTCCATGGACATGTACCGCGAGAAGCTGATCGACGCCGAGACGGCCGTCCTGCGCAATCCGGCCGACCAGTTCGACCAGTTGCTCGCCCCCATCTTCGACCTCGCCGAGGTGAAGAAGGCCAAGGCCATCGCCACCGGCCTCCCGGCCGGCCCCGGCGCGGCCAGCGGCCAGATCTACCTCAACGCCGAGCGCGCCGTGCAGGCCGCCGACCGCGGTGAGAAGGTCCTGCTCGTCCGCCTCGAGACCTCGAGGGCATCCTGACCGCCCGCGGCGGCGTCAGCTCCCACGCCGCCCTCGTCGCCCGCCAGATGGGCAAGGTCTGCATCTGCGGCGCCGGCGGCCTCGACATCGACTACGACAAGAAGACGGTCACCGTCGACGGCCACACGTATCGCGAGGGCGATTTCCTCTCGATCGACGGCACCGCCGGCACGGTCTATGCCGGCCAGCTCAAGCCCGCCCCGTCCGAGATCATCTCCGGCCTCATCAACGGCGATAAAAACGCCCAGAAGACGGAGAAGTTCCGCAACTACAGCCAGCTGATGAAGTGGTGCGACCAGGCCACCCGCATGCAGGTCCGCACCAACGCCGACAACCCGGA
>JBJOEZ010000089.1:0-5909 GCA_046048995.1 Verrucomicrobiota bacterium | reverse complement strand
GTTGGTGACGCGGCCAAAGGGGTCATACTTCCAGGTCGTGACCTGCGATTTGCCATCCGTGAGGGTGAGGAGATCGCTGGCCGGGCTGTAGGCGAACTGCACGACTTCGCCGTTGGCGTTGGTCTCGGCCGTCTTGCGCCCGAGGGCATCGAAGGCGTTCGTCACGCCCCGGCCCAGGGGATTGATTGAGTAGAGCAGGCCGCGTGCGGTCCAGGCGAGGGTCTCGACGCTGTTGGTGGCGCTCAAGCCGCGGACGACGAGCCGCTCCAGGGCGTCGAACGCGTTGGTGCTGGTGACGCCGTTGGCGTCGGTGGCGGAAGCCAGGTTGTCCTCGATGTCGTAGGCGCGGCTGAACAGCCTTCCTCCCGCCGTGTCCGCGGCGGCCAGGAGGCCCTGCTGGTTGAAGGTGTTGGTGATGCGGTAGCCGCCGTTGTCGCTCACCCTGGTCAGTTCGCCCATCGCGTTCCAGGTGTTCGTCACGTTGTAGCCGTCGTGATGGAACGTGGTCGTGAGCCGGCCCTGGAAGTCGTAGGCGAAGTGCGCGACTTCACCCACGGCGTTGGTCACGTAGTCAAGGCTGCCGCAGGAGCAATAGACATAGTGCGTGGAGTTGGCGCGGGCGTCCGTCCGGCGGATCGGACGGCGCAGCGCGTCGAACAGGTTGGAGCGCACAAAGCCCATGCGATCCACCGTCTGGATCAAGTCAAGCTTGTCGTAGGTGTAGGTGACGGGGTCGAGGCCGATCCTCGCGGATTGATGTGCGCGAGGATCAAGCCGTTGGTCCAGGTGAACGCATTGGTGCGCAGGCCGGCACCCGCCGCGCCGTCGCGCTCGATGGCCGGGCGTTGACAGGTCGTTGCCGGAACAGTGCCGAGCGACCAATCCTGGTGTCCGTTTGGACCCCTCCCCTTCAGAAACCGTTTCCGCACACGCGGTTCGGCATGGAGGCGAGGGTCGGAATCGAACCCCGGCCTCAGGCCCCGATCGAGATCACGTTCTTGATCCCGGTGGCCTTGCCGAGCAGGAGCTCGCGGTAGTTCTCGATCGGATGCCGGCCCGTGATGACGGACCGCAGGGCGTCCGGCCAGCGTTTCTTGAACTCCACGAGGTCCTTGATCGCGTTCTCGAAGGCCGGCCGGTCGGCGTTCACCGTGCCGATGATGGCCTGGTTCATGAGGACCATCTGGCGCATCAGGGTGTCGGCCTCCACCGGGATGGCCGGCTTGACCGGCGGGATGCCGGTGAAGACGAACACGCCGTTCAAGCCAAGGATGCGCAGGACATCGAAGGTAATCCGGGCCGTCCCCACCGCCTCGTAAACGAGGTCGATGTTGCCCGTCATGCGGGCGAACTCGGACGCCGGCACGGTCTCGCTGGAGACGTAGCGCGCGCCAATGGCATTGACGAGGTCCGCCTTGGGATTCGGCTCCGGCGACCGGGAATAGACGTAGGTCTTGAACCCGCGCACGACCAGGGCCATGGCGCCCAGGATGCCGACCGGGCCGGCCCCGAGCACGACCGCTGTCTTGCCCGCGCCCGGGTTCGGGCCGGCGCCCGTGCCCCAGTCCAAGCGCCGCTGCACCTGCCAGACCTGGGCCAGCGCCTTCTCCGCCACGGTCAGGGGCTCCACCAACACCGCCACGTCGCGCAGCGAGGCCGGCACCAGGTTCAGGTGCGCCTCGTCCTCCACGAAATACTCCGTCATGTAGCCGTGCACCATCTTGATGCCCCGCTCCGTGAAGTCGCCCGTGAAACAGAAATCCTGGCGGGCGTCCCGGCAGGACACGCAATGCCCGTGCGGGCACGGCCGGCGCACGGTGGGCACCACCAGGTCGCCCGGCCGGAAGCGGCTCACGCCGGCCCCCGCCTCCACCACCTCGCCCAGCGCCTCATGGCCCAGCACCAGGTACTCGCTGTCCCCCGGCGGCGTCCCGTAGGCAAAGGTGCAAATCTCGCGGTCCGTGCCGCAGATGCCCACCTCGAGCGTGCGCACCTTCAACTGGGTGGGCGAGGACAGGCGGGGTACGGGTTGCTGGAGCAGGGCGACTTCCCGCTTCTGCGGAAGGACGCCCACGGCCTTCATGGTTCCGGTGTTCATCTCAGGACCCGCCTCGCCCGGCACAAAACAAGGGCCATCCACGGCCCGAATCCGGCGCAATTTGGGAAACCGAAGTATAGGAGGGACCGCCCCACTGAAAACCAAAAAAGTTAACGAGTTAGCGGGTGAGTGAGTGAGCGAGTCAGTTTGACTGTCCCCCTCACCCACTTGCTCACTCTCTCACTCATTCAATCGTAAATACTTTTGGACGGTGAATTCCGGGCGCTCGAGCACGACGCCGGCAGGTTGGAACAGGTGCTCGAAGGGCGGCATGAAGGCATCCCCCTCCACCGTGCGGTGGACCAGGGTCAGGTAGAGCTCGGAACAGCGCGGCAGGGCCAGGGCGTAGATCTCGGCGCCGCCGCAGATGAACATCTCCCGCGACTCGGAGGCCGGGTCCAACTCGTCCAGGCTGGCCACCGTGCGCACGCCCGGGTGCGCGAAGCCGCGCCGGCTCAGGACCATCGTCTCCCGGTTGGGCAACGGCCGCCCGATGGACTCAAAGGTCTTCCGGCCCATGATGAGGACATGGCCGGTGGTCAACTGCTTGAACCACTTGAAGTCCTCCGGCAGGTGCCAGGGAATGCGGTTGCCCTGCCCGATCACCCGGTTCTCGCTCATCGCCGCAATGGCCTTGAATCGCTTCACGCGCCGCGCATTTTGGCCTCCCCCACCCGCCCCGTCACTCGCTAACTCATTCGTTAACTCACTCACTCGCTCACTCGTTAACTCAAAAACCGGGCTTGTTCCAGCCCGGTCCAGGGCGGCACACTATGGTATCAGTTGACCGTCTCATCCTGACCGCCATGAAACCCACGATGCGCCTGACCCTGCCGACCCTTGTCCTCGCCCTGGCCGCCGCCCAACCCGGCCCCCTGGCCGCGGCGGACGCCAAGCCCGCCGCGGACGCCCCCGCCAAGCCGGCCACCCACACGATTGCCAAGGGCGCCCTCAAGCCCAAGGTGCAGCTCGAGGCCACCTTCGAGTCCACCGCCATGTCCCCCATCAAGGTCGAGACCAAGGCCTGGACCGACCTTGTCGTCCTCGAGGCGGCCGCCCATGGGTCCAAGGTGCGCAAGGGCGACACCCTCGTCCGCTTTGACACCGAGAAACTGGTGGAACAGATCCGGGAAACGGAACAGGACGCCCCCGGCGGGCCGCTCGCCCTCGAGCTTGCCGTGGCGGAACTGGCCAACCTCGAGCAGACCACCCCGGCCAAGCTGGAGGCCGCCCAGCGGGGCCACCGCATCGCCAGCGAGGATCTCGCCTACTTTGAGAAAACCGGCCGCAGCCAGCGCGAAAGGAACTCGGCCTTCAACCTCAAGAGCGCCGAGCAGCGCCTCGAGGGCGCCCGCGAGGAGCTCACCCAGCTGGAGAAGATGTACAAGGCCGACGACCTCACCGAGGAAACGGAGGAGATCGTGCTCAAACGCCAGCGCTTCGCCGTCGAGGGCGCCGTGCTGGGACTGGAGTCCAGCCGGCTCTTCGCCGAGCGCGACATGAAGGTCCTGATTCCCCGGGAATACGAGACCCTCCGGGCCGCCCGCCGCGACGCCGACGCCGCCCTCGCCCTGGCCGAGGTTTCCCTGCCCAAGACCCTCGCCAAGAAACGCCTCGATCTTGAGAAGCTCCGGCGCGACCAGAAGAAGGCGGACAAACGCCTGATCGATCTCAAGAAGGACCTCGAGAGCCTCCGGGTCACCGCCCCCATCGACGGCCTTGTCTACTACGGCACCTGCGAGAACGGCAAATGGTCCGGCGGCGCCCTCGTGGCCAAGAGCCTGGTCCCCCAGGGCAAGCTCGCCGCCAACGCGGTGTTCCTCACCGTGGTCGATCCTTCCAAGCTCACCCTCCGCGCCACCGCCACCGAGGCCGACCTCCAGCACCTCAGGCCCGGCCTCAAGGGCACCGCCGCCGCGGTGTCCGCCCCCGACCGCAAGCTCGCCGCCCAAATCGAGGAACTCAGCTTCGTCCCCTCCCCCGGCGGCGGCTATGACCTCCGGCTCTCCTTCAAGAAGGACGCCGCCGTGCAACTCTACCCGGGCATGAACGCCAAGGTCGCCCTTGGCGAAACCGGCCGCGGCGAGGTCCCGCTCGCCCCCAAGGAATCCATCTTCACCGAGGGCTCCCGCCACGTCGTCTATCTCCCCGGCCGCGACGGCGCCAAGCCCGAGAAACGCACGGTCAAGGTCGGCGAGACCGACGGTAAGCTGGTCGAAATCCTCGAAGGCCTCGCCGACGGAGACAAAATCCTCGCCGCCCGCCCCGAGTAACCCTGCCCTCACCCCGGTGCCCCTCCACCCTGCCACCGTTGCCCCGATGCCTCCCCGCCGGGGCCTGCCGCGGACCACCTGGGCCGCGGCGGCCGGGCTGGTCCTCCTGGCCGCCCTCCTCGCCCCCCGCCCGGCCGGGGCCGCCGGCGCCAAGGCGGCCGACGCCCCGCCCGTCATCCGCGTCCCCTCCCCCGCCCAACTGGAGAAATCCATCCGGCGCGGCGTGGACTACCTGGTCAAAAAGCAGAACAAGGACGGCTCCTGGGGCAGCGCCACCCGCACCAAGGACCTCAACATCTTCGCGCCCGTCCCCGGTTCCCACCAAGCCTTCCGCGCCGCCACCACCGCGCTGGCCATCTCCGCCCTCATCGAGACCGGCGCCGCCGACACCAACGCCGCTGCCCGCCGCGCGCTCGAACGCGGGGAGGCATGGCTCCTCGACAACCTCGGCAAGGTCCGGCGCGCCGACGGCGTCGCCCTCTACAACGTCTGGACCCACGGCTACGGACTCCATGCCCTCACCCACCTGCTCCGGCGTGAGACCACCAACGCGGCCCGCCGGGCTGCCATCAGCAACCTCGCCGTCCTCCAAGTCGATCTCCTGCGCCGTTACGAATCCGTCGATGGCGGCTGGGGCTATTACGATTTCCGCCACCACACCCAGCGCCCCACCACCGACGCCATCAGCTTCACCACCGCCACCATCCTCATCGCCATGCACGAGGCCCGCCAGGCCGGCCTCCCCGTCAACGAGGACGTCACCCGCCGCGCCGTCGCCTCCGTCATCCGCCAAACCAAGAACGACTACAGCTACTACTACGGCGAATACCTCAAGTACCGGCCCATGACCCCCGTCAACCGGCCCGCCGGCAGCCTCGGCCGATCCCAGGCCTGCAACCTCGCCCTCCGCCTCCATGGCCAGACCAACATCACCGACCAGGTCATGACCGACTGGCTTGACCGCCTCGTCACCCGCGGCGGCTGGCTCGACATTGGCCGCAAGCGCCCCATCCCCCATGAGGCCTGGTTCCAAATCGCCGGCTACTTCTTCTACTACGGCCACTACTACGCCGCCCTCGTCATCGAACACCTCGGCCCCGAGAAGGCCGGCCAGTTCAAGGGCCCCCTCGCCGGCATCATCACCCAACTGCAGGAGAAGGACGGGTCCTGGTTCGACTTCCCCTTCTACGACTATCACCAGCCCTACGGGACGTCGTTCGCCCTCATGACCCTCGCCCGCTGCCGCGCCCCGTAGCAGCGGACGTCAGTCCGCTGTGCCCCCCACCAACCCGCTCACGCGGGTTGCTACCGTAGCAGCGGACGTCAGTCCGCTGTCCCTCCCTCATCAACCCGCTCACGCGGGTTGCTACCGTAGCAGCGGACGTCAGTCCGCTGTCCCCCTCATCAACCCGCTCACGCGGGTTGCTACCGTAGCAGCGGACGTCAGTCCGCTGTCCCCCCCTCATCAACCCGCTCACGCGGGTTGCTACCGTAGCAGCGGACGTCAGTCCGCTGTGCCCCCCATCAACCCGCTCACG
>JBJOEZ010000088.1:0-6781 GCA_046048995.1 Verrucomicrobiota bacterium | reverse complement strand
GTTGGGGATCGCGATCGCCGCCAGGAGGCCGATGATGGCCACGACGATCATGATTTCCACCAGCGTGAACCCCGACTTGCGGTTGGTGCTGACTTTCATGCGTTTTGCTTTCTCTGTAGCGCGGTGTGAACGACAGCGGCGGGCTGGTTATTAAGCATGACATGCGCGTTCACTTATTGCCCACCGCGAACCGCGTGCGCCTCATTTAGCAACAGGCATGCCAGCGGGATGGACACGCGCTTTTTTGTGCCTGAGCTCTTCCTAGGAAAAACACCTGAGCCCCCCGCGGGAAGCCGAAACGGGGTTTCCACGGTCCGGCCAGGGGAATCCGCGTCCATGTTTGGGACAGGGGATGGTCCGACTGTCCTGTTTGTGGACAGTGTCCCGGCCGATCCGCAGCCGCGCTTGAAGCCATCCCGGCACGCCCCTACCCTTGCCGCATGCAGATGACCCCTTCATCCCGCATTTACGTGGCCGGCCACCGGGGCCTGGCCGGGAGCGCCATCTGGCGGGAACTCGAGCGCCAGGGCTGCCGGAACCTGCTGGGGCGGACGCGCCAGGAACTCAATCTGTTGGACCCGGCCGCCGTCGACCGCTTTTACGCGGAGACACGGCCGGAGTTCGTCTTTGTGGCGGCCGCCAAGGTGGGGGGCATCCTGGCCAACAGCACCCAGCCGGCTTCGTTTCTCCTCGAGAACCTGCAGATCCAGAACCATCTCATCGACGGGGCCCGGCGGGCGGGCGTCCGCAAGTTGGTCTTCCTGGGGAGTTCCTGCATCTATCCGAAGCTGGCTCCGCAGCCACTGAAGGAGGAGTATCTCCTGACCGGTCCACTCGAGCCGACCAACGAGTGGTATGCCGTGGCCAAGATCGCGGGCATCAAGCTCTGCCAGGCCTTTCGCCGCCAGCACGGGTGCGACTTCATCAGTGCGATGCCCACCAACCTCTACGGGCCCAACGACAACTACGACCTGCAGAACTCGCACGTGCTCCCCGCGCTGATCCGCAAGTTCCATGAAGCCAAGGCGGCCGGGGCGGCCTCCGTCACCTGCTGGGGCACTGGCGCCCCCCGGCGGGAGTTCCTGCATTCCGACGACTTCGCCCGCGCGTGCGTTTTTCTCATGCAGCACTACAGCGAGGAGCAGTTCATCAACGTCGGGTCCGGCACGGACGTGACCATCCGGGAACTGGCCGAACTCGTGCGGGAGGCGGTGGGCTTTCGCGGGGAAATTGTCTGGGACACCACCAAGCCGGACGGAACCCCGCGCAAGCTGATGGACAGCTCGCGGCTTTTTGCGCTGGGCTGGAAGCCGGCCATCGACCTGCGGCGGGGCCTCGCGCTGGCCTACGAGGATTTCCTGGGCGGGGGCGGCACCCGCCGTTAGGCAATGGGCCTCAGGAGGCCGGCGGCGCGGGGATGAGGTGGACGTCCCGCTGCGGGAACGGAATCTCGATGCGGTGCTGCCGGAAGGCCTCGGCAATGGCAAGGTGGATCTCGGTGCGGGCCTGGCCGAACTCACTGACGTTGACCCACGGGCGGACGGCGAGGTTGATGGAGGAATCCGCGAAGGAGGCCACGGCCACGACAGGTTCGGGGTCCTTGAGGACGCGGGGGCTGCCGGCCAGCACCTGGCGGATCACGGCGATGGCCTGGGCCAGGTCGGTGCGGTAGCTGACCCCCACCTGGATGTCCTGCTGGCGGATGCTCCCGTAGTTATGCAGCACCTCCCCCACGATCTTCCGGTTCGGGATGACCACCCGGGACTTGTCGGGATGCACCAGCACCGTGTTGAACAGGTCGACCACGCTGACCTGGCCCTGGCAGCCGATGATCTCGATGTATTCCCCGACGCGGAACGGCTTGGTGAAGATGATGAGAAGGCCGGCAACGAGGTTGGAAAGCACCCCCTGCATGGCCAAACCGACGCCCACGCCGGCCACGGACATCAGGGCGATGAGCGGGCCCACCGCGATGCCCAGGGTGCCCAGGGCAATCATGATGAACAGCGCCATGATCAAAAGCCACGTGATCCGCTGGAGCAGCATGCGCACCGGCGGGTCCATCTGGCGCTTCTCCAGCCAGCGGGTCAGCATGCGCACCACGAAGCGGGCGAGCAGAAAACCCGCCACCAGCACGATGATGGCCCCAACGAGGTTGGGGCCCCGCTCCAGCAGCAAGTCAGCCCCCTTCTCCTTCCAGTGACTGATGTGCTCGGTCGGGGTCTTCAGCGAGAGGTCATTGGTCGTGGCAATCGGGGCGGCCATGGAATATCAGGGCGTTGGGTTTCGATTCAGGGCGGGGCGGACGCAGGTTCGCCGCGGGCTCAGGCGGGGAACCAGGCGCAGCCCCATGGGCGGGCACATTAGGAGCCGGCCGGCCTGACGCCAACCCGAATTCTGATTCCTGTGCTGTGGCCCGCCCGGGATGCGCTGGCCCCCAACGATGCATCGACGGGCACGCCCGCAGCGGCTACAAGCCATCCATGCCGCTGACCGGCCGGCCCCAACGCCCACCCCGCCGCCCTGCTCCAGGGCCGCGCCCCCTCGTGCTGGCCCTGGCGGTTTTGGCGGCCCTGGCGGCCGGCTGCGACACCCTGCGGGATTCCGGGGCGGGCCTGCAGCGCTTTGAGTTTACCCAGCCGCAGATGGGCCTCCCCTTCCGCATGGTGGTGCATGCCGCCGACGCCGCGGCGGCCCGGTCGGGGGCGGAGGCCGCCTTTGCCCGGGTCCGGGAGTTGAACGACCGTCTGAGCGACTACGACACGGACAGCGAGCTGAACCGGTTGTCACGCACGGCGGGTGAGGGCCGGGCGGTGCCGGTGAGCGAGGATCTCTGGCGGGTGCTTGAGCGGGCCCAGGCCCTGGCGGCGAGGACGGGAGGGGCCTTTGACGTGACGGTCGGCCCGCTGGTCAGCCATTGGCGAAAGGCACGGCGGGAGCAGCAACTGCCGGAGGCGCGTCGCCTGGCGGCGGCGGCGGCGGCGGTGGGGTGGACCAACCTCCACCTCAATGCGCGGGACCGCACCGCGACCCTGCGGGTGCCGGACATGAAGCTCGACCTCGGCGGCATCGCCAAAGGGTATGCGATTGACGAGGCGCTCCGGGTCCTGCGCCGCCGCGGGCTGCCTCGATCGCTGGTGTCCGGGGGGGGCGATTTGGCGGTGGGCGACCCACCGCCCGGCCGGACGGCTTGGCGCATTGAGTTGCCGCCGCTGGACGCCAGCAACGCGCCGCCCGTCCGCTTCGTCCTGCTCCGGAACGCAGCCCTGGCCACCTCCGGCGATCTTTTTCAGCGCCTGGAGATTGGCGGTGTTCGCTATTCCCACATTGTCGATCCGCGCACCGGCCTGGGCCTGACCGATCACAGCCTGGTCACGGTGATTGCACCCGACTGCCTGACTGCGGACAGCCTGGCCACGGCGGTGAGCGTGCTGGGCCCTGAGAGAGGGGTGGCGCTGATTGAGAGCACGCCGCGCGCGGCCCTGCAGTGGGTGCGGATGCCGGAGGGGCGGATCCAGGCGGGCGAATCGAGGCTCTTCCCGGGCTTTGTGGAGGCGGCCCGTCCCTGACGCCGTGGGGGTCAGAGTTCCCCAACGAGCGTGATACGGAAGAGGAGGGGCCCCGCCTGTGGTTGCACAGGGGTGGACCAGGAGGTGGTCATGCCGGTGGCGGTGATGGGGAGGCCAACCGGAGACCATGAGGGGGCGGCGAGGTTGGTGGCCCTCTCGACCTGGTAGGACCGCCCGCTGCGCGACTTCCAGCGCAGGGTGAGCACATCGCCATGCAGAATGGTGCCCACCATGCGCAGCGGTTCCGGCGGGACGCCATTCAGCAGGGTGAAGTGATCGGCCACCACCCCGTTCTCCCGGAGCATCCGCGCCTCCAGGCGCTGATGATCGACATCGAGGATGACCGAGCCCAGTTCATCGAGCGAAACAAACATGGCCGGATGATTGAGCGGCCCCCCTGTGGTGGACCCGGAACTGCCGGCGACGATGTAGACCGTTCCTTGGTTGGGCGAGGGCTTGGATTGCGACTTGCGGTAGGCCCCCGTGTCCCCGGGCCGCCCGCTGCCGGCATCCAGGATCATCTGCGGCATGAGCGTGCGGGAATACCCATAGTGCCCGGAGAGGAGGTAGGACCGTTCGTAATTGTGGCTGTGCCCGCACAGCACAAGATCGACGCCGTAGGACTCCAGCAACGGCAGGAAATTCTCCCGCATCTCGACCAACTCGGGGTCATCCCCGTCGATGTTGTCGGAGTCATGGTTGCCCTTGGAATAGGGCGGGTGATGCCAGAAGGCGATCAGCCAGTCCTGCGTGTTGGCGGCAAGGTCCTGCTGCAGCCAGCGCCACATTGGCCCGTTGGTGGACCGGTCCGACAACATCGAATCCAGGTTCACGAAGTGGATGTTGCCATAGTTGAAGGAGTAGTAACGGGGACTGCCCGAGGGCACCCCGCCGGTCCCGGGCAGCGGGGGGACCGAGAAAATGTCGTAGTAGGGCAGGCGCCCGTCCGGTGTCAGCGAGTAAGCCTCATGGTTGCCCAGGGTGGACCACACCGGGGTGGAAGGCAGGATCCGGTTGTAGAGGTCGAACATGGCCGCCTGGAACTCCTGGTCGAACCCCTGGTAGTAGGCATTGTCACCCAGCATCAGCCAGAGGTCGGCCGGCCGCGTGGCGGCGGAGTGATCCAAATAGGCGTCCCGCACCGACCGGGCCATGCCCGCCCACGGCTCGCCCCAGGTGACCGTGCCGCTGTCCCCCACCACCCAGATGCGCGTCGGCCGGGGGCCCATGGGGGCGGTGCGGAAGGTCAGATCCGGCCCCTCCGCCAGAACCTCACCCCCCGCCTCCACCGCATAATGATACCGCGTGTCCGGCAGGAGGTTGGTCAGCAGCACCGAATGGTTGTAAGCGGGCCCCGGCCCGGCGGCCGACTCGGTCAACTGGGCGGAATTGGTCCCGAAACGGACCACCGGCACCGTGGCCACATGGGTCCGCCACCGGACCACGATGCTGTTGGTGGTGACCTGCAGCAGGTAGGGCCCGCGCGCCAGCGTGCTGAGCAACTCGGCGTCGAAGAGCAGGTCCGAACTGGCCGTGCTCCATTGGTGCACCTGCGCGGCCAGCACATTGGTTCCCTCCACCAACCGGGACGGAAGGCTGATGAGCCGGTAGCTCCATTCATCCTCAATGCCCTCCAGCGCCAGGGTCTCGGGGAGAACCGGGCCGGCCGGGAGGTTGTCGCGGTAAACCTCGCGCCCGTTGAGATAGACCACCACCCCGTCATCCCGCATCACCCGCAGGCGCAAACGCTGATGGTTGACGGCGCGGGCGACCACGAAGGAGCGGCGAAACCAGGTGGTGACATGCTTGTGGGCCGGATCGACCCCGAAGGACACCGGCGTGGCGACGGGCAAGTCCGGGTCGTAGCCCAGCGGCGCAGGACCCGCCAGCCAACCCCGGTCGTCGAACCGCGGTTGGGCCCAGTCGGCGTTGGGGCTGACCCCCGTGTCGAGGTACTTCCACGTGGATTGGGGCTGACCCCCGTGTCGAGGTACTTCCACGTGGAGAGGGCCGGGCTGAGCGTCACCACCGCTCCCGGGGCGCTCCGTGCCGACGGAGCCCACCCGGACAACGCCGCCACCAGCAGGAAAGCAGGCAGCGCCCAGCCTGCCCGGACTGGGGTGCTGGACTGGCCTTGGGCGCGTACAAACGGTTTAAACATGATGTGAATTGTCAACCCGCGGATCCACATGTCCAACCTGCGCGGGGTTCAGGGCCAGCGCAAGCGGAAGAAACGGGCAGGCGCATTGGTGAGGCTCTGCACGAAGCGGCAGAAACCGTCCTCGTTGGCCTGGCCCGAACCCTGGACCGTCCATTGCCGCAGGTCGGCGGAGGCTTCCAGCGTGTGCGACTCAAGTGGCCGGCCTTGGAAAGCCACCTCCACCTCCGGCCAGCATAGCGGCGTGACAACGCCCTGGAACAGGCTCGGGTTGTCGGGCGTCAGGAACGGCGCCTCGGCCAGGGCGCTCCACTCGTTGGTGAGGAGCACCCGCGCGCGGAGGGTCAACTCCCCCGCCACCAGGATGGGGTGAGAGTAGATGGTGGCAGCGGGATCCACGGACCCGTCGGGCAGGCGCGGATCCGCCCCGTTGAGGGTGTAGTAGACGGTGCCGGCGGGGGCCGCGAGCGTGACGCTGACGGCGCCGGAAAGGAGCCCGCCCGCGGGCGAGAAGGTGGGCGCGGCGACCAGGGGATAAAGCCCGGCGGCCTGCAACTGGGTGACGACCACGGCGGAGCGCAGGGGCAGCCACTCGTTGAGCACCCGGCCCTGCTCGGCCAGCCAGTCGTTGCGGGTGTAGTTGGTGTAGCCCCCCTGACCCCAGCGGGCGGACTCGGCGACGATGCCACGGTGAATCTCCGCGGCGCGGCGTTGCCAGCGGGAGACACAGCGGGCCGGCGTGAGGGGGCCGTCATGGAAGAGGACCCGATGGGCCTGGTCGGCGAAGCGGCGCCGGAACTCCGGATGCGCGCGCAGCGCGGTGTAGAGCAGGCCCGGGGTTCCGTTGGTGATCCCGGTGCGGTCGATCGTGATCGGGGCCACCCCGTGGTTGAGGGAAAGGCCCAGGGTATACTCGGCGTCCCAGGAGTAGAAGCGGAAGGGCTGGCCGAGGGGGATGCTGCCGGCCGCCCGCCAGTTGTTCCCCGGCCAGTCGTCATTGCCGGCGAAAAACTCCAACACGAGGTAATCTATGAACGCCGGGACATCGAGATAC
>JBJOEZ010000087.1:0-5958 GCA_046048995.1 Verrucomicrobiota bacterium | reverse complement strand
GTCCCCGCAGGTGCCGGAGCCGGTGGCGGTGCGGCATGCGTGGGTGCCGGATGGATCGCTCAATTTGGTGAATGGGGCGGGGTTGCCCGCGACGCCGTTCCGGACGGATGCGTGGTAGGCATGGAGTGCGGCAGCAAGGCTGCCGCTTTGAAAGCGGTAGCCAGGCTACCGCAGTCCAAAGGAGCGAACTTGCGTCCGCGGCGATTCCTGGCTGCCCCACTCTTCACCATGGCGCAGAGCTGTGGCCCGGGTTACTCTGCGCGCTGCCTGTCATGTTCCTGTCCTGGTTCCAGTCCCGTGCCGTGCCGCGCCTTTTTTTGCTGCTGGCCCTGCTGCTGGGACGCATGCGGCCGAACCGGTCCTCTCCGAGTTCATGGCGGAGAACAAGTCCGTGCGCGCGGACCAGGACGGGGAGTTCTCCGATTGGATTGAGATCTACAACCCGGGGCCGGGGGCGCTGGAGTTGGGCGGGTATTGCCTGACGGACGAGCCGGCGTTCCCGGCCAAGTGGCGTTTTCCGGCCGGGGTGGTCCTGCCGGCGGGCGGGTATCGGCTGGTCTTTGCCTCCGGCAAGAACCGGACGGACCCGGGCGGGGAACTGCATGCGAACTTCCAGTTGGCGAAGGACGGCGAGTATCTGGCGCTGGTGGGGCCGGACGGGTTCACCGTGCGGCAGGCGTTTGCCCCGTATCCACCGCAGCAGGAGGATGTGTCGTTCGGGCCGGGGTTGGCGGTGGAGGCGGTGCCGCTGGTGACGAGCAACGCCTTGGTGCGCGCGCTGGTGCCGGGTTCGGGAATGCTGGGGCTGGGCTGGGCGGGCGGGGCGGAGCCGTTTGACGACGCGGCGTGGGTGACCGGCCTGGCCGGGGTGGGTTATGACACGGGGGTGGGGGCGACGAACCCGTTGACCAATCGCCTGGCGGCGGCGGCGTTTGCTTATCAGTATGAGATGCAGGAGGCACCGTTTGGGCAGGATCTGGACCTGAACCTGACCAACGACTGGGCGACCAACGCGGCGCCGCCGCTGGCGGGCGGGCTGGCCTTGGGCACGAATGGCCTCACGTTGGACGGCAACTTTGCCGGGAGCCTGTGGCGGTCGGCGTTCAGCACGAACTTCACCGCGGAGTTCAGTGTGCAGGTGCTGACCCTGGGGACGGAGGGCACGCTGGGCACGCTGAGCCTGACGGCGTCCAAGGGCAGCAGCGTGGCCCCGTGGCTGAACATCCGCCGGAGCGGGGTCAGCTGGGGTACGGTTTCGCCGGTCACGCTGGGGACCGAGGTGAACACCGACGGGCAGCACCGCTATCGCCTGGCGCGGTGGGGCAGCCAGTGCTGGGTGTGGCGCGATGATGTCCTGCTCAACCCCGGCGGCCAGGCACTGGCGCCCTCGACCACCATCGGGGCAGGCAGCGACGCATTTTTCCTGGGGGACAATTCCTCCACGGGCAACAACGGGACGTGGCAGCTGGATTACCTGCGCCTGCATCCGGCCGCGGTGGGGCCGGACGTGGAACCGAACCTGTATGGCGGGCTGATTCGGACCGACGTGCGGGCGGCGCGGCTGGGGGTGAACCCAGGCGCCTACGTGCGGGTGCCGTTTGTGGTGCCGGGCACACCGGCGGAGTTCGCCAGCCTGATGCTGCGCGTGCGGTATGACGACGGGTTCGTGGCGTATTTGAACGGGGTGGAAGTGGCGCGGCGCAACGCGCCGTTGGCGCCGGCCTGGGATGCGGCGGCGCCGACCAACCGGGCGGACGTCCTGGCCCTGGCGGCGGAGACGTTCAGCCTGGCCCCGTTCCTGGGCGCCCTGGGGCCCGGCACCAACGTGCTGGCCTTCCATGCCATGAGCAGCGATGCCGCGGCGGCGCGGTTCCTGGTCAGCGCGGAACTGGACGGCGTGCGCCAGCAGCAGACCAACGTGTTCTTCGCGGCCGCCACCCCGGGTGGCACCAACACGGACGGATCCCTGCCGCCCCTGCCCAAGGTGGCCTTTTCGGTCGGCAGCCGGCTGTTCACCAACGCGGTGGTGCTGACCCTCAGCAACGCCCAGCCCGGGGCGGTCATCTGGTACACAACCAACGGGGCCGTGCCCGAGCCCGGGCTGGCGCTGCCCTACACCGGGCCCATCACCCTGACCAACCCGGTCACGGTCCGGGCCCGGGCCTTCCTGGCCGGCTGGTCGCCCAGCCCGGCGCGAAGCGAATCCTATGTGCGGGTGGGCGGTGACCTTGCCGCGTTCAGTTCCCCGTTGCCGGTGGTGGTCCTGCACAACCTCGGGCGCGGCCCGGTCCCGGGCGTGAGCAGCCGCGGTCCGTACGGGGATGGCAGCGAGGTGGTGGAGGTGGCGATGCAGTCGCACGCGCTCACCGTGCTGGACCGGGATGGCGCGGGGCTGACCCGGTTCACGAATGCGCCCGCGGCCACGGCCCGGGCCGGGCTGCGCATCCGCGGATCGAGTTCGTTCAACAACACGAAGAAGTCGTATGCCCTGGAAATCTGGGGCGAGGCGGACAGCGAGGACCGGGACCTGTCGTTGCTGGGCCTGCCGGCGGACAGCGACTGGGTCCTCTATGGCCCGAGTTGGAAGTCGCCCACCAGCAGCGCGGACTTCGACGCCGCCCTGATTCACAACACGTTCATCTACGAGCTGGCCAACCAGTCCGGGTATTACGCGCCGCGCACCCGGTTCATTGAGCTTTTCCTCAGCACGAACGGCGGTCCGGTCACCCTCTCGCAGTATGCCGGGCTTTTCGTGCTCATGGAGAAGGTCAAGCGCGGGCCCGGCCGCGTGGACATCCCGGAGTTGGCGGCGGACGGCGCCACCGGCGGGTGGCTCATCAATGTGGACCGCATGGATGCCCTGCCGCCCGGGACGGCGCCGGGGAGCCTGGTGCCGCGCCATTTCCACACGGCGGGGCCGGATCGCATCCTGCAGACGCCGGACGACAACCCACGCGGGTTCCAGGGTCCCTCCGGCGGCAGCGGCCTGACCCCGCCGCGGGATGATCAGCCGAACTTCTACCATTCCTTCTTCAACTTTGAGTCGCCGGACGGCTGGACCCTGACCGCCGGGCAGCGGCAGGTGATCACCAATTTCATGCACCGGTTCGACGCGGCGCTCTACGGGTCGGCCTACACCAACCCGCTCACCGGCTACGCAGCCTATCTCGACGTCGAGAACTGGGTGCACCATTTCATCCTGCAGAACTTCCCGAAGAACCAGGACGCCGTGGTGCTCAGCACCTATCTGCTGCGGGAATCGCCCGCCGCGCGGCTGCGGCACGGCCCGATCTGGGACTTCGACCGCGCCTACACGCGCAACCCGACCAGCGCCAGTCCCTTCACGAACCTGGAGTGGGCGCGGGACCGCCTGTATTACGCGCGCCTTTTCTCGGACGTGAACTTCCTCCAGGCCTACATTGATCGGTGGCAGGCCCTGCGGCGGGGCGTGTTCGCCGATTCCAACCTGTTGGCCATCGTCGATCGGCAGGTGAACGAGGTGGCGCCCGGCGGCACCAACAACAGCGTGCTGGCCCGGGAAGGGATGACCGACTGGCCGACGCGCATCGCCACCTTCAAGACGTGGCTGACCAACCGCACGGCCTCCCTCGACGCCCTTTTCGTGCGCCGGCCGCTCTTCAACCAGGAGGGCGGGGCCATCCCGAACGGGTTCACCCTCGGCCTGGCCAACCCGAACCCGGCCGGCACCGTGTTCTTCACCCTGGACGGCTCCGACCCGCGCGCCCCCGGCGGGGCGGTGGCGCCCGGCGCGCAGGCCTGGCCGCAGTCGGTCGTCCTCAATGCCACCACCGTGGCGCGGGCCCGCGTCCTCAGCGGCACCAACTGGAGCGGCCTGGCCGAGGCCCTCTTCGTCACCCCGCAGGACTTCAGCGGCCTGGCGTTGACGGAGCTGATGTACAACCCGCTGCCCGCCGGGGCCACCAACGCGGACGAGTTTGAGTTTCTCGAGCTGAAGAACCGCGGCCTCCACGCGCTCAACCTGAGCGGCCTGGGCTTCACCGGCATCAGCTTCACCTTCAGCAACGGGACGTCCCTGGCCCCGGGCGCCTTCTGTGTGTTGGCGCGCAACCCGATCGCGTTCGCGGCGCGGTATCCGGGCGTGCCGTTGCATGGCGTTTACGGCGGACGGTTGGACAACGGGGGGGAATCGCTGGCGCTGCTCTCCGCCCTGGGCACCCCGGTGTGGGCGGTGGCCTACGGGGACAGCGCCCCGTGGCCGCTGGCGGCGGATGGGTTTGGGTTCTCGGTGGTGCCGCGGGGGTCCGGGCCAGGGCAGGCCCCGGATGACGGCGCCCAGTGGCGGGCCAGCGCGGCAGCCGGGGGTTCACCCGGGGCTGACGACCCGGAACCCGGGTTGCCCACCGTGTATATCCATGAACTCCTGTCGCGCAGCGACCCGCCGTTGACCGATGCCATCGAGTTGCACAACCCCGGGCCGGAGCCGGCCAACGTGGGGGGATGGTTCCTCAGCGACGAGGCGGCCTGGCCGCGCAAGTTTGTCGTGCCGGCGGGGACGGTCCTGCCGCCGGGCGGTTTCGTGACCTTCACGGAGGAGGATTTTAATCCCACGCCCGGGACCAACCTGAGCTTCAGCCTGAGCGGCCTCGGGGAAACGCTCCACCTCTGCAGCGGGGACGGGACCAACCTGACCGGCTACAGCCATGGGGCGCGCTTTGGCGCGGCGGCTGCGGGGGTGAGTTTTGGGCGGCACGTGAACAGCGCGGGCGGCGAATCCTTCCCCGCACAGCTGGCCCGCACTTTCAACGGCAGCAACAGCGGCCCGCGCTTTGGGCCGGTCGTCCTCAGCGAGGTGCAGTATCATCCGCCGACCGGAGGGGTGGAGTTCATCGAGATTCACAACGCCGGGCCCGACGCGGTGGCGCTCTTCGACCCGGTGTTTCCCACCAACACCTGGCGCCTGGGCGGGGCGGGCTATGCCTTTCCCCCGGGATTGACCCTGCCGGCGGGCGGCCTGGTCGTGGTGGCCGCAACCAATGAGGCGGTGTTCCGCACCCTCTACGCGGTCCCGACCAACGCCCTCGTGCTCGGGCCGCTGCCGGGCCTGCTGCAGGACAGCGGGGAACGCCTGACCCTGGAGCGGCCGGACATGCCGGAGACCAACGGTGTGGTGCCCTACGTGGTGGTGGATGAGGTGCGCTACAACGACAAGGCCCCCTGGCCGGCGGGCGCCGACGGGGCTGGCGAATCGCTGCAGCGCCGCGATTCGCTCGCCTACGGGGACGAGCCTTTGAACTGGACCGCGGCGGCACCCACGCCCGGGTCCCTGCTGCCGGTGACGACGGACCGGGACGGCGACGGGATGCCGGATGACTGGGAGCTGGCCAATGGGTTCGACCCGGACAACGCGGCGGATGCGGCGCTCGATGCCGACGCCGACGGGGCGGACAACGTGGAGGAGTTCGGGGCGGGAACGGACCCGCGCTCGGCAGCGAGCGTGCTGCGCTTGGCGATCACGCCGGGAGTGGACGGGACGCGGTTGGTCTTCGCGGGCGTGTCCGGCCGGGGTTATGTCGTGGAGGCCCGGGGCAGCCTGGGAAGCGGGAGTTGGGCGCCGTTGGTCACCGTGCCCGTGCTGGCAACGCCGCGGTCGGTGGAAGTGACGGATACGAACCGGCTGGGGCAGAGGTTTTACCGGGTGGTGTTGGCTCCGTAGTCGCGGAGGTCGCTGGTAGCAGCGGACGTGAGTCCGCTGTGGCGCGCCCTCCAGCCGACTGACGTCGGCTGCTACGACTGGTAGCAGCGGACGTAAGTCCGCTGTGCGCGTGCCCTTCAGCCGACGGACGTCGGCTGCTACGACCGGTAGCAGCGGACGTAAGTCCGCTGTGCGTGTACCCTTCAGCCGACGGACGTCGGGTGCTACGTCCGGTAGCAGCGGACGTAAGTCCGCTGTGCGCGCGCCCCCAGCCGACGGACGTC
>JBJOEZ010000086.1:0-5689 GCA_046048995.1 Verrucomicrobiota bacterium | reverse complement strand
GGCCCCATCCGGGTTCTCTACCTTGGCCAGGAGGGGACCGACGCCTCCCGGCATTGCCACGCGCTCATGCGCGACCTCGGCCGGGACGCCATCTGGTTCGAGTACACGGCCGACCCCGCCGTGGCCACCGCCGACTGGGTCGCCCGCTTTGACGCCGTCCTCCTCGACGCCCCCGCCACCGGCTTCCCCGCCGTGGCGGCCGGCCAACCGGGCGCGGCCAAGGTCGTCCCGGTCGATTTCTGGACCGACGACAAGCGCTCCGTCCCCGCGGCCCGCGAGAAGGTGCTCGCCAAGGTCGGCGCCGCCCGCCGGCAGCAGTGGGAGACGTTCCTGGCCGGACGCGAACCCGAACGGCGCGAGCCCAACCCCAATGTCGCCAATTACGAGCGCCGCCCCGAGCCCGTGACCTTCCAGCACCCCTTCAGCGTCAAGGGCAGCCTCGATCGCATCCAAGTCGCCCCCGACCTCCGCGTCCAGCTCTTCGCCGCCGAACCCGACATCGCCAAGCCCATCGCCTTCTCCTGGGACGAGCGCGGACGCCTCTGGGTCTGTGAAACCCGCGATTATCCCCACGAAATCAAGCCGGCCGGCGAGGGCCAGGACACCATCAAAATCTGCGAGGACACCGACGGCGACGGCCGCGCGGACAAGTTCACCGTCTTCGCCGACCGTCTCAACATCCCCACCAGCCTCGCCTTCGCCAACGGCGGCATCATCGTGTCCCAGCCGCCCCGCTTCCTGTTCCTCGCCGACACCAACGGCGACGACCGCGCCGATGTCCGCCGCGAAATCATGACCGGCTGGGGCATCGGCGACACCCACGCGCAGGCCAACAACCTCCACTACGGCCATGACAACTGGATCCACGGCTGCGTCGGTTACTCCGGCTACAGCGGCGAGGCGGGCGGCAAGTCCCAGCGCTTTGGCCAGGGCACCTTCCGGTTCAAGGCCGACGGGTCCGTCCTCGAGTTCCTGCACCAGTTCTCCAACAACTCCTGGGCGCAGAGCGCCAATGACGCGGGCGACAACTTCGGCGGCACCGCCAACGGCGCCCCCCTCTTCTACGGCGGCCTCCCCGCCACCATCGTCCCCGGCGGCCTCCGCGCCATGACGGCCAAGAAGATCAACGTCGAGGACAAGTGCCACACCATCACCCCCAACTTCCGCCAGGTCGACGTCTTCGGCGGCTACACCGCCGCCGCCGGCAGCGCCTTCATCTATTCCGCCAACCTCCCGCCCCGCCTCCAGGGCAAGGCCATGGTCTGCGAACCCACCATGAAGGTCATCGCCCTCATGGACGTCCAGCCGCGCGGCGCCGGTTACACCGCCAAGGACGGCTTCAACCTCGTGGCCAGCAGCGACGAATGGATGTCGCCCGTCTTCAGCGAGGTCGGCCCCGACGGCGCCGTCTGGTTCGCCGACTGGCAGAACTACATCATCCAGCACAACCCCACCCCCAGCGTGGACCGCGGCGGCTACGCGGCCAAGACCGGCCCCGGCGGCGCCCACCTCAACCCCCTCCGCGACAACACCCGCGGCCGCATCTACCGCGTCACCTGGGAAAAGGCCGCCCGCCCCGCCCCCGCCTCCCTCGCCAAGGCTTCCCCCCGCCAACTGGTCGATGCGCTGGGCCATGACACCCTCCATTGGCGCCTCACCGCCCAGCGCCTGCTCGTCGAGGGCCGCCGCACCGAGGCCGTCCCCGCCCTCAAGCAAGCGGCCACCAACACCCAGGCGGGCCCCGCCGCCCTCCATGCCCTCTGGACCCTCCAAGGCCTCGGCCAGTTGGACGATGAAACCCACCGCGTCGCCCTCGTCTCCCCCGACGCCAAACTGCGCCGCGCCGCCACCCGCGCCCTCCCCGCCGACCGGCGCGGCGAAAGCCTGTTCTTCAGCGCGGCCGTCGTCACCGACCCCGACCCGATCACCCGCTGCAGCGCCTTCGTGAAGCTCGCCGAGTTCGAGACCCGCAAGGAAATCCAGGACATGATCGCCGGCCTCGCCCGCAACCCCTCCCTCAAGTCCGATGAATGGCTCAACGAGGCCATGCGCGTCCTCGTCCGCCGCCACAAGGTCCAGGCCTACAAGGAGGGCCCCAACCTCCTGCCCAACCCCGGCTTCGAAATCGCCGGCCCCAACGGCCTGCCCGAGGGCTGGACCCGCCGCGACTACGGCAACCGCCCCGCCAACCGCGAGGCCCGCTGGGAACTCGTGCAGGCCCCCGGCCAGACCCGCTCCGGCCAGGCCGCCCTCCGCGGGGCCAGCCCCGGCGCCGAGGCCGACACCAGCCTCCACGCCGACGTCGCCCTCAAGCCCAACACCCAATACCGCCTCTCCGGCTGGATCAAGGGCCAGCGCGTCCGCGGCAAGCTCAGCCTCAATGACCACCTCGGCCGCGCCGAGACCGACACCGTCCGCCGCGAGGCCGACTGGACCGAGGTCGAGGCTGTCTTCAACAGCGGCTCCCGCGACAAGGCCAGCATCAATATCCTCCTCGTCGCCAGCGGCCAGGGCTACTGGGACGACGTGAAACTCTGCGAGCTGCTCCCCAACGAGGAAACCGCCCCGCAACTCGTCGCCGGCGACGTCGCCCGCGGCCGCCACATCTTCTACGAGCACACCGCCCGCTGCGTCCTCTGCCACATGGTCAACAAGGAGGGCAGCACGGTCGGCCCCGCCCTCGATGGACTCGCCTCCCGCGCCAACGCCAACTACCTCCGCGAAAGCCTCCTCGAACCCAGCAAAACCATGGCCAAGGGCTTCGAGAACCTCACCCTCTCCCCCATGCCCCCCATGGGCGACATCTTCAACCCCCAGCAAATCGAGGACATCCTCGCCTTCCTGCAGACGCTGAAGTAAGGCCGCGTCCGCCTCAGCCCGGGCGTGCCCTCTTCCCCCTCTCCCCGCCACGGGGAGAGCGGGGGGTGAGGCGGGGGAGCCGCTCCTTGCACGAAACCTCTTCCCCCAACCGCCCCGGCTACCTCGGCGGTCCCTGCCGGGGGTCCCCCTTCCCGGGCCGCGTGTAATTCACCCGCAGGTCCGCGCGGGCAAGAATCCTGCCTTCCATCGCCGCCAGCAACACCTCGCGGCTCACCCGCGCCGGCGGTTCCTTCATCTCCAGCGGCGCGGACAGGGCGTAGAGCGTGATCACATAGGTCTTCGCCCCCGGCCCCTTCGAGTGGGGCGGCGCATAACCCTCGCGGCGCGTGATGCCGTTGTTGCCCAGGGTCCCGACGCCCCGGCTGTTCTTCTCCAGATGATCCACCGAGGCCGGGATGTTGTAGAGGGTCCAATACCACTTGGTCCGGCCCTCCGGGTCCACATGATGCATGGACACGGCCAGGCTGCGCGTGCCGGCCGGGGCGTTGGTCCAGGCCAACGGCGGCGAAACCCCCGCCCCGTCACCCGTGAACTCCACCGGCAGTTCCCCGTTCTTCCCCACCGCCGGGCTCTCCAGGCGGAAGTCGGCGGACTCCGCGATCCCGGCAACCGGGGCGCCCACAGCCCCCACCAGCAGGAACAGCCGGATGGCGGCCGCGACGAACAGGCGGGGGACGGGGACGTTCATGCGGGACCACGTTCGCCGAAGTCACCTTAAGGGGATATGAACGGCACCCGGCGGGTTGGAATCCCTCAGGAAGGGGGTGTCGACCCGGGCGCGGACGCCCGGCCCTTGACAGGTCACCCGGGCTTGCGTAATTTCTGTCCTGACAGAAATAAATGAAACCCTCCGCCCTCAGTCCCGTGGCCCGCAAGTTCATCCTCCATTGGGGGGAGATGGGGACGCGCTGGGGCATCAACCGGACGGTGGCCCAGATTCACGCCCTGCTCTTCATCTCCCGGGAACCGCTCCACGCCGAGGCCATCGTCGAGGCCCTCGGGGTCGCCCGCTCCAACGTCAGCACCAGCCTGAAGGAACTCCAGAACTGGGGCATCGTCCGGCGCGTTCATGTCCTGGGGGACGCCCGGGACCATTTCGAGAGCATGAAGGATGTCTGGGAAATGTTCCGCGTCGTCCTGGACGAGCGCAAGAAGCGCGAAATCGACCCCACCGAACGCCTGCTCCGCGACTGCATCGCCGAGGCGGAGCGCGACGAGGCCACCGACGCCTACACCGAGCAGAAACTCCGCGAACTGGCCGGGTTCTTCGAGACCACCTCCGCCTGGTACGCCCAGGTCCGCCAATGGCCCACCCCCGCCCTCACCCGCTTCGTCAAGGCCGGCGACAAAATCCGCAAACTCCTCGGCCTGGGCGCCGGCTGAGCCCCCTTTTTGCCCCCGTATTTCTGTGTTTACCGAAATGACAGATACTCGCGTGACGCCGGGCGCCGGCTGGATCTTCTTTGATGGGTCCTGCCGGTTCTGCGTGGCCGGGCGGCGCCGCTGGGGGCGCGTGCTGGAGCGGCGCGGGTTTGCCTGGGTTCCCCTGCAGTCCCCCGGCGCCGCGGCCCGGCTCGGGGTCCCGGAGTCCGAACTTCTCGCCGAGTTGCGCGTCCTGCCGACCGTCGGTCCCGCCCTCGGCGGCGCCGACGCGGTGCTCGCGCTGATGCGGCACGTGTGGTGGCTGCAACCCCTCGCCTGGCTCGCGGGCCTGCCCGCCCTCCGCCCGCTCGCCGCCGCCGCCTACCGCCGCGTGGCCCGCCATCGCCATTGCCTTGGCGGCCCATGCCGGATCGACCTGAAGGGAGCTACCCCATGAAAACATGCCTGCGCCGTTTGCTTGCCTGGTTTCGAACCTGCCCCACCGCCGCGATCCATCGCCCGCACCGGCACGACGCCTTTTTCATCCTGCCATGAGCCCACGCCTCATCCTCGCCGGGGGCAGCGGCTTCCTCGGCCGCGCCCTCGCCGCCCACTTCGCCGCCCAAGGCCACGACGTGGTCATCCTCACCCGACGCCCCCGGCCCGCCCAAGGGCTCATCCGCGAGGTCCACTGGGACGGCGTCACCCTCGGCGATTGGCGCCACGAGCTCGAGGGCGCCCGCGCGCTCATCAATCTCGCCGGGCTCTCCGTCAACTGCCGCTACCACGCCCGCAACCGCCGGCGCCTCCTCGCCTCCCGCCTCGACTCCACCCGCGTCCTCGGCCAGGCCCTCGCCGCCTGCGCCAACCCGCCCCCGGCCTGGCTCAACTCCAGCACCGCCACGATCTACCGCCACACCTTCGGTCCGGCCTGGGACGAAACGGGCGAGATCGGCGGCTGCCCCGAGGCCAAGGACACCTTCTCCGTCCACATCGCCACCGAATGGGAGCGCGCACTCCGGGAAGCCCCCACCCCGCGCACCCGCAAGGTCGCCCTCCGCTCCGCCATGGTCCTCGGCCACGCCGCCAACAGTGTCCTCCCCACCCTGCTCCGCCTCGCCCGCCTCGGCCTCGGCGGACATCTCGGGGACGGCCGCCAATACGTCTCCTGGATCCATGTGGACGACTTCTGCCGCGCCCTCGACTGGATCCTCGACCACCCGGAGGCGGAGGGCCCGGTCAACGTGGCCACACCCCATCCCCTCCCCAACGCCGCGTTCATGGCGGAAATCCGCCGGGCCGCCGGACGCTCCTTCGGCCTGCCGGCCACTCGTTGGATGCTTGAAATCGGGGCCTTCCTCCTCCGGACGGAAACGGAGCTCGTCATCAAAAGCCGCCGCGTGGTGCCGGGCAAACTCCTGGCCGGCGGCTTCCAGTTCCGGTTCCC
>JBJOEZ010000085.1:0-6329 GCA_046048995.1 Verrucomicrobiota bacterium | reverse complement strand
AAATTCTCGACTGCTGCCACCCGTAGGTGTCTGGACCGTGTCTCAGTTCCAGTGTGGCTGGTCGTCCTCTCAGACCAGCTACCCGTCTTAGCCTTGGTGAGCCGTTACCTCACCAACTAGCTGATGGGCCGCGGGCTCATCGTGAAGTGCCAGGCCTTACGGTCCCCAGCTTTAAGGTCCAAGAGATACCTCCCAGACATCACATCCGGTATTAGCTCGCCTTTCAGCGAGTTATCCCAGGCTTCACGGCAGATTACCCACGTGTTACGCACCCTTGCGCCACTCCGACTTCAGAATATTGCTACCCTGAAATCAGCGTTCGACTTGCATGTCTTATCCACGCCGCCAGCGTTCGTTCTGAGCCAGAATCAAACTCTCCGTATAAAAACGTTAGTTGATTCCCCGAACCAGTCGCGAGACCGGAACGGGCTTTGTATATATTAAAACTCTTCAGTTCCAGGCAACTAACTGCCTGAGCCTGAAGGGGCTCTTACTTATCGCACATTTCAATTTTCAAGGAACCGCGAGCGTTTCCGCTCAAAATCCGCGTCCCATTCAGGGGACAAAAATCCCCAGTGCCGGTCAACCTTCTGGCGACTCGGCATCTGAGTCAGCTCTAGATTAGCTGGGAAGCTTTTTAGCTTCTGGCTCGCAGGAGTCAACGACTTTTTTTCGTTTTCTCTGCGCTTGGTCGATTCGCTTTCGCAAACCGTTCCAAAGAACGAGGGCAGACAATATCGACACCCCAGATTCGAGCAAGGACTTTTTTCAGTTTTTTTTGGGCGGCCTGGATGCCACTGCGATTCCCCACCTCCCCGCGGAGGAAGGGGATTTCAAAAACATCAATGCTGGCAAGGGTTTTAGCGAGGTTGGTCGCGTTGTTCGGGGTCGAGGAATCCGGTCGCTGGGGCCCCATCAAAATGATGCGACGCACCGCAATTCCCCGCGCGCGCAGGACCTCCACGGTCATGCTCACCTGGTTGATCACCCCGAGGCGGTTCGTGGCTGTGATGACGGTTTCCACAGGCAGCCCGGCCATGAAGTCCGCCAGTGTCTTGGTCGGCGACACTGGCACCAGCGCGCCTCCAGCGCCCTCCACGATCAGGCATTCGCAGCGGCGGGCCAGGGCTTGGATTTGCCGGCGCACCGCGGACAGGTCGACGCTTCTTCCCTCCCGTTCGGCGGCAAAGCGGGGGGCCAGCGGAGTGCGCAGCCAGACGGGATTGGCCTCGTCGTCGCGAAGTTCCCCGGCTTGCAGGGATTGCAGGAGGTGGACGTCCGAGCGGGGGCCGGTGCAAAAGGGCTTCATGGCCAGGGCAGCCACGCCCTGGGAACGCAGATGCTGCAGGAGAAGCGCGGTGAGGAGCGTCTTGCCGACGCCGGTATCCGTGCCAGTGACGAAGAGAATCCTGCCCACGCCTGGGTTATTTCCAGTGGATGTTGAGGGTCTGCACATCCTTGGGCCCGTTGCGGCGCAGGATGGCGACGTATTCCCTCCGGGTGCCCCGCACGTCCACATTGATGCGGGCCTCAAAACAACGGCTCTGGGAGCCCCCGTAGGTTTGCAAGGCCGCCATCGCATCCGGCCGCATGCCCGGGACCATCTGCAGCCCGCCGCCCCCGACCGGCATCACGATGTCATCCAGCGTGCCCGGGGCTCCATCGGGGCCGTTCCGGAAGGAAATCCAGGCATCGGCATCCTCTGCCATGACGCCCGGGAAGACCTGCAGGACGGTGGAATCGGCGGTGTAGATGTTCACCCGGCCGCCGGAGAGGGGGGTGAAGAGATTGACCAGCCCGACCGGGTAACTCGGCGCATCGAACACGCTGTCCCGCAGGGACTGGCGCCGGTTGAGCACGGCGGGCATGCCAGCCGCGCCCGAGCCGTAGTAGATGGCGGGGTTGACGCCCTTCACCAGCAGCAACTCGCTCAGGTCGTCAATCGGGCCGTCCTTGGCGAAATAAGGCGGGTCCTGCTGCTCGTAGAACGAACTCTCCGCCCCCCCGGCCGTGACGTTCCCATCCCGGTCCCGCCAATCGAGGATGGAACTCACGATGGTCGACGCCTCGGACGCATCCACGCCAATCACCGTCAAGGCCTCGTCGAGAATCAGCTTGTCCGCCGTGTTGATGTTGAACTTGCGGTCCAGGTCGATGATCTCAAAGGACAGGGTGGCCACGGTGTCGCCGAGCGGCCCGACCAGCTGGTAATTCTTGAGATCCACCCCGTAAAGGATGCTGTTGGTGTCGCCCGGCCCACCCATGGATTTCAGCTTGAGGGAATCCAAACCGCGCGATTCCTGCGTCTCCACCCCCAGGACCCACCGGGCCACCTCCACCCCGGCCCGCCCCGCCCAGTCGAGGTCCGAGTTAAACGTCGTGTGCCGTCCCAGGGTCGTTTCCACCTTCATGGCGTAGGCAAAGGCGGCCGCCAGCATGCCGAGCATCACGACTACGATGAGGACCATGATCAAGGCGATGCCAGACCGCCGCGCAGGAGGCCGGCCGCTCGTCATGGCCCTGGAACACCGCAGCTTCATCGCCCCCCTCCTGGCCGGAAACGCGGCCCGCCCACCCCGCCCCCGGACGGATTGAACGGCTGGCCGGGAAACGGCCCGGGGTATTGGCCGGGATACTGGCCGGGCATCTGCCCCGGGAATCGTCCGGGCATTTGGCCTGGGATTTGCCCCGGCATCTGGCCGGGCATCTGGCCGGGGAAGTTGGTCATGCCGGGTTGCCGCTGGCCGGCGGCCAACCCGCCCTGCACGTCCGCCTGCACCGCGACTGACGGCAGGGCCACCAGGGTGAAGACCTCGTCATACGGCTGACCGGCGTTGCCGGCGGTCTTGCCCACGCCGAGCGCAATCTGCACCAGCTTGGGCAGCTGGTTGGTGTATTTCCATTCGTCGAGCCACTCGTTCTTCTGCGCGTCAAAAAAACTCATCTGAAAGCGCGTCACGTCCTTGGCCAGGGTCACGGTGTAGGGCATGAAGGTCGAGTTCGTGTCCACCAGGATGGGTGCAATCGTCATCTTCAACTCGGCCATCCCCCCGCTGCCGGGCTCGGTGTAGAAGGTGACCCGCCGCACCTTCTGGCTGAGCATGCGGAACTGGTTGGCCCCGAGAAAATCATCCGGCACCCGGGCGGCCAGGCTGACGGCGGCCATGTCCCCGCTGGTGTCGGCCACGAACAGGTATTGGTTCATGTTGGCCACGAACATTTCCGTGCAGTTGAAGGCCGCCTCCAGGGTGCGCAGCGCGATGCGCGATCGCTGCACGTCCTGGGCCGCCTGCAACCCTGCCTTGGACCCCCGCAGGATGCAGATCCAGGTGGTGTAAATCGCGGTCAGCACCATGGCAAAAATGCCGATGGCCAGCATGACCTCGAGGATGGTGAAGGCCCGCCGGCCGCCGCCCCGCGCGCCCCGTCCGCCGCTGGAACTGAGGAGGGTCATGGCCGGGGTTGGGAGGCGGAGCCGGGCTTGGACATCGGGCGCCAGAACTGGCTGCTGATGAGCACCGGGTTCTGCCCGGGCCGCTTGGTGTTGTAGGTGAAGACGTCGATCTGGAAGAGGCCGTTGCTGCCGATTTCCGTGATGTTGGCCTCCCAGCGGTGCCCCACATACATGCCGGGGGCGATGTCCTCGTAATCCCCGCTCATGGTGCCCTCCTCGAACTGATTGGTGAGGGACAGCGCGTGCAGGATGATGCCGGGGTCGGGGTCGCGTTTCTGGAGCACGCGGACCGAGGCCAGGCCCTGGGCCACCACGCCCAGGATGGCAAAGGCGACCATGAAGAAAATGGCGCAGGCGACAATGACCTCCAGCAGCGTGAAGGCACCCCGCTGGCGCCCGCCGCGCTGGCCGGCCGTTCCCGGCCGATGATGAAGGGCCGTGGTCATCGGGGTCTCAACGCATCTTGAACTTCGCAGGGTCCGACTCGAAGTCGAGCACGGAGGTCACCACGTCGAGCCAGACCTGCCGGCGCTCGTTGTTCGCCGGGTAATTCAGGACCATCTGCAACTCGTCGCAGGTGCCATTGGAGCGAAACACCACCCGGGCCATGTCGAGTTCGGTCACGTCCTCGCCATTGGCGAGGATGGCCTCGATGCCGACGCCTTCCGGGAGCTTGCGCGGGCCGCCGGCCGGGCCACCGGAGGAGGGCGCCGCCCCGCGGGCTTCGCCGGCACCGGCGCGCGCCCCGCCGCCGCCGCCCGTGGCGCTCACCTCGAGGGTGCCGTCCCCGCGGATGCGCAACTCGGAGGTGGTCTGCTGCAGGATGGCGATGGCCCGGGCCTCGCGGCAGGCTTCATCGAGGATTTTGAAGGCGCCATTCATGCCCTTGGGGGTGTCGATGGCATTGCGGAGGAAGGGGACCGAGACGGTCATGACGATGGCCATGATGGCGACCACCACCATGACCTCCACGAGGGTGAAGGCGGCGACCGGGGCCCGGGGGGGCTGCAGACGGCTGGCCAGGGAGGATGGCATCGGGACCGCTAACCGCGGTTGAGGCTGGAGGTGATGGCGAACATGGCGGACAGGATGCTGAAGAGCAGCCCGCCCACGCCGACGGCCATGCAGATGATCATCGCGGGCTCGATCAGGTTGGTCAGCACGCGGAGCTGGAGGGTCAACTCGTTCTCGTAGGTGTTGGCGATGTTCTCCAGCGCGCCGGGGACGTCGCCGGTTTCCTCGCCAATCTTGAGCAGGTCAATCATCAGCTGGGGAAACAGCCGTGACTGCCCCAAGGGCTGGGCAATGGTCTTGCCGTCCGTCACCTGGTCGCGGGTCTGGGCGATGGCTTCCTTCAGGACCACGTTGGGGACGATTTCCTCGGTGATCTTGAGCGCGGTCAGGACGGGGACGCCATTGATGAGCAGCGTGGAAAGAGTCCGGGCGAACTGGCCGAACAGGTTGAGCTGCACGACCTTGCCCACCACCGGTGCGTTCATCGTCCAGCGGTCAATCTTGCGCCGCCCCTCCGGCGTGGCCTTGAACCGGGCAAAAATCGTGGCCGCAGCCAGCACCATGGCAATCATCAGCCACCAGTAGGTGCTGAACAGCTTGCTCACGCCCATGAGCATGCGGGTGGCCCACGGCAGCGGGACGTTCATGCCCGTGAAAATGCTCATGAACTTCGGGAGCATGATGGTCATGAAGAAAATCACGATGATCACGCCCACGGAGGCCACGATCAGCGGGTAAATCATGGCGCTCTTGAACTTCGACTGGACCTCGGCAAAGCGCTCATAGTGGTCGGACAGGCGCTTGAGCACCTCGACCAGGGCACCGGACTGCTCGCCGGCCTGGACCATGTTGCGGTAGAGGTCGCTGAAAATGTGCGGCATCTTCAGCATCGCGGCGGAGAGGCTCTTGCCCTCCATCACGTCCTGGCGAAGATCCCGGCTGACCGAGGACGGAATGCCCTTGGTCTCCAGGTGCGACATGCTTTGCAGGGCCACGGTCAGGGGCATGCCGCACTTGAGCAGGTTGGAAAGCTGGGTCGTAAAGGTGGCCAGTTCCTGCATGCTCGGCTTGCGCACCCGGCGACTCCGAAACACCGCCGGCAACGCCGCCTTGGCCCCGCCTTCCTTCGGCTTCTCAGCCGCCACCGCCGCCGCCACACCCGCCTTGGAGGCGTCCACCATCACCGGAAAAAGCCCCATCCGGTCAATCTGCGCCAGCGCCGCCGTGCGGTCCGCCACCTCCAAAACCCCCTGGACCACCTCACCGGTGCGACGCCGAGCCTTGTAGGCAAACTGTGGCATAAACAGAACTGCAATTAACCAGCCGTCCCGCAAAGTTGCGAGTGCAAATCCCAACCCCCGCTTAACGGCGCAAACTGCCCGCCAGTCAAGCCCTTGCCTCGCCTCCACCCCACCAGCCAGGCCGGAACAATCCAGCGATGGGCCGGCCCCGCACCCAAGCCCAGCAGCCCAACAGGTTCCATCAAGGCACCCCCCCCGCCACCAACCCCAGCCGGGCCTCCCCAGCGCCAACCCGGACCAGCCAGGATGAGCGAAGGAAGTAGGGAGGGAGTAGCAAGGAAGTCGGGAGGCATTCCGGGGGGCGGCGCGTGGAAGCACTTCAGCGGGCTTACGCCCGCTGCTACCCCCGTAGCAGCCGACATCCGTCGGCTGTCGGCACTTCAGCGGGCTCACGCCCGCTGCTACCCCCCGTAGCAGCCGACATCCGTCGGCTGTCGGCACTTCAGCGGGCTTACGCCCGCTGCTACCCCCCGTAGCAGCCGACATCCGTCGGCTGTCAGCACTTCAGCGGGCTCACGCCCGCTGCTACCCCCCGTAGCAGCCGACATCCGTCGGCTGTC
>JBJOEZ010000084.1:0-6490 GCA_046048995.1 Verrucomicrobiota bacterium | reverse complement strand
GAGGCTGTCGAAGTAGGCCGACTGGGCGAGGGGCGCGCGGTGGAGGCCGGACGGGATCAGCACGTCGGCCGGGATGACCGTGAGGTTGGAGGCGCCGGGTGGGCGCCAGGCTACCGAGAAATGGTCGTCAGTGGTTCCCGCCTTGTGCAGGAGTTCGACGTAGTAACGCTGCCCGGCTGCCAGCGTGACGGGGGCGGAGACCTGCGAGGCGGCGTTGCTGAACTGGCGGAAGCCGGTGGCGTTGGTGACGGACGCGATGAGCGTGCGGTCGGCGGCGTTGGTGGTCGGGCTGAGGTGGAGGCTGACGGTGTCCGCCCCGGCCACCGCGAAGGTGTAGCTGCCGGAGATGGAGGGCAGGAGGAAGCCGGTGACGCGGGTGCCGTAGTCGTTGGTCCAGTTTGGCTGGAGGCATTCGAAGCTGGCGATGAACTCGCGCCCGTTCGGCCGGGCCGGGTAGGCGGCCTGGTTGGTCAGCGCGGCGAGGTCGGTGCCCGCGAGGCCGGTCCAGACCTCCTTCAGGAGGGATCCCGCCTCCGGGAGGGCGGGCACGGGATACAACTGGGCCTGCGGGATGGTTTCGCGTGGCTGGCTGGGGCTGGACCAGTCCAGCTGCACGCGCGCGTTGCCGGTGTTTTCGATGTATTCGAGGACCAGGTTGTAGCGGCGCCCGGCCTGCAGCGCGAGGGTGCCGGACATCTCCAACCCGGAGGCGGAGTAGGCGGTGCGCACGAGGAGCAGCCGGTCGTTCACCCAAAGCCGGGCCCCGTCGTCGGCCAGGACGTGGAAGGTGCAGGTCTCGGAGAAGCGGGCCTCGACCTGTCCGCTCCAGCGCACGGAGAAGGTGTCGGCGCCGACCCCGGCGGCCGGCGCGTTGGTGCCCCAGTCGAAATTGATGGAGGCATTGGTGGTGGTGAGGCGCAGCGTGGTGAAGTCGCTGTTGTCGAAATATTCCCCCACCAGGCCGAGGCCGGCCGCCGGCAGGTGCGGGACGGCCACGGTCAAGGCCAAGGCCAGGAAGGGAAGTCTCAGGAATCGGAGGAACATGGGCCAGTGGAAGATAAAGTAGACGAAAGCAGTGGTGGAATCACGCCGGAAAAGCAACGTGGCAGGGTGGCGGCCATGAGTGGTTTGGGGCGGGCAAGGGCAACGGGCTCCCCCCCCTTGTTCATCGGCAGGCTTGGCGGGCGGGTGTCGAAAGAATTGACGTAAACGGCCGGTTTTGGCTAATAATCGGTTATTCCGATTATTCCGAACCGTCCCCGGGGGAGACGCAGCCGCCCCAGTCTTACCCATGGGTCGGGAAGGATTCCTGGCTGGCTTTGAGGGTGCTGGCGATGCACCCCCGAGCCAGGGTATGGGCCCGTTGTGCAGTCCAAGCCAAGCCTTGGACGGACTGCGCCCCGGGCCAGGTGTTCAGCGGCGGCGCTCCGAGCATCCCTGCAACCGAGCCTGAGTCATGAAACGCTTCCCGATGATTCGCGGTTTGATGTTCCTTGTCACAACGGCCTGTGCAGGGTTGCCCCCGTGGTCGGCCAGCGGGGCGGGGCGGCCGGTGCCACCCGCCGAACCGGTGGTCCCGCCGTTGATTCCCCGGCATTTCCCCCTCGATGCGGACGGGGATCGCATCACGGACGGGCTGGGGGCGCGGGCGCAGGCGGCGGAGGCCGCCCTGGCCGGGGCGGCGACCCCGCGCGCCCGGGCGGCGGCGCAGGCGCAACTGGAGGGTGACGTCTCTGTGGAATTGATCTTCAGCCGCCCGATCACCCAGCCCCAGTTGGATGTCTTTCTCAATGCGGGCGGTGCGGTCACGCATGTCTACGCGGCGGTCTCCCATGGTTGGAACGGGCGGTTGCCCCTGGGCCGCGTGCGCGCACTGCCTGCGGTGATGGGCGACGCCCTCGTGCAGGTCGAGGAGGCCCGTCCAATCCGGGGTCACCTGGACGTGGCGACACGCACGGGCCGGGTGCGGCCCATGTGGGCCTCCGGTTTCGCCAACCTGCCGCAGGGGCTGGATGGGGACACCAACATCACCATCGCCATCATCGACAGCGGCGTGGATGACACGCATCCTGACCTGACTGGGCGGCGCGTCTTCTGGCGGGATTACACGGCCGCTGCCGCGCCCAATCCGACGGACGTTGCCCAGCATGGGACGCACGTGGCGGGGATTGCGACCGGGACCGGGGCGGCGGCGGGCAGCAGCACTGGCAACCTGCTGTTCTCCGATGGCGGCAACCTCAGCATCCTCCCCGCGGGCAGCTTTTATCCCCGGCCGTTCGCCATGCCGTCCTTGCCGACCACGGTCACGCTGGTGGCCACCTGGCAGGGCGGCGGCAGCACGTCCCTCTACCTGGTGGACCAGACCCGGGGCACCACCGACGGCTGGATCATCCAGGCTTCGGTCAGCGGGTCCTCACCCCTGACCCTGACCACGACGCTGACCCCGTCGGAGGCACGGATTTATTCCCCCGCCCTCATTGCCGCCTCGGGCGTGGGCCGCTACGCCGTCACCGTGCAGGCGGGCAACTTCCTGGCGGTGGGTGACGGCTTCAACAAGCTGCGCGGCGTTGCGCCCGCCTGCCGCTGGGCCGCAGCCCGGGTCCTGGGCGACGACAACGCGGGCAACACTCTCGACATGGGCGCCGGCATCGACGGCATTGTGGCCGGCCGCCTGACCAACAACGTCAAGGTCTTCAACATGAGCATCGGGCTCAGCGGCAACCCCGGCCTCGACGTCACGGTCCGCACCAAGGTCAACACGGCGGTCAAGAACGGCATCGTGGCCGTGCTCTCCGCCGGCAACGACGGCTGGGGCGGGACCCAGGGGGCCCGGGAGATTGATGACCCGGGCCGCGCCGCCTACGCCCTCACCGTCGCGGCTTCCGACGACAACAACCAGTTGACTGACTACACGAGCGTGGGGTTCAGCGCGCCGGGGTCGTTGTCCGGTTCCGAGGAGGACTACAAGCCGGACCTCATGGCGCCGGGCGGTTCGGACTCCTATTACACCTCCATCATGGCCGCGGACAGCAACTCCAGCGACGGCCAGGGCATGGCGGACCAGCGCGCCAACGATTACCACAACATTCATGGCACCTCGATGGCCTCGCCGTTCGTGGCCGGCAGCGCGGCGCTGGTGGTGGACGCGCTCCAGCAGGCGGGGACGAACTGGAGCTTCACCTCCAGCACGCATTCGCTCCTGGTGAAGATGCTGCTGTGCGCGACCGCCTCGGAATCCAACGCCGGGCGCGACAGCGGCGTGAACAACCCCACCCTGCAGCGGAACGGTGCCGGCCCGGGCGGTTATCCGGTCGGCAAGGATCCCTTCGAGGGCTATGGCATGGTCAACCCCGACGCCGCCGTGGAAGCCCTGCTGCTCACCCAGACCAACGGCACCACCCTGGGCGCCAGCCTCGGTGGCACCACGTTCGACAAGCGCGTCTGGGCCCGGAGTGTGACATTGCCGGCGGGCACCACCGCCAGCGCCAGCCTGACCGTCCCCGCCACGGGCGATTTCGACCTCTACCTTTACAGCTGGACCCCGGGCCTCTACGGCCGTCCGGTCCTGCTGGCCTCCAGCGCCTCGGCCGGCAACGGCCTCGCTGAATCGCTCTCCCACACGCCCGCCACCACCGCCAGTGCCTTCCTCGTCGTGCGCCGCGTCTCCGGCAGCGGCTCCTTCAGCTGCACCTTCTCCGCCGCCCAGCCGCCGCCCAACACCAACGTTCCCCCTTCCATCCTGGTGCAGCCGGCCGGGGCCATCCTGGGCCTGGGCCAGTCGGCTGTCCTGTCCGTAACCGCCACCAACCACGGGTCCGGCAGCCCGCTCACCTACCACTGGATGAAGGACGGGGCTTTCCTGCCGGGGCAGACCAACAGCAGCCTGAGCTTCAGCCCCTTCCTGTTCGCCCACAGCGGTCGCTATCAGGTGGTGGTGACCAATGCCTTGGGTCTGGCCCTCAGCCGGCCGGCCCGCCTCGCCATGGCGGAGGCGCCCCTCATGTCATGGGGCGACAACGCCTCGGGGCAGCTGGGCAACGGCACCAACACGAAGACCAACCGGCCCATCAGCGTGGCCAGCAACTTCGTCGCCCTGGCGGGCGGCAACGCGCATTCGCTGGCGCTCAAGGGGGACGGCACCCTCTGGACCATGGGCCGCAACAACTACGGCCAACTGGGCAATGCCAGCACCACCGCCACCAACCGCCCAGGTTCCGTCGCCAGCAACGTGGTGTCCGCAGCCGGGGGCAATGACCATTCCGTCTTCCTCAAGGCGGACGGCACCCTCTGGGTCATGGGCGATAATTTCTACGGGCAGCTCGGCAATGGCACCAACGGCACCAGCACCCGGATCAATGGCATCCCCATCAACGTGACCAGCGAGGTGGCCGCTGTCGCCGCCGGCTACAGCCATTCCGCGTTCCTCAAGGGCGATGGCACCCTCTGGACCATGGGCTACAACCTCAACGGCCAGCTGGGGACCGGCAACAGCACCGCCACCAATCGCCCCGCCCTGGTGGCCAGCAATGCGGTGGCCGTCGCCGGGGGCGGCAGTCATACCCTCTTCCTCAAGGACGACCGCACGCTCTGGGGTTTCGGCTACAACTTTTACGGGCAGCTCGGCAACGGCACCACCACCAGCACCAACCGCCCCACCCCCATCGCCAGCAACGTGGTGGCCATGGCCGGCGGCTATTATCACACCCTCTTTGTCACCGGCGACGGCACCCTCTGGTCCTGCGGCTACAACAGCTATGGCCAGCTGGGCACCGGCAACACCGCCAACACCAACCGCCCCACCCCCATCGCCAGCAACGTGGTGGCCGCGGTGGCCGCCTTCTACCATTCCCTGTTCCTCAAGGGCGATGGTTCGGTCTGGGCCATGGGAGACAATTTCTACGGCCAGGTCGGCAACGGCACCACCGTGGCCACCAATCGCCCGGTCCTCCTCCCCGGCCTCTCCGCCGCCAGCCTCGGTGTCATCGGCTCCGGCAACCACTCCCTCGCCATCGCCGCCCTGCTGCCCCAGTTGCCGCCCCTGACCAACCAGGCCGTTGCCGCCGGCCAGGCCGTCACCTTTGCCGTGACCGTCACCAACGGCACCGGGCCCTTCACCTACCAATGGCAGTTCAACGGCCAGGACATCCCCAACGCCACCAACAGCACGTTCAGCCTCACCGCAGCCGGGCCCGCGGACGCCGGCACCTACGGCGTAACCGTGGCCGGCTTGGCGGGTACCGCCAGTTCGAGCGCGAACCTCACCGTCGAGCTCGTCGCGGCGCCACCCGGCATCACCGCCCAGCCCCAGGACCGCTCCGTCCCCGCCGGCGGCTCCGCCACCTTCAGCGTGACCGCCCTGGGCAGCGCGCCCCTCGCCTATCAGTGGCGTTCCAACCTGGTCGACCTTGCCGGGGAAACCAACGCCTCGCTGACCCTCGCCAACTGCCCCATCGCCTGGTCCGGCAGCACCTACGACGTGGTGGTGACCAACTCGCTGGGCAGCGTGACCAGCCGCGTGGCCACCCTGACGGTCACCAAGGCCCCGGCCACCGTCAACCTGGCCGGACTCAGCCGCACCTACGACGGGACGGCCCGCTGCGCGACGGTCACGACGGTGCCCTCGGGCCTGAACGTGTTGCTCACCTACAACGGATCGACCGAGTGCCCCACCAACGCGGGCACCTACACGGTGGTCGGCACAGTCTCTGACCCCACCTATGCCGGCAGCGCAACCAACGCGCTCGTCATCGCCAAGGCTCCCGCCACCGTCAACCTGGCTGGCCTCGTCCAGACCCGGGATGGCACGCCCAAATGCGCCTCCGCTTCCACCGTGCCCGCCGGGTTGACGGTCGTCCTGACGTACAACGGCTCCGCCAGTTGCCCGAGCAATGGTGGCACCTATGCCGTGGTCGCCACCGTCAGTGACCCAAACTATGCCGGCTCCGCCACCAACAGCCTTTTCATCGGGCAGGCTCCGGGCATCACCGCCGCGCCCCAAAGCCAGGTCGTGACCGCCGGCGCCACCGCGTCCCTCAGCGTCACGGCCGACGGCAGCGCCCCCCTGTTTTATCAGTGGCGCTCCAATGCCGTGACTATGGCCGGGGCCACCAATGCCACGCTCTCCCTGACCAACTGCCAGGCGGCCTGGTCCGGCACCGCCTTCGATGTGGTCGTGACCAACTCGCTGGGCAGCGTCACCAGCTCCGTCGCCACGCTCACGGTCAACAAGGCGGCCGCCACGATCACACTCGCCGGGCTGAGCCAGGCTTACAATGCCACGGCGCGGTGCGCGACGGCGACAACGGTGCCCTCGGGTCTGGCGGTGACGCTCACCTACAATGGGTCGGCCGCCTGCCCGACGAACGCGGGGATCTACGTAGTGGTTGGTGCTGTGAATGACGCCAACTATGCGGGGAGCGTGACGAATACGCTGGTCATCGGGAAGGCCAGTGCCCCGGTGACGCTGGCGAACCTGAGTTCCACCTACGAC
>JBJOEZ010000083.1:0-6658 GCA_046048995.1 Verrucomicrobiota bacterium | reverse complement strand
CGGAATCCGGTTCAGCGTGTAGTAGGCGTCCGGATAATCCAGCGCCGCGCCGTCCGCCGCCCGCACGCCTGCCGCCCGCAGCGCATGCACATGCCATGGCCGCAGTCCCGCCAACCGCAGCCGCACGCTCCGCCCATCCCGGCCCACCGTCGCCCCCAGGACCCGCACCGGTTGCGTCCCGATCTCCTCGCTCCCATATGCCCCCGAATACAGGTAGGTGTGGCTACTCATCGTGTAGGACTCCGGCGCCCCCGCCGTGCGCGCATCCACCGGCCGCGTGAACACCAGCTCAAACCCGTCCGTCCGCGCCCGCATCTCCCGCATCGCAAAGGGCATCACCCCCGTCCATCTCACGCGCTGCAGCCCATACGACTTCGTCCCCAGCGACGTCCATCCCCGGCTCGTCATCCCCGCCAGCAGGCTGCCGTCCGGCGCAAACTGCA
Organism: Verrucomicrobiota bacterium; assembly: GCA_046048995.1. GTDB lineage: Bacteria > Verrucomicrobiota > Verrucomicrobiia > Limisphaerales > JADJPG01 > JBJOEZ01. Next base: position 6,215 of record JBJOEZ010000083.1, on the reverse strand, counting down.
GCCGCACCAGTCCCGCCGCAAAACCGCCCAGGAATGGAAAGGCCGCCCCTTGGTATTCCCCCTCCACCCGCTCGAGAAACACCCGGCTCACCTTCGCGTCGGTGAACTCCGCGACGAACAGTTGCCCGTCAAACGGACCAAACCGCCCGCCCGCCGGGCACACGGCCAGGTCCGTCCCGCTGCGGCCCATCCTCCCATACGGGAGCCACACCGCCGGCGCCCGCATCGCCGGGGTCGCCCGCAACGCCTCCGGATACGGCACCCCCGCCGCCGGCGCCGTCATCCGCAGCGGTGACCCCGGCAGATCCTGGGAGCCCAGTCCCTCCGGGTTCAGGAAAAAGGCCCCGGACCGCAGATGGTAAATCGGCGTGGTCGGTATCCAGTTCCCCTGCTGGTCCACCGCAAACATGTCGCCCGCCGCATTCGTCCCCAGCCCGCACGGCGACCGCAGCCCCGCGCACGCCGGCTGGAACCCGCCCGTCTCCGTCAACGTTCCCGCCCACCCCCGCCACCCCGTCCGGTTGTTGCTCAAGTCCCGTCCCGCCTCGCCCAGATCCAGGTTCAACGCCACCCAAAGGCGTCCCGACCCGTCCCGCCGCGGCCCATACGCATACCCGTGATACGCCCCCGACACGTTCCACCCGCGTCCCGCCGTCCGATACTCATCCGCCCGATCGTCCCCGTCCGTGTCCCGCAGCCGCGTCACCTCGGTCCGCTGCGCCACCAGCCAGCCGTCCCCATCCCGCAGCAAACCCAGCGGCTCGTGCAGCCCCGAGGCAAACAGGGTGTAGGTCACCCGCCCCGGATCCCCGCCCAGCACCCCGTCCAACAGCCACACCTCGCCCTTGCGCACCGCCACTGCCAGCCGGCCCCGCTCGTCGAAATCCATCCCCCCCACCTCCAGCACCACCCCCGACCCCGGCCGCCACACCGCGCTCCGCGAGGCCGACGGCGTCGTGCCGGTCAGCACGTCCTGAATCACATAGGCGGGCTCCGCCCCGTCCGTGCCCACCGCCAGCCCGAACGCCACCAGAATCGACCTCCAGTTCATGGCCAGGAATAGGTGAAACGCCGCCGCCCCGGGCCGGCCTCGTGATCCTCGGTCACGGTCACGCCTCCCGGATGGCTGAGCCGCAGCCGCGCCAGCGCCGCGGGCTCGCCGCGCAGCGTGCGCTGCAAGCCGGCCCCCGCCGGGTCCAGGCGTTCCTCCACCAGCCTCTCACCCACCCTCAGCAGGAACACCGGCACGCGATCCGCCTCCAGCCGGTAACCGGCAAACTCCACCGCGTCCTCCCCCGCCGGTTCCACCGGTTCCGCCGGCCAGCGCACCACCGCGGTGCCCAACGGCTTCGCAAAGGGCGCGAACCGCGCATACCACGTCGTGTAGGCATCGAAAAACCGCCCGCGCCAAGCCAGGACCGGACGCCCGCGCCGCCCGTCGTAGGCGACGTGCACCCCGGCCGGGAATCCCACCAGGATGGCGTGCGTGCCCACGCCCTCGAGGAACGTCCGTTGCACGATCGGATGTGTCGTGGGCACCAGCTCAAACTGCCCGCCCGCCGCCGCCGGATATCCCTCCGGTTCGCCGCGCCCGCCCCGCGCAAAGGCATGGATGGCCGCGATCTGCCGGTCCGGATCGCCGCCCAGGAGGTCCGGGTTCGCCGCGCGGCCGTCCGGCCAGAACGACGGCATCAGGGTGCCCGGACGATAGCCGGCCGGGTTCACCAGGTATTCGCGCAGCCAGCCCGGCTGCAGCCGTTCCCCCAGCCGGCTCAGGTCCAGCCCGGGAATCCCCAGTGAGGGACGGTCCCCCCAACGATGGCACGTGATGCAGTTCAATCCGCCCGCCGCCCCCACGAGTTTGCGCCCCGCTGCAACCTCCCCTGTCGGCAGCGGCGGTGCCGGGCGCGCGTCCACCGCCCCCAACAGCGCGGGCAGGTGGGTCGCCGCCGCGCCAAACACCGGCATCTGCGTCCTTACATACGGGCGCAGCCGATGCTCCCCTCCCAGCACCCGCGCAAACCACGCCGGCTCCAGCTTGCGACCGATGCCCGTGAGCGGCGGCGGCAGGCGCCCGGCGTCGCCCAGGTTCTCGTCGCCCTGGAAGTAGACTCCTCGCCCCGCGTCGGGCCCGCCCCGCCCGTCCCGCTCATGGCAGGCCACGCAGTTCAGTGCCTCCAGGGTGAGCTGCGCCGTCTCCGCAGCGGACGGCTTCCGCGTGGCCCGCTCCTGCAGGAACCGCTCCAGCGCTCTGCGTTGTGAATCCGCCAGTGCATAGCGCGGCAGGCCCGGCGCCGGGTCCGCCGCCAGGCAGCCGCCCTGTTCGCGGCCGGTGGCAATCCCTGTCACCGGGCCCGCACCCGCGTCCGCCGGCAGGTCATGGCAGGCCGCACACCGTGCCTGCGCCACCCATGCCCGGCCCTTCGCCGCCAGCGGCGGCTCCACCCGCCATGCGCGCAGGCCGGCGTCCTTCGTCCCATCCCCGCCGGGAAATGCCAGCAGGTGGGCCGCCATGTCCGCCACGTCCTCCTCTTCCAGGGCAAAGCGCGGCATGCGCCCGTCCGGCCGCACCTTCAACGGGTCGCGCAGGAAATCCGCCAGCGTGCCCAGCGAATACTTGCGCGCCCAGTCCGGGAACGGCACGGACCGATGGGTGAACGCGTCCTGGGCGGGTCGCCCCCCCGGCGGCACCAAGGCCGGGTCCGGCGCATGGCACGCCACGCAGCCCACGGTGTGGAACAGTTCCCGGCCGCGCTCGGCGTTGACGACGCGCAGCGGACGCGGCCGGCCCGCGGGTTTGCCCAGTGTCCCGAGGTAATGCAGGACCGCCTCCGCCGCCTCCGCGTCCGGCAACAGGTGCGGCATGGAGGTGCCGGGCCGCACCGCCGCCGGGTCGAGCAGGAAGGCGCGCACCCACTCCGGCTGCGCCCGCACGGTCACCCCGGCCAGCACCGGGCCGCGCCGTGGCGGCAATCCCGTGTCGCCCCCGTGGCAGTTCACGCACCCCAGCTCGTGGTAGAGCAGCCGGCCACCCATGGCGTCCGGGGCCGCCGCGTGGAAGCGGTCGAAGGCCGGCATCACCGGATCCGCGCGCAGCATGGCCATGGGAATCCCCACCGCCGCCAGGATCAGCCCTCCCTTCATGCCGTTTCCCGCAGGCAGCGCTCGAGGTGCGCCCGCGCCTCGTTGTGCACCGCGGTCACCTCCGCGGCCGTGGGCAGGATGGGCGTCCCGCGCGGGGTCGGATGCATGAAGATGGCCGCGTGTCCGCGAAAACCGATCCCGCGCAGCGCGCGCACCAGCGGCCGATAATCGAGCGTGCCGCGCCCCGGCAGCTGCCGCAGCTCGATGTCCTTCGCCACCGTCTTCTGGCTGCCGATCCCGTGTTCCTGCAGGTAGAAAAACGGCAGGTTGGCGGCCCCCAGGTCCCGGATCAGGCGAGGCATCTCGGCCACGTGCTGATGCAGGTGATGGGGCGCGAAGGCCACACCCAGGGCCGGGTGCCGGTTGAACTCCGCCCAGTAACGCAGGGAGTCCGGGGTGTGCAGGAGGGCGTTGCCGTGGTTCTCGATCGCCAGCGTGATCCCATGCCGGGCCGCGGCGTCCGCGTGCGGCTTCATCTGCTCCAGGAAACCGCGCACCGCGACCTTGAGCTCCGCGCCCGCGAGGTTTTTCGGCCCGCGCGAGTCGCACACGATCAGGTTCCCGCCCAGCCGCTGCACGAGCGGCATCTCGGGTTGCAGCCCGAACGGGCCGAGGGGATAGCGCGTCGAGCAGACCAGCCGCACCCGGTGCCGCTGCAGCAGCGCCTCGAACCGGTCCACGCCCATCGCCTCGACCTCCTCGCGGTGCGTGGCATGGGCCTTGCCCCAGAGATCCAGGCCGACACAGCCGGCGCGGGTCACCTCGGGGAGCACCTGCTCAAGCGGGAGGTTCCCGTAGAGGGCCGAGGCCAGCAGGTAGCTCAGCCGGAATGGGGCGTCCGCCGCCCTTCCGGGCAGCACGGCCCCGGCAGTGGCGGCCGCGACGGATTGCAGGAAGACCCGGCGGCTGGCGGTCATGGGATGACTTACGTTTGTCGAATGAGCCCGGCGCGGCAAGCCCCGAACAGCCTTCCGGATCGGGTCGGCCCGCGGGCGGAGTGGTTCCCATCGCGGGGTTCTGGCTTCCCCGGCCTCGGCGTTCCCCCGCATCATGCCCGCCGCATGCTCCCGCGCCTTGTCCTGAGCCTCCTTGCCCTCGGTGTCCTCCCGTTCGTGTCCTTGTCCGCCGCCGACCCCGCGCCCTCCGAACTCGCCCATCAGCGCGCGCGCGCCGTGCTGGCCTACCTCAAGTCCATCCGCGGCAAGGCCATCATCGCCGGCATCCACAATCGTGAGCCCAACGCGGAACCCGCCCGGCAGACCGACCGGATTGCCGCCCTGACCGGGCGCCATCCCGCCCTCTGGAGCGGGGATTTCCTGTTCAGCGCGGCGGACGTGAGCAACCGCTGGACGCTCATCCGCGAATGCCGCCGGCAGTGGGAGCAGGGATCCATTGTCCAGTTGCTCGCCCATGTCGCCCCGCCCAACCAACCCGAGGTCTGCCGCTGGCGCGGCGGGATCCAGAGCCGCCTGAGCGACCCGGAATGGAAGGACCTCGTCACCGACGGCGGCGCGCTCAACCGCGCCTGGAAGGAGCGCCTCGACGGCTACGCGGTCTATCTCCGCTATCTCCAGACCAATGGCGTGCCCGTGCTCTTCCGGCCGCTCCATGAGATGAACCAGGGCCGCTTCTGGTGGGGCGGCCGGCCGGGTCCCGACGGCACCGCGCGGCTTTACCGTCTCACCCATGATCACCTCACCCGCACGCGTGGCCTGACCCACCTGCTCTGGGTTTGGGACATGCAGGATCTCAGCCGGGACTTCGCGGACTACAATCCCGGGGCGGACTACTGGGACATCTTCGCCTTCGACATCTACAACGAGGGCTTTCGACGCGAGTGGTATGACCTCATCCGGCCGCTGGTCGGCGACAAGCCGATGGGCATCGGCGAATGCGAGCGCCTGCCCTCCCTGCGGCTTTTGGCGGAGCAGCCGGACTGGTGCTTCTTCATGAGCTGGGCCGAGCTGACGTTCTCCAAGAACCCGCCGGAGCGGATCCTCTCGCTCTATCACGCAACCAATGTGATTACCCGCGAGCGCCTCCCGCGCACATGGAGTGCGGCAGCAGGGCTGCCGCTTTTAAAGCGGTAGCTGCGCTGCCGCGCTCCACAGTCCGCGCGGCGGCGCAGGGTATCGCACCCATCAACAACGCCTTGGCCGCCCTGCGCGCTGCTTAGGGGATTCGCTCGGCGCGAATCCGGATAAACCGCTGGCTGGACAGATTGGTCTACGTGCCCTGGGCGGCATCGACCCACGTGATGAGGTCCGTGCTGCTTTCCAGGCGGATTTGTGCCCCGCCACTGCCCGCCGGCACCACCACCGCCTTGTCGAGCTGGAACTCCCCCTCCGTCACCTGCACGGTGCAGAGCGAGGAGGTCCCGCTCGGGTTGTCATACAGGAGCCGCACCGTGGCGGGACCCGCGATGCTGGGGATGTTGCCCCGGAGGGTTTCCAGCACAGGATGCGTGCGGTCTGGTTGCTCTGCAAGGGGAGCTCCGCCGACGGCAGCGCACTGCTGACCACGAGGGTGGTGTCGCGGGCGGCTGCCGCGGCCACTGTCATTAGCAGGGCCGGGAACCAGGCGGACAAGAGGCGGCAACGGGGAGGTGGGCAGGAGGATTGCATGGCCTTCGGTGGAGTGGATTTGGGAAGCCTGAGCTTGGCGCGGACACGGAGCAGTGCCATGCCTCGTGGCGGGGCGCAAAGGTCAAGGCCACCCCGCCCCACCACGGTAGGCCAACGCTCCCCGACCGCACTCCATCCAGTGCCGTCCTATCAGTCCCGGATCTCCCACCGTTCGCCAAAGAAGTCAGCGGCGACCACGCCCTGGCCGCCCGTGCGCCCGGCCAGGGGAACCGATAGGTCCAGGATGGCCCAATCCGGCAGCTTCGGGGTCTGCAGGGAGTTCGAGGCAGCTGCGTATTGCGGGAAGGTGAACCCACTGTTGATCACCACGTAGCGCGATGGGTTCAACGGGCTGGGAAAGATGAAGATCAGCACATGCCGCCCGGGATCGAACGTACGGTTCCCCACCCGGATCTCGCGGGTGCTCCAGCGGATGCGTAGGCGACC
>JBJOEZ010000082.1:0-6813 GCA_046048995.1 Verrucomicrobiota bacterium | reverse complement strand
CGTCAGGCCGAGGCGGAACCCGGGCAGGATGGCGGCGAGCATGGTGTTGCCCGCGGTGTTGGCCGGGAACAAGTTTTCGAAACCGCGGGCGACAAAGACGAGGCCGTTGCCCTCGGTGGAGGGGAGGGTGATCAGGCCCTGCTCGATCAGGTCGGAGGCGGCGAGGGAGAGGCTGGCATCGGGGATGGCGGCCAGCGACGTCAACTGGATGTCGGGCGAATAGGTCAGGGACAGCGAGCGCGAACCGCCGGGGTCGATCATCCAGGTTTCGAGGACGTGGCCGCCGGGGCTGAGGGTGATGCTGGCCGTGTTGGCGTTGGTGGTGCCCGCCGTCGGTTTATCGATCAGCAACTGGCCATCCACCCAGAACTGGGCGATGCCACTGGATTGCAGGGAGAACGTGTAGCGACCGCCGGAGGCGGAAACCAGGCGGGCACGGTGGTACCAGGCGTTGGTGTTTCCTGAGGGAACGGCGTTGGTCGAGGGCAGGAGGAAGTTGTTGGTCGTATAGGTGTCGTGGAGCCTGTAACTGGCGGCCAGATCGGCCACGTTGGTGAGGCCGGCGGGGCCGGTCAGGCGCTCGACATGGACGCCGGGGGCCGAGTTGGCCGGGGCGGTGTCGAAGGGCATTTCCAGCCGCAAACCGGCGGCGGAGTTGGAGAATTGCCGGGTGGCGAGGGCGACAAACAGGTTCGTGCGCTCCAGGGGGCGGTCCCAGATGCGGACGTTGTTGACGCCGCCGGAGAAGAAGGCGGTGGCATAGTCTGCCACCTCCCGGGCGCCAATGGTGACTGCGGTGTCCCCGGTGAACGGGGCGAACACCGCGGCGGACTGCTGCACGAGCACGCCGTCGCGGTAGAGGGCCACGCTGTTGCTGGCCCCATTGCCGCGGCAGACGGCGGCCCAATGGTGCCATTCCTCGTCCGTCCACCCGGGCAGGGCGGAGACGCGCGTGGCGCCGTCGCTGACGAAGAAGCTGCGGTCGCCGCCGAAGCCGGCGAGCAACCGCTGGCCGGCGCCATTGAGGGAGCCGAGGCCGAGCACCACCTGGTCGCTGGTGCCCACGGTGAGATTTCGCCGCGCCCAAAACTCGATGGTATAGCTGGTGGCGCCGGCGGGCAGCACGGGGCTCGCGGCGGTGGCCCGGAGATGGTCGCCTTGGCCGGCCAGTTCGAGGTAGCGCTCGGGGGAGTTGGGCGCGTTCTCCATGACGTAGCCGCGGGAACCGAAGCGCACATTGCCCTGCTGGGCCGCGGTCACCGAGCGGAACACGAGGGAATCGAACCCGGTGGTGCCGGGGGCCAGGTAGCGCCGGCCCAGGGTGTCGACATGGGCGGCGTCGGTGATGTCGGTGGCCGAGAGGTTGGTCACGCCGGACGTGCCCGAATCGACCTCCGCCAGGTTGTCGATCACCCAGTGCCAGGTCACGGTCGTGTCGCGGTCCACGTTGACGCTGGCGCCGTTGGGGATGGAAACCGGAGCGCCGCCGGACGGGGTGAGGGTGGCGGCCGGGTCGTCGAGGCGGGCGCGGTAATGGGCGATGGACTGGATGTTTTCGGGCGTCGGGTCGAGTTCCCGGCGGTAGCGGTCGAGGTAGACGTATGGCGGGGCCTGCAGGACCACGGCGTTTTTCTCGGTGATCTCGTGGATGCCCGGGGAGGGGGTGAGCCGATCCCCGAAGGGGGTGAAGGCCGGCGCGGGCTGGAGGGCGGTGCCGCTGAGCTGGATGCGGTTGAGGGACTGCTCGGTGGCGATCCCTCCACAGCGCGCCCCGATGGCCACTCCCCAGACCTCGTTGGAGGCCGGGGCATAGGCAATCAGCGCACTGAGGGTGATGCCTTGGTATTGGACCTTGACCGTCGAGTCCTGGCCCGGGACGGTGGGTTGCTGGAGGGTGATGACCACGTCGTTGAAGTTGGCGTTGGACCCGATGCTGCTGAAGAGGGTGCTGAGGTTGGCGGTGGCGAGGTAGGCGCCCTTCCAGCGGATGGCCATGCCGGGAACCCAGTTGGATTCCCCCGCGCTGCGGTACGTGTCAAAGCTCACCGCCAGCCCGTTGGTCAGGCCGGTCTCATCCGGCAACGAATTGGTGGCGATGCCCGGGCCGAAGTTGAAGCTCACGCCGTCAGCCAAGGAGATGTTGGCGTTGGTCATGCGCAGGCCCACCCGGGCCGTGAACTCCTGGATGGGGACCTGGGGCAGGTTGTTGAGGACGAGGGAGCCATTTGTGTGGGGTGAATTCGGGGTGAGCAGGAAGAGGTTGGCGGTGTTGGCGGCGGCTCCGTTGAAGGACAGGATGCCGGGCGCGAGGTTCGCGGGATCGTAAGTGTATTCGAACGCGGCCCGCTGGTAGGCGCCGGCTTGCGGACTGGTCTGGCCGGCGCCGTAGGGACTGATCACGGTCAACTCGGTCGCTTCCCCGGTCACGTAAATCTGGTTGATGGATTGCTCCGACCAATTGTCCCCGGTGCGCGCGGCAAACATCATGCGCCAGGTCTGGTCGGTGGTGGGCGAGTATTGGACCTGCGCGGACAGCGCGACACCCTGGTATTGGACCGTGACCTTCGAAAGCCCGCCCGGGCTGGCGGGCGGCAGGAGGGTGATGAGGACGTCGTGGAAGGCGGCGTTGGTCTTGAGGCTGTTGAAGGTGCTCGCGATGTTGGTGGAGGCGAGGTCGGTGCCATTCCAGCGGATGCTGATGCCAGGAACCCAGTCGGGATCCGCCGGGGAAATGTTCTTGAAGGTATCAAACGCCACGGCCAGCCCGCTGGTGATGCCCTTCTCACTCGTCACCGAATCGGTGGTGATGCCGGGGCCGAAGTTGAAGCTGATCCCGTCGGCCATGACGTCGGCAGAGGAGCTATTGGTCATCCGCAGGCCGAATTGGACGGTGAACCCCTTGATGGTTGTCTTGGGCAGGTTATCCAGAACGAGGGCACCATTTTGCGTGCCTGCATACGGCGTGAGCTGGAAGTGGTCGCCAAGCTGGGTGGCGGAGCCGTTGAAATACATGGCGCCCGGCGGGGTGTTGGTGGGCGAGTAGGTGTATTGGAAGGCGTGAGCCGGGCGCGCGAGGAGCAGCAGGAGGGCGGCGGCGGCGGCGAGGGCGGCCAGGCGGCGGCTGAAGGGCGAGGTTCTCATGGCGAATGGAGCTTGGGAAAACGGGTTTCGCATGGCAGGTGGGCGCGGGCTGGGCCTCATTGGAGGCGGTCGACGTAGCTGGCGCGCTGGAGGACGATGGTGCCGCGCGCCACCAGGGCGCTGGTGGCCAGGCCGGTGGTGACCTCCTCGTAGCGGCCCGTCAGCCGGCCGGAGCCGGACTGGTAGGCGGCATCCAGCTGGATGGTGAAGTTCCGCGTGATGTCATAGCCCGCCCCGTGCTGGGGATGGTAGGCGTGGCGGAACGGGTTGGTGCGATGAAAGGCGTCCAGCCGCAGCGGGGCGTTGGTGCCCGTGCCGATGGTGTTGCCGGGGCCGAACCGGCCGGCCAGCGGCCAGCGGTCGTGGTAGGCCTCGTTCAGGTCGGGCGGCCGCGAGGATTGTCCGGCCAGGTAGGCGCTGACCTGCGCGTCCGTGACCTGCGCGACATTGGTGGTTCCACCCGCCCGCTGCAGGAAGGCGGCGCTTTGCGCGTTGGTGCCGTTGTCGCGCGGCATGTCGAACCCGACGGTCTCGAAGCGGATGCCCACCTTCTTCCCGCCGCGTTCCTGGATGCCCTCGTAGTAGGGGATTTGGGCCTCGTCCAGGATCAACACCTGTTCCGGCAGAACAGAGGGGTCGGCGGTCTTGGTCTGCATGCCCATGACCTTGGCGAGCAGGACGGGCGTCCCGTTGGTGTCCACATGGAGCAGCACGCGCAGCTGGGCGCGCGAGGCGGTCTTGTTCACCGGGCGGTTGGTCTCGGTGAGGCTGAGGACCGCATCCGCCGTGATGGTGCCCACCCAGAGGCCGGCCAGGCGGGAGACATCGTCGATGGGCGCGTTGGTGGAGGGCACGTCAAAGTTGAGGGCGGAGACCGGCAGGTAGTAGTAAACCAGGCCGCCGTCCAGGGAGACCTCGAGGCGGTAGAGTTGCTCGCGATAGTTGCCGCCGGAGGACCAGTTGCGGTCCAGGCCAAGGGTGATGGTGCGGGACTGGCCGGGAGACAGGGATCCCGGGGACCAGCTCTGGATGACGCCGCTGGGGCCCGCGCCGGGATCGGTCTGCCAGGCGAGCCGGTCGGGCACGCGCTCGACATGGAACAGGCGCAGGTCCTGGTCGCCGGCGTCGCTCAGCTTGTTGAGGGTGACGGTGTGGGTGCGGCCATTGGTTGCCTCCAGGCTGGAGAAGGTGAGTTCCGCCGGGTTGAGCTTGAGCGTGGTGAAGGTGTTGAAGGGGTTGGTGACCGCGAGGCTGGGCGGCGTCGAGCCGAACGCCAGGCGGCCGCGGTAGGAGTCGGCAAAGGCGATGGCCACCGGGCCGTCATACCGGGGGCCGATGAAGGTGAACGGGGGCCTGACCCAGTAGGCGCGGCCGGGTTCCACCGGGTCCGCCTCGTTGACGTCCTTCCATCTCCCGTCGGCCGGGTCGAGGCGTTGCACGGGCGATTTGTCCGTGCCGGTGCTCGTGGTGGAACCGAAGACGAACCCGCCGGGGCCCAGGAGGGAGCGGAAGGTCGGGGCGCCGCTGATGTTGAACCCCATGAGATTGAATTTGCCGAGGGCCCAGGACCGGCTGCTGAAGGATACATCGCCGCTGACGACCAGGTCGGGGGTGGCCGGTGTCCCGTCGCCGTAGAGCCCGGGGCTCCGGGGGCTGACATGAACCAGGTAGGCGCGTTGGCCCTGCGCGTTGATGGGGGAGGTCTCGGCCGAGGCATTGGTGAGGGACCACACAATCCAGCCGGGCTGGTTGAAGAGCTGATTGGTGTCGGTGATGAACTCGGCCGTGCCGGCCTGGCCGGACATCACGGCGACCGTGTCGATGAGGTAATTTGGCGAGGTGAAGACCTGGTCGACGTTGAGCAGGCTGTCGTTGGTGCCGCGGGGCTCGACCTCGAGCCAGACGGCGTTCCACCCGTAATAGAGGTGGAGGGTCTGGGTCCAGGTGGCGGCGGGGAGGGCGACGGCGCCGAGGAGGAGCCAGCCTGCGAGGAGGGCTGGCCGCAGGAGGGGCAGTGGTGTGCGCATGACAGTTTAAGGGTTCAGCACCGCCTGCCCGGGACGTAGACAACAGACCCGGGCAGGGTCGACCGGTTGGGGCATGCCAACGGCAGGCGTGGCCGGACGGAACAAGGGAACTAGAACAGCCGCGACCTTATTGGGGTGGATGGGGTTGTAAAGGGTTAACTCTGGAGGGGGAGTCCGAAGGAGGCCTGCGCGCCGCTGGCATGGAGTGCGCCTGCGAAGCTGGCGCTTTGTCAGCGTGATGCGGCACAGGGCGTAGGGCGAAAGAACCCCGTGTGCCGTCGTCCGCGTTAAGCGGGCCGGAGGCCCGCGCGCCGACTGGTGTGGAGTGCGCCTGCGAAGCTGGCGCTTTGCCGGCGTGGTGCGGCACGGGGCGTAGGGCGAAAGAACCCCGGGATCCCTCGTCCGCGTTAAGCGGGCCGGAGGCCCGCGCGCCGCCGGTGCTTTAGGCCTCCTGCCGTCGGCTGCTACCGGCCAGGCGGCCTCACTTCCGGAACCTGAGAAGTTTTCGCAACCGTGTCGTCGTCTGGTCGCGGTCGATCCGGCTGGCCGCCACATCCACGGTCAGGGCTTCCCAAGCGTCCACATCGAGACGTTCCTCCGGCAGGAGAGCGTTATCGCTCAGGAACACCAGGCACGTCGCCAGTGCCGTCCGCTTGTTGCCGTCCAGGAAGGGATGATTGCGGCACGGGTAAAAAAGATACGCCGCCGCGATTTCCACGGGGTCGGTGAACAGCGGTTCGCCCATCATGGTGGCCTGCGCTGCGGCCACCGCCGATTCCAGCAAGGCCGCATCCCGCAGGCCCGTGCCGCCGCCGTGCGCCGCCAGCACCTCCGCGTGCACGGCCTTCACGGTCTCGACCGTCGGATGCGCGAGCGGCCGCTTCATGCCAGCCGCCGAAACAGGGCCGCATTCCTCTTGATCAAGCGCCGGGCGGTGGCCGCCCCTTTTTCCGGGGTGATCACCGGCCGCAATGGGGTCAGCACGATCGCGCCTCCCTCGTGAACCGTGATGGACACCTGGTCGCCCACCTTGATGCGCGCGAGATCCATCAGGGCGGCATCGAACATGAGCCCCTGCGAATTGCCGATCTTGGTAATCGTCTTGGTCATGGTGTATAACTATGTTTTACCTTTGCCCCTGTCAAGCGGTCGTGCCGGCAGGGATATGGAGTGCGCCTGCGAAGCTGGCGCTTTGCCGGCGTGATGCGGCACGGGGCTCTGGGGTGTAAGAACCCCGTGAGCCATCGTCCGCGTTAAGCGGGCCGGAGGCCCGCGCGCCGCCATGTGGAGTGCGCCTGCGAAGCTGGCGCTTTGTGATGGGCTCAGCGGACTGACGTCCGCTGCTACGGGGGTGGCAGCCGGCGTGAGCCGGCTGGGGTTGGGGCTCAGCGGACTGACGTCCGCTGCTACGGGGGTGGCAGCCGGCGTGAGCCGGCTGGGGTTGGGGTTCAGCGGACTGACGTCCGCTGCTACGGGGGTGGCAGCCGGCGTGAGCCGGCTGGGGTTGGGTTCAGCGGACTGACGTCCGCTGCTACGGCTGCAGGGTGAGGCGGCCGGATTGGTTTGTGCCCAGGAAGTAGCCGGCGCCCTCGCCCAGGGCCTGCAGGACCGACCCGCGCAGCGGGATGACCCGGCGCGAGACCGG
>JBJOEZ010000081.1:0-8685 GCA_046048995.1 Verrucomicrobiota bacterium | reverse complement strand
CCATCCGGCCGTCTTTGAGTGGAGGTTCTTCAGCATGGGTCCAAGGGTGGTCGCCGCCGGTGCGCCTGACGGGGAACGCCCCACAAAATGATAGTGATTGGAGAAGACGGCCCAGGCTTCGAGGTGCCAGCCGTAGTCCGCGGCGAGGCTTAGCAGCCCGCGGTGCAGGACCTGCAGGCGCTGGCCACTGCGAAAGTGATGGAGCTTGTGATAGGTGCTGGCAGTGACAAAAAAGATGCCGGCGGCAGCCAGTTGATGCACCGGGGCATGCGGCCAGCGCGTCCTTGGTTCGCGCATGGGGAGGAAGGTAGGGGAGGGGGCGGAGGGGGGCAAGCTCTGTGGAGTGCGGCATGTGGAGTGCGGCAGCAAAGCTGCCGCTTTTCCCGCGCCAGCCAGGCTGGCGCAATCCGTGTGATCGCCGCAGGCGCACACATTCGGAAGCTCCGCTTCCGTTTTTAAAAGCGCCAGCTGCGCAGGCGCACTCCAAAGAAAAGCGGCAGCTTTGCTGCCGCACTCCACAAAAAAGGGTCCCGGCGACCCACTGGGCCGCCGGGACCGTGTCTCTAGCTCAGGCGAACAACTCGGTCCGGCGGGTCTTGTTGCCGGGCCGATCCAGCGCCGTGACCTCGATGGACACCGATTGGCCCGCCGGGGCGGCCGCCGTGGTCGTGTAGACCCACCGGGCCCGGGCCGGGTCCAGGCTGGCCGGACCGCTCTCCAGCACCTGCCCGTTCGCCAGGGTCATCGCCACGTTCACCTCGGTGACCTCGAAGTCATCGATGGCCGTGATGCCGAGGGTCTCGCCGGTGTTGCCGGTGTAGCGCGACAGGTCGATGTCCAGCACCTCCGGCGCGACCAGGTAGTCCGTCATGCAGACGGCGAACAGGCCAATGCCTTTGTTCTTGGCGCGCGGCGCATAGACGGCCTTGAGGGTCGGGTCCGCCATCACCATGCGGGCGTAGGCGGCCGCCAGCTTGAACCGTTCCCGCTGGGCCGTTTGCGCCGGGCTGGACGGCTGCCCGGTCGTCTCCGGGGTGCGTTGCAGGACCGTGCCCTGCCCGAAACGCCGGAACACCAGCGAACCGATTTTTCCACGGACCCGATCGAGGATGGGACTGAGTTTTGCGCTAGCCATACGTTTTTCCTTTCTGTTTGGGGTTATGTGTTGCCGACGCGATCCCCGTGTCGCTTGCCGCACCCAGGTGAGCCTGCACCCGGAGATCCGTCTTCATGTAAATACCGACACCGGATCGAAACGCAGACATTCGCCCCCAGGTGAGCCCGGTGGTCGGGCATGGAAGGGGGGTAAAAGTGACCACCGACTCCGTGGCTACTCCGTTCGGTCATCCTTGCTGGGTGAGGTGCGTGATGGGGGACGGGAAATTTCCGCCTTTTTGAAGTTTTTCTGTCTGAAGAGCGATTGGGTGACGGTTTATTAATAGAGTGAACACGCCAACCGACCCCCAACTGCTCCGGGATTACGTCCTGCACCAGTCCGAAGATGCGCTGACCACGCTGGTGGAGAGGCATTTCGACTTGGTCTACTCCACCGCCCTGAGGTGCCTCAGCGGCAATCACTTCCAAGCGCAGGATGTCGCCCAGGAGGTGTTCCGCCTGTTTTCGCTCAAGGCTGCCCACGTGGAGGCCAAGGCTTCCTTGGCAGGTTGGTTCTACACGTTGACCCGCGCCAAAGCCGTGGATGCCCTCCGCGCCGAGGAACGACGCCAAGCCCGCGAGCAGCAAGTTGCCGCCATGACCCCCCTATTCGCCGACGAATCCGATGACCCCTGGAAAGACGTGGCCCCCCATCTGGACGACCTCCTCATGGAGCTGCCAGAGACCGATCGGGAGGCCGTCATTCAGCGTTATTTCAAACACAAATCGTTCGGGGAGGTCGCGGACCTCCTGGGCACCACAGAAGCCGCCGCGCAACGGCGCATCCACCGGGCCATCGAGCGCCTGCGCGACTTGTTCGAACGGCGCGGGGTGAAGGTCAGCGCCGGCGCGCTGGGGGCTTTGCTTTGGGCCAATGCTGTTCAGGCGGCGCCGGCTGGGTTGGCCGCCGGGGTGGCGGCGTCCCTCCTTGCCGCCAAGGTCGCCGCCGTCGGGGCCGCGGGTGCGGTTGCGGGGTCCGCCGGGTCCGGATTGGCCGCCATGGCCGCGCTGAGGACCGTGGTGGCGGTGGGCACTTTGGCGGGATTGGTCGGGGTGGGCTTGGCCGTCCATGAGGCGCGCCAGGCCCGGCAGCAGCGGGCGATGGTCGAGGCGTTGCAGGGGCAGTTGGCGGAGCAGTCGGACCAGCATCGGCGGGAGGTGGATGAGGCGCGCCAACAGGTGGCAGCGGAGCAGGAGTTGCGTCGGCAATTCCAGGCGCGCTTGGTGGCCGAGTCGCGCTTACGGGAACAACTGGCCCGGCGGGGCGCCGACCTCGCCGCCGTCAACCAGGTCCTCGCCACGAACGCCCCCGAGAGCCGGGCGTGGATGCTCCGGGCCGCCAAGCTACAGGAGCGGGCCGGGGCCACGCCGGAGATGAACACGCCCGAGTTGCAATGGGCGACCGTCAAGGACTGGCTGGATGCCAGCAAGAACCCCTTGGAGACCGAGGATGATTACCAAGCCGCCTTCAGCGCCGTGCGGTCCTTGGTGGAAGGCCGGTTTGCGGGACAGGTCCACCAGGCGCTGCAGAGGCACTTGGCGGCGTCGGGCGGACGGTTTCCGACCCAGATCGAGCAGTTGGCGGCTCACTTTGACCCGCCGTTGGACCCGGCGTTGCTGGCCCGTTGGCAGGTGGGCCGCGTCGAGGGGGATGGGGTGGACGAGTTGCGGATCCAATTGACTGCGGTGGACCCGGCTCGCGACGTGCACTGGGCGGTGGACGTTAACGGCCCGCGGTCCTCGCGGGTGGTGGAGTGGCGGTAGATGTGAGGAGTGCGGCTGCGAAGCTGCCGCTTTCTCCGCGCCAGCGAAGCTGGCGCCATCGAGGTGATCGCCTTAGGCGCAGGGATGCGGAATCTTCGCTTCCGCCTTTAAAGCGGTAGCTGCGCTACCGCACTCCATACGGTGAGCACCGTTTAAGAATTTGGAGTGCGGCTGCGAAGCTGCCGCTTTTTCCGCGCCAGCGAGGCTGGCGCCATCCCCATCACCGCCTTAGGCGCAGGGATGCGGAAGCGGTGCTTCCGCGTTTAAAGCGGTAGCTGCGCTACCGCACTCCATACGGTGAGCACCGCGTAAGAATTTGGAGTGCGGCTGCGAAGCTGCCGCTTTCTCCGCGCCAGCGAAGCTGGCGCAATCCCCATCACCGCCTTAGGTGCAGGGATGCGGAAGCTTCGCTTCCGCGTTTAAAGCGGCAGCTCCGCAGCCGCACTCCATAAAAAGCGCCAGCTACGCAGGCGCACTCCATGTTCTCAGCAGGCCGTGGATCCGGGTGAACACCTCGTCCGGGAAGCCCATCGCCTTCTTCAACTGGTAATCGCGCTCGAGGATGTTCGGATGCTTCTGCCACCGGCGGAAGGCGTCCCAATCCAGCAGGCCGTCGGCCCAGGCGAAGTGGCCGTTCACGGGCACCGGGAAGTCGCTCCCGTGCAGCATCCGTTCCGCCAAGCGGCCCTCCCGGCACTGGGCGATGTGGCGTCCGCGGATGGGCACGTTGAACGCGCTGGTGTCCCCGTAGAGGTTCGGATAGCGCTCCGTCATCTCGGCGAAGGCATGGAAGTATTGCCGGTCGAACACGCCGCTCTTGGTCGCGCAATGGGCGGCGATCACCTTCACCCCGCACTCGAGGGGCAGTCTCAGCGTGCGGGGATCCTCGAGGTCCTTGCGGACGACGGGGACGGTATGTTCGCCGCCGGTGTGGGCCAGGAGAGGGAGGCCGGTCTCGGCCATGCGTTCCCAGAACTTCAGGTAGCGGCGGTCGTTGCAGTCGATGTTATGGCAGTTGGGGAGGCACTTCATCATGACCGCGCCGGCGGCGAGGCAACGGTCGAGTTCCTCCATGGCATCGCCCCGGGCGGGATGGATGCTGACCGCCGGCAGGAATTCCGGATGCTGCCGGGCGAGCCGGAGGATGTAGTCGTTGGGCACATACACGGACCCGACCCCGTCCATGCGGCGGCCGTGTTCGTCGTAGACCTCGTCATGGGCGAGGATGACGGCGGCGCCCAGGGAGGAGTCTTGGACGAGGCTGAGGAGGCGTTCGATGAAGAGCCGGTCGAGGTCACCGCGGAGGGCGGAGAAGGGGAGCCCGATGTGATGGAGCATGAACGCCGCCAGGGGCCGGTGCCAACCGGTGACGCGCATCCAGCATCCGGTCCCGCCCGTGCCGTTGCCCACGACGTGGACGTGCATGTCGATGGGCTTGAGCGGGGTGGCGGGTGCCATGGGGGGATGGTAGCGGCCCGGCGCGCGGGCTTCCAGCCCGCTTAGCCAGAACTATCCTCCCAGGGGACCGAAAAGGCGGATGGGTGTCGGCGTTACGGCGCTTGGAGTCGGCGGGTAGGGACCGTCGCGCTGCGACGGTTTCAGTCCTCGCGGCGCGAGGACTGCTACCCGGGACGGGCCGTCACATCCCGTTTTCCTTGATGAAGTTCTCCAGGGCCAGGAGGCTCCAGCGGCGGTACCAGTTCAGCAGGGGGACGGGATACCGCTCGTCCACCGTCCGGAACCAGTCCTTCCACTCGGACAACAACCATTGCTCGAAGGGAAAGACAAAGCCCCGCTTGGGTCGGCCGGCCACCCAGTCGGGGATCTCCGGGACGGCGTCCACCAGCAGGCGCTTGCCGGGTTGCAGGCGGCGCGCGGCCGGGACGCTGGCCACGGTGTCCACCAGGGTGTGGTCCGCGAACGGCACGCGCAGTTCGAGTCCGCAGGACATGCTCATCACGTCGCTGTCGCGCAGCAGTTGGTTGCGCATGTAACGGGTCAGCTCGAGCAGGCTGACCTCGTCCCGCAGGTCGGGCTGGGGCGGGACATGGAGGAACTCGATGAGGTGGGGCAGCGTGGCGGTCTGGTTGCCGAGGCAATGCCGGGCCAACGAGACGGCCTCCGACGGACTGAAGATGCCGCGCACGCTCCAGTAGGCGATGCTGCTCGACGGCGGGTTTTGCGCGAAATAGCCCAGGCGCCGCAGGCGCGCCTGGGAGGAGTGGCGTTCCATCAGTTGGCCGGCCTTGCGGGCGAGGGGACCGAGCCACAGGGCGCGCTGGCCCCAGTCCACCAACCGCGGCACCCGCTCGAATGACGGATAGCCGCTGAACAACTCGTCGGCGCCCAAGCCGGACAGGACCACCTTCATGCCCTCCCGGCGGGCGAACTGGGACACGCAATAGGTGTTGAACCCGTCGATGCTCGGCTGGTCCGCGGCCGCCATGTAGCCCTTGAGCAGGCGATGGGATTCCGAGGCGTCCAGGCGCCAATCATGGTGCCGGGTGCCGAAATGATAGGCGGTGCGGGCCGCCACGTCGCCCTCGTTCAGGCTGGGGTTGTCGAACGAGATGCTGAAGGTCTCCACCTGGCGGCCCAAGGCCCGCGTGGACAGCGCGACCAGCGCCGTGGAATCAATGCCGCCGCTGAGGAAAATCCCGACCGGCACATCGCTGACGAAATGGCGCTGGAGGGATTCCACGAGCGCGTCGCGGGTATGGGTGACCGGGTCCGCGGGAGGGTCTTGGGGGCGGTTGAAGTCCGCCTGCCAGAATGGGCGGACGGTGGAGCGTCCGTGGCGCCATTCGAGGGTATGCCCGGCGGGGAGGCATTCGACGTCCTGGGCCAGCGTGAGCGGTTCCGGGATGGACCCGAACAGGAAATAGCCGAACAGGGCGGTGGAAGACAGGCGGCGCTGCGTCAACCCGGCCTTGAGCAGGGCGCGCACCTCGGAAGCGAACAGGAGGCGGTTGCCGAGCCGGCTGAAATAGAGCGGCTTGATGCCGAGGGGATCGCGCGCCAGGAAACAACGGCCCTCCATGGCGTCCCAGATGCCCAAGGCAAACATGCCGCGCAGGCGATCGATGCAGGCGGCCCCGTGCCGGGCGTAAAGCCGCAGGATGACCTCGGTGTCGGTGCCGGTGCGGAAGACCTCCCCGTCCCGCTCCAGATCCGCGCGCAGTTCCCGGTAGTTGTAGACCTCCCCGTTGAAGGTGATGACGTAACGGCCGTCCGGGCTGGCCATGGGCTGATGCCCGGCCGGGCTGAGGTCGAGGATGGAGAGGCGGGTATGGGCGAAACCGCAGAGGGCAGCCGGGGCGGCGGGGGGATGTTGGCGTCCGATGAACAGGCCGGAGTCATCGGGTCCCCGGTGGCGCACCGCCTCGCGCATGGCGGTGAGCGGCGCCATGAGCGAGGACTCGTCGCCCTCAGTCTGCACGATGCCTGCGATGCCGCACATGCGGTTGGTTTGGGTGTCGGGACCTTCTTGAGGTGGCGTAATCGGGGCGTCGGTTGCCCTCGCTGTGCCACTACGTTCCTTATAGATAAGGAATTACGCCTCCGTTATTGCAGTTGTGCAATAGAGGCAAATGCCTCTGGGCGGTTAGCAACCGTCGCGCTGCGACGGTTGGAAGCCCCGAAGGGGCGTCGTAATACAGCCCGGGGCAACGCCCCGGGAAAAGGGGGCCCAAAGAACAAAAGCCCTGAAAGGGCGGGGTAATCTGGCGCATCGCCCGACGGGCACGCGATGGGCATGGCATCGGTTACGCCGCCCCGTTGGGGCTTGGGGATCTAAAAATGGTCCCATACCCGGGGCGTTGCCCCGGGCTGGATTACTTCGCCCCTTCGGGGCTTTCTTGTCGGCTGGATTCAGGGCATCCCGTCGCGTTATCCTTCCCCCCCTCATGAAGCCCTTGGCCGATTGCCGCCTTTACACGTTTGTCGACACCGCCTGCCTCGATGGGCGGGACCCGGCGGAACTCGCGCGCCAGTTGTGTGAGGGGGGCTCGGACATCGTCCAGCTCCGCGCCAAGGGCCTCCCCGAAACCGAGGTGCGTCGCCTGGCCAAGGTCCTCCTGCCCGTCACCAACGCCCATGACGTGCCGCTGGTCATCAATGACCATCCCCGCATCGCGGCGGAGGTCGGCGCGCCGTTGTGTCACCTCGGCCAGGAGGATTTCTTCGACGCCGGCCATGCGCACGTTACCGACGTGTTGCCGGCCGGGGCGGGGCTGCAGATCGGTCTCAGCACCCATGCGCCGGCCCAGGCGGAACGCGCCATCGCGGCGGGGCCGGATTACATCGCCATCGGGCCGGTCTATGCCACGCCCACCAAGCCTGGGCGCCCGCCGGTCACGCTGGATTACGTCCGCTGGGCGGCGGCGCACGTGCGGATTCCGTGGTTTGCCATCGGCGGCATTGACCTGGGGAACCTCGACGAAGTCCTGGCCGCGGGCGCCCGGCGCATCTGCGTGGTGCGCGCCATCCTGAAGGCGCCGGACGTCGCGCAGGCTTGCCGCGAGTTCAAGGCGCGCCTAACGTCGCGGGCCTGAACTGCGTCCCTTGACCCCTGCATCCTGATCATGAGCGTATTGATTGTCGGTTCCACCGCGTTGGATTCCATCAAGACCCCCACCGCCGAAAACCCGCGTTTGCTGGGCGGCTCGGCCAGCCATGCCTCGGTGGCGGCGAGCTTCTTTGCCCCGGTGAAGATGGTCGGGGTGGTGGGCCGGGATTTCCCCAAGAAATACGTCAGCCTTTACCGCAAACACCGCATCAATCTGGCCGGGTTGCAGGTGCAGGAAGGCAAGACCTTCCATTGGTCCGGGGAATACGAGGTGAACATGAACAACCGCCGCACGCTCCTCACGGAGTTGGGCGTGTTCGAGAAGTTCACCCCGCACCTGCCGGACGCGCACAAGCGGAGTCCCTACGTGCTCCTGGCCAACATCGCGCCCGCGCTGCAGCATCATGTGCTGGACCAGATGGCGCGCCCGAAACTGGTCGTGGCCGACACGATGGACCTCTGGCTGAACATCGCCCTGGATGACCTGCTGCGGTTGCTCAAGCGCGTGGACGGCTTTGTGCTGAACGACAGCGAGGCGCATCAGTTGACCAAGGAAGACAATGTCTTCGCCGCCATGCGGAAGATTCACAAGCTGGGGCCGAAGTACGTCATCATCAAGAAAGGGTCGCACGGCTCGATTTTGTCGGGCCCGAAAGGGTTCTTCATCTGCCCGGCATATCCCTTGCACAAAGTGGTCGACCCGACGGGCGCCGGGGACAGTTTCGTGGGCGGCTTGATGGGTTACCTGTCAACCGCGCGCGGCGGCATCGACGCCAACATCCGCCGCGCAATGGTCTACGGCAGCGTCGCCGCGAGCTTCTGCTGCGAAGGCTTCGGGCTCACCCGCACGACGAAGGTCAAGAAGGGGTTCGGGCTCACCCGCACGACGAAGGTCAAGAAGGGGGATATCGAAAAGAGGGTGAAGGAATTGGAGAAGTTAACGGAGTTCTGAGGGGTTGGTTTTTTTTCGATTACTTATCAGGGGGGCGTCCTTCAGGGCTGGAGGCGGTGGGTGGCCGTATGGGTTGATGACCAATACGGACAGCCAATAGCCAATGACCGATCGAGAACAGCGCCAGCGGATCGGTTATTGGCTATTGGCTATAGGAATTGGTCATCAACCCATACGACCACCCACCGCCTTCGCCTTCCCCCGACGCTAAGGAACCGCTCCGGGCGTGGGTTTCCCCTGACCCGCC
>JBJOEZ010000080.1:0-7722 GCA_046048995.1 Verrucomicrobiota bacterium | reverse complement strand
GCCTCCAGCGCCTGCAGCTCCTCGCGGTCGTCCCTGCGATGAAACATCAGCACCTGCCCCCCCACGACCACCGGACCGCTGAACCCCTGCCCCACCGCGCGGCGCCACGCCACCCGCGGACCGTCCTTGGGCCAGGCCTGGGCGAGGTTGGAGGCCGTGGTGGCCCCGTTGCGGGAGGGACCGAGGAACTGGGGCCAGTCCTGGCCGGACGCGGCAGGGATCAAGGTGGCCAGGAGACAGGCAGCGATGGGGGCGTGGACGGTCATGGGATGAAAACGGGGATAAGCATGCCGATGCAGGGTGGCCCTGTCACGCCAGCGCGCGGGCGTCCCGGCCAGCCTGGCCGTCGGATTCACCTAGGTAAACCGCCCCACACCAGCCCCGGACTCGATGCCGGAGCGCTCACCGGACCAAACCGGGCCAGCCAGGATGAGCGAAGGAAGTAGGGAGGGAGTAGCAAGGAAGTCGGGAGGCACCCCGGGTGGGGTGCGGGGGCACCCTTACCTAGGACAGGGGGGGATGGGCAGCCCCGGTCCTGCCGGGACCGGGGTAGTGCCGCGTGCGCGGGGCATGCGCGGGGGCCTTACATGTTGAACTCGGGGCCGAGGTAGATTTCGCGGGCCTTGGGATCGACGGCGAGGAACTCGGCGGAGCCCTCGCAGAGGACCTCGCCGCGGTGGATGATGTAGCCGCGGTCGATCAGCTTGAGGGTTTCGCGGACGTTGTGGTCGGTGATGAGGATGGCCAGGCCGCGGTCGCGGAGGCGGCGGACGATTTTCTGGACCTCGTAGACGGCGATGGGGTCGATGCCGGCGAACGGTTCGTCGAGCAGGAGGAGGCGCGGGCTGGTGACGAGGGCGCGGGTGATTTCGAGCCGGCGTTTTTCGCCGCCGCTGAGCATGTAGGCCCGGCTCTTGGCCAGGCGGGTGAGGTCGAGTTCCTCGAGGAGGTGGCCGAGGCGGACGCGGCGCTCGGTGCGGCTGAGGCGGCAGGTCTCGAGGATGGCGAGGATGTTCTGCTCGACGGTGAGCTTGCGGAAGACGCTGGGTTCCTGGGTGAGATAGCCCATGCCCATGCGGGCGCGCTGGTGCATGGCGTGCCGGGTGATGTCCCGTCCGTCGAAGACCACGCGGCCCTCGTCGGGCTTCACGATGCCGACGACCATGTTGAAGGTGGTGGTCTTGCCGGCGCCGTTGGGGCCGAGCAGGGCGACGATCTCGCCGGCGCCGACCTGGATGGAGACGCCATTGACCACGCGGCGGCCGCGGTAGGCCTTGGCGAGCTTGTCGGTGTGGAGGAGGGACGACATGGGGGCGGGCGGGGCTCAGGGCCGGGGCCCGGGCGGGCGGGCCGGGGCGTTGGTGCGGGAGAAGGCGCTTTGCTTGAGCACGGTGGCCTGGGGTCCCTCGATGGTGACCACGTTGGCGGTGCGGTCAAAGGTGAAGTTCGTGCAGAGGGTGCTGCCGCGCCCGTCGGACACCAGCACCAGCACCCCGCTGACGCGGAGGACGTCGTTGGTGGCGGTGTAGACCGCGCGATCGCCGAGGATCTGCAGCTCCGGGGTCAGGATCATGACGTCGGTGTCCGCGATGATGGCCTCGATGCGCGCCCGGTTGGTGGAGCCGTCCCCGGCGTCGGCCCGCGGGGCGGCGGTGGCGGCGCCCCGCACCGCGTTGGTCTCGGGCCGGGTCCGGATGAGGGCGGTCAACTCCTGGCACTCCAGATAAATCTGGGCGTCGGCGGCCCGGACATTCTTGCGCCAGACGGCATTGGTGGGGGTGGCGACGGCGCCGCCCTCGCAGACGATGACGAGTTCCTCGAGCCGGTTGGTGGCGGCCGTCCGTGGGGCGGCCGCAGCCGGGGCGGCGCCAACGGCGACGGGGGTCAGAAGCCAGCAGGCGAGGCCGGCCAGGGCCAGGCGGGTGGCGGCGGGGGGGCGGGGGGGCATCATGGGCGGGGGCGATCGAGGGACTGGAGCAGGCTGGCGCGGATGACCGTGCGGACGCGGTTGGAGACGTGGAAGGTGGCGTTGGTCATCTGGTAGAGGAACCCGGAATCCCCCTGGAGGGTGAGTTGCCCCTCGTTGGCGACCGCATGGAGGGAGGAGGTGGAGGAGAGCAGGCCCTGGCGGCGGTCGAAGAGGCAGAGGGGAGTGCGGGCGACCAGGCTGGTGGCGCGGC
Organism: Verrucomicrobiota bacterium; assembly: GCA_046048995.1. Lineage (GTDB taxonomy): Bacteria > Verrucomicrobiota > Verrucomicrobiia > Limisphaerales > JADJPG01 > JBJOEZ01. Next base: position 5,542 of record JBJOEZ010000080.1, on the reverse strand, counting down.
GGTCGGGGGGATAGTACTCGAACCGGGCCTGGGTGACGCGCACCACCTCGTTGGAGAGGTATTGGCCCTCGGCGCCGGTGAGCTGGCTTTTGAGGCGGTTGGTGCGGGGACCGGGACCGCGGGCGGTGGACTCGTGGTATTCGAAGTAGGCGAAGTTGGTGGTGCGGAGGTAGCGGCTGATTTGGGCCGGGGCGGGGGCGGGCGGGAGCAGGGCCCAGAGCAGGAGGACGGCGGCGGCCGCAGCGGCGGCCGGGAGGGCGCCACCGGGCCGGGGGCGCGGATGGGCGGGACGCAGCCTCATGCGGAGAACTCCTGGATGAGGCGCTCCCAGCGGCCCTGGGCGCGGAGGATGAGGTCGGCGACCTCGCGGACGGCGCCCTGGCCGCCGTGGGCGCGGGTGACGTAATGGGCGACGGCGCGGGCCTCGGCGATGGCGTTGGCGACGGCCACGGCGACGCCGGCGCGGCGCAGCGGGCCGAGGTCGACGACATCATCGCCGACGTAGCAGACCTGGGCCCAGTCGAGGCGGGCCTGGGCGAGGATGCCTTCCACGGCGGCGACCTTGCCCGCTTTGTCCTGGTGGAGAAAATCGACCTTGAGATCGGCCGCGCGCTGGGCGGTGGCACTGGAGGGCCGGGCGGAGACCCAGCCGACGCGGATGCCCTCCCGCTGGAGCAGGCGCAGGCCGAGCCCGTCCTGGATGTGGAAGCGCTTGTATTCGCGGTCGTCGCCCATGGTGACGGTGCCGTCGGTGAGCACGCCATCGACGTCGCAGAGGAAAAGGCGCACGCCCGCCAGGCGGCGGGACAGGGCCTTGGGGACGGGACGCCTCATGCGGGGTTGGGACGGGGGGCGGGTCACCGGGTCCCGGCCACCGCCCGGCGGATGCGGAGCAGGCTGGCCAACACGGCGGGGAGATCCGCCAGTGGAATCATGTTGGGACCGTCGCTGAGCGCGCGGTCGGGGTCCGGGTGGGTCTCGATGAAGAGGCCGTCGGCCCCGGCGGCCACGGCGCAGCGGGCCAGGACCGGGGCAAACTCGCGTTGCCCGGCCGACTTGTCCCCGCCGCCGCCCGGCAGCTGGACCGAGTGGGTGGCGTCGAAGATGACGGGGCAGCCCAACCGCTTCAGGATGGGGATGGACCGCATGTCGGCCACCAGGTTCTGGTAGCCGAAGGTGGTTCCCCGCTCGGTGAGGAGCAGGCGGCGTCCGCCCGCGGCCCGGGCCTTGGCCACCACCTGGCCCATCTCGGCCGGGGACAGGAACTGGCCCTTCTTGATGTTCACGATGCGCCGGGTGCGGACGGCGGCCTCAATGAGGTCGGTCTGGCGGCAGAGGAAGGCGGGAATCTGGAGGACATCGACCACCTCGGCGACGGGAGCGGCCTGGTCGGGGGTGTGGATGTCGGTGAGGACGGGCAGGCCGAACTCGCGGCGGACCTTGGCCAGGACGCGCAGCCCCTCGTCGAGGCCGGGTCCGCGGAAGGAGGTGCCGGAGGTGCGGTTGGCCTTGTCATAGCTGGCCTTGAACACCAGGGCGATGCCCAGCTTGCGGCAGGCCTTCTGGAGGCGGTCGGCGATGCGCAGGCAGAGGGCCTCGCTTTCCACCACGCAGGGACCGGAAATGAGGACCAGGCGGCGCGGGGAGGAAAGGGTCTTCCAAAGTTGGGCGGACGTGTCGGACACGGCAAGGGATGTAGCAGGGTGAGCGACACGGGGGAAACCCAAATTGCAGGGCGTCCGGGGGCGCGGCGGGGGTGCGGCGTGGTTTTAGGGTTTGCCTGCCCGGGGGGCGGGGCGTAGACCAAGGCCCATGCTGTTCCTGCGCCAGCACAAGTTCACCCTGCTGTTCCTGGTCCTGTTGGTCTTCTGCAGCGTGATGGTCATTGTGCAGCGGGACCAACTGCGCAGCCGGCACACGGATTTGCTGGAGGCGATGATCGTGCTGGAAACCGGCGGGTATACCAATGAGGCCGGCCGCCTGTATTTCCGGCTGTGGCGGGACATCGGGAAGATGTCCAACAAACAGCTGGTGGATGACTGGCGGCGGACGGTCACCCTGATTGACCCCGGGGTCTACCAGCCCTCCAACTCGATCTACCGGTATTACTGGTCCGTCCGGACGGAGATGGAAAAGCGGTCGGAAGGCATCATTGAACGGGCCCGGCGGCTGGCGGAGGAGGAGAAATAGCCGGTTTTCGGGGTTTTCCGGGTTCCGCTGGCGGAGGAGGCGGGGGGAACGGCTTTTTTCACGCAAGCCGTTGACACGCTGGACCCCAGTGACTAGCCTGCCCCCCACTTTAACCCGAAACGCTCGGCTCACATGCTGCCCTTGAGAATCTGTTTGGCCTTGGCGATCGCTGCCGGCATTGCCGTGATTGCGGTGAGCCAGTTTGTGGTGAAGCCAAAGGTCCAGCTCATCATCGACGCGCGCGACGACTTCAACAACAAGTGGAAGAAGTCCGAGGAGGAAAAGCGCAAGGTCACCAAGGATCTCAAGGATACGCAGGAAAAGCTCAGGAGCACCGAGGAAGACCTGACCACCACCCGGCAGGACCTGACCAGCACCAAGTCTTCCCTGGCCAAAGAGGAGGAGAAAAGCAAGGGACTGACCTCGACGGTGGCCAAGCAGAAGGACCAGCTCAAGCAAAGGGATGACGAACTGGCCCGCTGGACCGGCACGGGGCTGACGCCCGACCAGATTGCCGGCCTGCAGGGGCAACTGAAGGATGCCCGGTCCGTCAGCGATGCCCTGACCGAGGAGAACAAGATTTTCACCGACAAGATCAAGAAACTGCAGGCCCGGCTGGATGATGTGTTCGGCAAGCAGGATCCCGATGTGCCGGCCACCGTGCGCGGCAAGGTGCTGGTGGTCGATCCCAAGTGGGACTTCGTCATCCTGGATGTCGGGTCGAGGCACAACCTCCCCGAACGCGGCGTTCTCCTCATCAGCCGCAACGGCACCCTGGTCGCCAAGGTCCGCGTCCTTAATGTCGAGAACGACCGCTGTGTCGCCAACATCATGCCGGGCTGGAAGCTCAATGATGTGCTGGAAGGCGACGAGGTCTTCCCGTATGCTCCCAAAAACCTATGAAGAAGTCGTTTCGCTTCATTCTGGGGCTGGGCCTGGTCCTGGGCGCCGGCTGGGTTGGCACCGGTTGCGGGCACTTGGAGTCTGAGGAAAACCATTCCTCCCGCCCCTGGGCCCAACCCGCCACCTGGAGCAACGGGTTGCCCTCCAACTTCAACGAGGGCCGCTAAGTCCCCCTGCCCCGGGCATGGCCCGGCCTTTGCCCTCCGCCCCTGACGCCCATCCGGTGGGGCCGCCTCAGCTGCCTTGCCCGGACCGCTCCTGATACCAAGCCCAGGTGCGTTCCAAGCCCTGCGCCAGCGTGTGGGTGGGCTCGTAGCCCAATCCTTCCCGGGAGCGCCCCAAATCCGCCAACGAATGCCGGATGTCCCCGGCCCGGAACTCCCCATGGACGGGCTCCAGGGCCCCCACCTCCGGGCGCATGCGCCCGGCCAACTCCCGCAGGGTGCGGAACAGGTCGTTGAGGCTCGTCCGCCGCCCGCAGGCGACGTTGCAGACCTGGTTCAGGGCGGCCGGGTGGGAGGTCATGGCCGCCAGCAGGTTGGCCTGCACCACATCGGCGACGTAACAGAAATCGCGGCTGGTCTCGCCATCCCCATGGATGTGGACCGGCGCCCCCCCGCGCAGGGCCTCGGCCCACCGGGGGATCACGGCGGCATAGGGCCCGTTGGGATCCTGGCGCGGCCCGTAGACATTGAAATAGCGCAGTCCCACCGTGGCCAACCCGTAACAGCGCCCATGCACCCCGGCATGAATCTCATTCATCCGCTTGGAAGCGGCGTAGGGCGACAGCGATTGGCCGATGCGGTCCTCCACCTTGGTGTCGTGGGCGTCGTCCCCATACACGGCGCTGCTGGAGGCATAGACCACGCGGCGGACCCCGGCCTCCCGCGCGGCCTCCAGCACGTGCAGGGTGCCGGTGACATTGACCTCATGGGTCAGGAGCGGACGCTCCAGCGAGAGCGGCACCGAGCCCAAGGCGGCCTGATGCAACACCCGCTCCACCCCCGCACAGGCCCGCCGGCAGGCCGCCAGGTCCCGCAGGTCCCCCTCCACGAACTCAAACCGGGCCCACTGCTCCGCGGCGACCGCGGCTTGCACCGCCTGGAGATTCCGGCGGGATCCGGTGGCCAGGTTGTCGAATCCCCGCACGGCCTGGCCCAGCTCCAGCAGGCGGTGCAACAGGTGGGACCCGATAAAGCCCGCCGCCCCGGTCACCAGCCACAAGCGCGGCTGGGCGCGGAGTTGAGCCTCCAGGGTAGCAAGGGCGGCAGGCATGCGTTGGGGCGGACCTTAGCAGACCAGCCGGCCCTCTGGCCAGCCAACCCATCCCGACAATCCGCCCACGGTTGATTATCGGTCCAACCCCCGCCAAGGGAGAGCCGGCTCCATGCGCAGGCGAAGGAGGACCCGGACCCCTTGCCCGGTGACGACGCTGACCGGCGGCCATTTGCCCCTTTTCTCGGCAGCCTCCAACCTTCCATAATCCTCCGTCCATGCGCCTCCTTCCCTCCGCCGTTCCCGCCCCGGTTTTCGCCCTGGCCACCCTGCTGGCCTGCGTTCAGCTCCTGCCCGCGGCGGCGATCCGCGTCGAGGCCGGCGACACGGATCGCACCGGACTGCGCGTGAGCGTCACCCTGCCCAAGCTGGAACCACGCCCCAACGCCGTCCGGGTCGACGGCCAGGTCCAACCGCTGCAGTTCCTCCCGGATTCCGAGGCCGCCTCTTTCCTCGCCGGCCAGCTGCCCAAAGGGACCACGGCGACCTACCCCCTCCTCCACGCCCCCGAACTCCTCACCGCCCCGCGCTGGCAGACCGAACGCGAGGGCGACAAACTGCTCTTCCGCCGCGCCGGCCCCGGCCGCGCTTTCCCGCTCCTGGAATACCAGGGCGAACCCGGCCCCCTGCCCCGCGCCGGCATCCCCGATCTCTACCGCCGCGGCGGTTACCTGCATCCGATCCGCACCTTGTCCGGACAGGTGGTGACGGATGATTTCCCGGCCAACCACCTGCATCACCACGGGGTTTGGTGGTCCTGGACCAAGACAACGTTCGACGGGCGGCAGCCGGATTTCTGGAACATGGGCCAGGGCAAGGGCCGGGTGGACTTCGTGGGGGTGGAGGCTTCCTGGGACGGGCCGGTGCAGGCGGGGTTCCGGGCCAGGCATCGGTTCATCGACCTCACAAGCGGCCAACCGGTGCCGGTGCTCGAGGAGACCTGGGACGTGACGCTCGGGGCGGCTGGAACCGTGTGGTGGTTTGACCTGGTGTCCACGCAGCGCTGTTCGGGGCCACTCCCGTTGCGCCTCCCCAAATACCACTATGGCGGCCTGGGCCTGCGCGGGCCCTTTGCGTGGAACGGGGCCACGAACGCCCGCTTCCGGACCAGCGAAGGGGTGACCAACCGCGTGGAAGCCCATGCGCAACGCAGCCGCTGGTGCGATGTCGCCGG
>JBJOEZ010000079.1:0-8717 GCA_046048995.1 Verrucomicrobiota bacterium | reverse complement strand
GGACACTGATGACCGGCGGGGTCAGGACGGTGAGGAGACCGGGGGCGCTGGTGGCCGTCCCCGCGCCGTTGCTGACGACCAGCGTGTAGGGGCCCGCCTGCGCTGGCTGCACGTTGGAGAGCAGGAGGGTGGCGGACGTGGCCCCCGGCAGGTTGGTGCCAAACCATTGCCACTGGTATTCGAGCGGGGCGGTGCCGGTGACGGTGGCGCCGAGCAGCACCTGGATGCCGCTGGTGACGACCAGCGACGGCGGCGGCACGGGGATGGCCGGGGTGTAGAGGACGCTGACGTTGTCCAGCCACCCGCCGTCCGAGCCGACGCTCTCGCTTTCGTCCTTGGTGTAGGCCCAGCGCAGGGTGTGGGTACCGGCGGGGATCAGGAAGCTGATGAGTTTCCATTCCACCTTGCCCGACGTGTTCGTGAGTTCGGTGCCGTCGAGGCTGAAGCGCAGGAAGTCGTAGCCGTTCTCGGAGGAGATCTTCCAGAGGAAGGAAAGCCGGGCAGGCCCGGTGACCTGGGTTTGCAGCCAGGTCTGCTGGCTGTTGGTGATGGCCCCGCTGCGGGCCGCCTCCGTCCCGTCGTAGGTGACGTTGGTCTGCGAGAACCAGACGGCGTCGCCGCCCGTGCTCCAGACCAGGCCGGTGGTGCCGAGTGTGCTGCTGAAACTGGTCACCCACACGGACGCGGGATCGCTGAGGACCGCGCCCTCGGGGTTGCTGATGCGGACGGTGTAGCTGCCGCTGAGGTTGGTGGTGGCGCCGGGGACCACGAGGGAGGCGTTGGTCGCCCCGGGCAGATCCGCGCCATTGAACTGCCACTGCAGGGCAAAGGGCGGGGTGCCCGTGACGGTCACGCTGAGGTTCAGCGTCGAGCCCTCGGAGAGAACCTGGCTGACCGGTTGGGCGGCAATGAAGGGCAGGTCGCGGGTGAACTTGGCGAGGTAGAAGCCTTGGCCGGAGCCGACGGAGACGTTGGTGTCCCCGAACGAGCTGTTATAAGATAAGTAACCGGTTACGTAGATGTCCCGGTTGCCGCTGACGGCCACGCCGTAGGCAAACTCCGCATTCCCATTGCCCGCCCGCGTCGCCCAGCGGACGTCCCCGAGTTGGTCGAGCCGCATCAGGTAAAGATCGTAGCTACCCGTCGTATAGAGGTTGGTGCTTCCGAAGATGGCCGGGCTGCTGGCAAAGAATCCGGTCACATAGACATTGGTTTCCGCATCGATGGCGAGGCTTTGGCCATAGTCCTCCGCGGTGCCACCAAAGCTGCGACTAAGAAGGAGGGTGCCCTGGGGCGAGTGGCGTGCAACGTAGATGTCGTAGTTGCCCATGCTGTTCAGGTTAGTGCCAGGGGAGGGCAGAGATCCGCTGAAATGGCCGCAGGTCCAAATGCTACCGTCTGGGCTGACGGCCACAGATTGGCTGATTTCGGTGCCGGCTCCGCCGGTGGCCCGGATCCAGTCGCCACTGCCACTGGGGCTGAGGCGTGCAAGGAATCCGTCGGCTCCTGCGTTGGCGAAGAGGCAGCGGTCCTCCAGTAGGATGTTGCTGGTGAACCAGCCATTGATGTAGGTCTCCCCATTCGGCCCGGTGGCCACGCCGCCAGGGTATAGATCTCCCCCGCTTCCCAGGTGCGCTGCCCAAAGCAATGAGCCTAAGGGGGAATACTTTGCGGCAAACAACTGCTGTCCACCGAGGCTCGTCAGGTTGGTCTGCCCAAAACTCATCGAGCCTTGGAAATAACCCATGACGACCGGTTGCCCCTGCCGATCCACGGCGACGCTTAAGGCAATCTCCTGGGCCGCCCCACCCGCCCGCACTACCCAAAGTAACTCCCCGGAAGGCGCGTATTTAGCGAGGAACATGTCTGTGGCCCCTTGGGACGTGATGTTGGTGGAGGGACTGAAGTAGGCGGTTCCTCCGAAATAGCCGCAGCTATAGATGTTCCCTGAGGAATCGGTTGCAGTGCCGCGGATTTCCTCGTTGGAGTGGCCGCCGTCCGTTCGGGACCAAAGCAGTTCCCCGGCCCCGTTGTAGCGCGTGAGCAAACTGTCGTAGCTTGAACTACTCTCGTAGGCATAAAAGTTGGTTGATCCCAGGTTCATGTAGTAGTGCATGAAGCCCCCGGCGTGGACCGAACCATCGGGCCCGGTGGCGACGGCACAGCCGTGGTTTGCATACCCGGCGGAGTATCCGTTGCGCACCCAGGAGAACCGCACCTGGGCGGACAGGTTTCCGGCCAGTGACAAGATGGCGGCGGTGAGCAGGAGGGTGAGGACCGATCGGAATGGGCGCAGGAGGGCGGGATTATGCATGGCGACGGCAAGGGTGTTGGGTTTTTCTCCACCTCTGGCCATGGACCATGGCAGCACTGCCCTCACCTAGGTGCGGGTGTGTAAGGTGGGAGTAAACCCTCTGATTTCTCGGAGGTGGGATCGAAGCCAAGCAGCCCTGGAAAGTCAAGGCAGTGCCCGTTGGAAGGGGCCGTGCAGTGGGTGGGCGTCCGTGTCGGAACTTGGGAGGGAGCCCGTTACGCCCCGAACTGCCCGGCGGCGCGGGCCTCGGCTTGGGCGTCGCGGGCGAGCTTGCCGCAGACGTCCTCGCAGAGGCGGAAGACGATGGGGTCGGCGATGGTGTAGAAGGCCTGGGTGCCCTTGCGTTCGCGCGCGAGCAGGCCGCCCTCATGCAGGATTTGCAACTGGCGGGAGACATGGGCCTGGGAGACGCCCAGGATGCCGACCAGGTCATTCACGCAGAGCGGGCCGGCCTGGAGTTCCTGCAGGATGGCCAGCCGGGCCGGCTCGGAGAAAAGGGAGAACATGGCGGCCACCCGCACGAGGGCGTCGGGGGACAGGCGCCTGCGCGCGGCGGCGGAGCGGTGTTTCGGCATGCGGTGCAGGGAAAGGATGAGTCCCGGTGGTGTCACGTGAGGACGATGTGCGTCCGGATCAGGTCGCCATCCTGAGAGTGGGCGAAGGGCAGGAAGAGCAGCCCGGCCTGGTGGAGATGGAACTCGGAGCGGTCCACGCCGGTCATGCGCCACTCGCCCGCGGGAAGGTGTCGGCTCATGATGGGAAGTGGGCGGGGTTCAGGGTTGGGCGGGGAAGGTGACCTTCCAGAGGCCGCGCAGCTGGCCGAGGCGGAAGCCGGTGGCGGCGTCGTCGGGATAAAGCGACCGGATGAGCGCGAGGTTGGCCTCAGTGATGTCGCGGCCGGGTTCCCCATGGCACTGGAGGCAGGTGTCCATGGGGATGACGATGGGCGCGTAGAACACGTCCCGGCCCGCGCGGTCGCGCTCCACCCGGGGTGCGGCGGCCTGGCCGGAGCGCAGGCGCTCCGCGAACTCCGCCAGCACCTCGGCGTCCCGCCCGGCCGCCCGGTTGGCGGGGTTGCGCGCCCGGTGGGACAGGCGCTGCACGGTGGCGCCGGCCCGTGCGGAGATGCCCTCCGTGAGCGGCCCGGCCTGCGCATGGCAGAAGGGCAGGGCCCGCGGCACGCCCCCCTCGGCCAGCGCCTGAAGCAGGCTCCGGCTCAGCGTGGCAAAGGCCTCGGCGGTGATGCGCCGGCCCTCAGCCACTCGATCCACCGGGACCGGAGTCGGCGCCGGGGCGGGTGGGGCGGGCTGGGTACAGCCGGCGGCGAGGACCAGCAGGGCGGCCCCGGCCAGGGCGGCCCGGGCGGCGGAAGGAAGGCGGCATTCCAGTGTCATGCGGCCGCCACCCTGCCCCAGGCGGCGGCGCTCGTAAATCGTGTTATCGCTGTAAAGCGATATAAAGATTCAGGAGGTCTTCGGGGGTGGGCGCCCGGGCGGGGTCAGGGCTTGGCCGGGGCGTTGGTGGAGCCGGGGTTGGCGGCGGCGGGTTCGGGCTTGGGCTGGGCGGTGCGGGCGGCGGCCTCGGAACCCCATTGGCCGCCGGTGGCCCGGTGGATGAGGCCGTAGTGGTCGGCGAGGCTGTAGAAGAAGGCCGCGGCGATGAGGGTGAGGACGAGCCGGCGGAGGGCGGTGGGGGGTTCGGGGTAGCGGACGGCGAAGGTGGGGAGGGCGCCGGGAGGGAGTTCGGCGGTGTGGGTGAGGGCGCCGCCGAAGGGGACGTTGACCCGGACGCGTCCATTGATGGCCCAGCCATTGGCGTCGAGGATGGGCCCGAGGTTGCGCTGGCGGAGCTTGAGCCAGGCGATGAGCATGGAAGGTGAGGAAAGGGCGGCGAGGATGCCGGCCATGGCGAGGCACAGCTGCCAGAAGGGCAGCTGGATCAGGCCGGAGAGGTAGCCGACGAGGGCGGTGAGGAGGGAGCCGATGGCCCCGAAGGCGACGCCGAGGGCGGCCACGGTGCCGACATCGACCTTCTTGGGTTCCGCCTTGGCCTTGTCGAGGTTGGCGGCGGTGGTGGCGGTCTGGGCGAGGCGGGCGTCGGCGGCGGCATCGGCGGCGGCGGCGCGCTTGGCAACCTGTTCCTCGATCAGGCGGACGAGTTTCTTGTAGGGGGCCCAGAAGGCCTGGCGGATGCTGATGGGATTCTCGATGACCTTGGTGATGGTGGCGTCCCAGTCGCGGCCCTGGCGGTCGTAGAAGAGGCCGTTGCGGCCGACCATGAGGAAGTCGGCATCCCCGCCGGTGTAGGCGGCGGCGATGGTCATCTTTTCCCCGCCCGGCCGGGTGCAGTCGCAGTAGGCGAGGTAGGTCTTGGCCAGGCCGGCGAGGGCGGCGTGCTTGCCGGCGTCGGCCACGGCCACGCAGAGCTCGCAGCTGCGGCCGTCGAGGTAGAGCGTGCCGGCCTGGAAGATGGCCTTGCGCTGGCCGGAATAGAAATCCTCGAAGGAGACGAAGTTGTTGAGCAGCGGCCGCAGGTCGCGGCGCAGGCGGAGGAGCTTGTCCACCGCGGCGATGGCCTCGGCTTCCGGCCGAAGGGCGAGGTCCTTGGCCAGGAGCGCATTGATGGTGTCGCGGGTCTTGCCGCCCAGGATTTCGCGGACGCGCTTGAGGCCAAGCTTCTCCACGGTCGCGCCCGCCTTGGCCGCGCTCCAGGCCCCGTGCGCCAGGAGCTTGGCCGAGACGGCGCTCCAGTCGGCCTCGGTCAGGGCGGCCTTGTCACCGAGCAGCGGCTTCAACACCGCCGCCTGCAGGGTGGCGATGGCGGCGGCGTGGGCCGGGTTCAGTCCCTCCCGAAGGGGCAACGGGCGGTTGGCCTCGATGTGGGCCAGCGGGAAACCGGCCACCTCGGAGGCGCCTGACGAAAGATCGTGCGCCGCCAGGGCGACATACTCGGACTCGGGGCGGTTGAGCGCGGCCACGGCGCGGGGGTCAAAGGCGGCCAGGCGGCACCGGGCGAAATAATCGTCCACCTTGGCCTGCACCGCCTTGAAGGCGGCCAGGGCCGCCGCCGTTTGGTCACCCAGGGGCAGAATCCCCGCGGCGTCCACCTCCGCCTTCTTGCACCAGTCCGCGTAGGCCGCCGCCTCCGCAAAGAACAGGTCCGCCTTGGCCTGGGCAAGGCCGGGCTTGCCGCTGCGGTCCGTCTCCGCACCCACACAGGCCAGGATGTCCGTGATGACCGCCCGGGTGGCCGCGTCCTCGCCGGCCTCCGCCGGGATGATCCCATCCCCGTTGAACCGGGTCTGGGCGAAAATCTTCACCGTGTCCGCCGTGTCCTCGAGCGAGATGACCTTGGCATCCTGGCGGCCCAGGTTGGCCAGGATTTGCCGGGCCGAGGCGAGCAGTTGCTTGCCCTCGGGATGGGTGTCGTTGAACTCGGAGAGCTCAAGGGCGGCCGAACTCTGGAGCAGGCAGTCGGGGTTGCGCACCATGCTGCAGGCCCATTTCACCGCCGCGATCACCTCCGGCGCACGCACCCGGCCGTCCTTGTCCGTGTCCAGCAGGTCCAGCGTCCGGGTGTCAAACTCCAACCCGCGCGTCGGGCAACTCAGCGCCGCCCACAGTTTCTGGTCGAGTTGGTCCAGGTGCAGAAGGTCAGCCCCGGACTCGAGACGGATCTGGTCAAAGCCGCCGGCGCGGAAGTAACGCCAGGAATGAGGGGTGGACATGGGGCAAACGTGGTTGGAGTGGGGTGCAGTCGGACCGTGACGCGGACGCTAGCCAAGTCCCGCACCGGGTGTCAAACGGTGCCCGGGTATCAAACGGTGCCCCGACCGCCCCGACGGGTACCCAGCCCCCTTTTTGCAGGCCAACCGAGGTGTAAACAAAAACAACTCCAGCCAGTGGCGCGACCGAGGGTCCAGTGCTTAGGTATGAACCGCATGATGACCTACAATATAAATTCCATGGTAGGCAGGGTGACCGCGGTGGCAACCGCCGCCCTGCTGGGTTCGGCAACGTTGATGATGGCGCAGGATCTTCGGCCTGGACGACCGGCCTTGCCGGAAGTGGCCTTGGACCGGGCGGTGCACGGCGAGGCGGCGATCGCGGCCTTGGCGAGCCAATTGCCGGGGGTGGCCCGGCATTACGGGATGACTTCGGAAAAGCTGGCCGAGCGGCTGCGGAAGGACCAGGACCTGTGGGTGGATCGGCAGGGTCGCTTGTATTTCGCTGAGTCGCACCTGCCGGCCCCGACCGAGGCCCCGGTGGTGGCGGGGGGCACCGTGCAGGCCGCCGCCTTGGTGCCGCTGGAGCAGACGTTCACCCTGCACAGCCGGCCTTCGGCGACCAAGAAGATCTACCTGGACTTCAACGGTCATACGACCACCGGAACCTCGTGGACGGACTATACGGACGGGGACAGCACCTTTGTGACGCCCCCGTATGATATCGATGGAGTGCCGTCCTCCTTCAGCACCACCGAGTTGGAGCGGATCCAGGGCATCTGGCAGCGGGTGTCGGAGGATTTCGCGCCGTTCGACGTGGACGTGACGACGGAGGACCCGGGCGTGGAAGCCCTGCGCAAGTCCACCACCTCGGACCTCAACTATGGCATCCGGGTCTGCATCGGTGGGGCGAGCCAGGACTGGTATAGCCCGAATGGCTACGGCGGCGTGGCCTATATCGGCTCTTTCGACTGGAGTTCGGACACGCCCACCTACGTCTGGGAAAACAATCTGGGCAACGGCAACGAGAAATACGTGGCCGAAGCGGTCAGCCATGAAGTGGGCCACACGCTCGATCTCTACCACGACGGCACCAGCACGGCCGGATATTACTCCGGGCACGGCAGCGGGGCCGACGGCTGGGCACCCATCATGGGCGTGGGTTACTACCAGCCCGTGGTGCAATTCAGCCGCGGCGAATACAGCGGCGCCAACAACACCGAGGATGACCTCGCGAAAATCACCGCCTCCTACAACATCCCCTACATCGCCGACGACCACGGCAACAGCTCCGCCGGCGCGACCCTGGTGCCCTCCGGCAGCTTTCTGGTCGAGGGCCTGATCGAGCGCAACACGGATGTGGACTACTTCCGCATCGATGCCGGCGCCGGCAACATCGTGATCAACATCGGGGTCGACACCAAGTCGCCGAACCTGAACGTTGAGGCCACCCTCTTCGACAGCCTCGGCAACATCGTGGGCTTCAACAGCCCGGCCGCCACGCTGTCCGCCTCCCTGTCCCTGGGCGCCATGCCGGCGGGCACCTACTACCTGCGCATTGATGGCGTGGGCTCCGCCGACCCCCTCAGCACCGGTTATTCCGGCTATGGCAGCATCGGCAGCTACTCCGTGAGCGGCACTGTGCCAAACTCCGGCGCGCCCACCGCGGTGGCCTCGGCCACGCCGACCTCCGGGTTGGCCCCGCTGACCGTTCAGTTCGACTCCACCGGATCCTCCGATCCCGATGCCGGCGTCCTGACCTTTTCCTGGGACTTCGGCAATGGCCAGACCTCGACCGAGGCCAACCCCGGCACCGTCTACACCACCCCTGGCACCTACTCGGCCGTGCTCACCGTGACGGATCCCGCCGGCTTCACGGCCTCTGCCACCGTGGTGATCACGGTGCAGGACGTCCCCCCCTCGGCCCCGTCGGCCCTGACGGCCACGGCAGCCAGCAGCACCCGGGTGGATCTGGCCTGGACGGACAACGCCGGCAACGAGACCGGGTTCAAGATTGAACGGTCCCTCAATGGCGGGGCGTTCGTCCAGGTCGCCACCGTGGGCGCCAACGTCACCACCTATGCCGACACCGGGGTCAGCGGAGGCAACAGCTATGCCTACCGCGTCCGGGCCAGCAACGCCTATGGCGATTCCGCCTACACCGACCCGGCCTCGGCCAGCACCCCGCTCCCGCCGCCCGCGGCCCCGACCACCCTCGCCGCCAAGGTGATTTCCAAGACCCAGATCAACCTCACCTGGCGGGATAACGCCAACAACGAGACCGGCTATTATGTGGAACGGTCGCTGAACGGGACCACTTGGACCCGCATCGCCACCCTCGGTGCCAATGCCACGTCGTATGCGAGCACCGGGCTCACGGCGAACACGACTTATTTCCATCGGGTGCAGGCCTACAACGCCTCCGGGGCGTCGGCTTACTCGAACACCGTCTCAGCCAAGACCAAGCGGTAAGGTTGGTGTTGGTGCCCGGTCACGCGGGGCGCGGCGAAAGTCGCGCCCCGCTTTTTCGTAGCCGCCGTCGTGCGGAGGCTGGTGTAGCAACCCGCGTGAGCGGGTTGGGGGGTGGCTTCAGCGGACGAACGTCCGCTGCTACGGTAGCAACCCGCGTGAGCGGGTTGGGCCGGGGGGTTAAGCGGGCGGGTCGCCCGCGCGCCGGCC
>JBJOEZ010000078.1:0-10110 GCA_046048995.1 Verrucomicrobiota bacterium | reverse complement strand
CGGCTTACGCCGGCTGCTACGACAACTGGGCAGCCCGGTCGCGCCTTGTCAGGCGCCACCCGCTCTGGCAATGTCCACGCGTGCTATTCCCCCGGGTCACGCGATGGGCGCTGTTGATCCCGGCGTGCCTTGCGCCGGGGACCAGCGCGACCCCGCCAGCCCACCCTGCCCCGGCCGCCACCACGGCCGCCGCCGCCCATCCCGGTCCGCACTGGGCCTACCAACCGCTGGCCACCCCGAAAGTGCCCGTCGTGCGCGACACCCGCTGGGGGCAGTCGGCCATCGACCGGTTCGTGCTGGCCCCACTGGAACCCCCGAGGAACTCGCGGCCTTCATCCAGGCGGCACAGCGGGACCGCCCGGCCGCCCTCGCCGCGCTGGTCGATCGCCTGCTCGCCTCCCCCCGCTTTGGGGAACACTGGGGACGGCACTGGCTGGATGTGGCCCGCTTCGCCGAATCCGTCACGCTGCGGGGCTTCGTTTTTCGCGAGGCCTGGCGTTACCGCGACTACGTGATCGACGCGTTCAACGAGGACCGGCCCTTCGCCGAGTTCGCCCGGGAACAGATCGCCGGCGACCTGCTCCCCGCCGGAGCCGAGCCCCTGCCCGTCCGGCAACGCCGCCTGATCGCCACCACCTTCCTCGCGCTGGGCAACACCAACCTCGAGGAACAGGACAAGGGCCAACTGGAGCTCGACGTGATCGACGAGCAGCTCGACACCCTCGGCAAGGCGTTCCTCGGCCAGACCCTCGGCTGCGCCCGCTGCCACGATCACAAGTTCGACCCCATCCCGACGCGCGACTACTACGCCATGGCCGGAATCCTCCGCAACGCGCGCCTGCTCAAGCACGCGAATGTTTCCGAGTGGCTGGAAACCCCGCTGCCGGTGAGCCCCGAGGAGGAGGCCGCCCTGCAACGGCACGAGGCGGACCTCGCCCGCGTGGAAGCCGAACTCAAGAGCGCCCGCGCGGGAGGCCGATCCCGCCACGGCGGCCCGGCCGGCTCACCCGCGACGCCGGCCGCGCCCAAGGTCATCGCGCCGTCGGATTTGCCCGGGCTGGTCATCGACAGCAGCCGCGCCCGGCAGGTGGGCCAGTGGCGGCACTCCACCCACTCCGGCCGCTACATCGGGGACGGTTACTGGCACGACCTCGACCAGGACAAGGGCGCCAAGACCCTCTCCTTCGCGCCGGACCAGTTGCCGGCCGGCCGTTACGAGGTCCGCCTCGCCTACCATCCGGGCGCCAACCGCGCCACCAACGTCCCGGTCACCCTCTTCCATGCCGACGGGGAAACGACCGTGACGGTCAACCAGCGGCTGGCGCCCGACGTCGAGGGCCGGTTCGCCGTGCTGGGCCGGTTTCGGTTTGAATCGAATGGGTTCGCCAACGTGTTGGTTGGGACCGAACACACCCGCGGCCATGTCACCGCGGATGCCGTGCAGTTCCTGCCCCTCGATTCCGCGAGCGTTGTCCCCGCCGCCGCCGGCCCGGACGCCCCCATCGCGTCCCTCGAGAAGCGCCTGCGGGAATTGCGCCAGCAGGGGCCGCGGCGGCCGATGGTCATGACCGTGCGCGAGGTGGAGAAACCGGGGGATGGCACCATCCAGGTCCGGGGCGAGGTGCAAAACCCGGGCGCCATCGTGCCGCGCGGATTCCTGTCGGCCACCCCGGCCGGCCCGCCCCCGGCCATTCCCGCGGGCCAGAGCGGGCGCCGGCAACTGGCCGACTGGCTGGCCTCCGCGGACCATCCGCTGACCGCGCGGGTCTACGTCAACCGGGTCTGGGCCTGGCTGGTGGGGGAAGGCCTGGTGCGCAGCGTGGACAATTTCGGGACGACCGGGGACAGCCCGACCCATCCGGAGCTGCTGGATGACCTCGCCCGCCGGTTCATGGCGGACGGCTGGAGCACCAAGCGCCTGATCCGCGAGATCGTGCTCTCGCGGACCTATCAAATGGCGACCGCCGCCACGCCGGGCAAGGACCCCGATCCCGACAACCGCCGGCTGGCGCGCGCCTTCCGCAAGCGCCTCGGCGCGGAACAACTCCGCGATGCCGTGCTGGCCATCAGCGGCCAACTCGACCTGGCCCCGCCGCGCGGACCGACCTTTCCCCGGGAACGCACCGCCGACTATGGCTTCATCGCCACCTCCCCGCAGCGCAGCGTCTACCTGCCGGTCTTCCGCAATGCGTTGCCGGAAATCTTCGAGACGTTCGACTTCGCCCCCACCAGCATGGTGACCGGCCGGCGCCAGGAGAGCATCGTGCCCACCCAGGCGTTGTTCCTCCTGAACCATCCGTTCATCCGCGAGCAGGCCGGCCATGCCGCGCGGCGCCTGCTGGCCGCGCCCTCCCCGGCGGGCACGGCACCGGAGGTCAGCCGCCTGCACCGCGCCTGGGAGCAGACGCTGGGACGGCCGCCCACCCCCGCCGAGACGGCCGTGGCGCGGGGCCACCTGGCCGAACTCGACCCGGAAACGGCCTGGACCGAGATCTATCACGCCCTGTTCGCGCACGCGGACTTCCGTCACCTGGACTGATGCCATGAGCTCCACCCCTGCCCCGCAAGGTCCGACGCTCCATTCCCGGCGCCGCGCCCTGCAGACGTTGGCGTGCGGCTTTGGGGGGCTGGCCTTGGCCGGGCTTTGGTCCGCGCGCGGGGCCGCCGGCGCCGGATCCGCGGGCGGCCCGGGCCGGTTGCGGGTTCCGCATTTCCCACCGCGGGCGCGCCGGGTGATTTTCCTCTTCATGCAGGGCGGGCCGAGCCAGGTGGACACCTTCGATTACAAGCCGCTGCTGGAGCGCCATGACGGGTCGCAAATGCCGTTTGATGATCCCCGGACCATTGCGAACACGGGACAGCGCGCGACGGACCAGCGGGTGATGAAATCGCCGTGGGCGTTCCGCCAATACGGCGCCAGCGGCCGCTGGGTCAGCGAGTTGTTCCCCGAGGTGGCCCGGCACGTCGATGACCTCTGTTTCATCCACTCCATGCGGACGGAGGGGGTGGCCCATGGGCCGGCCACCCTGTTCCTGCACTGCGGCGCGACGCAGTTCATCCGGCCGAGCATGGGGGCCTGGATCAATTATGGGCTGGGCACGGAAAATGAGAACCTGCCGGGCTTTGTCACCATCGCGCCGTCGCTGGGCAACGGCGGCCCGCGCAACTTCGGCCCGGCCTTCCTGCCGGCCGCCTGCCAGGGCACGCCCATTGGCACCGCCGGCCAACCCGCCGCCGAACTCGGCCTGCGCAACCTCGGGGGCGGCGGGACGCCCGCCGCCCGGCGCCGCCAACTGGACCTGCTCCAGGCCCTGCACGCCGAGCGGGCCGCGGCCCGGCCCGGCGACGCCGCGCTCGAGGCCATCGTGCAGTCCTACGAGCTGGCGTGGCGCATGCAAAGCGAGGCGCCCGGGGTGCTGGATCTCCGCGGCGAATCCCCCGCCACCCTCGCGCTCTACGGCATCGGCGATCGCGCCACCGACGACTTCGGCCGCCAATGCCTGATGGCCCGGCGCCTGTGCGAGTCCGGCGTGCGCTTTGTCCAGGTCACCTACGGCGACAACACGGCCAACCCGCGCTGGGACCAGCATTCGAACCTGCCCAAGCACGCCGACCATGCCCGGGCCGTGGACCGCCCCATCGCGGGCCTGCTCGCCGATCTCAAGGCCCGGGGCCTGCTGGAGGACACGCTGGTCTGGTGGGGAGGCGAGTTCGGCCGCACGCCCTACGCCCAGAAGAACGGCACCGGCCGGGACCATAACCCGGCCGGCTTCACCGTCTGGCTGGCCGGCGCCGGCGTCCGGCCGGGGTTTGCCCTGGGTCGCACGGACGACTTCGGCGCCCGCGCCGTCGAGGACCAGGTCCACATGCACGACCTGCACGCGACGATCCTGCATCTCCTCGGCCTGAACCATGAGCAACTCACCTTCCGCCACGACGGCCGGGACCACCGCCTGACCGACGTGCACGGCCGGATCATCCGGTCCCTGCTGGCGTGACCCAGCTACGTACTGAGGATTATCGGCGCACCCCCATGTGGAGTGCGGCTGCGCAGCTGCCGCTTTCCAGGGCGTCCCCGCGTCGAGGTTGCGCGAATACCCAGGCCCGCTGGGGCTTGTTCCACCGCGGGAAGTCCGGTCGGTCCCGGCGGGACCGACCCTGCCCGGGGGGGACTGTTTTCCGGGGTCCATTCATCCCCCATTAAGGTGCCGACAGGTAAGCTGTCCCCATGAAAACAGCGCTGGGAGCGTTTCTTGCCCTGTTGACCGTCTCGCCGGTCCTCGCCCATGAGTGGCATCGGCACGAGGATCCGCAGTTCGCCAACCTCCAACCCCTCAATGAGGCCGAGTTGGCCATGATCGCCGAGGAAAACGTCGCGCTCCAGCAACCCGCGCTGTTCACCCCCGCCGCCGGCACCCCCTGCGACAATGCCGCCCTCATGGCGGCGTCGTTCGGCGCCTTCAAACCCAAGGTGCGCTTTTACTGGGACACCACCACCTTCTACGCGGAATCCGACAACTTCCCCGACCGGACCCTGATGCCCAACCTGATGGTCGGCATCACCTCCTGGCAGCAGCAAATCCCCGTGCCAGCCGCCTACTTTGCCAGCACGGTGAACCCCGAGAACAACGCGGGCTCCCTCGGCTATCGCCAGCCCAACTACTGGCGGATCCCCCTCGTGCCCACGCCGTCCCCCTCCCCCATCCGCATCTTCACCGTCGGCAGCACCAGCAACAACTTCCAGCGCGGCGCCATCGCCCTCGCCGCCAACGGCGTGGCCATCTTCAACCCGGCCAACAACACCGGGCGCGTCTCCTACGAGATCGGCGAGCTGGACGCCTACGGCGGCCATTGCGGCCTGGCTGACGATTACCATTACCACATCATCCCCACCCACCTGCTCAGCGCATTCGGCGGCGTGCTCGGCAACGACAAGCCCGTGGCCTGGGCCCTCGATGGCTATCCCATCTACGGCTACCTCGAACCCGACGGCACCGCCCGCCAGCCCCTGACCGTGGACGGCGGCCATGACCTCGGCAACAGCTGGGGCTACCACTACCACGCCATCGGCACCACCAACACCGACGCCACCCATCGCTACGGCACGCCCCAGAGCCCCTACCTGATGACCAACTTCCACGGCACCGTGGTCAACTTCGGCGGCCAGGTGGATGGCCAGGCCGAGGTCGGGTCCATCCGCCCCTCCGGCACCGGCGGCTACACGGCCCAGGCGGTCAGTGGTGCTTCCATCGTGGCCTTCAAGAATCCCGTCGCCCTCGCCACCAATGCCGGGCACCTCGTCGAGAACACCAACGGGGTCCCCTCCCCCGACCAGTTCCTCATGCGCGTCGCCATTGGCGGCACGAACTACGACGAGTGCTGGCAACTCAACCGCACCACGACGCCCCGGTCGATGACGGTCACCTGGCGGCTGCCGGGCGCCACCACCACGACGAACTACACCCCGACCGCGGGCACCGCCTCGGGCAACCGCCTGGCCGCCTACCCCATGGCCGCCTCCAGCATGGCCAGCCTGCCCGACACCAGCCAGACCCTCGACACCACCGCCACCTACGGCGAGGACGCGGACTACACCATCAACCCGCAGTCCTTCACCGACCACGGCAACGGCACCATCACCGACCACGTGACGGGCCTCATGTGGCAGAAGGTCGACAACGGCGAGTCCACCTGGGAATCCGCCGTAACCAACGCGGGGACCGTCAGCACCGGCGGCTACACGGACTGGCGGTTGCCGACGCCGAGCGAGCTGTTCAGCCTCTACCACCACAACAACGGCAATCCCGCCCTCAACACCACCTACTTCCCCAGCAACCCCGCCGGGGCGGCCGAGTATTGGTGGACCAGCGACGCCTACGGCGCCAGCGCCACCTCGGTGTGGTGCGGCAACGCGGGCGGCGGCCTCGGCGGTAAGCCCAAGTCGGAGACCCTCAGCGCCGGCGGCGCCTTCCGCTATCACGCGCGCTACGTGCGGGGCGCCAAGGCGAACAACGGGCACAACTACCAAAACAACTGCGACGGCACGGTCACCGACCTCGACACCGGACTCATGTGGGCCCAACTGCCCGCCGCGGCCACGAACTGGGAGGCCGCGCTGAACTACGCGGAGGGCCTCTCGCTCGGCGGGCGCAACGACTGGCGGCTGCCCAGCATCAAGGAACTGCAAACGCTCACGGATTACACCCTCACCACCGCGACCAGCGCCACCGGGGTCCGGCCCAGCTTCAACCGCACGCTCTTCGCCAAAACGCTCACGGCCTGCGTCACCACCAGCGGCGGCACCACCCTCACCTGCGCCGACACGACCGGGCTCATCGCCAGGATGCCGCTCGTCGACACCGTGAGCATCGCCGGCACCTACCTGCCCACCAATGCGCCCACCATTGTGTCCGTGCTCAACGCCACCACATTCACGGTGAACAGCGGCACCGGCATCAACCCCGGGTCGAACCTGGTCCTCAAGGCCCTCGCTCCCGCCACCGCCTACTGGTCCTCCACCTCGCTCCGCAATGACGCCACCAAGGCCTGGCTGGTGGAGCATGGCATCAACAACACGGTGGCCGCCACCAACGGGCCCACCCGCAACTCCCAGGGCATCATCAGCTACGAGTCCAAGGCCTCGGCCTATCCCGTCTTCGCCGTCCGCAGCGCCGGGGCGTCCGACCTCCGCTCCATCAGCCAGGGACGCGCGATCACCGTCGCCACCAACCTCTATCCCCCGGGCCAGCGCGTGACCGGCGTGGGCGCCATCACCGCGTCGGACGGCACGGCCTGGACCGTCCCCTCCGCCACGCTCTTCGCGACCGGCCCCAAGGCCCCCGACCTCTACAACGACACCACCGGCGTGATGCCGCCCAACATCGGCGCGGTCAACCTGAACGCCGTGCCCATCGTCGAGGTGGACCCCGACGGCGAGGTCATCACCGGCTACCTGTTTGCCGACAATTATTTCGAGCTCTACGCCAACGGGACGCTGGTGGGCGTCGACCCGGTGCCCTACACGCCGTTCAACTCCTGTGTGGTCCGGTTCCGGGCCAAGCGCCCCGTCACCTACGCGGTGAAGCTCGTCGATTGGGAGGAGAACCTCGGGCTCGGCACGGAACTCAACGGCGGCAACCCGAATCACCCGGGCGACGGCGGGTTCATGGGGAGCTTCAGCGACGGCACCGTGACGGGCAGCGGCTGGAAGGCGCAGAGCTTCTACATCGCGCCGCTCGACAACCCGGCCTTGGTCGTGGAAATGCCGGATGGCACCCACAACTCCTCGGCCGCCCCCACGACCACCACCCTCGGCACCAACGCCTACGCCCTGCATTACCCGGTGCCGGCCAACTGGCAGGCGAAGAGCTTCAACGATGCCGGGTGGCCGCAGGCCGCCACCTACAGCGAGGCCACCGTCGGCGTGGACAACAAGCCCGCCTACCTCAATTTCCCCGGCCAGTTCAGCGCCAGCGGCGCCCAGTTCATCTGGTCCTCCAACCTCATCCTCGATAACGAGGTCATCGTCCGCTACACCGGACCCGGCCCCGTTTCGCAACTCGCCGTCGAACAACCCGCGGGCACGCCGCTGTCGGACGGCGTCAGCACGGTGAACTACGGCAACGTCAACGTCGGCGCCAGCGCCACGAGGACGTTCACCCTCCGCAACAACGGGACCAACACGCTGACCCTCACCGGCACCACGATCGACGGCGCCAACGCGACGAACTTCGTCGTGACCGTGCCCCCGGCCGCCAGCGTGGCACCCGGCGGCAGCACGACGATGACCGTCCAGTTCAACGCGGTCTCGGCCGGCGCCAGAACCGCTACGCTCCATCTCGCCAGCAGCGACACCTCGGTCGGCGCGGCGTTTGACATCGGGCTGCTCGGCGCCGGCGTCCTGCCCCCGCCGACCATCAGCAACCCCGCCACCAGCCCGAACACGCCCACCTACGTGGATGAGGTGTCGGTCACGGCCCGCATCCAGGCGGCGGCCGGGGCGACCCTCACGCAGGTGCAGCTCACCTACAGCGCCGGTGGCCTGGCCACCAACACGGTCTTCACCGAGACCATGGCCGCCGCCGCCGTGACGCCGTGGACCGGGGCCAACGCCAACAACCCGTGGACGCTCACCGTCCTCGGACCGGGCAACACCTTCCGGCAGACCCTGGCCGCCAACCACGGCACGGGCAACCCGTGCGGGCTCGAGTTCGACAAGGGCACCGTCAACCTCACGGACAGCATGGTGACCACCGCCAACCCCATCAACGCCGCCGGCACCTCCGGCTACGTCGAGTTCTGGGTCGCCACGTCCGGCATGATCCCGGCCAACGGCTGGACGCTGCAAACTTCCCCCGACAACGGCACCACCTGGACGACGCGCCTGAGTGAACTCGGCGGCAGCAACCACGTTTACCAACTCTATCGCTACGACCTCGCCGCATCCGAACGCGTCAGCACCCTGAAGCTGCGCTTCCAGTTCACCGGCTACGCCGCGGTCGCCCCCACGCCCGCGCCCAAGGCCAATCTCGATGACATCAAGGTGGTGACCGTCACCGGCAGCCCGCCGGTGGGGATCGCCATGTTCGATGACGGCCTCCACGGGGACGGGTTCGCCGGCGACGGCATCTACGGCGCGCAAATCCCGGTGCTGCCCGACGGCACCGTGGTCACCTATGGCATCACCGCCACCGACAGCAACGGCGGGGTCACCACGACCGCCGCGGGCCTGGGCTACACCGTGAGCAGCGTCACGCCGGTTCCGATCACCGCCGCGGCATCCATCGCGGGCACGAACGTGGTGGTGCAATGGAACGCCCAGGCGGGGCTGAGCTACTCGGTGCAGCACTCCACGAATCTGGTTTCCTGGATGAACCTCCCCGTGGGCCCGACCAACAGCTGGACCGACGCCGGCGCGCTGCTCACGGCGCCGCGGCGGTTCTACCGGGTGATGCGGTAGGCCACCGTGTGGAGTGCGGCAGCGCAGCTGCCGCTTTTCAGGGCGTCGGCCGCGCCTTCCGGGTTGTGCGATTGAGCCGCCCCTTCAGGGCTTGGGTCCTTATGGGCGAAGTTTACCCGGGGCGTTGCCCCATGTGGAGTGCGGCAGCGCAGCTGCCGCTTTTCAGGGTGTCGGCCACGCCTTCCGGGTTGGGCGATTAAGCCGCCCCTCAGGGCTTGGGTCCCTATGACGGCCCCTACCCGGGGCGTTGCCCCGGGCTGGATTACCTCGCCCCGTTGGGGCTGCGTATACACACGCCGGGCCCGGCGGGACCGGGGTTACCCGGACCAGCCTACTGCCACTTCAACCGGACCGTTCCAGCCTCGGGCGAGGTCCCCGGCGCGGTGTGCACGCCGGTGAAATCGCCCGAACCACGGGCGCCGGCGTAGGTGCCCGTGCCTGCCAGGACTTCCAACCGGGCCAGCGTGCGGACCACCCGGTTGCGCAGGGCCTGGGCGCGGCCGTCGTAGCGCGCGTAGGCCACGTTGCCGCCCCCGAAATCGAGCCGGAGATAACCCGCCACCGGGCCGCTGTGGTCGCGGACATTCACGGTGCCAAACCATTCCACGGCCACCGGCGCCGCCGCGCCCGCCCCCTCGCCGCTGGCATGCACCAGGCCGTAAACCGTATGTCCGCCCGCTCCCAGTGTCCGCAGCCGCTGATCCGCCGGCAGGGCGTCGAGCACCACGTCAAGGCTCAGGCCCGGGCGATTTCCATGGACGGACGTCGATTCCCCGCCCTGCCCGTTCGCCTCGCGGCTGCGCCGGGCGCGCGAGGGCGAGAGCGCCTTGTGCACCTCGAGTGTCACCTCGTAACGCACCGGGGAGCCGGGCGCGCCGCTGCGTGAACCCACGAGCCGGCCGTGGCCGTGCGACCCGGCAAAGCGGCCGTTGCCATCGATGACCTGCAGCTCGGAACGCCAGGAGGACGTCCCGTCGGCCGCGCGCGTCACCGTGGCGTCGTAACGGCAGGCCACCACGTCGCCGTTGGTCCAGACGAGCGAGAGAAAGCCTGTGAACGGCCCGTTGCCGGCCACGTAGTGCAGCTCGAACATCGTCTCGAACAGGACGGGCTCACCCTGGAGCTGGACGGTGGAGGTCAGGCGGCCGGTG
>JBJOEZ010000077.1:0-9833 GCA_046048995.1 Verrucomicrobiota bacterium | reverse complement strand
GACGCGGGCTGCCACGTAGCAACCTGCGTGAGCAGGTTGGGTGGTGCGGGGGGAATCAGCCCGCGGACGCGGGCTGCCACGTAGCAACCTGCGTGAGCAGGTTGGGTGGTGCGGTGGGAATCAGCCCGCAGCCGCCGGCTGGCGCGGCCGCTTGACACGCCGTTCCGGTGTCCCCATTTTCGGCCCGCCCCGGGTGGGGCTGAACCCGCCTCGCCCCGTGGCGACCCGACCTGACCCCGATTTTTATGAGTCACAACCTGTTCAATAGTCTGCAGGAATTCGACCTCGGCAACGGCAAGCGCGGCAAGTTCCACTCGCTGCCGGCGCTGGAGCAGGCCGGCCTGGGCCCGGTCTCCCGCCTCCCGGTCTCCATCCGGGTGGTCCTGGAGTCCGTGCTGCGCAACTGCGATGGCCGCAAGGTGCATGAGGCCAACGTGCGCGAGTTGGCCGCGTGGAAGCCCACCGAGGCTCGCACGGCGGAGATTCCCTTTGTGGTTGCCCGCATTGTGCTGCAGGACTTCACCGGGGTGCCCCTGCTGGTCGACCTGGCCGCCATGCGCACGGCGGTGGCCAAGCTGGGCAAGAACCCCAAGATCATCGAGCCCCTTGTCCCGGTGGATCTGGTGGTGGACCATTCCGTGCAGGTGGACTTCGCCGGGTCGGCGGATTCCATGCAGAAGAACCTCGACCTGGAATTCAGCCGCAACCGTGAGCGGTATCAGTTCCTCAAGTGGGGCATGCAGGCCTTTGACACCTTCAAGGTGGTGCCGCCGGGCATTGG
Source organism: Verrucomicrobiota bacterium (assembly GCA_046048995.1). Taxonomy (GTDB): domain Bacteria; phylum Verrucomicrobiota; class Verrucomicrobiia; order Limisphaerales; family JADJPG01; genus JBJOEZ01. The sequence continues at coordinate 9,052 of JBJOEZ010000077.1, read as the reverse complement.
CATCGTGCACCAGGTCAACCTGGAGTACCTGGCCAAGGGCGTGCTGGAGGCGCAGGGCGTCTACTACCCGGACACCCTGGTGGGCACGGATTCCCACACCACCATGATCAACGGCATTGGGATTGTGGGCTGGGGCGTGGGCGGCATCGAGGCCGAGGCCGGCATGCTGGGCCAGCCGGTGTATTTCCTCACCCCCGACGTGGTGGGCGTGCATCTGACCGGCGCGTTGAAGGAGGGGGTGACCGCGACCGACCTGGCCCTGACCGTGACGCAGTTGCTGCGCAAGACCAAGGTGGTGGGCAAGTTTGTCGAGTTCTTCGGCCCGGGGGCGGCGGCGCTGCCGGTGGTGGACCGCGCCACCATTGCCAACATGGCGCCCGAGTATGGGGCGACCATGGGTTTCTTCCCCATTGACGCGGAGTGCGTCAATTACCTGCGCGCCACCGGCCGCAGCGACGCCCAGTGCCGCCTTTACGAGAACTACTACAAGGCCCAGGGCCTGTGGGGCATCCCGCAGTCGGGCGAGGTGGACTACTCGCAGGTCGTCGAGCTGGACCTCGGCACGGTCAAGCCGAGCGTGGCGGGCCCGAAGCGCCCGCAGGACCGCATCGAGTTGCCCAACCTCCGCCGCGAGTTCTTCCAGGCCGTGCAGCGGCCGGTGACCGAGAACGGCTTCGGCAAGGGCCGCCAGGTCTTCGGCAAGTCGGTCAAGGTGGAGACGGCCGCGAAGAAGAAGGCCAGCGTCGGGACCGGGTCGGTCCTCATTGCCGCCATCACCAGCTGCACGAACACCAGCAACCCGAGCGTGATGCTGGCGGCCGGGCTGCTGGCCAAGAAGGCGGTGGAGAAGGGCCTGAAGGTCAATCCCGCGGTCAAGGCCTCGCTGGCCCCGGGATCGCGGGTGGTCACGGATTACCTGAAAAAGACCGGCCTGACACCCTACCTGAACAAGCTCCGCTTCAACACCGTGGGCTACGGTTGCACCACCTGCATCGGCAACTCGGGTCCCCTCGATCCCGCCATTGAGGAGGCGGTGGTGAAGAACGACTTCGTCACGGCCAGCGTCCTGTCCGGGAACCGCAACTTCGAGGCGCGCGTGCACCAGAACGTGAAGTCCAACTTCCTCATGTCGCCCCCCCTGGTGGTCGCCTTTGCCCTGGCCGGGCGGGTGGACATCGACCTGAGCTGCGAACCGCTCGGCACCGGCAAGGACGGCGAGCCCGTCTACCTGGCCGACCTCTGGCCCACCCTGCAGGAGATCCGTGACGCCATGCAGAGCGCGCTCAAGCCCGAGGTGTTCCGCAAGCTCTACAAGGATTTCGCCGCCCAGAACCCCAAGTGGAACGAGATCCCGTCCTCTGCCGGCAACGTCTACGAGTGGGACGCGCAGTCCACCTACATCCAGGAGCCCCCCTTCTTCACCCAGTTCTCGCTCCAGCCCGGGAGCATCCGGCCCATCGCCGGCGCGCGCGCCCTCGGCATCTTCGGCGACAGCGTCACGACCGATCACATCTCGCCCGCCGGCGCGATCAAGAAGAGCTCGCCGGCCGGCCGGTTCCTGACCGAGCACGGGGTGGTCTTCGAGGACTTCAACAGCTACGGCTCGCGCCGCGGCAATGATCGCATCATGACCCGTGGCACCTTTGCCAACGTCCGCATCAAGAACCTGATGCTGGGCGGGGAGGAGGGCGGCAACACCCTCGGGCCCGATGGCCAGAAGGTGGCCATCTATGACGCGGCGATGGCGTGGCAGGCCAAGGGCACGCCGCTCATCGTGGTGGCCGGCCAGGAATATGGCACCGGGTCCAGCCGCGACTGGGCCGCCAAGGGCACCAACCTGCTCGGGGTCAAGGCCGTCGTCGCCCAGAGCTTCGAGCGCATCCACCGGTCGAACCTCGTCGGCATGGGCGTCCTCCCGCTCCAGTTCAAGGAGGGCACCACTGCCCAGACCCTGCAGTTGGACGGCACGGAGACCTACGACATCGTGGGGCTCGACGCCTCGCTCAAGCCCCAGCAGGACCTGACCCTGAAGATCACCCGCAAGGACGGCCGGGTGGAAAACGTGCCGGTCCGCTGCCGCATCGATACCCCGATCGAGATCGATTACTACCAGCACGGCGGCATTCTGCCCTACGTGTTGCGCCAGCTCGTGGCCAAGGCCTGAGGCGGGCCAGGCGGCTGGGACCGCCGGGCGCCGGAATCCGAGGCCCGAAGGAAACCCGAATGCGGAACCGGGCGGGACGAGGACTTGTTTGAGCGGGTCGCCGCCCTGGAGCTGAGGCGGCGGCGACACGTGGCCCGCCCGAGTACTCGCTCGCTGGCTGGGACTCCTGCTGCGCTGCTCCGGGCAGGGAGCGGAGGGTGGGTGGTGGTTCGGACCTGGGCCCCACGGATTCTCCCCGGGCTTCGGATTTCGGTTTTCAGATTTCGGATTTCACGCCCAGCCGTGCCCCGGGTCATCCTGCATCTCGACATGGACGCCTTCTACGCGTCCGTGGAACAGCGCGACCAACCGTCGCTGCTGGGCAAGCCTGTCATCGTCGGTTCCCCGCCGACCCAGCGCGGGGTGGTGGCGGCGGCCAGCTATGAGGCGCGGAAGTTTGGCGTGCGCTCGGCCATGCCGAGCGTGACCGCGGGGCGGTTGTGTCCGCAGGGCGTCTTCGTGCGGCCGCGCATGGACGTCTACCGGGAGGAGTCGCACGCCATCATGACCATCGTGCGCGAGTTGGCGGGGGGGCTTATCCAGCAGGTGTCGGTGGATGAGGCCTACGTGGACGTGTCGGCGCGCGTGGGAGGAGCAACCGTGGACGAGTCGATCGTGGCGGCCGAGCCCCTGGCGCGGCGGCTGCAGGAGGTGATCCTGGGCAAGCGGCGGCTGACGGCGAGCATCGGGGTGGCGCCGAACAAGCTGTTGGCCAAGCTGGCGAGCGACTTCCGGAAACCCCGCGGGCTGACCCTGATTCGCGACACGGAGAAGGTGGCCTTCCTGCGGCCGCTGCCGGTGCGGGCGTTGCATGGGGTGGGGGAGGTGACGGAGCAGCAGTTGGCGCGGGCCGGTTTGCGCACGGTGGGGGACCTGCAGGATTACCCGGGCGACCTGCGGGCGCTGGTGGGTTCATGGGGTCCCGAGCTCAAGCGGTTCGCCTTGGGGGAAGATGACCGGCCGCTGGAACTGGGCGACGAGGTGAAGAGCATCAGCAGCGAGAACACCTTCCTGCAGGACACGGATCATCGTCCGACGCTGCGGGCGTGCCTGCGGGACCAGGCGGCCGACATTGTGCGGACGCTGGCGCGGCGGCGACTGGCGGCGCACACGGTGCAGGTGAAGGTGCGGTATGGCGATTTCACGACCCTGACGCGGCAGTTGTCGGTGGAGGAGCCGTTGGCGGAGGCGCGGGAGATTTACCGGTTGGGCTGCTGGTTGTTGGGGCGGGAGAAGCTGGTGCACCGGCCGCTGCGGCTGCTGGGCCTGGGGGTGAGCGGGCTGGTGGAGGCGCGGGCGCGGCAGCTGCCCCTGCCGCTGGGCGGCTGAGGCGGCGCGGGAGTTCAGACGCCGGCGAGGAAGGGCGGGACGGGGCAGTCGAGGGTGTCGGCGATGGCGCGGAGCAGCTCGGCCTCGCGGCCATGGATGGACTGGTCGGCGGCGACGACATGGGCGCAGGCGCCGAGGAGGCGCGCGCGGAGGGGGGCGGAGGCGAGGGCCAGTTGGTCGAGGGCGTGGTCGATGTGGGTGAGGCCGCAGGATTCGAGCGGGAGCAAGGTGAGTGGGAGGCCCTTGAGCTGGCTGGCGCCGTGGGAGAAGGCGCGCTGGACCCCGGCGGGGTCGGGGTGACCGACGTGGGCGAGGGCGGAGAGGAGGATGGCGCATTCGGCCTGGAGGCCGGCGAGGGAGTGGAACTGGGGATGGCGGGGGGGGAGGGGTTCGAAGGCGGGTCGCAGGTGGCGGAAGATGGCCTTGAGCAGGGCGTATTCGAAGAGGTCGAGCTGGCGGTCGGCCTCGGAGAGGGCGCGGACGGTGGCGCCGAAGTGGTGGAACTGGGCCGGGGTCATCTGCCGGAGGGCGGGCAGGGCGAGCAGGGCGAGGGTGAGCCGGTAGTCCGGGGCGACGGTGGCGAGGGCGGCGGCGAGGCGGGTGAGTTCGAGGTGGGCAGGGGCATCGAGGCGGGGGCGGGCGGCGTCCACCTGTGCGGGGGCATTCTCGGGGGTGAGGTTGAGGAGCAGGCCGTAGATGAGAGCGCTGGCGGAGAGGGGGTTTTGGCAGGCGACGGCCAGTGGGCGGGGCAGGTGTTCGCGGAAGCCCTCGGCGAAGGCGAGGTGCTCGGCGGTGGCGCCCTGCAGTCCGTATTCGAAGCGGCCGGGGCGGAGGGGGGTGTCGGCCTCGGCCAGCTGCTGGAGGCCGGGGGCGAGCACGGAGGGCGCGCGCCGGCGCCGCGGGGGTTCGGGTCGGGCGGGGGGCGGGGGGCCTGCCTCGGCATCGGTGACGGCGGGGAATTGGCCGTCCCAGGCGGGTTCGAGGAGGCGGATGCGTTCCTCGAGGGGTGGGTGGGTGGCGGTGAGGCGGAACCAGGCTTGGTTGAGGCCGTTGGCGAAGAACATGTGGCAGGCCTCGGCAGCCTGGGGGGAGGCCAGTTTGGAGCCCTCGGCGAGCCCGCCGATTTTCCGGAGGGCGCCGGCGAGGCCGGACGGGTTGCGGGTGAACTGGACGGCGGCGGCGTCGGCCAGGTGTTCGCGCTGGCGGCTGACGGCGGCCTGGATGAGGCGTCCGAAGAAGGCGCCGAGGGAGCCGATGACGATGATGGCCAGGCCGATGGCGGCGAGGGGCAGGGTGCTGTTGTCCTTGTTGTCGCGGCTGCGGCGGGTGGAGCCGCTGCGGAGGGCGCTTTCGAGGAGGATGCGGCCGAGGATGACGAGGCAGACGATGCCGAAGATCCACCCGATCAGGCGCAGGTTGAGGCGCATGTCGCCGTTGAGGATGTGGCTGTATTCGTGGGCGATGACCCCCTGGAGTTCCTCGCGGTTGAGGAGTTGGACGCAGCCGCGGGTGACGCCGATGACGGCGTTGTCGGGGGCGGTGCCGGCGGCGAAGGCATTGATGCCGTGCTCGCCGTCGAGGAGGTAGACCTCGGGCATGGGGACGCCGGAGGCGATGGACATTTCCTCGACGACATTGAGGAGGCGGCGGAGGTCGGGGTCGGTGGTGTGCGGGGGGATGGGTTCGCCGCCGAGGGCGGCGGCGACGACCGCCCCGCCGCGGGACAGTTCGAGGGTCTTGAAGAGGCTGCCGCCGGCGACGATGGCGAGGGTGCCGAGGGTGGTCCAGGCGAAGAGTTGCGGTTCCCACCACCACGGGCCGGCGGCGTCTACCCGGGCGTCGCGCAGGAACACCGCCACGGCCAGGGCGTAAATGGTGGCCAGCATGAGCCCGAGGCCCACGCTGAAGAGGAGGATGAGGCGGCCGGTCTGGCGCCGGGCGTTTTCCTGCCGCTGGAAGAAGTCCATGGCCGGGGGGAGGGAGGCCCGCCGGGCGGGGGTCAGGAGAAGCTGACCTTGGGCGCCTCGCGCTCGGCCTTGTTCTCGATCTGGAAGAGTTCGGCGGCGGCGAAGTTGAACAGGCCGGCGACGAGGTTGGCGGGGAAGCTCTCGCGGGCCGTGTTGTAGGTCATGACGGAGTCATTGTAGGCCTGGCGGGAGAAGGAGACCTTGTTCTCGGTGGAGGTGAGTTCCTCCATGAGGCCGTGCATGGTGGTGTCGGCCTTGAGCTGGGGGTAGGCCTCGGAGAGGGCGAAGAGGCGGCCCAGGGTGCCGGTGAGGGCGCCCTCGGCGGCGGCCAGTTCGCGCATGGCGGCGGGGTCGCCCGGGTTGGCGGCGGCGCGGGTGGTGGCGCTGGTGGCGGCGTTGCGGGCGGCGATGACCGCCTCGAGGGTGCCGCGCTCGTGGGTCAGGTAGCCCTTGGCGGTCTCGACCAGGTTCGGGATCAGGTCATGGCGCCGCTTCAGCTGGACGTCAATCTGCGCGAAGGCGTTCTTGAAGCGGTTGCGCAGCCCGACCAGCCGGTTGTAGGCGCTCATCACGTAGATGAGCACGAAGAAAATCGGGACGACGATGGCGATGAGGAGGATGAGCAGGGTGGGTGTCATGGCGAACCATCCCGTGATGGGGAGGCGATCTTCCTTGAGCCGGGGTTGGGCGGCAATGATTTTTTCCGGGCCGGAACCCACAAGGGCATTGCGGGCGGGGGGGCGGGCTCCTAGACTCGCGGCCGTTCCGAGCGCCCATTCCACACCATGCCCGACGACCCGAATTCACCGGACCAGCCGACGCCGCCCCCCGCCGACGCCCTGGGGGGCACTCCGCTCTACGCGGCCAACGAGAAGATTACGAAGATCAACGTCGCCGACGAGATCAAGAACTCGTTCCTCGACTACTCGATGTCGGTCATCATTTCCCGCGCGCTGCCGGATGTGCGGGATGGGCTCAAGCCCAGCCAGCGCCGCATCCTGTTCGCCATGGGCGAGCTGAACCTGAATCCCGGCCGCAAGACCCTCAAGTGCGCCAAGATCGTCGGCGAGACGATGGGTAACTATCACCCGCATGGCGATCAGGCCATTTACCCGACGCTGGTCCACATGGCCCAGCCGTGGGCCATGCGCGAGCGCCTCATCGAGGGCAAGGGCAATTTCGGCTCGGTTGAGGATGATCCGCCGGCCTCCATGCGGTACACCGAGGCCCGCCTCACCCACCTGGGGGCGGCCCTCATGGAGGACATGGACAAGGAGACGGTGGATTTCGTCCCGAACTACGACGACACGCGCACCGAGCCCACCGTTTTCCCCGCCGCCTTTCCGAACCTGCTGGTCAACGGCGGCACCGGCATCGCCGTCGGCATGGCCACCAACATGGCCCCGCACAACCTCGGCGAGGTCATCGACGGCGTGTGCGCCCAGATCGACAACCCCGCGATCTCCATCCCGGAGTTGATGAAGCACATCAAGGGCCCCGACTTTCCGACCGGCGGCATGGTCTGCGGGGTGGAGGGCATCCGGGACTACTTCCACAAGGGCCGCGGCGCCGTGAAGCTGCGCGGCCGCATCGGCGTGGAGACGCTCAAGGGCGGACGCGAACAGCTGGTCATCACCGAGATCCCCTTCAACGTCGCCCGCAACAACCTCGAGGAGCACATCGCCAGCCTGGTCAACGAGAAGGTCATCACCGACATCAGCGGGATGCGCAACGAGTCGGACGAGCATTGCCGCCTCGTCCTTGAGCTCAAGCGCGATGCCATCGCCAAGGTGGTCATCAACAACCTCTACCAGCACACCCAGCTGGAGGTCAGCTTCAGCGTCAACGCCCTGGCCATCGACCATGGCCGGCCCAAGACGCTGAACCTCAAGGAACTGATCGCCGCCTACATCGACCACCGCCGGGAGGTCGTCCTGCGCCGCACCCGCTTCGAGCTCAGGAAGGCCGAGGAACGCGCGGAAATCCTCGAGGGCTACATCTGCGCCCTGCGCAACCTCGACGAGTTCATCCGCCTCATCCGCGGCTCCCGCAACCGTGACGAGGCGCGGGTCAAGTTGCTGGCCTTCGAATGGTCCCGCGCCCAGGTGGAACAGTGGGGCATCCTCATCCGCAGCGAGGCCCGCCTCGTCAACGGCCTCTATGCCCTGACCGAACGCCAGGTGGACGCCATCCTCGACCTCCAGCTCTACCGCCTGACCGGCCTCGAAATTGACAAGATCCGCGCCGAATACGCCGAGCTCATCGCGCGCATCAAGGATCTGCTCGACATCCTCGCCCGCGAGGAGCGGGTCATGCAGATCATCAAGGACGAGCTGCAGGCCATCAAGGCCAGGCACGCCACCCCGCGCCTGACCGAGATCGTTCCCGACGAGGGGGAGATTGCCATCGAGGATCTCATCGCCAACGAGGGGGTCATCATCACCCTCACCCACGCCGGGCTGATCAAGCGCACCAACATCTCCAGCTACCGCAGCCAGCGCCGCGGCGGCAAGGGGGTGATCGGCATGGCCACCCGGGAGGGAAGCACCCCGGACGCCGCCGATGCCGATTTCATCGAGCATCTCTTCACCGCCTCGACCCACGATTACCTCATGTTCTTCACGAACACGGGGCGGGTCTACACCGAGCGCGTGCACGAGATTCCCGACATGGGCCGCGCCGCCAAGGGCCGCAGCATCGCCAACCTGCTCGAGTTGAAGGCGCACGAGAAGATCGCCGCGCTCATCCGCATCGAGGCCAAATACGGCCCCAACCGCGAGGACCAGACCTGGACCCAGCCCGGTTTCGTCTTCTTCGCCACCCAGCAGGGCATCGTGAAGAAGACCGCCCTGGAGGAGTTCGCCAACATCCGCAAGGGCGGCATCATCGCCATCAAGATTGAGCAGGATGACGCCCTCATCGAGGCCAAGTTGACCAACGGCGCCAACGAGGTGGTCCTCATCACCCACGGCGGCATGAGCATCCGCTTCAACGAGGAGGACGCCCGCTCCATGGGCCGTGCCGCGGTCGGGGTCTATGGCATCAACCTCGAGGCCGGCGACCGCCTGGTCGCCCTGGCCATCGTCGACCCCAGCGCCACCCTGCTCGTGGCCGGCGAGAACGGCATCGGCAAACGCACGGCCTTCGACGAGTACCGCGTCCAGAGCCGCGGCGGCAAGGGCATCATCACCATGAAAACCGGCGACAAGACCGGCGGGGTGGTCGGCGCCCTCACCGTGCGCGAGTCCGACGAAATCATGATGATCACCACCGGCGGCCAGATGGTCCGCACGGCGGTGGCCCCCATCCGCGAGGCGGGCCGCAACACCCAGGGCGTCAAGCTCCTCACCCTCGAGGAAAGCGACAAGCTGCAGGCCATCGCACCGGTCATTGGCGAGGATTCCGAGGAGGCGGCCGACGGTGCCGGATCGCCCGAGTCCGCCCCGCCGCCCGCGCCGTAGCAGCGGACGTGAGTCCGCTGGGTGGGGTGGGTTTTGGCGGGTTGGGTTCAGCCCGCTTACGCGGGCTGCTACGGGGGACGTCGTGGCCGTAG
>JBJOEZ010000076.1:0-10506 GCA_046048995.1 Verrucomicrobiota bacterium | reverse complement strand
TGAGCCCGTCTGGGCGGGTTCCCGCCAGTGGACCGGCCAGGCCTCCGGCGGCGGCCGCGCGTGCCCGAGCCCCACGGCCTGCAACATCTCGGCCCCGGTTACCCTCCAGGGCGGCTGCAAGTACTACGTCGAGCTCATCTACAAGGAAGGCGGCGGCGGCGACTACGGTGCGGTGACCTGGCAGACCCCGGCCACGGGGCCCTCGCCCAGCGTACCCGCCAACGGCAGCGCTCCCATCCCCGGCACCTTCCTCTCAGCCTTCTATATCACCCCCGTCATCGTCGCCAACATCCAGAGCACCAACATCAACTGCGGCAATCGGGTGACCTTCAGCCCCGTCGTCATTGGCACGCCGCCCATGACTTTCCAGTGGTATCGGAACGGCTCCCCCATCCCCGGTGCCACCGGGCAGAGCTACACCACGGATACCCTCACGGTCGCGGACAGCGGGTCCACCTACTACCTGGTGGCCACCACCGCCAACCCGGCCGGCACCGCCCAGACCGCCACCGCCACGGTCACGGTCAATGCGGACACCACCCCGCCCACCATCCTTTCCGCCGCCGGCAACTCCACCTTCGACAAGATTACCCTCGTCTTCAGCAAGATCCTGGATGCCGCCTCGGCCGGCGATACCATCAGCTACACGGTGCTCCAAAATGGCGGCGGACCGCTTGGCCTGAACGCGGCCATCCTGCAGGCGGACGGCCGCACGGTCATCCTCGAGACCACTCCCCAGTCGCCGAACACGGTTTACGACGTCTCAATCAACGGCAACCTGCTCGATTACTGCGGCACCCCCGCCGTCGATGCCACCCTGGGCTTCCGCTCGCAGGTCGTGGCCTGCGGTGGATTCCTGTTCGAGACCTTTGCTGTCGGCGGTGGCACCGCCATTGGCCTCCTCACCAACAACCCGAGCTTCCCCAATAACCCGGACAGTTCCCGCATCCTCGCCAGCTTCGACACCCGAGCGGAGTTGGGCACCGACAATTTCCGCGACGACTTTGGCGGCCGCGTCCGCGGCGTCTTTGTCCCGGAGACCTCCGGTAACTACATCCTCTACCTCCACAGCGACGACTCCTCGCAGTTGTACCTGAATCCGAACGGGCCCGACCCCGCCGGCAAGGTGCTGCTGACCGAGGAAACCGGCTGCTGCCGTGACTGGCCGTCCTTGGCCTCCCCGCCCGTCTACCTGGCGGCCGGTGGCGCGTATTACATCGAGGGTCTCTACAAGGAAGGTGGTGGCGGGGATTACATCCGCGTGGCCGCCCGCCTGCAGGGAAGCGCGGATGCCTTGACGGCCATTTCCCTCACCCAGTCCGGCCAGGTGGCGCCCCCGGGTTCGGCCGGCGGCCTCACCATCACCCAGCAACCGGTCAGCGTCACTCAGCCCGAGAACTCAGTGGCCACCTTCTCCGTGGCCGCAGCCGCCTCCTACCCCTACCTGCGCGTCTGCTATCAATGGCAGCGCAAGGAGCCGGGCGGGTTGGACTTCGCCGACATCCCGGGTGCCACCGGCCAGACCATCAGCGTGGATCCCACCACCCTGGCGGTCGATAATGGCGCCCAGTACCGCTGCGTCATCGGCATGGTCGGCGCTGTCACCAACAGCGCAGCCGCCACCCTCAACCTGTTTGCCGACACCGTTGGCCCCGCGCTCATCAGCGCCGCCGGCAATGACACCATGTCGGAGGTGCTCGTCCGGTTCAATGAGCGCATCGACACCGCCTCGGGCGCTGATGCCATCAACTACAGCATCTTCGGCCTGACCGTCCTCGGCGCGACCGTGGGCGCGGACGAGCGCAGCGTGCTGCTCACCACCACGCCACAGGCCGACGGCCGCCTCTACACCGTTGTGGCCGCCAACGTGCTGGACCGTATCGGTAACAGCATCGGGGCGAGCAACTTTGCCAGCTTCGTCTCCTATTCCATCAACTGCGCCGGGGCGCTCATGGAGGTCTACAACGCGGGCGGAGGAACTGCAGTCTCCATCCTGACGAACCATCCGACCTACCCGGATAGCCCCCGCGAGCGGTTTGTGCTCCCTGGCTTCTACAGCCGGTTCGCCTATCCCAATGACAGCAACGACAACTACGGCGGGCGCATTCGCGGGCTCTTTGTGCCGCCCACCTCCGGCAACTGGATCTTCTACCTGTCCAGCGACGATGCCTCCCAGCTCTACCTGAACCCCAACGGGATCAGCGCCAGCGGCAAGCAACTCCTCACCGAGGAGACCGGCTGCTGCAATCCGTTCTCCGCCCATGCCTCCGCGCCCATCGCCCTCGTGGCTGGTCAGCGCTACTACATTGAGGCCCTGTGGAAGGAGGGCGGTGGTGGTGACTATTGTGCGGTGGCGGCCAAGCTGGACAGCGATCCGACCGATCCGAATGCGCTCCAGCCCATCCCGGCCTCCATGCTGCTGCTGCCGGCCGTGCCCACCGGCTTCGGAGGGGGCGCCACCATCACCCAGCAGCCCGGCAACGTCACGGCCTTCGAGAATGGGTCGGCCACCTTCACCGCCGCCGCCAGCACCCCCGGCAATTTCCCGGTCTGCTACCAGTGGCAGCGCCGCAATCCCGGTGACCCCGACTTCACCGACATCGTCGGCGCCCAGGGCGCCTCCTACACCATTCCGTTCGCCAGCCTCACCGGCGACAATGGCGCCAAGTTCCGCTGCGTTCTCGGGGTCATTGGCACCCGGCTCGTGAGCACCGAGGCCACCCTCACCGTGCAGCCGGATACGACCGCGCCCTTCCTCGTCTCGGTCGGCAGCCTGATCGGCACCAATATTGGCCTGTGCTTCAATGAGCCCCTCGATCCCATCAGCGCCAACGACGCCATCAACTACGTCGTCAACGGCGGCGCCGCCGCGGTGGTCTCCGCCACGCTGCGCGCGGATGGCCGCTCCGTCGACCTCGAGGTGGCCGGACTGGGCTCTGCCCCCGGCACTCCCTTCGCGGTCAGCGTGAATGGCGTGCTGGACCTGGCCGTGACCCCCAACCTCTCCGCCACCAGCATCACCGGGGCCGTCTATGGCCTGAACTCCCTCGACATCGGCAACCCGGGCGACCCCCAGCCGGGCGGCGGTGCCTTCACGTGCAGCATCACGGTGACGGCCGGCGGTTCGGACATCTGGAACAACCAGGATGGCTTCAACTTTGTCTACAGCGAGCGCACCGGGAACTTCGACGTGCGCGTCCGGGTGGAAAGCCTAGTGGCCGCCAACCCGTGGACGAAGTCCGGCCTCATGGCCCGCGAGAACCTCACCCCGGGCAGCCGAAACCTCAGCGCCATCGTCACCCCGCCGCCGGTCCCGACCCTCGACGGCTCCGGTACTGGTTCCAATGGTTACGAGGCCAACTACCGCGACACTCAGGATGGCGGTACTGGTGGCTGGCCGGGGGGTGTCAATGGGGCGGCCCCTGCTTACCCCAACGCCTGGATTCGTCTCGGACGCTACCGCAATGTGTTCACCGCCTACCGCAGCACGGATGGCATCAATTGGACCCAGATGGCGCAGACGACCCAGACCTACCCGGGCACCATCTTCGTTGGCTTGGCCACCACGTCCCATTCGCTGAGCTTCTTCACCACCGCGGTCTACCAGGAGTTCGCGTTCCTGCCGCCGCCGGCCATCACCCAGCAGCCCGTCAGCGCCACCAACGAATGCAGCACCACCGCCTCGCTCTCCGTCACGGTCACGGGTGAGGGACCCTTTGAATACCAATGGCGCAAGGCGGGTGTGGATGTCCCGGGCGCAACCGGCAGCACGCTCAGCTTCAGCCCGGCCGCCGTGGCCAATAGCGGCACCTACGACGTCGTCATCCTCGGTGCCGGCGGCAGCGTCACCAGTTCGGTGGCCACGCTCACCGTGGTCGATACCACCCGGCCCGTGGTGACCTGCACGCCCGACCAGACCATCCCCTGCGGGACGGCGTGGAGCTTCGGCTCGGCCAACGCCACCGACTCCTGTGATGCCAGTCCCGTGGTCTCCGTCTTCGCCACGACCACCAACACCACCTGCGGCAACATGTATGCCGCCTCCCGCGTCTGGCAGGCCATCGATGCCAGCGGCAACGCCTCCTACTGCACCCAGACGGTCACGGTGGTGGATACCGTGGCCCCCACCATCGCGTGCCCCACCGGGTTCACCCGTTACTGCCTTGGGCCGGATGGCATTGAGGGCATCTTCGCCGCCACGGGCAGCGATGTGTGCCAGGGTTCGGCCACCGTGGTGTGCACCCCGGCCTCCGGCTACCGTTTCCCGGTCGGCACCAATGTCGTGACCTGCGTGGCCACGGATGCCTGCGGCAACAGCAACAGCTGCAGCTTCAACATTGTCATCCTGCCCAATCCGTTCCCGACCTGGACCAACCTGGCCAGCTTCGCGGTGGCGACCAACACCGGCGCCTCCGGCAGCCTGCGCAGCCTGGCCCTCACCCCGGACGAGTCCACTCTCTACCTCGGCTTCGGGGACGGCACCAACGCCTCCGTGCGCAAGGTCGACCCGATCACCGGGACCGTGCTCGGTGAGGCCATCCTCGAGGAGGGTGTCATCCCGAACGCGCTTGCCGCGGATGACCGCGGTTACTTCTACCTGGCCGGGCTGCCTGGGGGGCAGTTCCAGATCTTCGACGGCGCCACCATGAGCCAGATCAACAGCGTGACGCCCGCCGGCAGCGCCCGGGTGGGCGGCCTCGCCGTGCGCCGCGAGGGCAGCGTGTATTACCTCTACCTGGCGCGCCAGTCCGGCACCGCCGCCACCATCCAGCGCATCCGCGTCACGGACCCCGCCCTAGTCTCCTTCGACCTCTCGTTCGGCACCAGCGGCACCTTCAACGTCCGCAGCCTGTTCGCCACGGCGGCCGGACTGCGCGGCATCGATGTGGATCCCGCCGGCAACATCTATGTGGCCGACTCGACCAACAACGTGGTCTATCGCATCGCCAGCAACCTGGCGGCCGGCGCCTCGGGCGCGGTCCTGAACCCGACCGATGTCGCGGTCAAGGACAGCCGCGTGTATGTCTCGCGCGTGGATGGTGTCAATTCGTCCGTCGCCGTCCTGCGCGTCCCCGACCTCTTCTTCCAGGGCGTCATCCTCACCGGTTACGCCCGCGAGGCCACCGAGGGCTTCTCCAGCGTCGCGGTCACGGCGGATGGCCGCCTGATCGTCGCGGATCAGGTCTACTCTAACCTCCCGCCGGACCTCGTCCTCGACCGCGTCCTCGGATCCGAGCCCATCGCCACCAACCTCGCCATCGTCTGCCCGGCCCCGGTCACCGTGGAATGCGGCAGCCCCATCCCGGCGGGCGCCACCAACCAGGCGCAGTTCGAACTGGCCGGTGGTTCTGTCACCTGCCAGCAGATCAGCATCTCCTTCAGCGACTCCTCCCTGTCGCCCGGCCCGCTGGTGGGCTCCTTCACCCGCACCTATACCGCGATGGATCAGTTCGCCAACACGGCCACCTGCACCCAGGTGATTACCATCGCGGACACCACCCCGCCCACCATCACCTGCCCGGCGGACGTCGTCACCAATACCACCAGCCTCGCCGGCCAGGTGGTCAGCTTCGCGCCCGTCGCCTCGGATATCTGCAACACCTCGCCCGCCGTCGCCTGCACGCCGGCCTCGGGCAGCACCTTCCCGTTCGGCTTCACCACGGTCAACTGCACCGTCACCGATAACCTGGGCAACTCCAACGCCTGCGCCTTCACGGTGGCCGTGCAACTCTGCCAAACCACCAACTACCTGGTGAACGCGGTGGTCCCGGACAACGACCTCAACGGTCTCGCCAGCACCAAGTATGTGGCCTCCCCGATCGGCGTCCTCACCGACGTCAACGTCCGCCTGCACCTGACCAACGGCTACAACGGCGACCTGTACGCCTACCTGGTGCATGAGTCCGGGTTCAGCGTCCTCCTCAACCGCGTGGGTCGCACCGCCGCTGACACGCTGGGCTATGCCGACTACGGCTTCGACATCACCCTCGACGACCAGGCCACCAACGACGTGCATAACTACCGGCAGGCCCTCTTCGGCACCAACAACATCGCCCTGGCCGGCGTGTTGACGAATGCCTGGCAGCCGGACGCCCGCAGTACGGCTCCGTTCTCCGTCCTCGACACCGATGCCCGGACCCAGTTCCTCACCAACTTCAACGGGTTGAACCCGAACGGCGAATGGACCCTCTACGTCGCCGACGTCTCCGGCGTGGACATCTCCACGCTCGTCAGTTGGGGGCTCGAGTTCTGCGGCTACCCGCCGGTGCCGCTGGCGGTCTCCGCCCAGTCCACCAACACCACGGTGCAGTGTACCAGCAACGTGACCTTCAGCGTCACCACGACCGGCACGACGCCCAAGACCAACCAGTGGTACTTCAATGCCGGGATCATCGCCGGGGCCTCCGGTGACACGCTCACGCGGACCAACCTCGCGGCCGCCAACTCCGGCACCTACACCATGGTCGCCTGCAACATGGCCGGTTGCATCACCAGCGCGCCCATCGTCCTGACCGTGGTCGACACCATCGCGCCCGCCATCACGGCCTGCCCGGCCGCCCTGACCAACTGCGCCGGGTTGGATGACACCGCCCTGGTCCCGGACCTCACGGCCGGCCTGACCGCGACCGACGGCTGCACGGCGGTGAGCCGGTTCCAGTTGCCGGTCGCCGGCACCGTGGTGGGCGTCGGCAACACCAACATCACCGTCTACGCCCTCGACGCCTCCGGCAACAGCAACGGCTGCATCGTGGTCCTCACCATCTCCGGCCGCCCGACCATCACCTCGCAGCCGCTCAATCAGATCACCCCGATGGGCAACGGCGCGGTGTTCACGGTCGGCGCTTCCAGTGTCCTGGGTTCCCCCACCTACCAATGGGTCACCAATGGCGTGCTCGCCTCCGGCGCCACCAACAGCAGCCTGGCCGTCTCGAACGTGACCCTGGCCCTCGACGGGCTCCTTGTCCGCGTGATTGTTTCCAACTGCGCGGGCCCGGTCACCAGCGCCGTGGCGCGCCTCACCGTGACCACCCTCAGCGGCGTGGCCTTCGACTTCAACACGCCGGGCGAGTTCACCAACAATCCGTACTCCACCGCCATGAACAACTGGATGAACAGCGCCCTGCCGGCGCTGGTCTTCGAGTCGCCCACCGGCGGTGTCGGCGCCTTCCCCGGCAGCGGCGCCCTCGACCTCACCTTCGGCGGCGGCGACAACGGGTCCACCCTCCTGCCGTTCAGCTATGACTTCTCCCTGGCGGGCAAGACGCTCTATGCCTCGGCCATGGTCAAGCTCCGGCCCCCCACCGCCAACAACCGCACCATCCAGATGGCGTTTGTCACCGCCACCAACGTGAACAATGCCTGGCAACAGGTGAACGCCAACAACGGGCAGGGTTTCATGAGCGTGATCCTGCAGAGCACCGTCCAGCCGAACCTCAACTTCAGCCTCCGGACCCAGCACAAGATCACCAACGGCACCGCCACCGTTGAGAACACGCCCGTCAACAGCCCGACCAACGTCCTCGCCTCGAACGTCTGGTACCGGTTGACGGCGAAGTTCACCAACACCAAGGGCGCCGGCAATGCCTCCAGCAACTTCACCGTTGAGGCCACCCTGCAGAACATGGGCGCGGACGGTCTCACGGCCGGGGCCAACGTCCTTGGCATGGCCCCCATCACCCTGACCAATGTCGACCTCGTCAACGCCAGCCGCCTGTTCTTCTGCATTCGCAGCTCGACCGAGAACGCCGGCCTCGACCTCCTGGACAACGTCTACGTCACCACCACCAACGGCGCGGTCTACTTCGTGCAAGGCCTCGCCAACCAGGCGGTCTCCCATGGCCGCCCGCTCATGCTCCGCGCCTATGTTGATGGCGCCGGCCCCTATGCCTACCAATGGCAGCGCAGCAACAGCGGCTCCGGCTTCGTGAACCTGACCGGGGCCACGCGGTGGAATCTCTACGTCCCCGCGGTCACCAGCGCGGACAACGGCGCCCACTATCGTGTGGTGGTCACGGGCGCCTCCGGCACGGCCACCAGCACGGCCCTCGTCACAGTCACGCCGGATGCCATGGACCTCGTCAGCGCCGGCAGCGTCGATGGCAACACCATCGGCCTGCAGTTCGACCAGGCCGTCGATCCCGTGACGGCCGCCGACCCGGCGAGTTACCTCATCAATGGCGTCGCCCCGGCCGCCGCCCAGGTCTATCAGTCGCCGACCGACCTGCGCCACGTCGTCGCCCCCAACACCCGCGTCCTCCTCACGCCCGCCGCCTCGGTCAGCGGCTCGTTCACGGTCAGCGCGGCAGGCGTGCGGGACAGTTCCGGCACCCTCCTTGCCGGCACCTCCACGGCCTCCGCCACCGTCTCGGGCCTGCTTGGCTTCGATGTGAACCCGGCCTTTGTCTCGCCGCCCGGCCGGGAGGTCAGCTTTGGCTCCGGCCAGTTTGAGGTGTCCGGCGGCGGGGCCGACATCTGGAACCTCGCCGACAGCTTCCGTTATGTCTACCGGACGGTGACTGGGGACTTCGACGTCCAGGTCCGGGTCACGCACCTGGATCTCATGCGTGGCGCCACCAAGGCCGGCCTGGAGGTGCGCACCAGCCTGGATCCGTTCAGCCCGCAGGTCCTCGCGGCCGCCAACCCCCAACTGCCGGTTGGCCGCAATTACATCGAGGGTTCCTATGAGGCCAGCTACAACGTCAACGGCACGGCCTGGGGCGCAACGCTGCCCATCAGCTATCCCAACGTCTGGATCCGCCTCCGCCGCGTGGGCGACACCTTCCTGCGCTACTCCGCCACCAATGGCCTTAACTGGCAGTTGGACGGGCAAATCAGCCTGACTGGGGCCTTCCCCGACCAGGTGCTCCTCGGTCTCGCCGTGTGCGCGGCCAACAACGGCAGTCTCGCCACCGCCTACTTTGAGAACTACGGCGCCGTGTCCGCCTACCCGGGCGCCACGCTCAACCTGGTGCAGCAGCCGGCCAGCCTCACCACCAATGCCCCCGCCAGCGCCATCCTCACCGCCCTGGCCACGCTCACCGGCAGCAACGCGCCGCTCGCGGGTGAAATCACCTACGCCTGGCAGCGCAGCAATGGCGCCGGCGGCTGGACCAATGTCCCCGGCACGGGCGGCACCAACAACGTTCTCACCACCCCGGCCCTCTATGGCTCGGACAACGGCGCCCAGTTCCGCGTCATTGCCAGCGCGGCGGGCGGCCTGAGCGTCACCAGCTCGGTGGCCACGGTCACCGTCAACGCCACCAGCGGTCCGGCCATCGCGGCCGGCCATGTCCCGACCAATTCCGTTCGCAACATCATCCTCATCTACTCCGAGCCGGTCGGCGCCAGCGCCCTGAACGTGGCCAACTACGCCGTCACCAACGGCCCCGGCGTGGGCTTCAGCGTCGCCTCCGCCACCTTCCTCCACGGCGACGCCCGCGTGGTGCAGTTGACCACCTCCGCCGACCTCGTGCCCGGCCCCTACGGCGTCCGCGTCAGCAACGTGCAGAACCTCAACGGCGGCCTCATCGCCCCGGGCAGCTTGCAACTGGTCTACCAGCTCGGCTTCGGCACCGGCGCGCCGTTCGTGGTCGAAATCTACGGCGGCCTCTCGGCGGGCGGCTCCATTACCGACCTGGTCAACAACTTCAAGTTCGCGGGCGGCAGCCACGCCTACAGCTATCCCGAGCTCGTCAACTACAGCAACGTGTTCGGCATCAATCACAGCATCGCGACCTTCCCGGACACGCTCAACGCCTACGGCGTGCGCATGTATGGCTGGTTCGTGCCGCCGACCAACGGCGCCTACAAGTTCTACCTCCGCGGCGATGACTTCAGCCAGTTCTGGATGAACACCAACGCGGCCACCAGCACGCTGCCTCCGGACGGCATCATCGGCAGCGCCCTGGCCAGTCCGGCCCGCGCCTTCAGCAGCCCCGTCGCGGAGCAGCCCTACTTCGCCTTCGACAACAACCCGAACACCAAGTACCTGAACAGCGGCGGCGCGGCCAACTTCGGCGCGGTCGTCATTCCCGGGATGGGCGCCAGCCTCGTCACCGGGGTGCGCATCACGACCGCCAACGACACGCCCGACCGGGATCCCATCACGTTCCGGCTGGAAGGCACCAGCGGTGACCCCGGGGTGGGCCCGTGGAACCTCATCGCCACCGGCGCCACCGGGGTGCCCACCAACCGCTTCGCCGTCGGGCCTGCCGTGGGCTTCGCTAACTCCACGCCCTACACCAGCTATCGCATCGTCTTCCCCAACAACCGCAACGCCGCGGTCGCCATCATGCAGGTGGCCGAGATTGAGCTTCTCGACACCAACGGGGTGGACGTGACCGGTCGCGGGGCCCTGCCGCAAATCAATATCGCGGCAGCCAATGCCAACTACACGGCGGTGAACTCCGTCACCAACACCCTCGTGGGCGGCCAGCGCTACTACGTGGAGATGCGCTTCAAGGAAACCACCGGCGGCGACGGTGGCACCGTGGCCGTCCGCAACGA
>JBJOEZ010000075.1:0-20519 GCA_046048995.1 Verrucomicrobiota bacterium | reverse complement strand
GGATGAGCCTGTATTTCGACGGCCATACCGACGCCCGGCCGGTCAGGAAGGTGGGCGAATTGTGAGTCGCCCAGTGAAGCATCCCTGCTTGGTGCTGGCGGCCCTCCTGTGGGTCGGCCCGGCTTTGGTCGCTGCGCCCCTCGATGTTTACCTCGTCACCGGGCAGTCGAACATGGACGGCCGCGGCGATGCCCGCGCGCTGCCGGCGTCCGCCCGGCCCCCCTCCGGGGTGCGAATCTTCTACGTCAACCCCGTCAACAAGGACGGGCTGCATCCGTCCTACGCGACCGGCTGGACGAACCTGGTCCCGGGGCTGGCGGTGCCGCCGAACTACCGGGGGAGCCTGCCGTCCCCCAAGTTCGGCCCGGAACTGTCCTTTGCCCGGGCGCTGGCGGACGCGGGGGCGGCCCGGCCGTTGGCGCTCATCAAGGTGACCCAGGGCGGGACGAGCCTGCGGCGGGACTGGAACCCGGAGGGCGGCTACATGTATGTGGCCTTCACCAACGCGGTGCGGGAGGCCTTGGCGCGGTTGCGGGCCGAGGGGACCGAGGCGACGCTGCGCGGCATGATTTGGCACCAGGGCGAGAGCGACGTGGGGGCAGGCCCGGCGGCCTACGAGACCAACCTGGCCGCCTTCGTGGCCACGGTGCGCCGGGACCTGGGCGTGCCGGAACTCCCGGTGGTGATTGGCGAGATCGCGACCAACAAGAGCCCGGAGTTCCGGGCCGTGCAGCGTGCGGTGGCGGAGCGCCTGCCGCGGGCGGGCTTGGCCAGCGCGGACGGGTTGCCGACGGTGGAGGGCACCCATTTCACGACCGACAGCGTGGTGGAACTGGGCCGTCGCTTTGCCGCGGGCCTGCCCGAGGCCGTCCGCAACGCCGGGCGCGTGGCAGCCGCCTGCCCGCCGACCCCCTCCCGCGCCGCCCTCCAGCGTGTCTCCGCCCGCGAACCTTCCCCGCCGGTCCCGTCCCCTGTCACCCCGTAACCCCGTTGTACCCATGAAGCCATCCCACCTGCTCCCCGTCCTCGTGGCGGCCACCCTGTTCGGCGGCGCGGCCGCGGCCGTGGCCGGCGCCACCAACGCCATCATCTCCAGCCGCGCCACCGTGCGCGACGGGGCAAACGTCAGCGTCGACATCGACGAGGTGACGGCCGGCTATGTGATGGCGAAGTACAGCACCACCGGCGGTTCGGCCAAGGGCTACTTTGAGTTCGACCTGACGGGGAAGGCGCCGGACACCAACTCGGCGGCCACGTTTGTGGTGACACGCCCCAGCAGCAGCGGCGTGCAGCACGTCCGGCTCTGGGCGCTGAACCAGCCCTATCCCGGCATGGCCAACACCATCACCTGGGCCACGGCGCAGGCCAATGACACCGCCAACAACAGCATGCTGACGGCGGGCGCGTTGACGGCCACATCGATTTCGGATCGCCTCACGGGGTCCGGCCTGGCGACCGACAGCTACACCCTCCCGGCGCCCTGGGGGCAGTTTCTCCAGAACGGCAAGCTGGTGCTGGTGCTGACCACCGACAGTGACGCCCTCAACAACAGCGCCGGTTACCGCGTGGGGGTGACCAACCCGGCCACCCTGCCGCGCCTGGACTTCAACGACACGCTCGGCAACCTGCCGCCCACCCTCAGCGCCGTCGGCAACCAGACGAACTACGCCAACCATGCCTCGGGCGCGCTGGCCTTCACGGTCAGCGACGACACCACCCCGGCCGGGGACATCGTGGTCTTCGCGATATCCTCGAACACCAACGTGGTCCCGGCGGCTTCCTTCAACTTCACGGGGCAGGGGGTCGGCGCCAACCGCACGGTGTCCTATACGGCAGGCGCGGCCGGCACCGCCACCGTCACCCTCTACGCCACCGACGGCTCGGCGACCAACTTCAGCGCCTTCACCGTCACGGTGCTGCCCGACCCCTCCATCACCACCCCGGCCCCCACCAACACCATCGCCACCGCCCCCGTCACCAGCACCGTCACGGTCGGGGACATCGACCTCGGCCCGGATCCCCTCACGGTGACGGGCGTTTCCAGTAATCCCTCCCTGATCCCCAACTCCGGCATCGTGGTCACCGGGACCGGCGCCAACCGCGATGTCACCGTCACGGCCAATGCCGGCGTGGACGGCGTTTCCATCATCAGCCTGACGGCCAGCGACGGGGTCAACGGCACGACCACCGTCTACCCGGTCATGGTGCGGCCGTCGGCCTCGGTACTCTTCAGCGACCATTTCGACTATCCCTTGGGCAACCTGTCCTCGACGGCGGTCGGCCTCTGGCCCCTGCGGGCCAATGGCAGCGTCCGCCTGCGCTCCACCAACCAGCAGGTGCAACTGCGCGCGACTTCCTCGGGGGAAAGCTGCATCAGTCCCCTCCCCGGGGCGCCCTACACCAGCGGGACGCTGTTCTTCGGTTTCCGGGCCCGCTGGGTGCAGCCGCCCGGCAACTCCGCGGCCGACTTCATCAGCCTCTATGATGCCGGCGGGCAGTTCCGGGTCGCCCGCGTCTCGACCTCCACCAATGGCTCGGCCCCCGGCTTCTTCCGCCTGGCCGTGGCCAACATCTCCGGCCCGGTGGAGTTCACCCGCGATCTGTCCACGAACACGGACTACCGCATCGTGGTCCGCTACGACATCGATGGCGGCCTCAACGGCGGGTTCCTCAGTAGCCGCCTCTGGGTGGACCCGGCGGATGACGCCTCCACCTCGGTCGATGCCTACGATGTGCTGTCGCCGGTGCCTGTGACCCATGTCGGCCTGCGGCAGACCACGGCGACGGGGGAGATTCTCCTCGACGATCTGAAGGTGGGGCTGAGCTTTGCCGACGTGCTGCCGCCCGCCGCGGCCCCGCGCATCACGCGCATCGCCCTCGTGGGCGGCGATGTCCAGGTGGACTTCAACGGGACGGCTGGCGACCCGACCTCCGCCTACAGCCTGCTGGAGGCCGCCGTGGTGAGCGGACCCTTCGCGTCCGCCGCGGGCGCGGTCGTCACGGAGTTGGCGCCCGGTTCCTATCGGGCCACCGTGACGGCGGCCGGCACCCGGGCTTTCTACCGCATCAGCCGCTGAGGCCCCCCGCGCATGCGGGGTTCCGGTTGCCGGCGGCCGGAACGGGGGTATTTTCAGGCGCCACTCGTGAACCCACCCGTGTCACACCCGGGAACGGTCGGCCGCGCGCGGACCGTCCGCCCGCGCCCGTTCCCCGGCTTTCTCGTCCTCCTGCTCCTCGGTTCCCTGTCCCTGCCGGCCGCCAACCTGACCGTCCGCACCAACCGCCTGGGGACCACCCCGGAGATCGTCGGGATCAACTCCGGCCATTTCTACCCGGGCTCCAACACCCGCGACTGGTGGCGTTACCTGGGGGTGAACGGCGGGCGGTTCTTCATCTCGCCGTCCGAGATTGAGCCGACGGACGATCTGGCGCCGGTGGGGGACGGGGTGGCGGACGCCGCCGGGTTCCTGGCCCGGCGCAGCGCGGTGCGGGCGGCGCCGCTCAGCCCCACCCACATCGACTGGGCCAAGTTCGAGAACCGCTTCGAGACGGCGGACCTGTATCCGGTCAACCACATCCGCGTGAACCCGGCCCTCGGCGAGTTGCGCGGCCTGGGCGTGGATATCCTCGCCCAGGTCACGGTGAGCGAGAGCCGTTTCCCCATCGCCGGCACCAACGACTGGGCCGGGCAGTGGGAGTTGTGGCAGCACTGCTACGCCCAGGCCTTTCACCTGGCGCGGCGCTTCGACGTGCGGCGCTTCCAGATGTACAACGAGCCGGATGCCGTGACCAACCTGACCAGCGCGGAGTACCTGCTGCGCCTGCAGCTGGCCTCGGACGCCTTCCAGGCGGGCGTGGCGGACGTGAACTCCCTCTTTGGCAAGGCGCTCGCCCCGCTGGTCTTGGCGCCGGTCAACGCGGGCAACGCGGTCAGCGACTACCCGGCCCTTGGCCAGCTCATCCTGACCAACCGGCACCGCAACTTCCTCGGGGTGTGGGACCCCGCCTTCCAGTTGGTCCACAAGTATGACTACCACCAGTATGGCAGTCCGCCCTCCGACTTTGGGTTGGACCTGGCCACCCTGCGTGGGGACCTGGCGGCGGACCTGGCGCCCGAGCCGACCTGGCCCGCCACCATCAGCGAGGTCAACACCCGCACCGGCGCCACCTTCGACACCCTGGCCGAGACACTGGACACGCCCGCCGAATACTCGCGCCTGGGCGACATCCTCGTGAACCTGGCCGACGACGGCATCAACGAGATCTACCTGTTCAAGTTCAGCCAGACCGAGCGGACCGGGGGGACCTATCCGGTGGCGAAGAACGCCCTGCACTATGTGGATAACAACAACGCGCCCTTCCAGGTGGGCGGCCTGACGCGCGGGGGCGAGGTGTTCCGGCTTTTTGCCAAGGGGGCCGCCCCGGGTCGCGAACGGCTGAGTTTCACCGCGACCAGCCCGGCCACTTCCCTGGACCCGCTCCTGACCTTCGACGACACCGCGCGGCGGGGCTGGCTGTTCAGCGTCAATAACACCGCCTCCTCCGTTTCCCTCAGCGCCGATTTCACGGCTTGGGGTGTCCCGACCAACAACCTGGCCCTCGTCGAGGAGGTCAGCGAGGGGAGCTACGGCGCCGGGAAATGGTTCGGCCCCGTCGGCACCGCCAGGACCATTGCCTTATCGCAGCCCGCCAACAGCGCGCTCCTCTTCAGCGTCCCGTCCCGTCCCCAGTTGCCCGAGCAGGTGCTCGCCGCCACCGATGACGCCACGGTGCAGGATGGCACCAATGCGCCGGCCAACTTCGGCGCCGCCCCGGCGCTCCAGGTGCGCAACGATCCGGCCAGCGCGAACAACCGCGCCGCCGCGCTGATCAAGTTCCGGCTGCCCGCCCTCGACCGGGCCGGCCTTGAGTTCGCCGTCCTGGCCCTGCAGGTGTCCACCCTTGCCACCAGCGTCACCGTGCAGGCCCACGTGCACGGCCTCGACGCCACGAACTGGTCGGAATCCTCGCTCACCTGGAGCAATGCCCCCAACCTCCGTCGTGGCATCCCGGCCGGGGCCCGCATCACCAACGGGGTCGTCTCCGGCGCCGGCCTCACCGCGCACCTGGTCGGGCAACTGGTGGCCGGCTCGACCAACGCCGCCGAGCGGCTCCTCGATGTCACCGACTGGATTCGCAGCGGGACCAACGCCGACGTGGCGTTCCTCATCACGCAGGACCCGCGTTGGGACGTGGCGCTGCCCGACCTGACCCCGGGCGACCCGCAGCCGGACGGCCTTCGCATTGTTTCCCGCGAAGGCAGCGCCTCCCTGGGCCCGCGGCTGCGACTGGTCTATGCCGCGCCCGCCGCCGGCCCGGTCGCGGCGCCCGACACCTATGCGGCGACCGAGGACACGCCCCTGGTCGTGGCCGCCCCGGGCGTGCTGGCCAATGACAGCAACCCGACCAACGCGCCGGCCCTGCGCGCCCTGCTGGTGTCCGCCCCGGCGCGGGGCACGGTGCTCCTGGGCACCAACGGCGGGTTCACCTACACGCCGGCCACCAATGCGAACGGCCAGGACAGCTTCACCTACCGGGCGGACAACGGCCTGACCGGTTCCGCGCCGGCCACGGTCACCCTCAACGTCGCCCCGTTGAACGACCCGCCGGTGGCAGCCAACGACAGTGCGTCCACGACCCAGGGTGTGGCCGTGGCGATCGCGGTGCTGGCGAATGACACCGATCCCGAGGGACAGGCCCTGTCCGTGGCCTTCTTCACCCAGCCCTCCGGCGGCACGGTGACCAATCCCGGCAACGGGACGCTGTTCTTCACCCCGTCCGCCGGGTTCACCGGCACCAACGTCTTCACCTACGCGGTGACCGATGGCCTGGCGACGAGCGCCGTGGCCACCGTGACGGTGACGGTGTGGCCGGCCGTGACAAACAACCCGCCCCCCGGGACCAACTTCCTGGTGGCGGTTGAGGCGACCGTGCGCGGCGGGGCCAGCGCGGCGCTGGATGTCGACGAGGCCGCCGCTGGTTATCTGATGATCAAGTACAACGCGGCCCCGTTCGATTCCGCGCGCAAGACCTATTTCCAGTTCGACCTCGCGTCGGCCGCGCCGGACCCCAACGCGCCTGCGACCTTCACGGTGGGGTTCACGGACACCTTTCCACAGCGCGTGCAGTTGTGGGCCCTGAACCAGGCCTATCCGGGATTCACCACCGCGATGACCTGGAACGCGGCGCCGGCCAACGAGACCAACTCCAACAGCCTGCTGACCAACGGAACCTACACGGCCACGCCCCTGGGCGGGCCGGTGACGTTGCCGGTCAGCGGGACCAACGCCTACACCTTCACGCTGCCCCGGTTGGGTGACTTGCTGCGGAGCAACCGGGTCACCCTGGTGCTCTCGGCGGTGAACGACGCGGGCAACAACGCCGGGGGCCTGCGCCTCCAGCGGGCGGCGTCCGTCCTCGGTGTTGCCCTGCTGCCCCCGCCCACCTTGCGCATCGAGCGGGCGGGGGGGCAGGCGATCCTGTCCTGGCCCGCCCCGTCCCCTGGCTTCAATCCCTACGCCGCCCCTGCGCCCGGCAACCCCGGCCCGTGGACGCGGCTCACCAATGCCCCGACCCTTTCGAACAGCACCTTTTTCCTTTCCCTGCCTCTCGCTCCCAATTCCCGGTTTTTCCGCCTGCAATCACCGTGAGGCCCGGGGCATGCCGGGGTGGGGAGTGCTCCCCATGGCTCACCGGCCCGTGAACCCGTCCGTCCGTTGATTCCCCGGCCTCCGGCTTTGTTCTGACAAAGCCACTGTCATTGGCTACACTGCCGACGTGCCCCGCGTCCTCCTCCAGTTCCTGGCCTGTGCCTGCCTCTGCCTCGGGGCGGGCGCGGCCCCGGGGCCTGCGGTGTCCTCCTGGGCGCAACGAGTCTGGCAGGCGGACGACGGGCTGCCGGAAAGCACCGTGCTGGGGGTGGCGCAAACTCCCGAGGGTTATCTGTGGGTGGCGACGCCGAGCGGCTTGGCGCGCTTTGATGGGGTCCGGTTCCGGGAAGTCCTGCTGCCGGCAGCGGCCAACGGCGTGCACCAGGTGGTGCGGGTGGTGATGTTGGGGCGGCGGGGGGACCTGTGGCTGGCGCTGGAGGGCGGCACGGCCATGCGCCTGCGGAACACGCAGCAGGCGGGCTTTGAGGTCGTGGGCGGCCTGCCGCCGTTGCGGCCGGTGGCGATGGCGGAGGACGGCGCGGGGGTGGTGTGGATTGGGTATGCGGACGGGTCCGCCTGCCGGATTGCGGGGGGGCAGGCGGTCACGTTGTCCCCGCGGGAGTTGCATGCCGGCGCCGGGCGCTGCTGGGTGGCGGGCGACAGCGAAGGCCGGGTGTGGTTTGCCAAGGGAGGGCGGGTGGGGATGGTCAGCGGGGGAACCTTGGTGGAGCATCATGTCGAGTCCTTCCGTGCCACGAGCCTGGGGGCGGCGCGCCATGGCGGCGTCTGGGCCTGCGCCGGCGGCCGCATCCTGAAGTGCGAGGCGGGCGGCGGCTGGCGGGTGGCCGGCGATCTGGCGGTGCCTGGCGAGAGCCTAGAGCCCTCGGCGCTGCTTGAGGATCGCGCCGGCGCCTTGTGGATTGGGACGGCTGCCCATGGCCTGTTCCGGTTTGATGGCACGAACACGGCGCGCGTCCCCACGCCGCACGGGGACATCCGGTGCCTGGCCGAGGATCGGGAGGGCAATCTCTGGGTGGGCACCGCGGGCGGCGGGCTCAGCCGGGTCCGCCCCGCGGTGGTGGAATGGCATGCGCGCGAGGCGGGGTTGCCCTTCGAGACCGTGCGGTCCGCCTGCGAGGATGGCCGGGGCCGGATTTGGGCGGCCGGGCAGAACGGGGATCTGGCCCGGCTGGCGGGCGGGGTTTGGGAGCGGGTTTCCACCAACGCCGCCTGGCCCGGGGGCCCGGCCAGTTGCGTGGAGGCGGACGGCGCAGACGGCGTGTGGGTGGGAACACTGCGGGCGGGTTTGGTGCACTGGCGGGATGGGGAGGGCCTGCGGCTGCGGCGGCGCGACGGGTTGGCGGGCGACAACGTGCGGGCGCTGCTGCGGGACACCTCGGGCGCGCTCTGGATCGGGCTGGAGGCGAGCAACTGCGTGCAGCAATTGCGGGAAGGGCGTTTTCGGACCCTGGCACAACCGCCGGGCAGCCGTCCGATTCGCGCGATGGCGGAGGATGCGGCCCATCAGGTCTGGCTGGGGACGACGGACGGCTTGCTGCTGCGGGCGGGGCCCGGGGCGGAGGGGTTGGTGGACGAGACGGCGCGGACCCTGGAACGGCCGCGTCCCATCCGGTGTTTGCACGCGACGCCGGACGGGGCGTTGTGGATTGGGTATGCGGAGGCGGGGTTGGGGCGGTGGAAGGACGGCCGGTTTGCGCGGCTGGGGCGCGAGCATGGGTTGCCGGAGGATTCCGTTTCGCAGATGGCGGCGGACGGGCGGGGCGGGATGTGGCTGGCGGGGAACCGGGGCCTGTGCCTGGTCACGCAGCGGGAGTTGGACGCGGTGGCGGACGGGCGGGCGGCGCGGGTGCAGGCGATTTCGTTTGGGCGGGACGAGGCGGTGCCGGTTGTGCAGGCCAGCGTGGGGCATGCGCCGGCCGCGATGCGGTCCCGCGACGGCCGGGTGTGGTTTTCGACGCGCAGCGGGTTGGCCGCGGTGAACCCGGCGCGGCTGCTGCCCAACCGCCTGCCACCGCCGGTTTACCTGGAGCGCGTGGCGGTGGACGGCGGGACAGTGGATCTGCCCGGGAGGGCGGAGTTCTGGCCCGAAGCCGGGGCACCGCCGGCGAGGCGGTCCGGCGTCCCGGTGCTGGAGGTGGCCCCGGGCCATCGCAAGGCGGAGTTCGAGTTCACGGCGCTGAGCTTTGCGGCGCCGGAGAATGTCCGCTTCCGTCACCAGTTGGAGGGCTTCGACGAGGGCTGGGTGGAATCCGGCACGGCGCGCAGCGCGGGGTATCCCCGCCTGCCGGCCGGGCGCTATCGGTTCCGGGTGATGGCCTGCAACAACGCGGGCGTGTGGAACGAGACCGGGGCGGCGCTGGCCTTCGTGGTGCAACCCTTCGTGTGGCAGACGTGGTGGTTCCGCGCCCTCGCCATGGCCGCGTTTACCCTGGCCGTCGTCGCGCTGGTGCGCCGCGCGTCCTTCCGCCGCCTGCGCGCGCGCCTGGCGGTGCTGCAGGAGCAGTCCGCCCTGCACCAGGAACGCACCCGCATCGCCAAGGACATCCATGACGATCTCGGGGCGAGCCTGACCCAGATTTCCCTGCTGGGCGAACTGGCGCAGCATGACGCGCGCGAGCCGGAGAAGGTGGGGGAACACGCCGGGAAGATTGCGGCCACGGCGCGCCAGGTGAGCCGGTCGCTGGACGAGATTGTGTGGGCCGTGAACCCGCGCAACGACACCCTGCCGCACCTGCTGGATTACGTCGGCCAGTATGCGGTCGACTTCCTGCGCGCGGCCGGGGTGCGTTGCCGGGTGGATTTTCCCGGGCAACCCCCGGCCCGGGCGGTGCCGGCCGACGTGCGCCACAACCTGTTCCTGATCGTGAAGGAGGCCTTGAACAACGTGGCCAAGCACGCCGGGGCCCGCGAGGTTCGCCTGCGCGCCGCCATCACCGCCGGCGGCCTCCAGTTGGTCGTGGAGGATGACGGGTGCGGGTTGGCCGGGCGGCCGGCGGCGGACGGGGCCGACGGCCTGGCCAACATGCGCCAGCGGGCCGCGGAGATCGGCGGCCACTGCCAGGTGGCCGGCGCGGCGGGGCAGGGGACGCGGGTGACCGTGGAAGTGCCGTGGCGGGACTGAGCGTGGGCGGGCCGGCGGCCGGGCCTTCAGCGGCCTTCCCGGGCCAGGCGCACGGCGCCGGCGGTGACCTCCCACTGGCAGGAGTGCAGGTCATGAACACCTGCCCGCTGGCCCGGTGGGAGCGTTCCAGCAGCGGCATCAGCCCCCCGCGCCGGCGCGCGTCGAGTTCCCCCATGACATCGTCGATCAGGAGGATGGGCGGGGTGCCCAGCAGGCCGGCCAGGTACTCGGCCTGGGCCATCTTGAGGGCGATGGCCACGGTGCGTTTCTGGCCCTCGCTGCCGTAGAGTGCGGCTGAGCGATCGTGGATGAGCAGGGCGATGTCGTCTCGGTGCGGCCCGATCAGGGTGGTGCGCAGGCTGCGTTCGCGCGCGGCCGACTGGGCCAGCTCCACGGTGAAGTCCCGTTTCACGGACGGCTGGTATTCCAGCCGCAGCTCCTCGGTCTCGCCGGCGATGCGCCGGTAGGCCAGCCGGACGAGCGGGGACAGCCTGGGGATGAGTTCATGGCGCAGCCGGGTGATCTCCCCGCCGGACTTCAGCAACTCGGCGGAGAAACTGTCGAGGGCCACCGGGTCGAACTGGCGCTGCTTGAGCAGGGCGTTGCGCGAGCGGACGGCGCGGGTGTAGCGCTGGAGCAGGGGGAGATAGGCGGGATGGGTCTGGGACAGCAGCAGGTCGAGAAACCGCCGGCGCCCGCGCCCGGTGCCCTTGACCAGTTGGAGATCCTCGGTGCAAAAGACGACCGCCCGCAGGGTGCCGAGATAATCCGCCAGCCGGCGCACCGGTTGGCCGTCGAGGGCCAGCTTCCGTTCCGCGGCCGACCAATACATCTTGATCTCATGGGTGGCCTGGCCCACCACGCGGCCCCCCACGAAGTAGCCCTTCTGGCCGTGGCGCACCATCTGGGCGCCGCCCACCCCCCGGAACGACCGCAGGGTGGCCATCAGATAGATGGCCTCGAGGATGTTGGTCTTGCCCTGCGCGTTGTTGCCCATGAGCACCTGGAAACCCGGGCGGAAGTCCACGTCCAGCCGCGGGTAATTGCGGAAGTCGCGCAGGCGCAGGTGGGACAGGTGCACGCCGCCCACGATACGGGGACGGGCGGCAAAGAGAAACACCAATGCGGGGCAGGGGGGGCGTGGCAAGGACGTTGACGCTGCCCGCGCGGGGGGCCTAGGGTGATGCCGTGACCGATGCCCTCCAGACCGCCCCGGACGTCGACCGTTTCCCGGTGCGCCGCCCGATGCCCCCGGCCCAGTTTGATGCGTTGTCGCGGGAGATCCTCGAGTTGAAGAAGCGCCTCAACGCCGTGATCCTGGCCCACAACTACCAGGTGGGGGAGATTCAGGACGTGGCGGATTACGTGGGGGATTCCCTCGGGCTCTCGCAGCAGGCGGCCAGGACCAATGCCGAGGTGATCGTGTTTGCCGGGGTCCATTTCATGGCGGAGACGGCCAAGATTTTGAACCCGCACAAGGTGGTGCTGCTGCCCGACAAGGATGCGGGCTGTTCCCTGGAGTCGGGTTGCCCCGCCGACCGGTTGGCCGCCCTGCAGGCCACCAACCCGCGCTTCTACACCATCGCCTACATCAACTGCAGCGCGGCGGTGAAGGCGATCAGCGATGTCATCTGCACCAGTGGCAACGCGGTCAAGATCGTGCGGGCCGCGCCGGCCGACCGGGACCTGCTCTTTGTCCCGGACGAGAACCTGGGCGGCTGGGTGATGGAGCAGACCGGGCGGCCCATGACGCTGTGGAAGGGCAACTGCTATGTCCACGTGGAGTGGACCCATGCCAGCATCAGCCGCATCCGCCGGGAACACCCGGACGCCCCGCTCGTGGCCCATCCCGAATGCACCAAGGCGGTCCGCATGCTGGCCGACGAGGTCTGTTCCACGGAGCGCATGGTCGATTACTGCCGGCGTTCCCCGGCGAGCCACATCATCATCGCCACCGAGGCGGGCATGCTGCATCGGTTGCAGAAGGAGTGCCCGGGCAAGACCTTCATCCCGGCCCCCACCGATCATTGCCGCTGCAATGAGTGCCGGTTTATGAAGATGAACACCCTCGAGAAGCTGCGCGACTGCATGGCGGGACGGAGTCCGTCCGTGGAACTGGACCCGGGCATCATCGAGCGGGCCCGGCGGCCGATCGAGCGCATGCTGGAGATTTCCGCCCGGCCGTAGGCGGCCGGGGCCGCGGCTGCGGCAGGCTGGGGCGTTGGGAGGGCGGTTGGGAAGGTCCAGCCTGGAGGAGGGGGCTCGCAAGAACCGGCGCGCCACCGCCTGGCGAAACGGGAGTGAGAGCGCGTTCCACCGACACTTCACTCATATTCGTGCCAGCCACGGCGGCGTGCCTGGAGCAAGCCCCCTCCTCCGGGTTGGAACCCCGGGGGAGATTCCAGCCCGGCCTCCCCCGCGGGGAGGCCGGGCCGCCAACCAAACCAAAGAACCCATTCCGAAATAATCCGCCGGGAACCCTCAGTGCCCCGGCTCCAGGGCCGGCGTTCCGCTTGTCTCCCCATCCAGTGCTGCCGGGGCCGGTTGCGGTTCCGGGGCGGCGGGGTGTTCCAGTTCTCGCCCGGTTGAGTCGGCTGCGTTGGCCGCGGGCATTGCCGGCGCGGGCAGCTTGGCCGAGGGACTCGGGGTGCCGGGGAGAAGCCCGGGGGGGCGAAGGGCGGCGGCGAGGACCAAACCGGCCAGGCACAGCACCAGTCGGAACGCATTCATGGGCGCTTCAATAATACAGCCGAAGCATCAGGCGGAAATGCGGCGGAACGGACTAGAGACAGGGCGGCGTGGCGGGCGTTCAAAGTTTTAGGAGTGGAGCCATGCGGCGGGCTGCGGCATACAATGGGGTTATGCCGCACCCCGTCCTGACCGTCGCGCAGATGCGCCAGTGGGAGGCTGCCACGTGGGCGGGCGGGGTGGTGGAGGAGGACGTGATTCGGCGGGCGGGGTTGGCGGTGGCGCGGTGTGTGGAACGGCATGCCCGGGCGGGGGCTCGCGTTCTGTTTTTGGCGGGCCGGGGCCATAACGGGGATGATGCCGTGCGGGCGTGTGAGGCCCTCACCGGGCGGACGGCCGAGTTGCTGCGCTGGGCGGAGCCTTCGCTGCCGGCGTTGGAGGCGGCGTTGGCCCGGCGGCCGGACTGGATTGTGGACGGCCTTTTCGGCATTGGATTGAACCGTCCGCTGGCACCGGAATGGGCGGCGGTCGTGGACCGGCTGAATGCCGCGGGGCGCCCGGTTTTGGCGGTGGATGTTCCCAGCGGCCTGGATGCCCGGAGTGGGCGACCGCTGGACACCGCGGTCCGGGCGCGCGTGACGCTGACGTTGGGCGCGCCGAAGGCCGGGTTGGTGGCTCCGGGCGCGGAGGAATGGGTGGGCCGGTTGGAGACGGCGGCCGACATTGGCCTGGTGCCGTGTCCTTTCCGGACGGAGTTGATGGTGCTGGCCGAGGAGGACGGGGCGGGATTCCCGCCGGCGCGGCCGTCGGCGGGGCACAAGGGCGATTTTGGGCACCTGGCCATCCTGGCGGGCAGCCGGGGTTACCATGGGGCGGCGGTGCTGGCGGCGCGGGCCGCCCAGCGGGCGCACCCCGGCTTGATCACGCTGCTGGTTCCCGAGGAGATCTATGTGCCCGTGGCGTCGCAGTTGCAGGCCGTCATGGTTCGTCCGTATGCCCGCCAGCCGGAGTGGCCGGCGCGGGTTTCCGCCATCCTGGCTGGCCCCGGGTTGGCGGCCGGCGACCTGTCGCCGGCGGTGCGGCAGGTGGTTGTCGAGGCATGGATGCAATCCGAGGTTCCCGTGGTCATCGACGCCAGCGCCCTTGACTGGCTGCCGGCGGGGACGGCGGGGGGAGGGGCGGCCCGGGTGCTCACGCCCCATCCGGGGGAAGCGGCCCGCATGCTGGGATTGGCCGGGGCTGCCGGCGTGCAGTCGGATCGGCTGGGGGCGTTGCGGCAGTTGGCGGCGCGCTGGGGAGCCACGGTGGTCTTGAAGGGGCATCACACCCTGGTGGGCGGGGCGACCGGGACGGTGCTGCTGAACCCGACCGGCAACCCGTGGCTGGCCCAAGGGGGCAGCGGGGACGTGCTGGCCGGTTACCTGGCGGGGTTGCTGGCCCAGCCCCCCTTGGCGAGGGACCGGATGGCCACGGTGGGGCAGGCCGTTTACCGCCATGGACAGGCGGCCGACGACCTGGTGGCCGCCGGCGGCGCCTTCGTGGTGGAGGAGTTGGTGGAGGCCCTGGGGGCGGGGCGGGCCTAGACCTTCAACTTCCACGGGCCGCGCATCGGCTGGTGGATGTAGGTGTTGGCCTCCTTGTCGTCGATGAAGCGCTGCTTCTTGGGGTCGAAGCGGAGCACGCGCCCGGTCTGGAGGGCGGTCTTGGCGAGGTTGACGAGGGTGCAGGAGCGGTGACCGTTCACCTCGTTGAGGGCGAATTTCTTCCGGGTCTTGACCGCCTCCACGAAGTTGACCACCTGCGGCTCGGGATCCTTCAACTCGGCCAGCTTCTTTTCAAAGTCCGGGATGTCGCTCTTGAATCCCTTCATCAGCTTGCCCTGCGGGCCGGAGATGAAGGCGGCATCCTGCAGCTTGTTTTCCCCGTCGAGGATGATTTCGCAGCCGTCCTTGTACTTGAGGCGGATGAAACGCCAGGTGCCGACGGCGTCGAGGTCCTGCTTGGGCGCATCGGCCTCGATTTCGACCGGGCTCTCGCCGTCCTTGTCCAGGATGTATTGGACGGGGTCGAGGTAGTGCTGCCCCATGTCCCCGAGCCCCCCGCCGTCGTAGTCCCAGTAGCCGCGGAACGTGCCGTGGACGCGGTGGGGGTGGTAGGGCTTGGCGGGCGCGGGGCCGAGCCACATCTCGTAGTCGAGTTCGGGCGGGACCGGCTGCGGCGTGAGGTCGGTGCGGCCGACCCACTGGAATTTCCAGTCGAACCCGGTGGCGCGGTTGAGGGTGACCTTGAGCGGCCAGCCGAAGAGGCCGTGCATGACCGCCTTCTTGATGGGCTTGACGGTGGTGCCGGCCCCGTAGAAACCGCCCTCGAAACGGAACCAGGTGTTGAGGCGGAAGATGCGCTTGTACTTGCGCATGGCCTCCACCACGGCCTCGCCCTCGCCGATGGTGCGGGTCATGGGTTTCTCGCACCAGACATCCTTGCCGGCCTTGGCGGCGGCGATGGCCATGAGGGCGTGCCAATGGGGCGGGGTGGGGATGTGGATGATGTCGATGTCCTTGCGCTCGATGACCTCGCGCCAGTCCCGGTAGCCCTTGACGTCGGGGCCGGCGCCCTTGAGGGCGTTGGCCAGGTGCCGGGAATCGACGTCGCAGACGGCCAGCAGTTTGCAGGCGGTGTTGATGCTCTTGACGTGTCCCATGCCCATGCCGCCGGTGCCGATGACGGCGCGGGTGAGGATTTCGCTGGGGGGCGTCTGGCCGGCGCCGCCCAGGACATGGCGGGGCACGATGCTGATGGTGGCCAGGGAAGCGATGGAAGTTTGGAGGAAGCGGCGGCGGGTGAGGGGATGGCGTGCGTTCATGGATGAAACGTGGGACGGCGGACAGACATGGGACGTGCGGACACTATTCAGGAAAAGTCCGCGCGTCCAGCGGCGAAGGGGATTGACCCGGCCGGCCGGCTTCGCGCAACCTGTGGGGGTCGGTGGCGGGTTGAGGCAGCGGTGACGGTGTCAGAACGACAGACATGTCCGAATCGAAATGGATGCGGTGACATGCAGAGGTCCTGCCAGGGCAGCTTCTCCCCACTCGGTTTCTTCCGGCGCGCCGGCTTCATTGTGTTATGAGCGAGAATCGACTCTTCGTTGGGAATCTCTCCTACCAGACGGCTGACCAAGACCTGCGGGATTACTTTTCCGCGGCGGGGGTCGTCAGTTCGGCCAACGTGATGATGGACAAGTTCACCGGGAAATCGCGCGGGTTTGCCTTCGTGGAGATGGGCTCGGGCGACGACGCCCGCAAGGCGGTGGAGATGTTCCATGGCAAGGATTTCCAGGGCCGGGCGCTCACGGTCAACGTGGCCCGACCCCGGGAAGACCGCCCGCCCCGGCGCTGAGCCGGGTGGGCGCCGGGCCCCTCCGGAGCCGTCCGGGGCGGCCCTGGCGCGGGCTGACTCCATCATTGACACCCTGCGGCCGGATTCCTACTTTCCGCCCGCAAAGAGCGACCGCAGCGGCCCCGAATTTGCATTTCGGGGCCTTTCTTTTGGCGGGCCTCACCGCAGCGAGCTATGGCCAACACAATTCTCGTCGGCGCCCAGTGGGGCGACGAAGGCAAAGGCAAGATCATCGATGTCCTGACCGGGAAGGCGGACATCGTGGTGCGCAGCCAGGGCGGCAACAACGCCGGCCACACCGTCTACCTCGGGCCGAAGAAGTTCGTCCTGCACCTGATTCCGTCCGGCATCCTGCGCCGGGGCAAGGTCTGCGTGATTGGCAACGGCGTGGTGGTCGACCCGGTCAACCTGGTGCAGGAAATCGAGGGGCTGCGCCAGTTGGGGATCAAGGTGAAGACCAACCTGGTGCTCAGCGAGACGGCCCACCTGGTGCTGCCCTATCACCGGGAACTGGACGCCCAGCGCGAGGCGCGCAAGGGTTCGCGCAAGATTGGGACGACCAAGCGCGGCATCGGGCCCGCCTACGGCGACAAGGCCGCGCGGGTCGGCCTGCGGGTCATTGACCTCCTGCAGCCCGAGCGCTTTGCCGCGCGGCTGGAGGAGCGCATCCGGGAGAACAACGAGGTGCTCAAGGCGCTGGGGGCCCGCCCGCTCTCGTTGAAGCGCGTGCTGGCCGACTACACCGCGGCGGCCCGGGTGCTCAAGCCCTTCGTGTCCAACACGGTGGTTTACCTGCATGAGGCGATTCGCTCGGGCAAGGACATCCTGTTCGAGGGGGCGCAGGGGACGTTCCTGGACCTGGACCACGGGACTTATCCCTACGTCACGTCCTCCAACACGACGGCCGGGGGCGCCTGCACGGGTTCGGGCGTGCCGCCGCACCGCATGGACCACGTGGTGGGCGTGATGAAGGCCTACACCACGCGCGTGGGGGAGGGGCCGCTGCCGACCGAGAGCCAGGAGATTTCCGACCTGCTGCACGGCATGGGGCGCGAGTTCGGGGCCACCACGGGCCGGGCCCGCCGCTGCGGCTGGTTCGATGCCGTGGCCACCCGCCACGCCACCATGGTCAACGGCATCGATGAACTGGCCGTCACCAACGTGGACGGCCTGGACTCCCTCGAGCGGGTCCGGGTCTGTGTCGGCTACCGGGCCGGCCGCGAGACCTTCAACCACGTCCCCAACGACGTGGAACTGCTGGCGCGCTGCGAGCCCATCTATGTCGATTTCCCCGGGTGGAAGGAGTCCACCTCGCGCTGCCGCCGGTGGAAGGATCTCCCCGCCCGCTGCCGGGCCTACCTGCAGGCCATCGCCAAGTTCACCGGTGCCCGCCTCAGCATCGTCTCCGTCGGCCCCGCCCGCGAGGAAACCATCGTCGTTTAGCCGGCGGAAGCCCGGCCACCGCGGTGAGCCCCCAAGTCCAACTCAGCCCCGAAGCCAAGGCCGCCCTGCCGGTGCACGTGGCCGTCATCATGGACGGCAACGGCCGCTGGGCCCGGCGGCGCCACCTGCCGCGCATCGATGGCCACCGCGAGGGCGCCGAATCCGTGCGGGCCGTGGTGCGCGCGGCGGGGGAGGTGGGCATCCGCTACCTGACCCTCTACGCCTTCTCGGCCGAGAACTGGAGCCGGCCGAAGGACGAGGTGGACACCCTGATGAAGTACCTGGCCCGCTACCTCAAGAACGAGGTGGGCGAGTTGAACCGGCACAATGTCCGGTTGGAGGCCATCGGCCAGATTTACCGGCTGCCGGAGTTTGTGCAGGAGCAGTTGGCCCGGACGCGGGCGGCCCTGGCCGGGAACACGGGTTTGACGCTCGTCCTGGCGCTGAGCTACGGCGGGCGCAGCGAGATTGTGGAGGCGGTGCGGGAGATTGCCGCGGAGGCCCGCCAGGGCGCCCTGGATCCGGCGGAGATCACCGAGGCGGTGGTTTCGCAGCACCTCTACACGCGGAACATGCCCGACCCGGACCTCCTGATCCGGACCAGCGGCGAGATGCGGGTGAGCAACTTCCTCCTCTGGCAGATTTCCTACGCCGAGTTTGTGGTCACCCCGACCCTGTGGCCGGATTTTCGCCGGGCCCAGCTCTTTGAGGCCCTGGAGGAGTACGCGCGCCGGCACCGCCGCTTTGGCGGCGTGTGACGGCGGTGGGCGGGCGGGCCGGGGCAGGGGCTGCCCTCAGGCGGCCGCCTCGTGGTGGACCCAGTGGAAGGCGTGCTGGACCAGTTCGGTGGCGTTCTTCAGCCCCAGCTTGGCCTTGATGTATTCGCGGTAGGCCTCGACCGTGCGGACGCTGAGGTGGAGCTGCCCCGCGATCTGGCGGGTGCTATGGCCCTCGCCGATGAGGCGGAAGACCTCGAGTTCCCGGTCGGTGAGCGTCTCGATGGGGGAGGCGACGGACTTGCCCTTCCCGGTGGCCATCTGCTGGAGCATTTTCCCCTTCATTTTCTCGCTGAGGAAGATTTCGCCCTGGAGCACCTTGCGG
This sequence comes from Verrucomicrobiota bacterium, assembly GCA_046048995.1. GTDB lineage: Bacteria > Verrucomicrobiota > Verrucomicrobiia > Limisphaerales > JADJPG01 > JBJOEZ01. Next base: position 2,060 of record JBJOEZ010000075.1, on the reverse strand, counting down.
ATGGCGGTGAGGACCTGCTCGATGGCCTCCTCCTTCATGATGTAGCCCAGGCTGCCCGCGCGCAGGGCGCGCTCGGCGTAGAGGGACTCATCGTGCATGGACAGGATGAGGGTGGGCAGGGCGGGGTAGCGGGCCTTGAGGTTCTTGATCAGCTCGATGCCGTTGCTGCCCTTGAGGGAGATGTCGATGACGGCGATGTCCGGCGTGGCGGTGCCGGCCAGCTCGAAGGCGCGGCCGCCGTCCTCGGCCTCGGCACAGACCATCATGTCGGCCTCGGCATCGATCAGGCGGCGCAGGCCGGCGCGCAGGATGGGGTGGTCGTCCACCAGCAACACCCGGGTCTTGGGCTTGCGGTTCACGGTGGGTTCCGCGGCCTCCTTGCGGGGCGCGGGTTCGGTTTCGCGGGCCTTGTTGTCGCGGGTCTTGTGTTCAGGTTTCATGGGCATGGGGGTTGAAGGTGCAGGTGACCACGGTGCCGCCGCAGTCGCCGGGGGAAAGATCGAGGGCGCCGCCAACCTTCTGGGCGCGATAGGTCATGATGCGCAGCCCCAGGCCGTTTCGCTTGAGGCCTTCCGGGGGCAGGCCGATGCCGTCATCGATGACCCGCAGGGCCATCTGGTCGCCGGCCCGCTCGAGGCGGATGACCACGCGGTTGGCCTTGCCGTGCTTGACGGCGTTGTTGACCGCCTCCTGGGCGAGGCGGAAGAGGTGGGTGGAGGCGGCGCGGTTGTGCAGGCTGACTCCCTCCTCGGCCTCGACCGCGCAGGAGATGTTGAACAGCTGCTCGACGGTGCGGGCGAGGTCGCGCAGGGACGGCATGAGGCTGTCCGACTCGACCTCGACCGGGAACAGGCCCCGGGCGAGGTTGCGGGTCTGGGCGAGGGCCTCGATGACCAGCTTGCTGATTTCCCCGGCCTCGGCGGCTTCCGGCAGGCCCTGGGCGGCCAGGTTTTTCTCGAGCGCGCGGCTGAGGAAGGAAATGCCGGTCAGGTGCTGCCCCAGGCCGTCATGGATGTCCTGGCCGATCCGCATCTGGACGCGGTTGCTGCTTTCCACGACCTCCTTCTCGAGGGTCTCGCGGTCGGTGACATCGCGCACGACCACCACGGCATGGCCGGAGCCGCCCAAGGCCAGGCGCGCCTCGAAGTGCCGCAGCCGCCCGGGCAGGGGATACTGGCAGGAGAACTTCTGGGGTTGGCCGGTGCGGTAGGTCTTCTCCAGGTAATGCATGGCCAACCGGCCCAGCTGGGTCGGCAGCAGGTCCATCACGCGCTGGCCCACCACGGTCTCCTCCGAGAGCAGGAACTCGTTGTCGCTCGGGGCGTGGAAGCTGAGGACTTGGCCGTCCTTGCGCACCTCGAAGATCAGGTCGGACACCGTGCTCAGCAGGGCGCCCCGGAATTGCTCGGCCCGCTGGAGGGCTTGCTGGAGGGACAGGATGTCCGCTCCACCCCCGGCTTGACCGGCGGCGGAACGGGAGAGCAGCGAGGTGCCTCCCGGGCGCGTGGTCACGGCCGGGCTTTCGGCGGCGTGAAAATGGGGGCTCGGCATCATGACGGGGCGCTGGACTCGATCGCTGCTCAACCATCGGCACGTCCCCCACAAAACATTAACCCCGCCTGCCTGTCCCGGCTCAGCCGCCGGAAATCCGGTTTGACTCCCGTCCGGCTGCTCCTTAGTTTCCCAACAGCTTACCCGCAAAGCCATGTCCGACAATCTTCCTCCTCCGCCTCCGGGCGCCCCGACCCCTCCACCGCCCCCGGCCGGCCCGCCCAAGCCCGTGGCCAAGCGGGAAACGGTGCGCATCCCCCTGCCTTCCTCGGCCACCGTGCGCCTGCCCACCGTCGGCGCCGCCCCTGCCGGGGCTCCCCCCGTCGCCCCCGGCGCCGCTCCGTCTCCCATCACCCTGGCCAAGCCCCCGGCGGCTCCCGCCCCGGCGGCTCCGCGTCCCCCGGGCGCCCCTGCCGCCGCCCCCGCCCCCGCCGCCCCCCGGCCTCCCAGCGCCGCGCCGGTTGCTGGTGCGGCGCCCGGCGCCGCCCCCCGGCCGCCCAGCGCGACGG
>JBJOEZ010000074.1:0-11131 GCA_046048995.1 Verrucomicrobiota bacterium | reverse complement strand
GTCCGGGGTATGCCCAAGCCCGGAGCAAGTTCCCCAGCGCCGCGGCGATGCGGAAGCGATGCATGGTCGCATGGGTGGATGACCAATTCCTATAGCCAATAGCCAATGACCAATCCCTTGGCTCACCTCCGATCGGTCATTGGCTATCGGCTATCCGCATCGGTCATCCACCCTTCCCCAACTCCTGCAGTCTCCCCGCCCGCGGTCCGGGGTATTCCCAAGCCCGGAGCAAGTTCCCCAGCGCCGCGGCGATGCGGGAGCGATGCGTGGTCGCATGGGTTGATGACCAATTCCTATAGCCGATAGCCAATGACCAATCCCTTGGCGCACTTCCGATCGGTCATTGGCTATCGGCTATCCGCATCGGTCATCCACCCTTCCCCAACTCCTGCAGTCTCCCCGCCCGCGGTCCGGGGTATTCCCAATGCCCGGAGCCTTCTCACTGACACGGCCCGCCGACTTGAATCCCATGCGCGAGGCAATAGGCGGCGTTGTGGACGTACTTCTCCGCCCAGTATTTCAGCTGGCCCCGTTCCTCCGGCGTGAGGGTGCGCACGACCTTGCCCGGGGAACCGAGGACGAGTGAGCCGTCGGGAATCTGCGTCCCGGGGGTGACGAGGGCCTTGGCGCCGACGAGGCATTGGCGGCCGATGACGGCGCCGTCCAGCAGGCAGGCACCCATCCCGACCAGCGTCTCGTCGCCCACGGTGCAGGCATGGACGATGGCGCTGTGCCCCACGGTGACCCAGTTGCCGATGCGACAGGGGAAATCGTCGGCCAGGTGGACGACGGCAAGGTCCTGGATGTTGCTGTGATGCCCGATCTCGATGGCGTTGATGTCGCCGCGGAGGACCGCCCCGTACCACACGCTCGCGTGGTCGCCGAGGGTCACGTCGCCGAGGACGGTGGCGGTGCGGGCGATGTAGACACCCTGGCCGATCCGGGGCGCGCGGCGGAGATGCGTGTCGAGCTGGCGCTGGAGTTGGGCGGCGAGGTCCGGCATGGGACGGGCGGGGGGGGCGGGTTCAGGATTCGCCGAAGAGCGCCTCGGCAAACTGGCGGGCGTCGAACGGCTGGAGGTCGTCGGGCTGCTCGCCCAGGCCGATGAACTTGATGGGCAGGCCGAGTTCCTTCTGGATGGCAACGACCATGCCGCCCTTGCTGGTGCCGTCGAGCTTGGTGACGACGAGGCCGGTGAGGGTGACGGCCTTGTGGAACTCGCGGGCCTGGGTGAGGGCGTTCATGCCGGTGGTGGCGTCGAGCACGAGGAGGACCTCGTGCGGCGTGCCGGGCAGTTTCTTGTCCATCACGCGGTGCACCTTCTGCAGTTCCTGCATGAGGTTGTGCTTGGTGTGGAGGCGGCCGGCCGTGTCGACGAGGAGGTAATCGGCGTTTTTGGCGAGGGCGGAGGTCACCCCGTCATGGGCGACCGCGGCGGGATCGGCGTTGGGGGCGCCGGCGACGACCGGGACATCGAGGCGCTGGCCCCAGAGCTTGATCTGCTCGACGGCGGCGGCGCGGAAGGTGTCGCAGGCGGCCAGGACGACGGTGCGGCCCTGGCCGCGGAGGAGGTGGGCGAGCTTGGCGGTGGTGGTGGTCTTGCCGGTGCCATTGACACCGACAAGCGACACCACGGTCGGGCCGGAGGGCTGCCGGCGCAGCGCGGCGCCCTGGGTGGACAGGCTTTGTTCCACCTCGCGGCGGGCGATCTCGAGGATGTCATGCCCGGCGCGGCCCTGGGTCTCGTAGGCCTTCTTGGCCGCGGCCAGGATTTGCTGCGTCATGGCCGTGCCGAGGTCGGCGGCCAGCAGGGCGGCCTCCACCTCCTCCAGCGAACTGCCGGTCAGCTTGGGCGACAGGGTGACGATGCGCTGGATTTCGTGGACCAGCTTGGCCTGCGTCTTCTGCAGGCCCTCCTTGAACTTCTGGAACAATCCCATGGGCGGAAAAGGGGGTCGGCTCGGGGTCAGGCGGAGGCGGCGGATGGGCGGCGGGCGGTGGCGGCGCGGAGGCGCACCACGCAGTCGTAGGGGACCTTGATGCCGCCGATGAGCGGGCGGCCCTTGCTCATGCCGTGGCAGTCGGAACCGCCGGTCACCAGCAGCCCGTGGGTGTCGGCCAGGCCGAGGTAGCGCTGGGTCAGGGCGGTGGAATGCTTGGTGTGGAAGCATTCGATCCCGTCCAGGCCGGCCGCCACGAGGTCGGGGATGATGTGGTCCGCGTGGTTGAGGCCCGGGTGGGCGAGGGAGGCGAGGCCGCCGGCCTCGTGGATCAGCCGGATGGCGTCGATGGCGGAGACCTTGAACTTGGGCACCCACGCCGGGCGTCCCCTGCGCAGGAACCGCTCGAAGGCCTCGTCCACGCTGGAGCACCAGCCGCCCTGGACAAGCGTGCGGGCGACATGCGGGCGTCCGGGCGCCTGGCAGTTGGCCAGGGCGAAGACGGCCTCGGCGCGGATGGGGACGTCCAGTTGGTTCAGGCGGCCGACCATGTCATGGACGCGCTCGACGCGGACGGCCTGGAACCGGGTGAGGGCCTCCTGCAGGGGCGGGTGGGCGGGGTCCATGCCGTAGCCCAGCACATGAATCTCGATGCCCTCGTGCTGCGCGGTCAGCTCGCTGGCCGGCAGGAACTCCACCCCGAGCGCCGCGCAGGCCGCCCCCATGCGGGCGCAGCCGTCCATGGTGTCGTGGTCGGTCAGGGCGACCGCCCGGAAACCGCAGCGGGCGGCGTGCCCGGCCAATTCCTCCGGGGAATAGGTGCCGTCGGAAAAATGGGTGTGCAGGTGCAGGTCGGCGTACATGGGGGCGGCAGGCTGGGCCGGGCCGGTCGGCCCGCTCACTGGTGGCCCCTCGCCGGCCGCATCAGCTCGGCCTTCACGCTGTCCAGGATGCCGTTGACGAAGCGGCCGCTGTCCTGCGTGCTGAACTTCTTCGCGATGTCCACGGCCTCGTTGATGCTCACCACGGGCGGGACGTCCTCGCGGTGCAGCATCTCGTAAATCGCCAGGCGCAGGATGTTGCGGTCCACCGCGGCGATGCGGGGCAGATCCCAGTTCTTGCAATACTTGCGGATGAGGGTGTCCGCCTCCTCCCGGTGCTGGAGCGCTCCCCGGATGAGGGGTTCGGCGAAGAGGCGCATGGCCTCCTCGTCCGCCGTCGGGGGCGGCAACTCGACCTTCTGGCCCCAGGTGGCCTTGCCCTTGTCCTCCGCGATGGCGGCCGCGCGCTGCGATTCCCAGAACTGGGCCAGGGCCTCCTCCAGGTTCTCCGGTGGATTCAGGTCATGCTGGAAGAGAAACTGGACGGCGCGTTCCCGCGCCTCGCGGCGTTTACCCATGCCAGCAGGATGCGGGAGCAGGGGTGGCCGGGAAAGGACAAAAGTGGATGGGATCTGGAGTGCGCCTGCGCAGCGGGCGCTTTGCCGGCGGGGTTCAGCGGACGGACGTCCGCTGCTACGGCGTAGCAACCCGCGTAAGCGGGTTGGCCGGGGCGGGGCCTCAGCGGACTGACGTCCGCTGCTACGGCGTAGCAACCCGCGTAAGCGGGTTGGTCGGTGCGGGGGCCTCAGCGGACTGACGTCCGCTGCTACGGGGTGGGCGGCAGGACGCGGGGCGGCGGGGCCTTCACAAAGGTGTCCGGCCGCAGGTAGACGGGCTCCAGTGCCTCGGCCGGACCGGCCGCCCCGGGCCCGCGCGCGGCCGCCCGCAGGCCCAGCAGGCCGGCCTCCGGTTCCAGGATCCGGGCCCCGGGAAACCGCGCGGCCAGGGCCGGCTCGACCACCAGCGTCCCCGGCCCGGCCGCCAGCGCGGCGCCCTCCTCCGCGCGGGCCAGCCAGAGGGGACGGGTCACCCGCGACCCGGCCGCGGCCAGTTCCTGCTGTGCGGCGTAAAACTCGCCGCGCTGCGCGTCGAGCAGGAAGGTGACGGGCCCGCGCAGGCCCTCCTGATGGGCCCGGGCGGCGAGCACCTCGACACTGTCCACGCCCAGCACCCGCACCGGCCGGGCCAGCTGCCAGCCCTGCGCCACGGCCAGGGCCAGCCGGATCCCGGTGTAGGAACCGGGCCCGAGGCCCACGGCGAGGGTGTCGATGTCCTCCCGTTCCAGGCCCGCCTCGCGCAGGGCGGCCGTGATCAGGGCAAAGGCCCGCGTGGCGCGCCCCGCGGACTGCGCGGCCCGGCCGCGCACGACCGGCGCGCCGGCCCGGGCGGGCGGCCCCTCGATCACGGCGACGCTGCGGGCGTCCGAGGAAAACTCAAGGGCGAGAATCCTCATAGGTGATGCGGCGTTCCGTCTCGCCCACGCACTCGATGCGGACCAGGCGGCGCGGCCCGGCGGGGGGTGCGGCGAAGCCCGGCCAGCGCTCGCACCATTCGACCACCGCGACGCCCGGGGGGCGTTCGAGGTATTCCTCGAGGCCGGCCCCGCGGACCTGCTCCGGCGTGTCCAGGCGGTAGAGGTCGAGGTGGGCCAGCGGGAGGCGGCCGCCGTGGTATTCGTGGACGAGGGTGAAGGTGGGGGACTGGATGCGGCCGGGCACGCCCAGGCCGCGGGCGAGGCCCTTGACGAGGAGCGTCTTGCCGGCGCCGAGGTCCCCGCTCAGGCCGATGACCCAGCCGGCGGCCGCCTCGCGGCCCCAGCGTTCGCCGAGGGCAAAGGTTTCCTCCGGGCTATGAGAAATGCACGTAGCCATGTCCGGTGAAGGGCAGCAGCCGGTCGCGATCGCGCAGGCGCAGGCCGGGCTGGGCGGTGACGCGCCCGATGCAGGTGAGGCGCTCGCCGGGGAACCGCTGCTTCCACGCATCGAGCAGGGGCACCGCGTCGCGGCTGGCCACGGCCAGCAGCAGCTCGAAATCCTCCCCGTCGGTCAGCGCGGCCAGCACGGCCGGCTTGGCCGCGTCGCCGGCCTGCGCGCGTCGCCGCGCCGCGCGGCTGACCGGGATGGCCTCCTTGAGCAGCTCCGCCCCCAGGCCGGCGGGCTCGAGGAGGTGCGGCAGGTCACCGGCCAGCCCGTCGCTCAGGTCGATCATGGCATGGATGGGCACCTGCCCGGCCAGCCAGCGCGCCTCGGCCAGGCGCGGCTCGAAGTCCAGGTGGCGGCCCTCGATGGATCCGCCCAGCTCGCCGGTCACGAACAGGGCGTCGCCAGGCTGGGCGCCGGCGCGGCCGATGCAGCGTTCCCGCGGCACGGTGCCGAGGATGGCGATGGAGAGGAAGACGCGGTCCGGGCTGGTGGTGGTCTCGCCGCCCACGACGGCGACCCCGTGCCGGGCGGCCAGGGCGTTGAGGCCGTCGTAGAGCGCCGTGACAAAGGCGGGGTCGAACCCGGGGGGCAGGCCGAGGGTGACCACGGCGGCGGTGGGCGTGCCGGCCATGGCGGCGATGTCGCTGAGGGCGCGGGCCAGGGCCTTGTGGCCGACGCGCGCGGGGGCGGCCTCGCGCGTGAAGTGGACGCCCTCGACGACGGCGTCGGTCTTGAAGAGCACGAGTTGCCCGGGCACGCCGAGGTCGAGCACCGCGCAGTCGTCACCGGGGCCGGTGACGACGGTGTCGTTGCCGGGGAGGCGGCGGGTCAGGAGGCGGATGAGTTCGAACTCGTTCAAGGGCGGGGCGGGTGGGGTGGCGGACTCAGGCGGCGGCGGACTGGCGGACGGCGAAGTAGATGACATTGGCCGCGTTGAAGGCGGCGTGGGCGAGGATGGGGGCGAGGAGGCTGCCGGTGCGCTCGTAGAGGAGGGTGAGGAGGACGGCGAGCACGATGAAGGGGATGAAGGCCAGCTGGTTGAAGTGGATGGCCGAGAAGAGCACGGCGGAGGCGGCGAGGGCGAGGCGGGGGTGGCCCTGCTGCTTGATGGCGGGGTAGAGGATGCCCCGGAAGAGGATTTCCTCGGCGACCGGGGCCAGGACGAGGCTGGCGAGGAGGAAGAGCGTGCGGCGGCCGGGGGACAGGGCCAGTTCCATGACCTTGACGGCGGCCTGGGTCTCGACATCGCCCTGCCAGGCGCGCAGGACCTGCTCGCAGCCGGCGGCGAGGAGGAGGACGAGTGGGGTGGCGAGGGCGGCGACGGCCAGGGCGCGGAGGACGATGTGGCCGAGGGCGGGGCGGTCGAGCCCGAGGAACCGCCGCCAGGTCACCCCGTGGTGGCGGAGGAAGAAGTGCACGAGGATGAGGGCCGCCCCCTGCAGGCTGGTGGTCCCGATGACGAACTGGACGAACCGGTCATCGCCCGGGGTGAGGTTGGGGAGGAACCGGCCGGCCGCGTAGGACAGGAGTCCGCCCCAGCTCAGGCTGAAGAGCAGGCCGGCCCCGAGCAGGAGCAGGGCCTCCACCTTCCAGGACTTGTCGGCGGTTGACGACACCGGGTGAGGCTACGACAGGCGGGGGCTGCGCTCCAAGCGCCAAGGGACCGGGAACGGCGCTCAGGGGGCGCGCGGGGCGGGGGCCGGGCCGGGGCGGGGTGCGGGGGGTGCGGCCGGGGCGTTGGTGGCGGCGGGGAGGCCGAGCTTGGTGCGGAGGCGGGCGTTGTAGACCGGGGCCATGCCGGTGCGGGGGTCGAGCAACTCGTTGAGGATGACCCCGCGCATTTCGTCGAGGGGGGGCAGGCTGAGCGCTCCTTTGCGGGCCTGGATGCCGGAGTCGTAGTATTGCCAGATGCGCCTCGCCATGGAGAGGAAGCCGGCGGCGCGGTCGTCCTCGTCGAGGACCAGGTTGTCGAAGTGCTGCCGGAGGAGGCCGAGGATGAGCGAGCGGGTGCGGTTGTGGTCGAGGTCGCTGATGGTCTGGGTCATGCGCTTGAGCGCGTATTGGTCCACGGTCTCGTCCGGCGGGACGGCCCCGGGATAGGCCTGCTTGAGGATTGTCATCCAACGGGCGGACTCGGCCACGCGGTTGTGGGTGTAGAGGAGGTAGACCGCCTCGCGGAGGAAGTTGCGGTGGGCGCGCTGGATCACCTCGGGCTTGTCGCTTTCCTCGGCCAGCATCTGGCGGTAGCCGGCATGGGCGGCCTCCACCTTGGCGAGGTCGGGCGCGAAGGCGTAGGACCCGTCCTCGCGCTCGAGGATGATGCGGCCGCGCAGCACGGTCATGTGCAGGCACTGGTAGATGACGCGGCGCAGGGTGGTCTGGTCCTTGGCGGTGGACTCGGCGAGGCCGACGAACGCCCAGTACATGGCGCTGGCCTCGGGCAGGCGCCACTCGAGCGGGCCGTAAATCCGCTCCATCTCCTCCATCCGGGCCGGGTCCATCCGGTAGACCTCCCGCAGGGCCGTGGCGCGGCGCCGCTCCTCGTCGGTGCGGGGCGCGCGCAGGGCGGCGAAATCGGGGCGCGGCCCGCCGAAGACGTTCTGCATCTCGTGGGCCCACTCGTACTTGTAGACCAGGTGGGCGTCGTCGAGGTTCTGCCCCATCTTGTGCTGGAAGAACCAGGCCAGCTCGCGGTAGAGGAGCGCCTCGCGGGGATTGTAGCGGATGCCCTCGTCGCGCAGCAGCTCGATGCCGCGCCGGACCCAGCGCCAGCGGTCGTAGGGATCGCGGAACTTGACCGAGATGTTGTAGGCCATGTTCCACGCCTGCACGAGCCAGACCTGGGTGAAGTGGGGTTCCAGCTTGGTGATCCAGCTGGCCAGCTGGACCTGCTCAAAGAACTTGTCCTCCTGCTGCAGGTCGTTGGCGCGAATCCAGAGGGCGTTGGCAATGAGGCCGCGGAACCCGCCAAGGGCCACGGTGGTGAAGGCCAGCACCGGGGGGGCGTTCTCCAGCGGGGCGACCCGGGTCAGCCCCAGCCGCGCGCGTTCCCCGTTCAACCGCCGCTGCATGGCCACGGACCCGGCCAGGCAGGCCAGGGCCACGAGCAGGAGAAGCAGTTTGCGCAGTCGGTTCATGCCATGGAAAAGGGCGCGCCGCCCCCGGTCACCCGTGCCCCCCCGCGGTGGCCAGCTCGCGGCGTGAGAAGCAGTACAGGCCGGCCCCCGCCAGCACCCCCCCGAGCAGCAGCACAATCTGCGCAAAGGCCCGGGCCAGCTGGCCCCACGTGATGCTGCGCCCGGTGCTGAGGGCGTCCACGGGGGAAAACTCCTCCACCAGGTTCACCACCTTGAGCACTCCCCCAAACACCGGCACCAGCACCCGGTCCAGCAGCGTCCCGCCGCCCGCGCCCGTCTCGTGGTCCAGCCCGCCCACGCTGCCCTCGGCCACCACGCCGGCCAGCGTGCCACTGGACAGGGCCACGAGGAGCATGCTGAGCGAGAAAAAGGCCGCCACCGGGAACGACATCAGGCTCGCCGCCGACAACCCCAGCACGGCCAGCAGGGTCAGCCAGCAGAAGATCACGCCCAGGCCCCGGGCAAAGTTGAGGGCAAAACCCCCCTCGCGATAAAGCACCTCCAGCCCGTCCTCGAGCGGGAAAATCAGCGCGGTGTCGTTCTGGTTGACGAAGTTCACCACCAGCCGGCCCTGCTCATCGAGCAGGCGCGTCCCGCCGTTCATCTGGATCTCATGGTAGGTGTTGGCGGCCAGGCTCTGCGGCGGGCCCAGGCCCTTCGGGTTGTCGTAGGGCCCCACGCTCCACAGGCCCATGTAGGTGCCGGTCAGGTTGGTCGCCGCCGCATGGAACTTCACCCGGATGAACAGGGGCTGGTCCCCCAGCCGGTGACGCTGCAGGCCCAGGTCGATCGACCACGTCCGGTAGTGGTTCGGCGGGACCACCTGGTTGACCGCCTTGACCCGTTCCCGCAGCTGCTCCCGCGTGGCCTCCACCTGGTCGGGCGGCAGGGCCTGCTGGCGCAGCACCTTCTGCAGCTCGGCAGCCACCGTGGCCTCGAGGTCCGGCGGCGGCTCCTTCACCCCGGCCCGCGCCACGAAAATCTCGTTCCGCAGGATGTTCACCTGCGCCTGGATGGCGTCGGCCAGCCGCGGGTTGTTGGCCGCCCGCGCCTCCGCCGCCATCGCCTCCATGCGCGCCGTCCGCCACTGCAGCAACGCATAGACACTCCCCCCCGAGACGGCGAGCAGGACGCCGTTGAGCAGCATCAGGCCCACCAGCTTGCCCAGCCAAATCTGCCAGCGCGCCACCGGCTTCACGGCGACGGTCTGGATCGAGCAGTCCTCGATGTCCCGCGCCAGGATCCCGCAGGCCAGCCAGAGGGTCGAGAATCCCAGCAGCGCGGTGATCACGCTCAGCGTGTAGGTGAGCATGATCTGGATGAACCCGCGCGCGGTGCCGTCGTCCTGGATCAACAACGGCAGCACCACCACGGAGCCGAGGAGCAGGGCGGCCAGCACCCAGAAGAGGCGGAACCGGAAGGCGGCCTTCCAGGTGAGCGCGGCCACCGCCCACACCCGCGGGCCCAGCAGCCAGCGCAGGATCGCCGGCACCACCGCCATCCGCCCCAGCACGGCCAAGACCCGGGTCAGCATGCGGCCACCCCTCCCTCCGGGCGCGGCGCCCGGGCGCTGTCCTGTTCCGGCATCATTGGCGGCTGTCGATCGGCTTCCGCGGGCCGGGCGCACGGCGTCATTCCTTCCCGGGTTTTCCCAGCAACGACGCCAGTTTCTCGTTCGCCTTGGCCAGGTCGGCCGGGGGGGCCGCCGGAGCCGAGGCGGGCGCGGGGGTCGCCGGAGTCGCCGGGGCCGCAGTGGGCGCCGGGGCGGGCTCGGTCGGCCGGGCCAGCGACGCGAGACGCGCCTGGTCAACGGACGGGGACGGGGCGGGTCCGGTGGCGGGCGGGGGGACGGCCGCGGGGGCCGGGGCGGGGCTGCTCAGGCGTTCGAGCACCTTCTCGCCGGCGGGCCGGGCCTCGGCCTGGCCGCGCAGGTAGGCGGCCACCTGCCCGCCCGACTGGGCGCCGCTGGTCTGGGCGTCCGCCCGGCGCGCGCGCGCCACCACGTCCAGGAAGTAGCTCTCGAGGTTCTGGGTGGGGTTGTCGATCCGGATCTGGTCCGCGGCCACGTCGGCGCGGAGGAGTTCCAGCACGCGGTCCATGCGTTCCCGCGGCAGGGGCGGCGTGGTGATGCGGATGGCGTCGCGGTTGGAGAGGAGATCCTTGAGCGGGCCCATGGCCTGGATGCGGCCGCCGTAATAGATGACCACGCGGTCGCAGACGTCCTCCACGTCGCTGAGCAGGTGGCTGCTGAGGATGACCGTCTTGCCGCGGCGGGCGAGGGCGAGGATGAGGTCCTTGACCTCGCGGCAGCCGATGGGGTCGAGGCCGGCGGTGGGCTCGTCGAGGATGACGAGGTCGGGGTCATTGATGAGGGCCTGGGCCAGGCCGATGCGGCGCTGCATGCCCTTGGAGAACTCGCCCACGGCGCGGGTGCTGGTCTGGGTGAGGCCCACCATCTCGAGCAACTGCTCGCGGCGCTCGCGGCGCTGGCCGGGCGGCAGTTGGAAGAGGTCGCCGAAGAAATCCAGGGTTTCGCGCGAGTCGAGGTAGCGATAGAGGTAGGATTCCTCGGGGAGGTAGCCGATGCGGGCCTTGGTGGCGACGTGCCGGGGGGATTTGCCGAACACCTCGATGTGGCCGCGCGTGGGATGGAGCAGGCCCAGGAGGAGCTTCACCGTGGTGGACTTGCCGGACCCGTTGGGGCCCAGCAGGCCGAAGACCTCGCCCCGCCGGACTTCAAAATCGACGTTGTCCACCGCCCGGGCCTTGGGGCGGCCCCAGAAGGGAGGCCCCGGCAGGCGCGGTCATGCCCGGAAGGCTATCCGGCAGGGATCCCAGTGACAAGCGGCAGGACGAAGGGAAGTTGGCGAGGGAACGAGTGAGGGAGGGAGCGAATCAGGGGCCGGTCAGGGGGCGGTTTCGGATTGGCAAACGGGCTGTTTTGTGGGACTTTTTGCCTTCAATGAGCCTCCCCAACTCCGTCCTTCGGGCCGTGGTCTGCTTGGCCATGGCGTTGGGGTTTTCCGTCATGGTCCATGGCGCCGCGCCGCGGCTGACCCTGGACCGGCAGCCGGGGCCGTGGCGGGTCGGCGTGGAAGGGGAAACGGGCGGGAGCTATGACGTTGAAGTGTCCACCAACGGGGTGGCCGGCTCGGCGGATTGGTCGCCGCTGGTCACGCTGAACCTGACCGGGCCGACGGAGCACTGGCTGGATGTGCAGCCCGGCCCAGGGCGGTTCTACCGGGCGGTCC
>JBJOEZ010000073.1:0-11074 GCA_046048995.1 Verrucomicrobiota bacterium | reverse complement strand
ACCCGGCGCGCCACCAGGAAGGCGTTGAACATCCCATAGCGCCACGGGCCCGCGTTGAGCGCAAAGTCCACCAAACCCGGCACGTGGCGGTCGCAGCACGAAACGCTCTCCACCACGCACCCCGCCCGCTCCAGGAAGAAGGCCATCTCCAGCGGGTTGGTCGCCACAATGGCGTCGTCGTCCGGGGAAAAGGGTTCCTTGATGATGGGCGGCATGCGGTCAAAGCGCACGGTCTCCGGCGCGGCACGCATCTGGCGCCGCTTCTCGCGCAGGCGCCGCCAGTTGCGCCACTTGTTGCCCACCCCCCGCATGCGCGGATGGTAGTCGCGGAACCCCAGCACGCGCAGGAAATTGGGACTCGAAAGCACGAGGCGCCCCCCGACCTCGACCACCCGGACCAGCTCGCGGATGAACGCCTCCGGCTCATCCACGTGCTCCAGCACGTTCAGGGCCCCGGCCGCCGCGAAATGCCCGTCCGGGAAGGGCAGCCGCCGCCCGTCGTAAACCTGACAACGCTCCGACACCGCCCGCGCCCGCGTGATGTTGGGTTCCGAAACATCCACCCCGTGGGCCTCAAAACCCGCCTGCTGCAACCGCCCCACCACCTGCCCCACCCCGCACCCCACGTCGAGAACCCGCGCCCCCGCGCGGGCGGGCTTCAGGCAGTCCGCATACTTGGCGTAAAGGCCGGGGTCCCAGCTGGCCAGGTGCTCGGCGTAGGCTTCGTTCTGTTTGTAATAGGAGTCCTGGTGGCCCATGGGTCGCGACGTAACAGGCCCTAGAGCATCACAAGGTTCCCCCCCCAGCAAGCCCGGGTTCCGCCCGGGCAACCCGCGGCAGTCGCCGCCCGGCCCGCGCACGAAAGGGGCTTACCCACCGGCGCCGGCTGCCGATGGAGGAAGGGTTGGCCTGACCGCATGGACGCGATCAAAGAACGATTCAACCGCCTGGCCGGGGCCGGGTGGACGCCTGGCACCGTGGCGCTGCTGCTGCTGGGCCTGCTCTTCGCCGCCTTCCCGCAGATCCTCCTCGGCACCCACTCCTTCTTCTACCGGGACTACGGGGTGCTGGCCTATCCGTTCATCGAGTATCAGCGGGACTGTTTCTGGCGCGGCGAACTGCCCCTTTGGAATCCCTACAGCAACTGCGGCGCCCCGTTCCTGGCCCAGTGGGGCACCATGACCCTCTATCCCGGGTCGCTCATCTACCTCCTCCTGCCGCTGCCCTGGTCGCTTTCCCTGTTCTGCTTCCTGCACCTCGCCCTGGGCGGCGCGGGGGTCTTCGCGCTGGCACGGCGCTGGGTCGGGGACGGGTTGCCGCCCATGGTCGCCGGCACGGCCTATGTCTTCTCCGGCACGATGTTCGCCTGTCTCCTGTGGCCCAACTACACCGTGGCCCTGGGGTGGCTGCCGTGGGTCGTTCTCCTGGTCGAAGGCAGCTGGGGCCGCGGCGGGCGCGCGCTGGTATCGGCGGCGCTGGCCGGCGCCATGCAGATGCTGGCCGGGGTCCCGGAGGTGGTGATGCTGACCTGGATCCTCCTGGGCACGCTCTGGCTCTCCGAACTGGCCTGCCCCGAGTCGGCCGGGCGGCGCCCGGCCATGATCGGCCGCCTGGCGGTCGTGGTTCTGCTCGTGGCCGGCGTGTGCGCGGTGCAACTCCTGCCTTTCCTCGAGCTGCTGGGACAATCGCAGCGCGATGCCGGATTCGCCACGGGCAAATGGCCCATGCCGTCCTGGGGCCTGGCCAACTTCCTCGTTCCCCTGTTCCATACCTCCGCAACGTTTCAAGGCCCCCACCTGCAACCCGGGCAGGCCTTTCTCAGCAGCTATTACCCGGGGGCCGTCATCGTGCTGCTGGCCATCCTCGCCGTGTTCTGGGTCCGCGCACGGCGGGTGCGCATCCTGGCCGGGCTGACCGTCGCGGCCGTGCTGTTGGCCTGGGGTGAGCAGGGCCTCCTGTATCCCCTGGCCCGGAGCGTCCTGCCGCCACTGGGCCTGGCCCGCTACCCGGTGAAGTTCCTCCTGCTGGCCGCGTTTGCGCTCCCGCTGCTGGCGGCCTGGGCGGTGCGCGAATTGACCGCGTCCCCCGGCCACGCGGCCCTGCGCCGCCCCCAACTCCTGCGCGCCGGGGCGCTGGCCATCCTCGTCATTGGCCTCCTCGCCGGCTGGGCGGCGTTGCGTCCCTACCAATCCCCCCAGTGGAGCGCGGAGGACAACGCCGACCAGGCCGCCGCGGAGGCCCGCTTCGTGCCGCTCAACGCCGCCGGCCGGGCCCTCGGCGTGGCCGCCCTGCTCGGCCTCCTTTGCTGGCTCCCCCGCGCCCGCGACCCCCGCCAGCGCGGGCTCGCCCAGGCCGCCCTGCTCGGATGCCTGTGCGTCGATGTCGTCACCCACGCGCCTCCCCAGAACCCGTCCCTCCCCTCCGCCATCTACTCGGCCGGGCTCTGGGCCCAAAACAACACCGTGCCCGCGCCCGGACTTGCCGAGGGCCGCGTCCTGATCAGCCCCGGCGCCGAGCAGCGCCTGCTGCGCAGCTCCACCACCAACAACACGCACGACTTCCTCGGCAAACGCCTGGCCCTGTGGTCGAACCTCAACCTGCTGGAACGGGTTCCCAAGGTGAACGGCTCCTCCACCCTGCAACTGCGCGAGCAGGCCCAGGTGCAGAATCTCATCTACAAGGCGACCAACAGCCCCTCATGGAGCCTGCTCCGCCTCCTCGGGGTCACCCTGTTCAGCCCGGCCGAAAACCCCACCGCATGGGTCCCGCTTTCCAACGCCGTGCCCATCGTGTCCGCCGGCCAGCGCCCGGTCTTCCTCGACGAAGCCGGCCGCCTGCAGGGACTCGCCAGCCCTTCCTTCAACCCGCAGACCGAGGTCTTCCTCCAACCGGGCGACACCGCGCACGCCGCCGGTCTCCAGCACACCGACGCCCGCATCCTCAAGGCCGAACTGGCGGCCGGGCGTGTCACGGCCGTGGTCGAAACCCCGGAACCCACCGTGGTCGTCATCGCCCAGTCGTGGGCCCGCGGCTGGCGCGCCACGGTCAATGGGCAACCCGCTCCCGTGCTGCGCGCCAACCACGCCTTCCAGGCGGTGCCGATACCCGCCGGGCGGCACGAGGTGCAAGTGGCCTACCGGGACCAAACACTCCCCTGGGGAGCCGCGCTCACCCTCCTCACCCTGCTGGGCTGTGCGGCCCTCTGGTTTGCCCAGCGCCACCCCCAGGACGTCCCCAAGGCGGAGGAACCCCGCGCCGGGCAAAAGCTTCACGCGCTCGCCGCGTAGCACGCCCCAGGCCGCCTGCCGGCCACCCCTCTCCCCGCGGCAGCCCCCGTCCGGCATCGCAGGGCAGCCCCCCGCAAAAGAGGAAGGGCACGGACCCTTGCTGCCAACGCAGCCGATCCGTGCCCTTCGTGCAATTCCTGCGCGCCGCGGGAGGCACCTCCCGAGACGCCGTCGCGCGCGGACTCAGTGTTCGCGCGGACCCTGGTCGCGATGCTCCCCGTGCCCGTGCTCGCCGTGGCTGCGCTCACGGTGCTCGCCCTGGCTGGGTTCACGATGTTCGCCGTGGCTGTGCGTGGCGCCGGGGCTGGGGCTGTGTCCGCCGCCGCCGGAATGCTCGCGGCGCGGGCCGCGATCACCCCCGCGTCCACCGCGGTCGCCTCCGCGCCCGCCGCGATCGCCGCGCCCACGACCTCCGCGGTCGCCGCCGCGGTCGCCGCCACGATGCTCCCCGCGGTGTTCGCCGCGGTGTTCGCCGCGGTGCTCACGGTGCTCGCCGTGGCCTTCCTGGGCCGGGGCGGCGCCCTCGGGAGCGGCTTCGCCGCCGCCGTGCTCCGCATCGCGCTCGGCCATGGCCGCGCGACGGCTCAACTTGACCCGCCCCTTCTCGTCGACACCGAGGCACTTGACCCAGATTTCATCGCCCATCTTGACGATGTCCTCGGTCTGCTTGACCCGGAACGCGGCGAGTTCGGAGATGTGCACGAGGCCGTCCTGGCCGGGGAGGAACTCGACGAAGCAGCCGAATTCCTTGATGGTGACAACCTTGCCCCGGTAGACCTTGCCGATCTCGGCCTCGGCGGACATCCCCTCGATCTCGCGCCGGGCGATTTCCATGCCCTCGGCGCTGACGGAGTAGATGTTGACCGTGCCGTCGTCCTCGATGTTGATCTCGCAGCCGGACTCCTCGACCAGGCGCTTGATGTTCTTGCCGCCGGGGCCGATGAGGGCGCCGATCTTTTCGGGGTTGATCTTCAGCGTGATGATGCGCGGGGCATACTTGCTCAGTTCCTTGCGCGGCTCGGCCAGGGTGGTGGCCATGTGCTCGAGGATCTTGAGGCGGGCCACGCGGGCCTTCTCGAGGGCCTCGGCCAGGATGTCATGGGGCAGGCCGCGCAGCTTCAGGTCGAGCTGGAAGCCCGTGATGCCATTGACGGTGCCGGCGAACTTGCAGTCCATGTCGCCCATGCCGTCTTCCCAGCCGACGATGTCGGTGAGCAGGCGGTATTCGTTGATGCGGTCCTTGTCGTCGGTCTCGGAGCAGAGCCCGATCGAGATGCCGGCGACCGGCCGGATGAGGGGCACCCCGGCGTCCATGAGGGCGAGCGTGCCGGCACAGATGGAAGCCATGGAGGTGGAGCCGTTGGACTCCATGATCTCGCTGACGATGCGGACGGCGTAGGGATAAGTCTCGAGCGGAATCATGGGCTCGAGGCTGCGCTCGGCGAGGGCGCCGTGGCCGATCTCGCGGCGGCCCGGGCCGGTGATGCGGCCGGTCTCGCCGACGGAGAAGTTCGGGAAGTTGTAATGCAGGAGGAACTTCTTGGTGGTCTCGCCCCCGGAATAGGAATCGAATTCCTGGGCGTCATCGCTGGTCCCGAGCGTGGCCAAGGCCAGGGCCTGGGTCTCGCCGCGGACAAAAATCGCCGAACCATGGGCGCGCGGGAGCAGGCCCACCTCGGAGCTGAGCGAGCGCAGGTCATCCAGCCCGCGGCCGTCGAGGCGCTTGCCCTCGTTCATGATCTTGCCGCGCATGACCTCCTTCTGGAGGTAGTAGAAGGCCTGGCTGATGGTGAAGTCGTTGATTTTATCCTCGCCGTACTTCTCCTTGAGCTTGGCGCCGACCTCGTCCTGGATGGCGCGGCAGGCGGCCTCCCGGGCCAGCTTGCCGGGCGTGAGGAGGGCCGGGGCCATGCGGTTGCCGGCAAGGGCCTTGGCCTCGTTCAGGATCTCGTCGGACACGATGTTGACCGTGATCTCGCGCTTCTTGCGGCCCACCTTGGCCACCAACTGCTTCTGCGCCTCGATGATGGGCAGGCAGCATTCATGGGCAAAGCGGAGCGCGGCGTTGAAGTCGGCCTCGGAAATCTCCTCGGCCGCGCCCTCGATCATGACGACGTCGGTCTCGCTGCCGACGTAAACCAGGTCGAGGTCGCTCTCGGCGCGCTCGGCATGGGTGGGGTTGGCGACGAACTGGCCGTTGACACGCCCGACGCGGACGGCCCCGAGGGGACCTTCCCAGGGGATGTCGCTGACGGACAGCGCGGCGCTGGCGCCGACGATGGAGAGGATGTCGGGGTCATTCTCCATGTCCGAGCTCAGGAGGATGGACTGCACCTGGACCTCGTTGAACCAGCCCTTGGGGAAGAGCGGGCGGATGGGGCGGTCGGTCAGGCGGCAGGTGAGGATTTCCTTCTCGGTGGGGCGGCCCTCCCGCTTGAAGTAGCCCCCGGGGAACTTGCCGGCGGCGGCGGCCTTCTCGCGGTAATCGACGGTGAGGGGGAAGAACTCCTGCCCGGCCTTGGCCTTCACGGCGCCCACGGCGGCGGTGACGATGATGGTCTCCCCGAGTTGGACGGTGACGGCGCCGTCCGCCTGCTTGGCCAGCTTGCCGGTTTCGATGGTCAGCGACTTGTTGCCGACCTGGATGGTGGTTTTTTCTGCCATGTTGGTGATGCCCGCCAGCCTCCGAGGAACTTCAGTGAATCCCGATGGATTCGGGACTGAGTGAAATCACTCCGAGGCGGCGGGACTTTGGGCGCGCGGTTGCGGTTGGGTGGTTGGGGTTGCCTTCCCCGTCAGCCGTCCGCGCAGGCCGGCGACGGGGAAAAGCGGCCCCGCACGAAAGCGGGGCCGGGAACAGTAAATCGGAATCAGGGGGAAGGTTCACCTGGCAGTCCAGTGCGCAGGGGAAGCCGCGGGGAGGGAACCGGCCCGCGTGGACCGCCCGATGGGCGGACAGGCCGCGGGCCCGACTCAGTGGCGCAGCTTCAGCTTCTTGGTGATCGCCTGGTAACGCGAGGTGTCGGTGGTGTGCAGGTAATCCAGCAGGCGACGGCGCTGACCGACCATCATCAGGAGCCCACGGCGCGACCCGTGGTCCTTGTTGTTTTTCTGCAGGTGGTCGGTGAGCTTGTTGATGCGCTCAGTCAGCAGGGCAATCTGCACGTCGGCAGAGCCGGTGTCTTTTTCGTGCTGACGGAACTCCTGCACGATTTTCGATTTCGTATCCAGTTTCGTGCTCATTAGCAATTGAATCAGGCGGAAACATTACCGGGCCGACGGACGGAGTGTAAAGGGATTTTCCGTTGTTTTTCAGGTTCCCCAGCCCCCGGACCACGGGTCACGCAGGGCGGCGCCCACCCACACCGTGCCGACCCAAGGCCACGGCAGCAGAGTATGGAGGCAAAAGACCAAGAAGTGATTTGTGCAAATCCCCGACCTGTTCTAAGTAGAGCCTGCTCCCAAGGCCCGTTCTATGATGGCGTCCAGTATTCCTTTCTTTGCCCGGCAGGCGATTACCCTGACCGTGCTGGCCCTCCTCTGCATGCCCTTCGGCCAGGTTGGGCGAGCTGCCACGCCCCAGTCCGGCGCCCTGCAGTTTGATGGCGCCAACGATTACGTGACCTTCGGCCCGGCGGCGGGCCTGGGCGCGGCCACGTTCACCCTGGAGGCCTGGATCCTGCGCACGGCCGCAGGAACGACCGGCACCAGTGGCAGCGGAGGCATCACCGCCGTGCCGCTCATCACCAAGGGCCGGAGCGAGGCGGACGGCACCAACCTCGACTGCAACTACTTCCTGGGCCTGCGCGGCAGCGACTTCGTGCTGGCCGCCGACTTCGAGTCCTTTCTCACCAGCAACAACAACAATCCGGTCTACGGCCGCACCGCCATCGCCACCGGGGTCTGGCACCACGTGGCCGCCACCTACGACGGCACCAACTGGGCCCTGTACCTCAATGGCCTCCTCGAAACCAA
Organism: Verrucomicrobiota bacterium; assembly: GCA_046048995.1. Lineage (GTDB taxonomy): Bacteria > Verrucomicrobiota > Verrucomicrobiia > Limisphaerales > JADJPG01 > JBJOEZ01. Next base: position 3,812 of record JBJOEZ010000073.1, on the reverse strand, counting down.
CGTCGTGTCCGGCCAGACCCCCCGTTACGACAGCATCCAGCACGCCGCCCTCGCCTCCGCCCTCAATTCCGCGGGCACGCCCGCCGGCCATTTCGCCGGGCTCATGGATGAGGTCCGCATCTGGAACTACGCCCGCTCCGCCAGCGAGATCGCCGACAACCTGGCGCGCCTCGTTCCGGCCGCCCCCGGCCTCCTCGGCCGCTGGTCCCTGGATGATGGCACCGGCACCAGCGCGGCCAACACGGGTTCCTCCGGCATCACCGGCACCCTCACCAACGGCCCCGCCTGGACCAATGGCTACCCGTTCCATCCCTCCGTCGCCCTCACCCAACCCGGTCCCGGCGCGGTGCTCTCAGGACCGCTTAACCTGACCCTGCAGGCCGCCGCCTCGGACGCCAACCACACCATCACCCACGTCGCCTTCCTCGCCGACAACACCCTGCTGGGTTTCGCCACCAACGCCCCCTACGGGTTCACCTGGACCAATGCCCCACTCGGCTATCACGACCTCAGCGCTGTTGCCTGGGATGACACCGGCCTCGCCAGCACCTCCGCGGTTCACTCGATCCTCATCCGGGACGAGGTCATCCATCTGACCGCCCCCACCAATGGCGCCCCCCTCTTCTACCCCGGCAGCGCCACCCTCACGGCGGACGTGAACGAGACCAACGGCCCCGTCAGCCAGGTGCAGTTCTTCTCGGGCACCACCCTGCTCGGCACCCTCACCAGTGCCCCGTGGACCACCGCCTGGACCCTCACCAGCACGGGAGCGCACATCCTCACCGCCGTGGCCACCGACCCGGCCGGTTCCCATACCTCCGCCCCCGTCCAAGTCACCATCGCCTATCGCTCCCCGCCCACCGCCAGCCTGACCACCCCCACCAACAATGCCCGGGTCATCACCCCGGGGACCGTCACCCTTGCCGCCACGGCCGCCGATGCCGACGGCACCGTGGCGCAGGTGGACTTCTACACCAACGGTGTGCTGCTGGCCACGGATGCCACCGCCCCCTACTCCGTCAACTGGGTCAACCCGCCCGACGGCATTCACCTCCTGACCGTGGTCGCGACCGACAACGACGGCCTGACCAACGAACCGGTGGCCAGCACCGTGACCGCCGGCACGAACACCGCGCCCCTGGTCGCCATCATCTCTCCCGCCGACGGCTCCTCCCTGCTGTCGGGCGGCAACGTCACCGTGACGGCCGGTGCCAGCGACGCCGAGGGGACGGTGGCCCAAGTGGAGTTCTTCCTCGACGGGTTCCGGGTTCGGACCGACACCACGGCGCCATTCTCGTTTGTGTGGACCAACGCGGCGCTGGGCGCGCATACGCTGGCGGCCCGGGCCACGGACAACCTCGGGGCAACCAACTGGTCGGCCGTGGTCACCGTGACGGCGACCTTCGCCGGAACCGGCACCAACACCCTCATCTCCCAGGGATCCGCCTGGCACTACCGCGACAACGGGGTGGACCCGGGAGCCGGTTGGACCTCGCTGGGTTACGACGACAGCAGCTGGGCGGAAGGCCTGGCCCAACTGGGCTACGGGGACGGGGACGAGGCGACCGTGGTGGGCTACGGCACCAACGCCAGCGCCAAATATATCACCACCTGGTTCCGGCGGGCCTGGGTGGTGGACGACCCCTCGTTGTTCGGGGCATTGCAGGTGCAGGTGATGCGGGACGATGGCGCAGTCATCTATTTGAACGGGGTGGAGGTGGCGCGGCAGAACATGCCCGCGGGAACCATCACGGCCACCACGCCCGCGTCCACCGTCACGAGCAGCGAGAGCACCTACTTCCCATCCGCGTTCGGCGCGGAACTGCTGGTGGCGGGCACCAACGTGCTGGCAGTGGAGATCCACCAGGACAGCGGGGCGAGCAGCGACATCAGCTTCGACCTGCGGTTGATCGCCTTGAACGGCAATGCCGTCATCCCGGCGCTGGCCCGCGGGCCCTACCTGCAGAACGCCACCCCCGGCAGCGCCGTCGTCCGGTGGCGCACCGACCTCGCCGCAACCACCATCCTTCGCTATGGCACCAATCTGAACAGCCTGGACCAGGTCCTGACCGAGGGAACCTGGAAGACCGAACATGTGGTGACGGTCAGCAACCTGCTCGCCGACACGCGCTATTACTATGCCATCGAGGCGGGAACGAACCGGTTGGCCGGCGAGGCCCCGGACTACTATTTCACCACCCTGGCGCCACCCGGGTCGGCCCGGTCGACCCGGGTGTGGGTGCTGGGGGACAGCGGGACGGCTGACGCCAACGCGGCCCTGGTGCGCAACGCCTACACCAACCTGGCCGGGGCGACCCGGCCGGCCGACCTGTGGCTGATGCTCGGGGACAACGCCTACAACGTGGGCAGCGACGCCGAATACCAAGCGGCCGTGTTCAACCTTTACCCCACCGTGCTGCGCAACACCGTCCTGTGGTCGACCATCGGAAACCACGAGACAGCCCAGTCCACCACGGCCAGCAGCTTTCCCTACCTCGACATCTTCAGCCTCCCCCAGGCCGGCGAGGCGGGCGGCGTGCCCAGCGGGACGGAACGCTACTACTCGTTCGACTACGCCAACGTCCACTTCCTCTGCCTCGACTCCATGACCAGCGGGCGGACCACCAACACCACCATGTTCAACTGGGTGATCAATGATCTCCAGTCCACCACCCAGGACTGGGTCATCGCCTTCTGGCATCATCCCCCCTACACCAAGGGCAGCCACAACTCCGACGCCGAGAGCGACCTCGTCGCGATCCGCCAGAACTGGCTGCCAGTGCTGGAGAGCTACGGAGTGGACCTCGTGCTCTCGGGCCATAGCCATTGCTACGAGCGGTCCTACCTGCTCAAGGGCCACTTCGGGCTGTCGTCCACCCTGACCTCAGCCATGAAACTGGACTCCGGGAATGGCCGCACCACCGGCACGGGCGCCTACACCAAGTCCAACGGCAACGGCACCATCTACGTCGTCGCCGGCAATGGCGGCAAGGCCACCGGCGGCACGCTGAACCACCCAGCCATGTATCTCTCCCTCAACGAGCTCGGCTCCCTCGTCATCGACGTCAGCTCCAACCGCCTGGATCTGCAAATGCTGGGCCCCAGCGCCGTGCGCGACACCTTCACGCTGATCAAACAGCTGCCCCAACCCCCCACCGCAACCATCCTCACCCCCACCAACCTCGCCAGCACCCCCACCCCGGGCGTGCTCGAGATCACCGCCAACGCCAGCGACGCCGATGGCACGGTCTCGCAGGTGCAGTTCTTCACCAACGGGGCCTGGTTCGCCACGGCCACCAACTCCCCCTTCACGGTCTCCTGGACCAACCCGCCCGCCGGCACTCACATCCTCACCGCCAGCGCCACTGACAACGATGGCCAAACCACCCTTTCCGACGCCGTGACCATAACCGCCATCGACATCGAAATCCCCTCCATCACCTGCCCGACCGCCATATCCGTGACCACCAGCCCCGGATTCTGCTCCACCACCGTCCTCTTCTCCGCCGCCGCCGACGACAACTCGCCCGGGGTCACGATCTCCTGCTCTCCTGCCAGCGGCTCCTTCTTCAGCACCGGCACCACCCCCGTCACCTGCATTGCCACCGACGCCGCCGGCAACACCAACGCCTGCTCCTTCTCCGTGACTGTCTCCGACGCACAGGCTCCCATCGTCACCTGCCCAGGCAACCTCGCGGTCGCCACCAGCGCCGGCGCCTGCTCCAGCAACGTCACCTTCTCCGCCTCTGTCGCCGACAACTGTCCCGGCGCCTCCGTGACCTGCACCCCTGCCAGCGGCTCCGCCTTTCCCA
>JBJOEZ010000072.1:0-12303 GCA_046048995.1 Verrucomicrobiota bacterium | reverse complement strand
CCGTAGCAGCCCGCGTCCGCGGGCTGAGTCCCCTCCCGCCCAACCCGCTCACGCGGGTTGCTACACCGTAGCAGCCCGCGTCCGCGGGCTGAGTCCCCTTCCGCCCAACCCGCTCACGCGGGTTGCTACCCGGCTATCCCCGCCTGCGGGTGCATCCTTGCGCCAAGGGCCTGCCTCCCGTTTAATATCCTCCATGCCGACTCGCGTCATCGCCGTGGCCAACCAGAAAGGGGGGGTGGGAAAGACCACCACCGCCGTGAACCTGGCCGCGTGCCTGGCCGCCGCCGGCCAGCGGGTGCTGCTTTTCGACCTCGACCCCCAGGCCAACGCCACCAGCGGCGTGGGCCTCGAAAAAACCGAGGGCGGCAGCGCCTACCGCGCCCTGCTCGGCGAGGATTCCCTCCAATCCAAGGTCCAGCCCACCGCGTGGGAACGGCTGGAGGTCATCCCCAGCGAACTGGACATGTGCGGGGCCGACATCGAGATCGCCCGCCTCGACAATCACCTCGGCCGGGTCAAGGCCGCCCTCGCCCCCCTCATCGAGTCCGGCCGCTACGATTTCATCCTCATCGATTGTCCCCCCTCGCTGGGCACCCTCACCCTGAACGCCTTCGCCGCCGCCCAGCATCTTCTGGTGCCCCTCCAGTGCGAATACTATGCGCTCGAGGGCATCTCCATGATCACCCGGGTGCTGGGGCAACTGCGCGAGAGCGGGGTCAACCCGGACCTCAACCTGGTCGGCGTGGTCATGACCATGTTCGACGGCCGCACCCGGCTCTCCCAGCAGGTGGTGGACGAGGTCCGCGAGCATTTCGGGGACACCGTCCTCGACACGGTCATCCCCCGCACCACCCGCCTGGCCGAGGCGCCCAGCCACGGCAAGCCCATCATCCATTACGACAAATACAGCGCCGCCGCCGCCGCCTATGAGGTGCTGGCGCAGGACCTGTTGAAGCGCCTGGCGACGCCGGACGCCTAGCCCGCGTGGTCCCCCGGCGCCGCCGCCACCCGGCGCAGGTAATCGAAGGAATACAGCCCCGTCCCATGCCCGTCGCCCCACAGGGGCTGCACCGCATACCCACCCACCAACCCCACCCGCGTGAGCTGAAAGGCCGTGGGGCCATAGGGGCGGTCGGGCGCGCGATACACGTTGCCCATGATGTCCATCTCCCCCTTGCAACCGGCGCACGGACACGCGCGGCGCAGGGTTTCCAAGGGGATGAACGTCTCGGTGCCGTCGTCCCACTTCACGGCGAGTTCGTTGCCAATGACCTGCAAATCAAGGAGCCGCATAGGTGCGAAGAAAGGCGGGGTTGGAAGGTTGGGGCAAAATGACGCCGACGGCGGTGGGCGTGGCCAGCGTGGCATGGACCGGGCCGGACAGGTCGATGCGGAACTCCTCGGTCCCCTCCCCGGCGGCCGCGCGCAGGATGGGCACGGTGAACGACACCCGGGTCGCGCCCGGGGCAAAGACCAGCACCCCCGCGCGCGCCGAGAAGTCGGCGCCGGCCACTGCGCTGCCGCTGGCGGTGGCGTAGCGCAGGGTGACGGTGCGCCCGCTGGCCGTGGAAAGGGTCGCCGTAAAGACCGCGTTGGTGGTCGCGGCAGCCAACTGGGCCACTGTGACGCCGGCCACCGTCACCTCCGGCAGGGGGTCGTCGTCCAGCAGCACGCCCAGCGCCGCCGCCCGGCCGAGCACCGCGCCCACCGCCGCATCCAACCGCACCTGCAGGGTCTCGTTGCTCTCGCTGAGCGTGTCCCCCCGCACCCACACCACCAGGGACTGGTTGGTCTCGCCCGGCGCAAAGGTCACGGTCCCATTGGTGGGCACGAAGTCCTCCAACCCGGCCAGGCCCGGGAGGGTGCGGTAGGATACCGTCACCGGCAGTCCGCTCGGCAACGCCAGACGGACCGGAAAAACAAGGCTGGTCAGCCCGTCATCTCCCTCTTGCATAGAGGCGTCGCCCAGATCGACGCGTGGGCGGGCATCGTCGTTCCGCACGGTGCCCGTGGCGCGGGCCCGGCCGAGGGTCGCATGGGTGGGTGAGCCGAGGTCGACCAGGAACGTCTCGTTGGTTTCCTGCAACCGATCCCCGCGCACCCACACGGAAAGGGTGCGGGCCGTCACGCCAGGGGCAAACACCAGGACCCCGTTGGTGGCCGCGTAATCCAGCCCTTCCTCCGCGCTGCCGGGGGCGGTGGCGTAGGGCACGCTGACGGACCGGCCGCTGGGCGCGGACAGGCGGACGGTGAAGATCAGCGGGGCCGACCCGGCGTTCCCCTCCGTCCGGGCTGCGTCCACGACGGAGACGGACGGCGGCGGATCGTTGTCAAGGATACCGCCGGTGGCCTGGGCACGCCCCAGCAGGGCCTGCAGAGGGCCGCTCAGTTGCAGGGTGAAGGTCTCGTCCTCCTCATCCAGCCGATCGGGCAGCACCGGCACGACCACCTCCTGGCGGGTTGTCCCCGGTGGAAAAGTCAGCAAGCCGCTCCGCGGGGTATAATCCCGGCGGGCGGCCGCGGTGCCGTTGCTGGCCCCGGCGAGGGTGGCATAGCGGACAGTGACCGTGCGGGGAGCTGCCTGGGCCAGGGTCACCTGGAAGACGGCCCCCGTCGCACCGATGTCAGGTTCGCCGACCAGGGCATCCTGCACCGACAGCAGGGGCATTGGCAGGACCACGGTCTGGTTGGTCAGCGCATTGTCGGCCAGGGTGGTTTCCGGGATGTCGGTCCCGGTGGAGGCGGTCCAGGGGTTGGTGCCGGGCACGGAGTTGGTCACCACCACGCTGAAGGTGAGCAGGCCGCCGCCCGGCAGCGGACCGGCATTCCAGACCAGGAGGCTGCCCGCGCGCAGCGCGGGCGCGGGCGTGACCGGACCCACGGCAACCCCGGCGGGCAATTGGTTGGTCACCCGGACCACCCCCGCCAGGCTGGTGCCGTTGTTGCGCAGGGAAAGCACATACGTGGAGGTCTCCCCCGCCACCACGGGACTGGGCGGGGCGGCCAACGACAGGATGAGGTTGGGCCGGGCCCGGCTGACCGCCCGCTGCGCGTTCAGCCGGCCGTAGCCGTAATACGGACTGAACCCCTCCTCGGTATAGGCCACGTTCCCGATATGATCCGCCGTGCCGCGGAGCAGGGCCCGCAGATCAGCCACCGGCAGGTGCGGATTCATCGACAGCACCAAGGCCCCAATCCCCGCCGCCAACGGCGTGGCCGCCGAGGTCCCCCCAAAGTCATACGCGTAGTCGCCCGCCGGCCCCGCCAGCGCGTTGTAGCCCTCCACCCCCGTGCGGTCCGTGGTCGTGATGGCCACCGCACCCCCGTCACTCGGGGCCACAAAATCCAACCCCGCCCCGAACTGGCTGTAGTCCGCCCGATAATCAAAGTCCGTGCTCGCCCCCACTGCCAGCGTCGCCGGATGACTGGCCGGATAACCCACCGCCGTCTCCACCAACGGCACCCCGCCGTTCCAGTCAATCTCCTCCCCGTCCACCAGGAAGTTGAAATAGTCGTAGACATTCACATCGTCCGCCTCGCTCTCGACCCACGCCCAGAACCGCAGCACGCCGGCTTCCAGATACGGGGTCGTCTCCACCCAGTTGGTCTGGTCGTGCGTCAGGGATCCCGACCGCAACGACCGCGACCCCGGGCCGCCCCATCCCGTCAGCGCATGATTGCCTCCCACCCCGTCCACCACCGATTGCCACGGCGTCGCCCCACCGGTCGACCAGTCCAGCGGCAGCCCCGCCGCAAAATCCTCATAGGTCCCATCCGGGAACACCACCGTGTCCAGCCACACTGCATCCGCCCCCCGCGGAAAGTCGTCGCTCCCATCCTTCACATACTGCCAGCGCAGGGTGTAAAAGCCCGCCTCCAGGAACTCGATGTCATAGGCCATCCAGCCGGACGCCTCGTTGCCGGACGCGCAAAAGATCGCGCAGCCCAACCCGCCCCGGCCCCGCGTGGCCGCCGCCTGCAGCGCCGCATCCACCACCTGGCTCCGCGGAAAGATCAGGCTGATGCTGAGAACGTCCGCACCCCGCCAAACCGCCTGCCCCTGCGCATTCAGGCCCGCCGCATAATGAATCACCCGGCCCACCTCCGAAACCGCGATGCCATCCTCACCCGTCAGGATCTTCAGCGGCAGCACCCGGCAGCGCGGCGCCGCCCCAATCCCCCCCAACCCGTTGTCTCCCGCCGCCGCCGCCAACCCCGCCAGCGCCGTCCCATGGCTGTCCTCCGGCGCCGCCGGCGACGGGTCATTGTCCTGCGCAAAAAAATCCCAGCCCCGCACGTCGTCCACATACCCGTTCCCGTCGTCGTCCACCCCGTTGTCCGGCACCTCGCCCGGATTCTCAAAAAGGTTGGGCGCCAGGTCCGGATGCGCCGTCTGCACCCCGTCATCCATCACCGCAATGACCACGTTCGTGGATCCCAAGGTCAGATCCCAGGCCCCCGTCAACCGCGCATCCGCGCCCGGCTTGGTCCCAAACTGCCCCTCGTTGCGCAGGTGCCACTGGTCCAGCCACAGCGGATCGTTCGGCACATGGGCGCGCGCAAACTGCACGATGAAATCCGGCTCCGCCCAGGCCACCTCCGGCCGCGCCGCCAACCGCCCCACCTCGGCCAACACCTCCTCCGCCGTCGCGCCGGGCAACCGCAGCACATGCCGATCCGCCCCGCCCCACGCCGGACGCACCTGCGGCCAGGACACCCCGAAAAAAACCCGCGCATCCACGCCCGGACGCAACTGCACCAGGACCTCCTCCGTCGCCAGCAGGCGCAGGCCCGTCTCCGCATCAATGAACACCGGGTTGGCCCCCCGCCCGGCCGGCACCGCCCGCACGGACGCCAGCAGGGCCCCGGCCTCGGACGCCCCCATGGCCCCGGCCCGGCGCCGCGGTGTCCCGGTCTCACGCGTCAACAGGGTCAACCCGTCCCTCCCCGCCCCCCGCCGCACGGCAAAGCCCGCCAGCGGACGCCCGGGAGCGAGCAACTGGCTTTGGAACTCCGCCGACGCCGGATCCGCGCTCACCGCAATCGCCTCTCCCAACCGCCGCAACCGGCGGGGACCCTGCGGGGTGGGATAACTGTCCCCCGCGTCCACGCTGGCCGCCCACTGGCGGGCGGCCGCCAGGTGCGGGGCCCGGCCGCCCGAGGCGCCCCGGGCCACCGGTCGCGCGCGGTCCTGCCCCGCGGCAACCCCGGCCGCCAGCAACAGCCCCGCCCATATCATCCGCCCCAGCATGGCCTTCATGGTGTCTTGCGCCTGGTGGTTCCAACCCCGCTGACCTTGCCAACCCCGACGTCCTTCGCCGCCCTCCGCCGGGCGGTTCACCGGCCCTTTTTCCGGGGCGGCTGGGGCGGTTGGGCCGGCTTGTTCGTCGGCCAAAGCTCGATCGTCATGCCGTTCGTCCAACCCACGGCCCGGCGGTTCACAATCAGCGCGCGGGGCAGCAACTCCACCTCATGGCCGAACAGGTCGAAGGTCACCACCCCGGGCAGGAAGGTCAGGTCCTCGTAAATCACCCGGCCAAAAAGGGCGGCCTGCTGGACACGATCAAAGCGGACGGTGCCCGGGGCGTTGGTGGTGGTTTCCCCGTGGAAGACCAGGCGGACGTCCGTCAGGCCCCGGTGGGCCTGCTGGAGGGTGACGGTGGGCTCGCCCGCGGGCGTGAGGGCGAAGGTGGCCTGCCAGGGCCCCTGCCGGTGGCGCAGGTGCTCAATCCCGGCGAACACCCCAAAATAGAGGGCGGCCACAATGACAAAGGCGAGGGCGATGGATTTGGGCGTGATGCCGGCGCGCATGCAGCGACCCCAGCATCGGCGGGTCGCCCGCCAAGTCAACTCGCGAACGCGCGGATTCCCGGCCCCGCCCATTTTTCCGGGGTTTCCGGCTTGCCAGCCCGCGACGGCCCCGGGCATTTTTTTGCATGGCATCCGCCCAGTCCCAGCCCCCGGCCGACCTCGACGCCCAGTTCTACCGCCCGGCCGACGAGTTTTTCCCCGCGCAGCGCGACACGGCGCTGACCTTCGACGACGTCACGCTGGCCACCCAGTTCTCCGAGGTGCTGCCCCGCGACACCCAGTTGGACACGGTGCTGGCCGAGGGGTTGTCGCTGAACATCCCGGTGATTTCCTCGGACATGGACACCGTGACGGAGGCGCGCATGGCCATCGCGATGGCGCTCAACGGCGGCCTCGGCCTCCTCCACTACAACATGCCCGAGAAACAGCAACTCTCGGAGGTGGACCGCGTGAAGCACCACGTGCACGGGCTCATCCAGGAACCCATCCAGGTGGCGCCTGACCAGTTCATCGGGGACGTCCTCCGGATGATCGAGGAGAAGCGGTTTGCCTTCAGCACCTTCCCGGTGGTGGACGCCAAGGGCACGCTGCTGGGCCTGCTCTCGGGCCACGTGGTGAAACCCCGCTACGCCAAGCGCAAGGTCGTCGAGGCCCTCACTCCCCGCGCCCAGGTCCACACCATCAACGTCAAGGACCTCGGCGACAACCCCATCGCCAGCGCCGACCGCTTCTTCAACGACCATCCCGGCATCCACAAGCTCCTCGTCGTCGATGACACCGACCACCTGCACGGGCTCTTCACCATGAGCGACGTGGAGCGCATCACCCAGGAACGCGCCGCCCAGTTCCGGCCCGCCCGCGACAGCCGTTTCCGCCTCGTCTGCGGCGCCGCCGTGTCCGCCACCCGCAACATGTTCGGCGAACTCGACCGCAAGCGCATCCTCGCCCACGTCGGCGAACTGGCCGCCCGCGGGATCGACGCCGTCGCCGTCTCCACCGCCCACGGCTTCAGCAAGGGCGTGGGCGAGACGGTCAAGACCATCCGCAGCGCCTTCCCCACCCTGCCCATCCTGGCCGGCAACGTGACCAGCGCCGCCGCCGTCGAGTACCTCGCCGACTGCGGGGCCAGCGCCATCAAGGTCGGCCAGGGCCCCGGCTCCATCTGCACCACCCGCGTCGTCGCCGGCGTCGGCATCCCCCAGCTCACCGCCCTCTACGTCGCCTCCCGCGCCGCCGCCCGCAAGGGCGTCACCATCATCGCCGACGGCGGCATCACCAAGTCCGGCGACATCGTCAAGGCGCTCACCCTCTCCCATGCCGTCATCTGCGGCAGCCTCCTGGCCGGCTGCGCGGAGGCCCCCGGCCAAATCCTCGAAATCAACGGCAAGCTCTACAAGCAATACCGCGGCATGGGCAGCCTCGCCGCCATGAAGGCCGGCGCCGCCGCCCGCTACGGCCACACCAACGACTCCAGCCGCAAGCTCGCCGCCGAGGGCGTCGAGGCCCTCAAGGAGGTCTCCGGCTCCGTCGACACCGTCCTCACCCAGCTCATCGGCGGCATCCAGTCCGGCATGGGCTACCTCGGCGCCGCCAACCTCGCCCAACTCCAGGCCAAGGCCCGCTACGCCCGCGTCAGCCCCGCCGGCATGCGCGAGGCCGGCACCCACGACGTCGTCGAGGTCCGCGCCGGTCAGGGGAACTAGATCCGGCAGCCCCGGGCCCACCGGGACCGGGGGAAACCATCCACTCCTCTCCGGCCTGACTGCGTCGCAGGCCACCCTGCCACCCCGCATCAGGGGCCGGCAGACAAGGCGAAGACCGGGGCGACCCGAAGTGCCACGCTGAGGGATGGGATGGGGATCAAAACCGAATCGCCTCGTTCAACGTCCCGCACCGCGAGCACCGCGAACGGTCCACGTCCGGGTCATCCGTATAGACTTCCCCGCACTGCCCACACCGGAAAACATGGTCCTCCGCCTGCGTCGGGCCGAACCGACGCCGCTGGCGGTCCACCTGCCACGCCAGCAGCGCAATCACCCCCAACAGGGCCGCCACATAGGCAAACAACAAGGCGTCCGGGGTCATGCGCGCTCCCTCAAGGCAGGCCCGCCATCCCGTTCGTCGCCGCCGCCGGCAACGTCGCCCACCGGAACACCAGCCGGCCCCACGCGAGCGGACCGCGCCCGGTCTCATCCCGGCCCGCCTGCGGCACCACCGCAAACCGCACCCCCATGGCCAGCCGCAAGGCCTGCCGGTCCGCCTCCACCCACCCGCAGCCGGACAATGTCTCGGCCGTCAACGGAAACCCCTCGGCGTCCACCACCACGTGGACCACCGTGTTCGACAGGATCTCCCCATGCGGCCAGGCCGGCAACACCGGCGCCTGCACCAGCCGCCGTCCCGCCAGGGAACCCTCCACCCGCAGCACCGACCGCGCCGGCAATGGCTCGCTCGGGAACCGCGGTTCATAGCGCAACAGGGGCGGCGCCGGCTTCTCCGCAATGGTCGATGGCTCCACCCCATTGGCCGCCGCCAACTCCGCCAACTCGCCCCCGAAATCCCGGGTCTCCAATCCCAGCCACCAGACCTCCTCCGCCCGGGACGCCGACGCCTCGCCCAACTCCCGTCCCCGCATCCAGGCAGCCCCCGAAAAACTCTCCCGCGCCGGCAGCGCCAGCAGGGTCGGCTCCAACGCCTCCCCCAAACCGGCGAGGCGGCCCACCTCCGCCCCCTCCGGCACAAAATGCACCGCCGTGGCAAATCGCGGCCGATCCGGCGCCGGGGCCGGCGCACGCTGCCCAAAATAGATCAGCAAGCCCGCCTGCAACGCCATCACCCCCAGCACCACGCCCGCCCAGTGCCCCGCCCGCCACGGCCCCGAAACCCTGGTCGCCCCGGCATTCATGGCGCCGGCGCCGTCCCCGCGGCGGCCGCCCCGGAACCCGGGCGCACTTCCTGCAACAGGGTGCGGATGCCCACGTCCCGCGCCACCTGGGCCAGGCGCAGGAAGGCCTCCGCCCGCGCCCCCTGATCCACCCGCGCCACCAGCGTCAGCGGCTCCGCGCTGCGCGCCACGCTGGCCCGCAGCCGTTCCCGCAGCCGGGCCTCGTCGCACCGCTGGTTCTCATAATAAAACGTGCCCCCCTCATCCACCGCCACCACCGCCACCGGTTGCGCCGCCCCCGGGAGGCCGTCACCGGCCGGCAACTGGATGCTCACCCCGGGCAGGAAAACCAGCGAGGAACCCAGCAGGAGAAACAGGACCAGCAGGAAAAAGACCCCCAGATAAGGGGCCGCCTCAAACTGGCCCTTAAAAATCCGGTGCTGGCGGGGAAATCTCATGCGATGCGGCCCCAGCCCGGCTCAGGCGCCCTTGCGGCCGGACGTGTCGGCCAGGATGTGGTTGACCTCGGTGGCCGCGCGTTCCATGTCCAGCACGATGGCGTTGACCCGGCTGACCAGGTAGTTGTAGCCCGCATAGCACGGGATGGCCACGGCCAGCCCCGCCGCCGTGCACAGGAGGGCCTGCCAGACCCCGCCGGAAAGATCCTGCAGGGTGGGCACGGTGGTCTTGGTCTGGAGCACCAGGAAGACCCGGATGAAGCCAAACACCGTGCCCAGCAACCCCAGCAGGGGGCTGATCTGCGCGATGGTCGCCAGCAGGTTCAGTTTGGCCTCCAAGGGCGGCACCTCGACGAGTCCGGTCTCCTCCAGGGCCTCGCGCACGCCTTCCCGGCCCTTCTCCCGGTTCAGGATGGCGGTCTTGACCAGCCGCGCCACCGGGCCCGGCGTCGCATCACAAATCGAAAGGGCCTCCACCACGTTGTCGCGCTTCAGCACGTTGCGCACCCCGTTGAGGAACTCCACCGAGTTGATCTGGACCCGGTGAAAATGCAGGATCCGCTCCAGGAAAACCGCCGCCGCCACCGCGCTGGCCAGCAGGATCAGCCAGATCACGGGCCCGCCCTGGAACAGGAAAGTCATGCGCGCGGTTATACGGCGTCACCCCCCAAGTTCAAAGGTCAAAGTCGGGCGCCGCGCCCCGCGCAACCCCGGGCCCGCACCGCCCCGCACACCCGCAGGGCAGGCCGCTCCCCCTTTGGGGCTTGCCTCCCCCCGCCCCGCCCGGAAATCCTCCCGCCCCATGCAACCATCCCCCGACCAACTGCGGGAACTGTTCCGCATGCAGGAGTCCCTCAACCTCCGCATCGGCGTGCAAACCGCCGGGATGTCGGAGGAGGAAAAGACCCGCTGGGTCCTCAACTACTGCCGCGCCATGTCCCAGGAACTGGCCGAACTGACCGACAGCGTCCCGTGGAAATGGTGGGCCAAGTACCAGAAGTTCGACGAGCAAAACGCCCGCGTCGAGGTGGTCGACCTGTTCCACTTCCTCATCAGCATGGCCCAGGTCCTCGGCATGAGCGCCGACGACGTCTTCCAGGCCTACGTGAAGAAGAACGAGGTCAACCTGCAGCGCCAGGAAACCGGCTACACCCGGAAGGACCACGACGATTCCCGCCACATCTGACCCCCGATCCCCCGCCGTGAGCAAGTCCGCCCCCCGTTCCATCACCATCTCCGGCCGGGCCGCCGGCCCCGTCCCGACCCGCTGGCGCCGCGAGATCGACCGCGTCATCATCACCGAGGCCCAACTGGCCCGCCGCATCGCCCAACTCACCCGCGAAATCGCCCGCGATTACGCCGGCCGCGAACTCGTCGTCGTCTCCCTCCTCAACGGCACCGTCCTCTTCCTCGGCGACCTCATCCGCCACCTCAACCTCCCCCTCCGCCTCGATTTCATCGGTGTCTCCAGCTACGGCGCCGGCACCACCTCCGGCGAACTCGTCTTCACCAAGGAACTCCGCCTCGACGTCCGCGGCCGCGATGTCCTCCTCGTCGATGACATCCTCGACACCGGCCGCACCATGAACCGCGTCCTGGCCCGCCTGCGCCAGCTGCAACCCCGCCGCATCCGCACCTGCGTCCTCCTCGACAAGCCCACCCGCCGGGTCGAGGCCCACCGGGCCACCTACGTCGGGTTCACCATCCCCGACCTCTTCGTCATCGGCTACGGCCTCGATTACGCCGAACGCTACCGCAACCTCCCCTTCGTCGGCGTCCTGCGCCCGGAACTCTACCGCGCCTGAACCCCCTCCCCCACGCCCGCCCCGCGGCAAAAGAAGGGTTGCGTTCCCCCCGGCTGACCTTAGGTTGATACCTTCGCTGACGGTCACAACCCCCGTCAGCCATCCCGGATGGCCCGGCCGACCGCTCAAGGCCCGCCCGGTTCGTCCGATTCGGTTCGAAGACATCGCTATGACGCGTCTGCGCTGGAATCTGGTCAGCTGGCCCAACAGCCTGTTCCTGGTTGGGACCCTCCTCATCGCCCTCACCGCCGTGCCCTGGTATTTGTGGCGGTTTGGCCTGGACTGGTTCCAGGTGGCCCTCTTCTTCGCCTTCTTCATGGCCACCGGGCTCAGCATCACCCTCGGCTATCACCGCCTGTTCTCCCACCTCTCCTTCAAGGCCAGCTGGCCCGTCCGCCTGCTCACCCTCATCTTCGGCGCCGCCGCCTTCGAGAACTCCGCCCTCAACTGGGCTGCCGACCACCGCAAGCACCACAAGCACGTCGACCACGACGAGGATCCCTACAACATCAACCGCGGCTTCTTCTACGCCCACATGGGCTGGATCCTCTACCAAAGCACCGCCCCCACCACCCTCGAGGGCGTCAAGGACCTCCAGCGCGACGCCCTCGTCCGCTGGCAGCACCGCTACTACGTCCTCATCGCCATCCTCGCCAGCTTCATCCTCCCCGCCCTCCTCGGCTGGTGGTGGGACGGCCCCATCGGCGCCCTCGGCGCCTTCCTCCTCGCCGGCGTCGCCCGCGTGGTCTTCGTCAACCACATGACCTTCTGCATCAATTCCTGGAGCCATACCTGGGGCCGGCGCCCCTACTCCAGCCAGTGCACCGCCCGCGACAGCGACTTCCTCGCCTGGTTCACCTTCGGCGAGGGCTACCACAACTTCCATCACGCCTTCCAACACGACTACCGCAACGGCGTCAAATGGTGGCAGTTCGACCCCACCAAGTGGACCATCTGGCTCCTCAGCCGCCTCGGCCTCGCCCACCAGCTCCGGCGCGTCCCCGAGGAAAACATCCTCCTCGCCGAAATCGCCGAACGCCACCGCCAGGTCACCCTCCGCATCGAGGCCAACCCCCACCGCGTCAGCGATTCCATCCGCCAGGCGCTGTCCAACGCCCAGGAACGTCTCCAGCTCGCCTCCGAAAACTGGGAGCAACGCAAGGCCGCCTATCGCCTCGCCGCCGAGGCCAAAATGGAGGCCTCCCGCCAAAAGCTCGCCCAACTCCAGCAGGAAGCCCGCGAGGCCACCGACAACCTCCGCGCCGCCATGCAGGAATGGTGGGAAGCCCACCGCCTCGCCCAAGCCCAGCTCGCCTGAGCCCCCCTCCACCGTAGCAGCCCGCGT
>JBJOEZ010000071.1:0-12761 GCA_046048995.1 Verrucomicrobiota bacterium | reverse complement strand
AGGAAAGATGTTGAATTCGCCCCCCCACACCCTAGGATGCCGGTCCGCTGTGGTCCTGACCGGACCCCAGCCACCCGGTCGGGGCGTAGCGTAGCTTGGTATGCGCGCTTGCTTGGGGTGCAAGAGGTCGTGAGTTCAAATCTCACCGCCCCGACCATCTTCCCTTTCCTGTCCTTTTTCTCCCCTTCCCAGCCGTAGCCCATCCGCCCGGCGCGCGGGCGTCCCGCCCGCTTAAACCTGTGCTGCCCTCCCTGGGAGCCGACCTTGCCGATCGAACCCACTGGCCACGGGTTGGGGGCAAACCTGCCAGGGGCATGACGGGGCCCTTGGGGTTGGATCCTGGGGAGGATGCTGCTGGCTGCGCGGGCCGAAGGCCCGCGCTCCGCCCCGGGTTCCCCTGCAACGCGGTGGTGCGGAGGACTTACTTCTCCAGCGCGGCCAGCACCTTGTTGAGCAGTTCCGTCCGCTTGGCCGCGGCAGCTGCGACCTCCTCGGGCTTGGCCTTGCGGGGGTCGGGATTGGGCAGCTTGCGATAGGCCGCCACGCTCTCGTGGATCAGGCTCACGAAGGCCGGGTCCGACTGCACCTTGCCGGACGCCTTGGCCAGCAGGTCCGTCCACTCCTGCTTTGTCTGCGCGCCCGCCACCACGAAGAAACTCTTGGCCGCCTCGAGGGCGTGCGTGGCCGCGTTGGGCTGGGCGGGGCCGTCGGTCTGGCGCACGGCCCACCGGATGCCGGCCAGCAGGTGCTCGCGGAACTTGGCATCCTTCCAGGTGGCGTCGTTGTGGCCCAGGTTGGTCACAAAGACGCGGCCCGACCCAAACTCGCGCACCCAGACCACCGGCACATGCCACGGCATCTGCGGCTTGTTCTTGGCCATGTTCAGGCTGAGCAACACCCGCACGGCCGTGGGGTCGTAAAACTTGTATTGGTAAATCTCGTCCTTGAACTGGAACTCGGCCGGATACATGGACACGATCGGGTGCGACGGTTCGTGGTTGGTGAACGTGCAGAGGGTGCCGGCGTTCCACGGGTGGCCGTCGAAGTTGCCGTTGACCATCTGGATGTAGGGCTTGAACCCAGGGTAGGTGTCGGTGCCGCTGTGCACCACGATGATGGACTTGCCCTGGCTGACGAAGTCGATGAGCGCCTGGCGATCCTTGTCCGGGGGGAGCAGGTCGCCGGTGGTGTAGAAGAGGACGGCGTCAAACTTGGCCAGGTTCTCCCGGGTCAACGCCTCCTCCGCCTTCTGGGAATTGACCGTGGTGAAGGCCTTGGACTCGGCGGCGATCTCCCCCAGCGTGCGTTCCACCAGGCAAAGGTCGCTGGTGCCGCGCTTGACGGGGTTGTGCACGAAGCCCTTGGACTGGGTGAAGACCAGCAGCCGGGCCGGGGCGGCGGCCGCGATGGCGGGCAGGGCCAGCAGCAGCGCGAGCGCGGCCGCCGAACGGAGGGAAGGGATGAGTTTCATGGTGGGCATGGGACGTTGGGACACGGCTGGCAGACGGGCTTGTTGCGAGGCCAATTCAGCGGGAGTGCCGTGGAATGCCAAGCCGAAAATGCGGCGCGCGGGCCTCCGGCCCGCTTAATCCGGGCAAACCTCACGGGGATCCCTCTGCCAAGGCAATGCTCACAAGGCACCCTGCCGGCCCCCTGCCCGGCCATGACGGGACCTTTGGGAGGATCGGATGGGCGAAGCCGGCGGGACGCCCGCGCGCCGCGGGTCAGGCGGCGGGGACCGCCTCCACTTCCTGCAGGACGCGGCCGAGGAACTCCCCGGCCGGAGGCAGGCTGCGGCGCAGGCGCGGCAGTTCGGCCTGCAGCCCGATCACGACCTGCGTGGCGCCGGCCTTGACCAGGGCGGAGAACAGCGGGAGGAACTCCGCCTGCACTGCGGCGTGGGCGGCCTCCGGCACCCTGCAGTCCTGGCCCTCGACGACGCGGCAAATCAGGCACCCGGCCAGGGCCCGGGGCGAATCCGGGGAACGGGCGACCAGCGCGTCCCAGAAGGACAACGCCTCCCCCGTCCGTCCAGCCAACAGCAAGGCTTCCGCCCGCTGCCCCTGCAGTTCCGGATGGTCCGACACCACCCGCACCGCTTCCCCGGTCCAGTCCAGGGCAAACTCCAGCAAGTCCGGCCGGCCCAGGGCAATCCGCCCCCCCGCCACCCAGACCTCGGGCTCATGGCCGTGGTCCAGCAGCAGCGACTGGATGGATCGCAGCGCGTCGATCGGAGTCCCCTGCTCCGCCAGGAAACACGCCTGGCTCAGGCGGACCCGCCAATTGCCCGGTTCCTCCGCCACGGCCTCGGCAAAGGCGCGGCGCGCAGCGTCCGGCTGCTGCATCGCCTTCAAGCAGAGCGCGAGGCAATGGCGCGGCGCGGCCGTGCGGACATCGGCATGGATGGGTGTCAGCACGGGATGCTCGCGCAGGGCGAGGCACTGCCGGAACTGCCGGGAGGCCTCGGACGGACGGCGCTGCTCCAGCAGGCTGAGGCCCAGGATGTAGTGCATGGACGCGGTGAGGGCGGCACTGCGGGCCAGGGGGGATTGCAACACCTGGACGAGCCCCGCATGGTCGCGGGCCGCCAACAGGTAGGTGGCCGCCTGGGTCAGCAGCGCCTCCCGGCCCTCGGCGGAAACCTGGCCGGCCGGGAGGGCGGAGGCCACGGCGACCGTGCGCCGGTACTGGTGCAGGCCCTCGGCGTCGCGACCGGACCGCATCAATTCCAACCCGCGGTTCATGAGCAGGCCGACATCCTGCGGCTGATCCTCGAGCGCGCGCTCGATCAGGGCGAGGTTGCGCGCGATCTTGTTGCGGTCGCGCTGGACGTCCTGGGAGTAGCCGTGGTGCCGGATGACGGCCCGGCCCAGCTGGTTTTCCAGGCCCCATTGCAGGCGCAGCGGCTCGACGCTGCCGAAGGGATGCTCATGGATGCGTCCGGCGAAGAACACGCCCGGGGCATTGCGGAACAGGCGCGGGACGAAGTTCCGTCCGCGCGCCTCCGCCCCGGCATCCACGATGGGCAGCCGAAAAGCCATGGCCTGCCGCTCGCGCAGGTGCCGGCGCAGGTCCTCGAGGCTGGCGGCCGGCAGTTCCTCGTCGGCGTCCAGGACCAGCACCCAGTCCCCGCGGGCATGGGCCAGGGCCGCGTTGCGCGCGGCCGCAAAATCGTCGCACCAGGCAAAGGAATGCACCTCCGCCCCGGCCGCACGGGCGATCTCCACCGTGCGATCCGTGGAGCCGGTGTCCACCACCACCACCTGCTCGGCCACCGGTCGAATGGAGTCCAGGCAGGCGGGCAGGAACCGTTCCTCGTTGCGGACGATGAGGCAGACGGTCAGGAGGGGGGCTGGCTGGGGCCCGTCCGGCAGGTCGGGCCAGGGGAGGCGCGGGCCCGCGTTTTGCCCGGCCGGCCGCTGGGCGAACCGGCGGGCGAAATCCTTGACTGCCTTCCAACGGGGGGCGAGCTGCCCGGCCCGCTCCGCACAACGAACGGCGCGCCCGCGGTCCCCGGCGGCCAGCGCGATCTCGGCCAGCAGCAGCCAGGCGGCGGGATGGAACGGGCGGGCCTCCAGCGCGGCCAGCGTCGACTCCCAGGCGGGCGCGAGTTGGTCCGCCAGCAGGAACGCGGCGGCCTCGTCCAGGCGGCCAAGCGCGGCCACCGGGGGGAGGGCATGGGCAGGGGAGTGGGACATGGTGCAGGAACCGCGCGGCCGCCCGCGCCACGGGGACGCGGACGGCCGTCAGGTAGGGACAGAACCGCCCATCCTGGGCGGTGAAACGGTTATTGCAGGAGGCGGAGGACGCTCTGCGGGAGGGCGTTGGCCTGCGCGAGCATCGCGGTGCCGGACTGCACCAGGATGTTGTAGCGCGCGTACTGCGTGCTCTCCTCGGCGACATCGACGTCCTTGATGCGCGAGTTGGCGGCCATCAGGTTCTCCTTGCTGACGGAGAGCTGGTCGGAGGTGAAGTTCAGGCGCGACTGGCTGGCCCCGATCGACGCGCGGTCGGTGGACAACTGGTCGATGGCCGTCTTGAGGACGCCCAACGCCGCCGCCGCGTTGGCGTTCGTGTCAATGGTGGCCGCGGTCGCCGCCGTGTAGGCCGCCGCGGCGAGGTCGACGCCCGTCATGGAGAAGGTGTTGCCATCGGAATCGATGGTCACGTTGAGGGCCGTGGCGGAAAACAGGCTGACGCCGTTGAATTCCTTGGTGGCGGCGTTGGTGATGTAGGCGGCCAGCTGCACGAACTCGCCGTTGTAGAGGGCGCGGTCGGCGTCGCTCTTGGTCACGTCCTGGGCCAGGGTCGAGAGCTCGCTCATGCGATCGAGGGCGCCGGCAATCTTCTTCATGTAGCCGTCCTGGGTCTGGGTGAAGGAGATGGCGTTGATGACGTTGGTGCGGGCGGCGTCGGTCCGGCGAATCTGGCTGTCCAGGCGCGCGGCCACCGCGACGCCGGCGGCGTCATCGGCGGGGCTGACGATCTTGGAACCGGAGCTGAGCCGGTCGAGGGACTTGGCCAGCATCTGCTGGCTGGTGCGGAGGTTGGTGGAGGCCGCGATGGCCTGGTTGTTGGTGTTGATGACCATGGAATGACTGGGGTGAGGGGTGGGTGATGGGTTGAGGGAAGCAGGTCGCGGGCTTCAGGCGGCGGCCGGCAGGGCGTGGCGCACGGGGCAATCGGCGGAGTTCACCGGGATGACCTGGCGACCGAGGAGGGTTCGGCGGTTGACCACGATGGGGCCCTTGAAGTTGGCGGAGGCCTGGCCATCGGACTGGATGCTCACGATGCTGAAGAGCAGCGCGTCATGCGGGGCCGAGAGGCCGAGGAACTGCGTGTCCTCGTCGCTGATCTCCGGCTGGTAGTCGTCCGTCACGGCCGACGGGGACACGACCAGGAAAGTCAGGGTCGGGTCCTCCACGCTCTGCAGGCGCAGGAACGGCGCTTCCTCCGGTGAGGACAGCACCACGAACCGCTTCTGGTCGGGGAACCCGAACAGGCCGTTCGGGAAGTCAATGATGCCACGGTCCGCCTGGGAGGCGTCCGCGTTGGTGGCGGGAGCAGCCTGGGCCGGCTGCGGGCGACGGGTCTTGGTGTTCTTGGTCGTTGTCATGGCTGGGTTGTCTGTCGTGCCTCCATGTTTAGCAACGCCCGTGCCACACTGGGCAAAAGCCGGTTTTACCCGGTAAATAAGGCCGGAGAACCGCGTTACCCGGCGGAAAACCGCCGGGCCGGGCAAAAAGTTCCCCGCCCTGCCCTGCCCCCGGCAATCCTTGCCGCCCCAAAGCAGGGTGCGACCGCCAGGCTCTGTCCAGCGCGGGGATTCATCGAGGCGATGCGGGATGGGAAACGCACCCGTCCCCGACAGGAGCGGCCTGCAGGGTGGAGCCGAAGGAAGGGGCGGGCGCCCGGGATGGGGCAGCCGGGAACCGAATGGGGAGAAGGCGGGCGATGGCGCCGCGGGGAGCCTAGGCGGCGGCGCTTTCGGCGGCTTGGGCGGCCTCGGACTCGGCGAACTGGCTGCGCCAGGACTCGATCTGGGCGGCCACGCCCACGCCGGCCAGGTAGCCCATGTCCATCTGCGGGGCGGCGCCGGGTTCGGGGAGGGCGGCACGCTCGGAGGCGAGGACGCTGGCGATGTGCACCGCGGTGAGGGGGCTGAAGGAGCGCGCCACGGAGCTGGAGGGCGAGTGATGGAGCGCGACAGCCTCCACGATGGTGACGGGCAGGCCCCAGAGGCCGAGGAGGTAGCCGCCGAGGTCGGCGTGGGTGGCGCCGAAGCGCTGCTGTTCCGCGTCGAAATCCTGGATGTTGCCGGCCGTCGCGGCCGTCATGGCCTCGCTGTATTCGGCCGGCATGTTGGCCACGAGCATCAGCTTGCCCAGGTCATGGAGCAGGCCGGCCACGAAGGATTCCTCGGCCACGGCCAGGGGGGCCCCGGCCCAGCGGGCCAGGTGCCGGGACAGCTGCCCGACGCGCATGCTGCGCTCCCACATGCGGCTGATGCTGAAGGCGGGCGCCTTGGCCTGCTCAAAGCAGGAGAAGGTCTGCAGGGTCAGGGCCAGGGCCCGGACGGTGTT
The DNA here is from genome assembly GCA_046048995.1 of Verrucomicrobiota bacterium. Lineage (GTDB taxonomy): Bacteria > Verrucomicrobiota > Verrucomicrobiia > Limisphaerales > JADJPG01 > JBJOEZ01. The sequence continues at coordinate 6,678 of JBJOEZ010000071.1, read as the reverse complement.
GACCCCCAGCAACTGCACGGCATCGGCCGGGTCCACCACCTTGCGGGCAATGCCGAAGAAGGCCGAGTTCACGAGCTGCAGCAGCTTGGCCGTGATGGCCGGATCCTGGGCGACCACCTTGCCCAGGCTCTCCGCGGTCGAGCTCGGCGACTCCACCTCCTTGAGGAGCTGGAAATACAGCATGGGCACGCTCGGCAGCACCGTCATCCGCGAGGCCAGCGCCTTGAGGGTCTCGTTGCGCAGGAAAATATCGAGGCTGCACACCCGCGCGAGGGTCGCCTTCAGGGTGATCAGGTCGCAGGGCTTCTTGAGGAACTGGTGCGCGGCGCCCAGCGAGGCGGCCACCTCCTCCTGGTCCGAATACCCCGACATGATCAGGCGCGCCGAGCGCGGCTGCAGCTTCATCACGTGCGAAAGCAGGACGGCGCCGTTCATCCCCGGCATGCGCATGTCCGAGATGATCACGTCAAAGGCCTGCTTCTCCACCATCGCGAGCGCCTGCTGCGGCGTGCTGGCGTAGTGCACGTCCCATTTGTCCGCCATGGGGGCGAGGATCATGCTGAACAGGTCCAGCACGGCAACCTGGTCATCGACGAACAAGACGCGCATGCGCGACGGGGCGGGCCCGGCCGCGGGCGCGGGGATGGAGGTGGGGGTGTTCACAGGTCAGCGAAGAAAATCCATTAGGCTGATGTTCAGGATGCGGCCGCCGCTCTCCAGCGCGGCCCGGTAGGCATCCTGAGTCTGCGTCAATCGTACCAGCGTCTGTGCCAAATCCGCATCGGCCTCCCGCGAGACCTGCGCCTCCAGGGACTCCCCCCGGTCCAGCAGCAGGGTCTCCGAGGTCTCCAGCCGGCCTTGCAGCGCCGCGTTGCTGCCCAGGTGCAGCAGCAGGTTCTCCTCGTCCGCCGCCAGCGCGGCCCGATCGGTCGCCGCAATGGCCGCCGTGTCCCCCGCCAGCAGGTGGTTCTGCAGCGCAATCAGGTGGTTGAAGAAATCCGCCCCGAACCGCGCATCGGTGATCACCCCGCGCGGGCCGTTCCCGCTCGAGTTCACCCCAATCAGGCCGGTCGACACTGTCGTCCCCTCGGCCACCTCGCTGGCCGCCACGCTCTCGTTGCCCTGGTAGGTCACGCTGGTCACGTTGCCGTTGGCGTCGGTCGCCAGCACAAAGGCCGGCACGTCGCCCCGCGTCCCGCCCAGCTGGCTCTGCCCCTGGTGACGCGCCTGCGCCACCTGCACCGCCCGCTGAATCAGCTGCGTCACCTCGGCCGCATACGTCCGCAGTTCCTCGGGCGACCGCGTGCCGTCCGCCAGGGTGGCCAGTTCCCCGGCCCGGTCCGAGACCGACTTCAGGCCGCGCAGGACCTCGTAGTTGGCCTGGCTGTGCTCCCGCAGGGCGGCCACGTTCCGCCGATACTGCACCACCGCAGACCCCTCCGCCTGCAGGTCCAGCACCCGCCGCACCGCCGTCGGATCGTCCTCGGGCAGCTGAATGCGCTGGCCGGTGGCGGCCTGGTTCTGCAGCCGGTACTGCCGGGTGGCCAGCTTCGAAAGCTGGTCCACCAGCGAGTTCGGGAAGGTATTGGCGGTGACGCGCATGGCAGGCCCCTAATCAAATCAACGTTTCAGGCTCAGGACGGTCTCCAGCATCTCGTCCACGGTCGTGATGACCCGCGCCGAGGCCTCGAAGGCCTTCTGGTAGCGCATCAGGTTGGTCATCTCCTCGTCAAGCGAGACGCCGCTCACGGCGTCGCGCTGGCGCAGGAGCATGTTGCCCACCAGGTCCTGGCTTGCGATCTGGCTGTTGAGCGACTGGATGGACTGGCCCAGGCCGGCCACGGCGGCCGTGAAGCTCTGGCTGAAGGTCCGGTTGCCCAGCCCGGCCTGCGGCTGGTTGGCCAGCTGGCCCAGCGCCAGGGCCACCTGGTTGTCCCCCGCCGCGCCGGCCGCGCCGGCCGCCTGCAGGCGCGCCGGATCCGCCAGCAACACCGAGTTCACCGCAATGTCCGCCGCCCCCGTGCCGGTGAAGAAATCCTGACCCGTGCCGCCCGCGAGGTCAAAGCCCGCCCGGTGCAGCGTGTTCACCTGCGTGATCAACTGGCCCGCCAGGGTGTCCAGGTTCGTCCGCAGGGTCTGCAGGCCGCCGTCCCGGGCCTCGATCGTCCCCTGCAGGCTGCCCCCGCCCAGCGCCAGCGTGGCCGCCCCGGCCTGGGTCCGCACCAGGAACTGCCCGCCGCCCGCATCAAAGGTCTCCAGACGGTCCAGCACGTTGGGCCCGTCCAGGATGTCCACGCCCGCAATCGAGAGATTCACCGCCCCGTTCGCCTGCTCCACCGTCTGCAGGTCCACCAACCCGGCCAGTTCCTCGATGCGCTGCTGGCGCAGGTCGCGCAGGTCGTTGGCCGACCCCGGTTGCCCGTTCTCGGAGGTCAAAATGCGGCGGTTCAAGTCCGCAATGGAGTCAATCAGCGCGTTGGCCTGATCCACGCCCTCGCCCAGGGTCCGGTTCAGGCTGTCGCGCAGCCCGCCCAGGCGCCCGTCAATCTGGTTGAACTGCGTGGCCAGTTCCTGGGCCCGCAGGAGGACGTTCTGCCGCTCCGTCAGCGAGGCCGGATCGGTCGAGAGGCTCTGGAAGGAGGCGAACAGGTCGGCCAGGTGCTCGGCAATGCCGTGCTGCCCGCCCACCCCCGCCGCCGCCGCCGCGCCCTCGGCGCCGGAGGACAGGCGGTCAATCGACTGCCCGAGGATCGCCTGACCGTATTGGAGGGCCGAGCGCTGCGCATCGAGAAAGCCCCGCACGCTGGTCTCGCCCTGAATCTGGGAATCAAGGATGGCGTTGCGGACCTGGCTGATGCCCGTCACCTGCGCCCCGGTGCCCACCGGGCCGAACGGCAGCCGGATGGGGGTGGTGGTGGCCAGGTTGACGCGCTGGCGGGAATAGCCCGGGGTGTTGACGTTGGCGAGGTTGTGCCCGGCCACCTCGATGCCCAGTTGCTGGTTGCTGAGCGACTGGGCGCCAAGGTTGAGGATGCCAAAAAGTCCGGGCATGGGAGGGGTGGGTTGGGGGGCCTCAGCCGACCGCCTCGTAGAGGCCAGCCGTGCTGCGCACAGGGGTGTTGAGCTCGCCCACTCCATTATAGACCGCGGGACCCGCGGCCGGCACGAGCACGTTGAGAAATTGCTGCATCAATTGCATGGCCCGGCCCAGCAGGAGGTGGTTCTGCCGGGCCCGCTGCTGCACCCGCACCAGCAGGCCGTTGTTCTGGCGCACCAGCGCGTCCACCGCCACCCGGTAGGGCGGCGGCAACAGGGGAATCAAGGTCGCAAACTCCGCCTCGGCCGGACGGCCCAACGCCGCCGCCACCGCCCGCTGGCTTTCCAGCCGCCGCTGGCGGGCCGCCTGCACCCGGGCCATCTGCTCCCCCGTGGCCAGCGCCGTGCGGGTCACTTCCTCCCCCGCCCGCGCCAAGACCGACTCCTGCTGCTGGTCCAGCAGCGACAGCATCTCCCCATACTCCTGCAATTCCTCGCGGAGGCGCTCGACCAGGGGCGGTATCAGTTGCGTGGCGTCGTCGTTCATTGCGGGCGATCCGTGCCAGCGGGATCCGTCGGCAGCTGCCGGGTCAAATCTCGCTGCAATTGTTGTGCCAAACCGAAGGAACCGGACCTGCTGATCGCGTCGGCCAACTGCTCGGTGACCATGTCGCGATAGATGCCGCCCACGGCCGAGTCATCCGAGTACTCGGACTGGATGACGGTCTTGTGGGCGGCGGAAAGGATTTGGCGGAGGAGGACGGCCTCGAATTGCCGGCTCATTTCCCCGATTTTGTCGGCCTCGGACACCCCCTCGTTGGCGGCCAGGCGCTCCAGCGGCAGTTCAGAGGCCTCGATGCGGGTCCGGGGCGAAGGGAGGGGCAGCGCGGGGATCTGCATGGCTCAGCGGATGATCAGCTCGGCCTGGAGGGCGCCGGCCTGCTTCATGGCCTGGAAAATGGCCATGATGTCCCGGGGGGTCACCCCCAGGTTGTTCAGGGAGGCGGCCACCTTCTCCACCGTCGGCAGCTCCGGCAGGGCGATGACGGAGGCCTTGTTCTCCGTCACCGTGGTCTCCGTGCGCGGGGTCACCACCGTCTGTCCCTGCTCGCTGAACGGGGCCGGCTGTGACACGTCCAGCGTGGAGGCGATGTTGATCGTCAGGTTGCCGTGCGAGATGGCGCAGTTGGAGATCTTGATGCGCGAGTTGGCCACGATGGTCCCGGTCCGCTCATTGATGATGATGCGGGCCGGGGTGTCCGGGACCACCTCCACCGCCTCCAGCCGCGACACAAAATCCACCGCCGAACCCTTCCAGTCGTCGGGCACCCGCACCCGGACGGTGGTGGAGTCCACGGCCTGGGCGCTGTTGGTGAACCGCCCGTTGACCGCCTCGGCCAGGCGCGCCGCGGAGGTGAAGTCCGGCTCGCGCAGCAGCAGTTCCACATGGTTCTCCCGCACAATCGCGGTCGGCACCTCGCGCTCCACCAGCGCGCCCCCGATGATCTGGCCGGTCGTGGGATGATTCTTCTGCACGGACGCCCCCCCCGGCCCGCCCGTGCCGGCCCCGAAGCCGCCAATCGAGAGCGGGCCCTGGGCCACCGCGTAAACCTTGCCATCCGCGCCCAGCAGCGGGGTCTGCAGCAGCACCCCTCCCTGCAGGGTCTTGGCGTCGCCCATCGAGGCCACGTGCACGTCCAGCCGCGCCCCCGGCTTCAGGAAGGCCGGGATGTCCGCCGTCACCGTCACCGCCGCCACATTCTTCGACTGCAGGGTCGTCGCCGGCACCGTGATGCCAAAGCGCTGCAGCATGTTCACGACGGACTGCACCGTGTAAATCTGGTTCTTGTCGCCGTCGCCATTGATGCCGGCCACCAAACCGAAGCCCACCAGCTGGTTGTCGCGCGCGCCGGAGATCATCACGAGATCCTTCACGCGCGTGCCCAGGGCGGCCGCCCCCGGGAGGGGCGCCGGGAGCAGGACCAGCAGGAGCGCCGGCACCAGGCCGGCCACAAGGCGGTGTATCATGGGAAACTCGCTCAAAACGGGGTGACCTTCTCCCAGACCCGGGTGAACCAGCCCTTGCGCTGGTTGTCGCTCACGGTGCCCTTGGCGACAAACTTCAGCGTGGCATCCGCCACGTTGTAGCTGAACACCGTGTTGTTCGCGCTGATGTCCGCCGGGCGCACCACCCCGCGCAGCAGAATCTCCTGGGTCTCGCCCGAGAAGGAGGTCAGCCGCTTGCCCTCGATGACCAGGTTCTGGTTGGGCAGCACGTCCACCACCTGCGCCGACACCCGCGCCAGGATGCGCTCGGAGTTGGCAATCTTCCCGCCCCCGTCAAAGTCCTGCTTCGCCGCCGTCTTCAGCGCCGGCATCTTCCCGTTCTTCGTCAGGAAACTGCTGGCCTGCGGGCTGTAGAGGAATGTCTCAATGCTGGCGTCGATGGATGATTTCTTGCCGGTCTTGGTGCTGTTGTCCTTCGTCGTCGTGCTGCTCTCCTGCACCACGACGCTGACCAGGTCCCCCACCATCGCCGCCCGCTTGTCCGCCACCAGGGGCCGCGAGTTGCCGTCCTGCCAGAGCGATTGCCCGGTCAGCGACGGCACCAGCAGGGCCAGCACCAGCAGCGTCAGCAGCACCGCGTCACCCGGGGCGCTGTTACAAAAATACCAGAATCGTTTGTTCATCTTTGACCTTTCCCTTGAATTCACGGCGCGTGTGCGGGTTGCGCACCCGCACCACCTGGCCGGGCACGCCCGGATCCAGCACCTCCACCTTCATCGAAATCGTCAGCGCCGAGTCCTGCAGCTGCGCTTCCACCAACTGCCCGCGCCGCACCACCGGGCGCAGCCGCACCGAGCGCGTCGTCAGGGGGGCCCCCGCCGGCACGCTCTCCGCCACCTCGTAGGCCAGCCCCGCGTCCGCCAACTCCAGCGGCGCGTCCCGCAACAGCAGCACGTCCCGGCGCTCGCGCGCCACGTCCGCCTCCGCCAACGGTTGCTCGCGCCGCAGCGGCGACCGCGCCACCGTCACGTCCCGCCAAATCTTCGCCGTCACCGGCAGCTGCCACGGCCCCAGCCGCTCCGCCGCCGTCACCAGCTCAAACCGCACAATGAAACTCGCCGTCAACCCGCTCCCCGGCAGGTCCAGCACCTTGAGGGTGAACGGCTCGTCGGGCACGGACACCGGCGCCCACGCCCGGCCCAGCCGCAACTCCAGCTCGCCCCGGTCGCGCGCCCGCTCCCGCTGCAGCACCGCCGTCAATTGCTCGTGCACCTCCGCCTGCCCCAGCAAACGCGCCCGGCGCGTCAACCGCACCCGCTCCGGACCGCCCACCCGATCCGCCAAACCCGGCAGCACGTCCTTCGCCAGGGCCGCCACCTGCGCCCGACCCAGCACCAGCGCCTGCCCAAAGGCCGGGGCGTCCGCCAGCCGCACATGCGGCAAGGGGGACCCCGACGCGTCCGCCGGAAAGATCACCTGCGCCAAGAAAACGCCTTCGCCGGTCACCGTCACATTGGTGCCCAGCAGGAACTCCGGCGCGGCCGCCACCGGAGCCGGGGCCGACTCCTGCGCCGCCGCCAAGCCGAGCGCCAGCCCCGCGCAGAACACCGGGACCAGGCACGCCCGGACCAGGCT
>JBJOEZ010000070.1:0-13396 GCA_046048995.1 Verrucomicrobiota bacterium | reverse complement strand
TGCTACGGTGGGTAGCCGCCGGCGTGGGCCGGCGGGCGGAGGGGGTCAACCCGCGCACGCGGGTTGCTACGGTGGGTAGCCGCCGGCGTGGGCCGGCGGGCGGAGGGGGTCAACCCGCGCACGCGGGTTGCTACGGCGGGTAGCCGCTGGCGTGAGCCGGCGGGCGGGGGGGACAACCCGCGCACGCGGGCTGCTACGGCGGGTAGCCGCCGGCGTGAGCCGGCGGGCGGGGGTACGGGGATGGGCGCGATTGCGTTTGTGGTCCGGGCGGTTTCCGCCCACCCTGATGACGGATGATCCTGCGCGCCCGCCAGTTCACCTTCACGTTCCCCCGCCCGGCCCTGCTCATGGGGATCGTCAACGTCACGCCGGATTCCTTTTCCGACGGGGGCCGTTATCTGGATCCGGCGGCGGCGGTGGAGCAGGGGGTGCGGTTGGTGGGGGAGGGGGCGGACCTGCTGGATGTTGGGGGCGAGTCCACCCGGCCGGGGGCGCCGGAGGTGCCGGAGGCGGAGGAGTTGCGCCGGGTGCTGCCCGTGATCGAGGCCTTGGCGGCGCGGGTGACGGTGCCGATATCGATCGACACCATGAAGCCCGGGGTGGCGCGGGCGGCCTTGGCGGCGGGGGCGAGCGTGGTCAACGACGTGGCGGCCAACCGGGCCGATCCGGCCATGTGGCGCCTGGTGGCGGACACGGGCGCGGGCTATGTGGCCATGCACATGCAGGGCACGCCCCGGACCATGCAGCAGGCGCCGGCCTATGACGACGTGGTCATGGAGGTGAACGCGTTCCTGGGCGGGCGCCTGGATCGGTTGCGCGAGGCCGGCGTGGCGGCGGAGCAGGTGGTGCTCGACCCCGGCATTGGCTTTGGCAAGACCGTGGAGCACAATTTGCAGTTGCTCCGGGGGCTGCGGGCTTTTACAACGTGGGGCCGCCCGGTGCTGCTGGGAGCCTCGCGCAAGTCCTTCCTCGAACGCGTGGCCGGCCCCGCCCCGGACGGTCGGCTCCCGGGTTCGCTGGCCTGCGCCTGCTGGGGGATCGAGCACGGGGTGCACCTCCTCCGGATCCACGACGTCGCCGCGACGCGCCAGGCCGTGCGCCTGACCGAGTCCCTGCGGGCCGCCGGCGCCGCCCGCGAGGGCCAATGACCCGAACCCTTTCATGCCGCAACTGATCGACAAACTGGACGCCCTCGGCCCCTACTGGCGGCCCGCGCTGGAGATCCTCATCCTCGCGGTGGCGCTCTACTATGTCTTCACCTTTGTCCGGGGCACCCGTGGCGCCGCCATCGTCACCGGATTCCTCGTCGTCATGCTCACGCTGGCCTTCATCACCAGCTTCCTCGAGCTTGGCGTCCTCCGCTGGATCCTCGGCAATCTCACCACCTTCTCCGCCATCGCCGTCCTCGTCATCTTCCAGCCCGAAATCCGCCGCATGCTCGCCCAGGTTGGCAACCTGCGCATCTTCGGTTCCGCCCAGGAAACCCGCGAGGCCATCGAGGTCATCGTCCAGACCGCCGAGCGCCTCTCCGACGTCCGCATCGGCGCCATCATCGCCATCGAGCAGTCCCAGCAGCTCCATGACGTGGTCGAGAACAGCATCCCGGTCGACTGCGCCGCCACCCCGGAAATGCTGGAGACCATCTTCTTCCCCAACAACGCCATCCATGACGGCGGCGTGATCATCAAGGGCGATCGCATCACCTACGCCGCCTGCATCTTCCCCCTCACGCCCCGCCAGGACCTCAGCAAGTCCCTCGGCACCCGCCACCGCGCCGCCCTCGGCCTGAGCGAGGAAACCGACGCCATCGTCGTGGTCGTCTCCGAGGAAAGCGGCCTCATCTCCTACGCCTACAAGGGGCAGTTGACCCGGGGCGTGTCGCTCGAGGATCTCCGCGCCTTCCTCAGCTCCGTCCTGGTCGCCGCCGTGCCCGCGCGCGGCCCGCTCCGCTTCTGGCGCCTGTTCCGCGGCCGTCGCCCCGCCGGCCCGCCGGTCCAGACCCTCACCCCGCCCGCGCCCTGACCCGCCATGTCCCTCCGCTCCGCCCTCTTCGACAATCTCTGGCTGAAGCTGTTCTCACTCCTGCTGGCCACGCTCATCTGGCTCACGGTCCGCACCAGCCTCAACAGCGCCACCCGCGAGACCACCCGCCGCTTCGCCCGCCAACCCGTGGTCGTCATGACCGAGTCCGAGGAATACCGCTCCTTCCGCGTGGAACCGCAGCAGGTCAACGTCACCGTCCGCGGCCCCGCCGCCCTCATCGAGGACATGAACGACCGCGACATCCACGCCTTCGTCCAGTTGGCCGGCGAGCAAAGCACCTCCGGCATGTACCCCGTCGAGGTCCATGTTCCCCCCGGCATCAACGTGGTCCTCGTCGCCCCCCGCACCGTCCTCGTCCGCCTCGCCAACAACCCGTAGGGCCCCCACGCTCCGCCCCGGGGACGTCCCGCCGTCCGCACGACAAGGGAAGGGGAACAGTTGGCTACCGGCGTGTTGGCGCCGGCGGCCGGGCCGACAAACCATCCCGCACGAACCCCGCTGCCGCGGGTCCGCCGGTCCACCTCATGAAGCCTGCCCACCTCCTCCTGGCCCTCGCCGGGATCGCCGGCGCCCCTGCGCTGCCCGCCCAGTCCTCCACCACGACCCCGCCAACCGACGCCGCCGCCCTGGCCAGGAAGCTCCAGAATCCGGTCGCCGACCTGATCACCGCGCCGATCCAGAACAATTGGGACTTCGGCATCGGCCCGGCCGGCGCCACTCGTTACACGGCCAACATCCAGCCCATCATTCCCATCTCCGTCTCCGAGGACTGGAACGTCATCACGCGCACCATCCTGCCGGTCATCCACGCCGAATCCCCCGTCGTGGGCGGCCCCGCCAAGTCCGGCCTCGGCGACACCCTGCAAAGCTTCTTCCTGTCGCCGCAGGAACCGCTCAACGACTGGGTCCTCGGCGCCGGACCGGTCTGCCTCTATCCAACCGCCACCGACGACGCGCTTGGGGGCGGGAAGTTCGGCCTCGGTCCCACCGCCGTGGCCCTGCGGCAGCACGCGGGCTGGACCTATGGGACGCTGGCCAACCATGTCTGGTCCGTGGCCGGGGAGGGCGGGCGCCCGGACCTCAGCACGACTTTTGTCCAGCCCTTCGTCCTCTACACGACCCGCACCCTGACGACCTTTGGCGTGAACCTCGAGTCGAGCCGGGATTGGGAGCGGGACCAGTGGAACGTGCCGGTGAACGTGGTGTGCAGCCAGTTGCTGAAGGTGGGCAGGCAGCCCGTGCAACTCACGCTGGGAGGCCGCTACTACGCCGAGAGGCCCGCCGGGGGACCCGACTGGGGCCTGCGGTTCATGGTGACGTTCCTGTTCCCGAGCCGGGGCGCGTCGCGGCAGGCCAGGGACAGGTAGTTCGGGGGGTGAAGGGCGGTGCCGCCGGGTTCACTTCACCCGCTTCACCGCCGGCGGCGCCCATGTCCCGTCGAGCACCTGGCGCCTGGGATAATACAAGCGCATGGTCAGGTTGAAGGCGTCCGCAGGGGCCGGCAGCCAGTTCGACTCCCTCTCGGCACCGGGCGAGGCGTGCTGGAAGTGGAGGTCGAGCGAGCCGTCCGGGTTGAACTTGAGGGAATCCCGGTCCCCGATGGCGTTCCGGTTCATGGCGTTCGGCGATGGGAAGCCATCCTTGTCATACAGCGTCACCGACCAAAAGGCATTGGCGGGCGGAATCTCGTCCTTGGCGAAGTGCAGCACGTATTGATTCCTCCCATGCAGCGGTTGGCCGTCCGCGTCGCCGATGTTCAGCGGGTAGACGGCATCCTCCGGCAGGTTGGCCCCGAGACCCACCAGCGCGACGATGGCGCGCTTGAGGTAGTAGTTCCCATACACGCCCATCGTGTCGGTGTTCATTTGCCAGCCATTCGTCACGCGGGCGAGCGTGGGAATCTTCGCCTGCATGGCCTTGAGGGCGTCCGGCGCAGCGCGCTCCAAGGCGCGCTGCACCGCGGTCCCGGTCTTCCCGAGGTCAAAGGACCTGCCGGCTTCGATGCCGATCCGCCGCATCCGCGCCACGATGGGCTGATCCGTGGCGTGCGGCGGGTTGACCTTCATGAGTTCGGCCGCGAAGGCAAAAAACCTGGCGGCAGGCATGGTATCCACCTGGGTCATGGGTGGCGTCTTCATGTCCACCGTGGGATCGAGCGTCACCTTCACCGGCGGAGGTGCCTTGCCCAGCCTGGACAGTGGGGTGATCGTGTAGCCGGCCTGCACCCGATGGACGGCCTCGTAGTCCTGTTTGCCGTTGGTCTGGGTGCGTCCGATGATCCAGACATAGGGAGTGGGGGCATCGATGCGCTCCACGCCCTTGGGCAGCCTCCCCTGCCAGCCGGGCGGCACCAGGGCGAAGCGGCCCTCGCCGGTGCCCGTGGTGCGCTTGCCGGGGCAGGCAAACACGTCCGACCACATGTCGAGCATCGGCAGCATGTAGTAGCGGCCCTGCGTGTCGGGAGCCGCGACGACCATCGGTTCCCTCGTGAGGTCCAGCCAGGCGACGGAATAGAGGGTGTCGAAGTTGGGCCGCACCACATCGCGATACTCGGCCGGGGGGAACGTCGGGATGTGCGTGAAGGTGTTCATGGGCCCGCGGCCAAACGTCTTCCCCGGTTCCACGTTGACCGCCTGCTGCCGCGTCACGTCCATCAGGACCAGGGGGTAGAGGTAGGTGTAGGCCTCGACGCCAATCTCGTAGGCTTGCTGCTCGTTGATGGGCTCCGCGGCGCGGACAAGGTTGGCCGTCAAGGCCAACGCGGCCACCAGCGCGGCGGCAAGGGGGTTGGCTGGGTGTCTGGTTTTCATGGTGTGGTTCTTTCGCTGGGCCGGGCCTTCGCAACCGGATGGCTTCCGCCTGGCCTGCCAACCGACGCCTTGCGGGGCGGCCCGCAGGCCTGCTGGCCGTGCTCCAGTGTTACGGCCGTGGTTCGCTTGCGCGCTCCCCCTCTTTTGCCCAATTGCCGCCCGGGACTGCCGCACGGTGTCGACGGCGGTGGAAGCGGGAAGGCGATGCTGATGCGGCCAGGGGGGGCACCCCATGCGCCGGGGCGCCTTTGATCCTTGCCACGCGGGAGGTGGGGCGTGAACTTGGCCGCGGTCCGGCCACCTTGCCGGTGTGGCGAAATGGCAGACGCACGGGACTTAAAATCCCGGGGCCTTCATCGGCCGTGCGGGTTCGAGTCCCGCCACCGGCACCAAGGCGGGTTTCGACCGGGTCAGGGGATGGGCCAAAGCGATTCCGCCGCCCCGGCCGGGATGCCCTGCTTGGGCGGCGGCGGCTCCGGCGACCAGCGCCAGACGTCCCGGTCCACGCGCAGGTAGTTCAGCGGGTCCCCGAAGTCAAAGGTCTCCCGGTCGCCGCCGAAGGTGAGGATGCTCGGCCGCAGGCCGCCAGGCCCGCCGGACACCGCGAGGGCGTCGAAGTCATACTTGATGTCCCCGGACGACAGCGCGTTCCAGGGGGCGCGGTTGACTTCGGTCCAGTGCCGGCCGTCGCGGCTGGCCCACATGTCGGAGGGGTTGAAGGGCAGGCCGAACCCGCCAAAGACGACGATTTGGTCCAGGACCACCGCGGCCTGGTGCCCGGGGCGGGGGGACCACCCGGCCGCGGCGGTGACCAGTTCCCAGTGGGCGCCATCGCGCGTGCGCCAGACGTCGTTGAAGTAGGGCAGCGTGCAGGGCTGGGGCGCGCAGAGGAAGCCGAACTCGCCGCCCAGCAGATACAGCCAGCCGTTCTTGACCACCACGGCCGCCCCGGCCCGCGGCGCCCAGGGCGCATTGGTGGTCGTGGCCGTCCAGTTCAGGCCGTCGGCCGATTTCCAGACGTCGTTGAAATAAATCCGCTGCGGCGGCCCGCCCACGATGGAGTCGTCGTCGTTGAGGGATCCGCCAAGCACGTAGATCTCGCCGTTGAACACAATGCTGCTCAGGCCCGCGCGCGGGCTCCAGGGCGCATTGGTGGTCACCGGGGTCCACTGGACCCCGTCCGGGCTGCGCCAGACGTCGTTGAAGAAATCGGACACGGAAAGGAAGGGTGGGGCTCCCGGGGCCGGGTTCGGGTTGGGGATGACGCGGAAGTTTTGTCCGCCGAGCACCCACAGGTGGTCGTCCTTGGTGACGGCTTGGAAATAGGCCCGGGGGTCGAACTGCCCCAGGTTGCCCGGTGGCAGGGCCAGTTGCCAGGTGGCTCCGAGGTCGTCGCTGGTCCAGACGTCGTTCCACAGGATGCTCGCGCCAGGGAAGCCCACCTCGGCCGGGTTGAGCGGCGTGCGTCCGCCCAGCACAAACAGGCGGTTGCCCAGTTCGGCGGCCTGCAGCCCTGCGCGGGGCGACCAAGCGGCGGCACCCGTGGTGCGGCTCCATTGATAGCGGGTCAGGTCGGGGGCACCCCGGGTTTTGGCGCGTGCACCAGGGGCTTGCGCCCAGGCAATGTCAGCGGGGCTTCCCAAGGTCAGCCACGAGACCAAGGCAAGGTACGGCAGGGGAAGTGGAACTCTCATAGGAATGCTCTCTTACTAGCAGGGACCGACCACAAAGGCAAGGTCAACCCCGCCCCATGCGGCAATCCTGTCTGCCGCGGGCGCGGTCAGGGCACCGGCGGCGGCGCGAAGCCGAACTCGGCGAGGAACCCGTCGGTCGGTGCCTCGATGCGCACCGCCCGGCGCGTGAACGGGTCCTGATAAGCCAACCCCACGGCCCGCAAGGCCAGCCCCGGGGCCGTCCCGGCGCCGGTTCCATAAAGCGGATCCCCCACCACCGGCGTCCTGCCTGCGGCCAGGTGCACGCGGATTTGGTGGGTGCGCCCGGTGACCGGCAGGGCCTCCACCAGGGTGCGGTCCCCGCGCGTCTCGAGCACGCGGAAGCGCGTCTCCGCCTCCTTGCCATCCTTGTCGTCCACCCGCATCCGGCCCGTCGCCCCGGGTGAAGGACCAATCTTCAGGTTACAGATCCAATCCGGCTGGGCCGGCCGGCCCTGCACGACCGCGAGGTAACGCTTGGCCATCCGGCGCGATTCAAATAGCTCGCTGAGGGTGTCGAGCGCGCCCTGGCTGCGGGCCAGCAGCAGGATGCCCGTGGTGTCGGCATCCAGGCGGTGGACGTTGCGCAGGAACCGGATGCCGCGGGACTTGGCCCAGAAACCGCCCTCGGCGATGGACGACACCAGGGCCGCCTGCAGGTTGCGCTGGGTGTTCTGCCAGGAGTAGGGCACCAGCATCCAGCCGCGCGGCTTGTCGATGGCCAGCACGGAGCGGTCCTCATAAAGGATGCGCAGGCGGGTGCCGTCGCCCAGTTCAATGAAGGGAGGTTTGGCCACGGGGATTATTCGGGTTCCGGATCGCCGAAGAACCGGGTGAGGATGCGGCGGTCGCGCTTGGTGGGGCGCCCGGCGCCCTTGGGCCGGTAACCAGGCACGGTGAACTCCCGCTCGCGCGGCTTGGCCAGTGCCTCCGGCGGGGTCAGATCCTCGAGGTGATTCGGCACCAACTTGGCGCCCACGCGGGATGCGGGGAGGGCGAGCACCTTGAGGGTGCGCGTGAGGCCGCCTTGCTCGGCCGTGACGAGGTCGCCGGGACGGACGCTGCGGGCCGGCTTGGCCGGTTGCTGGTTGACCTGGATGCGTCCTTCCTGGCAGGCAGCGGTGGCGAGGGAACGCGTCCGGAAAACCCGGACACACCACAACCACTTGTCGAGCCTAGCTTCCGTTGCCGGCATCGCTGGGACCGGAGCCGCCGCCGCCGCCGGAAGAGGAGGATTCGCCGGACGAGCCGCCTTGGGGAGGACGCCCACCGCCACCCCCACCGCCACCGCCATACCCGCGGCCACGGCCACGGCCGCCGCGCCGACGGCGCCGGCCACCACGGTCGCCACCACGGTCACCGCCACGGTCACCGCCACGGTCACCGCCACGGTCACCGCCACGGTCACCGCCACGGTCGCTGCCACGGTCGCTGCCACGGTCGTAGTCGCCGCGGTCATCGTTGCGGGGTGATTCGCTGGATGATTCGGCGTATTCCTCGCGCGGCGACTCCTCATCGCGGGAGTCGCGACGGGGTTCGTCACGGCGCGGTTCATCGCGACGGGATTCGCGTCGGGGGAGTTGGGATGAGCGCGGGATGTCCTCGCGGGGGCCTTGGAACTTGCGGACCATGGCGCGGAGGGCGTCGATTTCGCGTTCGTCGGCGGTTTTCTGGCGTTCGGCTTCCTCGAGCAGTTCGAGGAGTTCATCGAGGGCCTCGCTGGCCTCGCGCAGGGCGCTGAGGGTTTTCTCGACCTCCTCCATGGCGGTGCGGATGGAGGCGGGTGCGGCGGGGCGGAAGGGGGGTGGATAATAGGCCGCCGGGGTAGCCGGGGGCGGGGACGGTGGGCCGGAGGGCTCGCGCCGGGCGGGTTCGGGTTCCTCGGCGAGCACGGGTTCGTCGGAGGGAGAGAAGAACGATTCCTCGCCGCCGCCCTGTTCGGCGGCCGGCGTGGTTTCGGGGGCCCCGGAGTCGTGGTCCGCCGGGCGGTCGTCGAAACGGTCCTGGGAAAGGGGTGGCTGGGATTGGTCTTCGGGCGGCGTCATGGCCTCGGCGGGGAGTTGAGGGGTGTCGGCGCGTTCCGGGGTGCCCCCGGTGCGCGGGGTGGCGGCGTCCTCCGCGGTGGCCTTGGGGCCGCGCCCACGGCCGCGTGCGCTCCCGCGGGAACCGCGGCGGGTGCGGGCGGACGGCGGGGTGTCAGGGCCGGAAGTGGAATCTGGCCCGGAGGGCGAAGCGGGGTCGGACGTCATGTAACGCCGGGAGATTGACGGCGGGGAGGCGTGGAATGCAACCAAATCTCCGCGGCCTCAGGCGATGATATCCCGGACCACGTGGCCGTGGACATCGGTCAGGCGATAGTCCCGCCCGGCATGGTGGAAGGTGAGCTTCTCGTGGTCGAAACCGAGCAGGGCCAGGATGGTGGCGTGCAGGTCATGCACATGGACCGGTTTCTCGGCGGCCTTGAAGCCGAACTCGTCGGTGGCGCCATGGACATGGCCGCCCTTCACGCCGCCGCCGGCCAGCCACAGGGTGAACCCGTGGTGGTTGTGGTCGCGCCCGTTGATCTTGCCGGCGTTGGAACCGGGGGTCGGCAGTTCCACCGTGGGGGTGCGTCCGAACTCCCCGCTCCAGATGACCAGGGTGTCCTGCAGCATGCCGCGCTGCTTGAGGTCCTTGAGCAGGGCCCCGATGCCCTGGTCGCATTCCCGGGCCAGCCGGCGGTGGTTGACCTCGATGTCATCGTGGTTGTCCCACGGCTGGCCGGCCCCGTGCCAGACCTGCACGAAGCGCACCCCGCGCTCGAGCAACCGGCGCGCAATCAGCAGTTGCCGGGCCTGCGTGCCCTCCCCATACATCCGCCGCACGTGCTCCGGCTCGCGCGTCACATCAAAGGCGTCGCTGGCATCCATCTGCATGCGGTAGGCCAGCTCAAAGGACTGGATGCGCGCCTCAATCTGCGAATCTTCCCGGCGCCGCTGCTGGTGCCGGCTGTTGAGCGACTGCAGCAGGTCCAGTTGCGCGCGCTGCTCGGGCAGGCTCGAGTGGTTGTTGCGGATGTGCTCGATCAGTTTCTCCAGCCTGGTGTGCTGGGTGTCAATGTAGGTGCCCTGGAAGGCGCCGGGGAGAAACCCGCTCTGCCAGTTCTGGGATTCCTGGATGGGATAGCCCCCGGGGCACATGGCAATGAACCCCGGCAGGTTCTGGTTGTCGCTGCCCAGCCCGTAGGTCACCCACGAACCCAGCGCCGGCCGCACCTGGCGCGCCTCGCCGCAGTTCATCAGGAGCAGGCTGGGCTCGTGGTTCGGCACGTCCGCGTGCATGGACCGGATCACGCACAGCTCGTCCGCCGACTCCGCCACATGGGGAAACAGCTCGCTCACCTCCAACCCGCACCGCCCATGACGCCGGAAGGCAAACGGCGACTTGTAGCCCGCCCCGGTCTTCCGCTCCGTGCGCAGATGTTCCATGGGCAGGGTCTTGCCATGGTATTCCGTCAGGCGGGGTTTGGGATCAAAGGTATCGACATGGGACGCGCCGCCATTGGCGAAGATATGGATGACGCGCTTGGCGGTGCCGGGGAAGTGGGGTGCGCGGGGTTGGAGGGGCTGGGTGAACCCGCCCGGGCCGGCCGCCGCGGCGCGCGGGGCCAAGCCCATGGACCCGAGCAGCGAGGCGAACCCCAGTGAACCCATCCCCATGCCGCAGCGGGAAAGGAATTCGCGGCGGGTCAGGGCCAGGTGCTCCGGGTTCGGTGCGTGATGGGACATGCTGGAATGAGGCGCAATATTATATCCGGCCGGGGCCGGAGTCGAGCACCCTTGACGGCCGGTCGCCGGGCGCCATTCAGGGGAAAGGGCGTAGCAACCCGCATGAGCGGGTTGGGCGGAGGGTCCAGCCCGCGGACGCGGGCTGCTACGGGGTAGCAACCCGCGTGAGCGGGTTGGGCGGAGGGTTCAGCCCGCGGACGCGGGCTGCTACGGGGTAGCAACCCGCATGAGCGGGTTGGGCGGAGGGTCCAGCCCGCGGACGCGGGCTGCTACGGTGTAGCAACCCGCGTGAGCGGGTTGGGCGGAGGGTTCAGCCCGCTCACGCGGGCTGCTGCGGGGTAGCAACCCGCGTGAGCGGGTTGGGCGAGGGGTTCAGCCCGCTCACGCGGGCTGCTACGGCTGCTACGGGCGTTGGCACTGCGCGCACCAGGCGGTCGTGCGGCCGCCGACCGTGGCGCGCTCCAACTCCTGTCCGTCGCGCGGACAATGTCCGCCCGCCTCCCAGCGCTGGCCGAACAGCCATGACTTGGGCGGATCGCCAAAGGCCGGCGCCACATGCTTGAGCGCCCCGGCGCACACCGCCCGCACCTCGCGCCACAGCCCCCGGCGCCCCGCGGCGTCCAGCGCACCGGCGCGCGTCCGCGGATGCAGCCGGGCGCGCCAGAGGATTTCGTCCGCCATCCAGTTGCCCACCCCGGGGAAGCCGTCCTGGTCGAGCAGGAGTGCCTTCAACGGCGACCGCCCATGGCGGGCCACGAAGGTCTCCAGCCGTTCCAACGTGAAGGCCGGGGAAAGGAGAGCCGGGGGCAGGTCCGCCCACCAATCCGGTGCCTCGGCGCCCTCGTGAAAGCGGACCCGGCCGAACATCCGGGGATCGGCGAAGACCAGCGACCGGCGGGCCTGGTGGAGGACGAGGTGATCATGCCGGCCCGGCGTGAAGCCCGCCGCCTCCACCCGCATCTCGCCCGTCATGCCCAGGTGCACCCCCAGCCATGCGCCGCCGGTGAACCGAAACACCATTTGTTTCCCATGGGCCTCCGAGCCCGCCAGTTGCGCCCCCTCCAACGCGCCCGCGAGTGCCCGGGCGGGGATGCCCCGGAAGATGCGCTTGCCGGCATTGCAATGGACCCCGGTCACGCGGCTGCCGATTCCGGGATCCCATTGGCGACGGAAATATTCCACTTCAGCAAGTTCAGGCATGGCCAGTCGGGTGAGGGTTGGTTTGACCCGGATCGGATAGCGGCCGGCCCCCGGCGGTGTCGAGACTTCGCCGCATAATCGGCTTGAAAACACGGCCCCCAGACGTGCTACGTTTGGCGTGAAGGTTCCACACTTCCCCATCCGTTGTATCCCATGAACGTCCCCTCCTTGTCCCGCGCCGTCATCGCCGCCCTCGTCGGCCTTGCCACGGTTCCCGTTGCCCAATCGAGCCCGTCCGCACCGGCGCCCGCGCCGCGGAAATGGTCCGTCAACGGCCATTACTACGAGGCTGTCGTGGTGCCGGGGGGCATCACGTGGGAGGAGGCCCGCGTGGCGGCCATCGCCCGGGGCGGTTACCTGGCCACCCTGACCTCCGCGGCCGAGAATGAATTCGCCCATGCCCTCGTCGCGCGCTCGCCCCGTTACTGGACGTCCAGTGGCAACGCCGACAGCCCCTCCACGGTGGGACCGTGGATCGGGCTTTACCAGACCAACGGCGCCCCGGAACCCGCCGGGGGCTGGACCTGGGTCACGGGCCAGGCGCTGGACTACGCCAACTGGGCCGCCGGCCGCCCCAACGATCTCGAGAACAAGGAGAACTACGCGCACTTCTGGGGCCCGGGTGTCGATAACCGCGCCAAGACCTGGAACGACATCCCCAACGACCCGCGCGACCTCGTCACGGTCGCGTCCCGGCGGCCCGTGGCCTATCTCGTCGAGTATGACGCTCCCCCGCGGCCGCTCCTGCGCCGGTGGAGCGCCAATGGCCATTACTACGAGGTCGTGCCCGCCCCCACCGGCCTGACCTGGGACGAGGCCCGCGCCGCCGCCGTCCAGCGGGGCGGTTACCTGGTCACCCTGACCAGCGCCGCGGAGAACGCCTTCGTCCATTCCCTCATCGCCCGCACGCCGGGCTATTGGAACACCCTCGGCACGGCGCCGAACGAGACCAGTGGCGGCCCGTGGATCGGCCTTTACCAGACCAACGGCGCCCCGGAACCCGCCGACGGCTGGACGTGGGTCACGGGCGAACCGTTCCAGTATTCCAACTGGGGCACCAATCGCCCGAACAACCTCGATGGCATCGAGAACTACGGCCAGTTCTGGGGCCTGGGCCTGACCAATTATGCCCCGACCTGGAACGACCTGCCGAACGACCCGCTGCAGCTCCAGGCGGTGATCGCGCCGCGGCCCGTGGCCTACATCGTCGAATACGACCGTCACCCCCTGGTGGCCCGTCGCGTGGAACGGTTCGCCTTTGTCACCGAGGGCGCGACCGCCGGTCCCGGCGATTCCCGCCTCACCGGCCGCCTGACCTCCACCGTCCAGCTCCAGGGTGAGCCCGTCCTGTTCGAGACGATGTTCGAGCTGCACTACGTGGCCGGCAACGGGCCGTTCACCGGCTTCCTTTCGCTCGTCTGGACGAACGGCGACGTGGTGGCCTGCCGCTATGACGCCACCGTGAGTCGGGCGGCGGATGGCACGTCCTCGTGGCGTTCCGAGCTGCACGTCATCGATGGCAACGGGCGGTTTGCCGGGTCGCACGGCCACGGCCGGCTCGTGGGTTCACGCAGCGGCGCGCCCGGCTCCCCGGTGCGTTACGAGGTGGCACTGGAGGTGCACAAGGCGCTCTCGCCCTCCCGGGCGCATCCCAGTCACGAGGCCCATGGGAAGGGCGGGGAATCGACGTCGGTCCATGGCCATCGCCCCGGGCTGAGCCTTGACGTGGTGCTCGACGCACTGCCGGCGGATCAGCGGCTGCGGACACTGGGAGCGGGCGGACATACGGTTTACGGCCTGGTGCATGCCAGCGGCGAGGGAGCGTCCGCGGGTTCGACGGTGGCCGTGGAATGGTTTGGCACCG
>JBJOEZ010000069.1:0-13310 GCA_046048995.1 Verrucomicrobiota bacterium | reverse complement strand
GAGGCGCCCGAGCCCGCGCGCAGGCCGGTCAGGAACACCGCTTCGCCCCACGGCTCGAGGGACCCGGGGGGATGCGCGCGGAACCAATCGGCCCCGCGCTGCAGCGCCCACAGGTGGACCAGCGCCCGGCCAAACCGCACCGCCCCTTCGTGGTAGCCGGCCGCGTCCCCGGCCACCCAGGCCAGGCGGGCCGCCAGGAGGGCGCGCCGCGCGGCGACGGCCAGTTCGGGCCCGGTCTCCGGGCCAAAGCCGATCCACGTGGCGGAGGGTTCCGCGGGGAGGGCGAGGGCCCGAAGCTGGGGCCAGCGTTGCCGCGCCCCGTCGATGTCCCCGGCCTGCAGGGCCAGCGCCCACGCAGCCTCGAGGGCCGCGGGCGACCGCGTGTCGGCCACCGCGCGCAGGCGGGCCAAAAGGTTGGCACGGGCCGGGGCATCGAGGAAGGCCAGCGCGCGGCCGGCCTCGCCCGCCTCCACGCTGGGGGCCGACACGGCGCGCGGGAGGGCGGCCAGGGCGGCGGCCTGCCACGGGTCCGCCGCCGGCGGCGTCCCGGGGAGGTCGGCGCCCGTCTCGTGCAGGTATTGCAACACCGGCAGATCCCACTCGACCACGTCGGCGTCCGGCACGCCGCGCAGGGGTCCCCAAGGGGTCGGCAATTCCATGTCAAACGCCGGACGCGCGAACTGCGCGGGGAAGGCCTCGTCGCGCGCGGCGAGGGCAAGGACGGGGCTGATCGGGGCCAGCTTCACCGGGCGGGTGCGCCAATCGTCGGCAATGGCATGCCAGGTCAAGCGGGTCTGCCAGCGCAACCGGTCGCGACCGCGATCCACGGCGACGCGTTCCTCGCAGTCCATCGGGAACTGGCGGGTGGCCCCGGCCCAGTAGCGCAGCCGGGTGAGGGGCTCGCGCGGGATGGCCTTGGCCCATTCCCAGGTCTTGAGCGGGGGAGCCTTGCGGCCGGGCCGCGCCGGGGCGGGCCGCGTGGGGGTGCCCAACCGGTCGTGCCCGTAGAGCGGCATCAGGACGACTTCCCCGGCGGCCTGCGGGAACTCCAGGTGCAGGCCGCGCTCGTCGAGGCGCAGCCACCGGGCCTTGTGCTGCAGAAAAACCGCCCAGGGGGCATCCCAGTTCGTCCACCCCGCGGCGCCGGCAAACCAGACCAGCAACCAGTTCTCTTCCATGCCGGACGCATCATGCGTCTGCCCGCTGGCAAACACGCGCGGACCGTCGCGGGTGGACCAGGCCACGTGCGCGGGGGCGCCGAGGCCCAGCGCGGGCAGGTCGCAGAACAGGCCAAGGTAGCGTCCCGTCGAGCGCACCAGGGTGGCCGGGCTCAGCTCGGTCTGCACGACGGCAAAGGGGGCGGCGGCCCAGGCGACGGAGGACGCCGGCGCGGACGCGGGCGCGGCGGGCGCCGTGGGGACGGCGGGAAAGCGGGCGGGGGCGTCGGGTCGGGGGGCGAGGCGCGCAGGGGCATCGGGCCCGGCGGCGGGCCGGCAGCCGGCGAGGAGGAGCAGGCCCAGGAGCAGGCTGGCGACGGGGAGAGACCCCGGCCGGGCCGGGGGGCGAGGGGAGGGAACGTTCACTTCCGACGGAACCCGGGGGGCAGGTTGGAGGCAGGCTCCTCGGGTGGGGCCGGGGTGGGCGGAACCTCGGGCTCGGCGGCGGCCAGTTCGGGGTCAACCGGCTCGGGCAGGCCGAGGCGGTCGCGGGCCTTCTTGGCGGCGGCGGTCTGGCCGTATTCGTTGGCGATGCGATGGAGGATGGCGGTGGCCTTGGCGGGCTGGTCGAGCTTGCCGGCGTAGAGGTTGGCGAGGTGGATGGCGGCCCAGCCCCAGCGTTCGGCGGGCAGCTTGCGCTTGAGGATTTCCTCATACTCGAGCGCGGCGGCCAGGTAGTTGTGGAGGTTGGCCTCGTAGATTTCGGCGATGCGGAGGGCGGCGTAGACCTCGCTGGGGTTGCGCTGGTAGAAATCGCGCAGCAACTGGACGGCCTCGAGGTGCTGGCCGCGGGCCCAGGCGTTCTCGGCCTCCTCGTAGTCGGGGTCCTTGACCCCCTTGAGGTTGTCATTGAAGACGAAGTCCTCGACGCGGTTGGCGACGAAGCGGGAGACCTCGTAGCCGATCATGACGCTGAGGCCGATGAGGGCGAGGAAACCGGTGATGCCATAGCCCATGAGGCGGCCGAGGCGGGACGAGGCATGGCGGACGGCGCCGTCGTCACCGGGGGCCGGGGCCTCGGCGGCGGCGGCATTGGTGGCGGGGGGCGTGACCGCGGCGGCGTCATTGGTGGACGCGGCGGGAGGTGGGTTGTTGGCGGCCGGGCCGGAGCCGGAGACGCCGGTGGCGCGGCCAATCTTGACCGTCTGCACCGCGCAGAGGGCGAGGGTGGCGGACAGGACGACGTAGAGGGCGACTTTGACGACGGGGTTCATCCGGGCGGGAGGTTCGGCGCCGGGGCGGCCTTGGATTTCACGCCGGGCGAGTCATCGGGGGAGGCCGGGGCGGAGTTGGTAGTCCGGCGGGGCGGCGGGAGATAGCGGTAGGGATTGCTGGGATTATCCGTGTCGTAGGCGTAGGCGTCGCGGTTCTTGAGGAAGTCCTTCACCTTGTCGACAGGGATGGCGAAGCCGAGGCCTTCACCGAACATCTTCATGTTGTTCACGCCCACGACCTCGCCGCGGAGGTTGAAGAGGGGGCCGCCGCTGTTGCCGGGGTTAATCTGGGCGGTGGTCTGGGTGTAGAGGTCGCCTTGGAACTGGCGGGTCTTGGTGCTGACGATGCCCTCGGTGACGGTGCGCTCGAGGCCGAGGGGGCTGCCGATGGCAAAGACGCGGTCGCCGACGGCGAGGGTGTCGGACTCGCCGAGCGGCACCGGGAAAAAGCGGGGGGCGTCCTTGTCATCGACCTTGAGGAGGGCGAGATCCTCAAACTTGTTCATGGCCACGATGCGGACCTGCCGGTAGACCGCGCGGTCGATCTGGCCGTTGCGCTGGTGATAGACCTCGATGCTGAGCTGGGTCTCGCCCTCGATGACGTGGAAGTTGGTGATGAGATAGCCCTCCTCATTGAGGAAGAAGCCCGAGCCGAGGCCGCCGGGGGTGCGGACCTGGACGACGCCCTCGCCGAGCTGGGCGACGAGGTCGCGCACCGAGCGTTCCGGGGGTGCGTTGCGCAGCGTGCGAAAGAGTTCGGTGGCGACGAGGGTGGCGTTGGTGACGGCGGAGGCGGCCGGGGTGCCCTTGCCCCGGGACTTCCCCTGCCCTGCGTCGGCCGGGACCTCGAGCTCGGCGTCGCGGATCACCCTGGCCACGGCGGAGCGCGGGATGGTCAGGACGGTGTAGCCGACATCGACAACGAGCAGGTCGCGTTTCTCCGCGAGCACCCGGCCCGTGATGGAGGCCTTGTCCTTCAGCTGGATGACGTCCCCCGCGGCCAGGTGCATGCCGGCGGCGAGGAGGAGGGCGGAGCGGATGAACACGGGCGCGACAGTAGTGACCGGGCGGCGCAGTGACAAGCCGCCGTTTGCCGGACAGAGGGGAATCCGGGGACGGACGGGGCGGGAGGCCAGGGACAAAAAAATGAGGCCGGGCTTGGGGCCCGGCCTCGTGAGGGAGACGGCGTTGGGGGGTGCTTAGGGCACGCGCACGCCGAAGAACTTGCGGCTGGACGTGGCCGGCAGGGTCACGCCCGGGGCGCCGGCGCCGATGGCCCCTTCCGAGGTCCAACCGGAGCGCGGGGAGGCGATGTTGTCGGTGCTGATGAGGGTGCCGGCAACGGTGCTGGTGATGGTGACAGACCCGGCGGCCTGCGAGATGGTCAGGACCGGGGCGACGGCGGGCGGCTCGGAGACGAGCTGCGAGACCAGCGCGGTGGCGTAGCTGTCGCTGCTGGTCAGGTTGACCTGGTGCAGCGAGAACGCGAGCAGGTTGTTGCCGGAGACCAGGCTCGGGGAGGAGACCAGCACGGTGGAGTCGAGGGCATCGCCGTCGTTGACCGTGCGGTTGGCAAAGGTGTTGGTGGTGACGGGGCCGGCGGCCACGCCCACGCGCCACACTTCACCGCCGTTGAGGTACATCACCACGCCATCATCGAACTTGCCGCTAATGAGCAGGACGGAACCGGTCGGGTTGCCGCTGTAGTTGAAGTGGGTGCGGTAGTAGCTGACGATGAGGTTGGTGGCCGTGACCGGGGAGATCAGGTTGATGCAGGTGCCGACCGGCCCGAAGCCGTTGAGGGCGGTGTCACGGCAGTTGACGCCGGCGGCGCCGGCAGCGGCGCGCTTGGCATCGAAGGGGCTGGTGCCGGAGGCCCAGGGAGCGGCCGTGTCATTGTAGGCCACATCCTTCCAGGTCACGGGGAGCTGGTCGATGGGGTCGACGTCATCGTCGTTGTAGCGGTAGCTGGCGTTCACGCCCAGGATGGTGTTGGTGAAGCAGAGGGCGGGGGTGCTGACGGGGCCGACCAGGGTGTTGGCGGTGACGGCGGTGTCGAGCACATTGCCGGTCAGGGTGACCTTGTAGCCCTTGGTCGTGTTGCGCGGGGTGGCGGGGTCGATGTCGAAGGTCACAACGCGGCTGATGCCGTTGTCGATGTAATTGACGCCGAGGATGCTGAGGCCCTCGGTGTTGTCGAGGGTGCGGATTTCCCAGTTGGAGACGTCATTGACCTCGCCGCCGGCATTATTGAGCGCCTCGGAGAGGTTCAGGGTGAACTGGTCGGCATTGAGGTTGGTGCTGAAGTTGCACAGCACGTAGCTCAGGGCCGGGGCGGTGGTGTCCGGGGTGACGGTGACCGCGGCGACGGCGCTGTCCACGGGCGCGCCGGCCGCACCGGTGACGCGCACGAAGTAATTGCCGTTGTCGAGCGGGGTCGACCACGGGTAGCGCACCAAGCCAGTCATGTTGGTGACGCGCAGGGTGGTGGTGGTGGCGCCGCCGATGAGGGTCGGGCTGGCCGGGGTGCCGCGGTACCACTGGTAGGTGAGGCTGGTGCCGGTGGCGGCCACGCTCAGGAGGGCCACATCGCGCTCGGCCACGGTCGTGCTGGCCGGCTCGGTGACGATGGCCGGCGGGGTGACCGTGCCGGTGCCGAGCTGGAAGTTGTCGATGGTGTAGGACGGGTCGGTGATGGCGTCGGCGTTGTCGTCGGCCCAGACGATGTAGAGGTTGGAACCGCTGGTCCAGGCACTGCCGAGGCTGACCACCACGGACTTGGCCCCCACGACATCGCCCGTGAGTTCGGGGATCCGGGTCCAGCTGCCGGCCGCGCCGGTCGTGCTGTAATAAACCAAGTGGCCAGGCAGTTCGCCAACGGCCGCAGTTTGCAGGGCCAGGTCGTAATTGATGGAAATGGTGGAGACATCCGCGCCGGAGTCATTGCGCACGGTGGCCATCAGGAAGAGATAACCGTTGCCCGTGGGCCGGGTCTGCACGGCAAGGAGCGTGCTGTTCCAGCGGGCGATACCGGCGGTGCTAGGCGGAACCGTGGGGGAACTGCCAAGGGCGGTGGCGATGGCCGCCGCGCCGATGGTGTTGATGGCCGCGTCCATGCCGGCCTCGGTCGTCACCGTGGTGCCGCCACCGGCGACGCTCAGGGTGGACCAACCGGAGAGGACGGTGGGCAACACGGCAAAATCCGAGACTGGAGTGCCGGCGGCACCGTAGATGATTTGAGCCTGCGCGCCGGTGACCAGGCCGGCAGAGGCAGCAGCGAAGAGGAGTGTTTTCAGGGTTTTTGCACGCATAGACTAATTGGTTATTCCACAATGTTGCCCAGGTAATTCCTGCACGGGCCCAGCCTCGAATGCCCACAGGCAACGATTTGCGGAAGAGTGAACACCGACACAATTGTCACACACCGCTTCCGTTTGCAACGCAATTTCACCGCCTTGAAACTGAAGCGGTGGAATTGCGGGCATTGCACCCGGGGATTCCCCGGCCGGGCGGTTCCACCCTCCCCACAAGCCCGGGACATCCAAACCCGGCGGGACCATGCCGTGGGCCGCCGACCTCCCGCTTGAACCCAGGTGCCCCTCAACAAACAGAAAGGCCGGACTTTCGTCCGGCCTAGCTGCCACAGAGAACTAAATAACAACACACACACGATGCGGCGCCGCAGACAGGCGCCCGCCGACCCACACACTGGGTCAGCTACTGCGTTTTTGCATCGTCAACACGCCCTCAGATTAGCTCACCCCCCCTGCCCCGCCAGTCCCCAGAACTGGGGACACCCATCCGTCCCCAATCACGGCCATAAAAATCACAAACCACTACCGCCCAGAAACTTACAAAAAAATCCTCACTCACTAACTAACTCCTTCTCAGAAACTTGGCCACCGCCTCCGTGCGGGTGCGGACCTGGAGTTTTTCGTAGATGCGGCGGATGTAGGTATGGACGGTTTCGTAGCTGATGCCGAGTTTCTCGGCGATTTCCTTGTAGATGAGGCCTTGGCTGAGGAGGTCGAGGACTTCCTGTTCGCGTTGGGAGAGGTTTTCGGTGGGTTGGGGGGAGGGGCCGGCTTTTTGGAAGGACTGGACGACCTTGCGGGCGATGTGGGCGGTCATGGGGGATCCGCCCTTGAGGACATCGCGGATGGCCTCGAGGAGTTCGGCGCTGGTGGTGCGTTTGAGGAGGTAGCCGGAGGCGCCGGCGGCGAGGGCGTTGAAGATGTTTTCGGTGTCCTCGTAGACCGTGAGCATGATGACCTGGGTCTCGGGGAGGAGCGGTTTGAGTTTGCGAACGCATTCCACCCCGTTGAGGCCGGGAAGATTGATGTCCATGAGGACCACGTTGGGCTTCTCCTTCGGGAGCCCCTCGAGGGCCTCCTCGGCGCTGCCGTAGGTGGCCAGGCACTGGAAGCCCTCGGCGCGGGCGATGACGCGGGCGAGGGTGCGGCGGAGTTCCTCGCTGTCCTCGACGATGCAGACGGTGATGGGCATGGGGTGGCGGTGGGGGGGTCAGGGCTTGGCGGGGGGCGGGGTGAGGGGCGCGGTGAGGCGGACGAGCGTGCCGCGTTCGGGGGCGGGGGTGAGGGCGAAGGAGCCGCCGACATCCTCCATGCGGCGGGCCATGTTGCGGAGTCCGTTGCGGGTCTTGGCGCGCGCGCTTTCGGTGTCGCCGGGGCCGCGGCCGTCGTCCTCGATTTCGAAGGTGAAGCGGCCGGGCTCGAGGCGGAGGCGGAGCCAGGCGGAGGAGGCGCGGGCGTGGCGGACGATGTTGGTGACGGCCTCGCGGGCGGCGAGGAAGACGTTATGGCGGACCTCGGGGGTGATGGGGGCGGGGGGGAGCTGGGCGGGGACCTCGAGGCGGCAGCGGAGGCCGGCGACGGCGAGGTATTCCTGGGCGTATTTGCAGAGGTAATTGGCGAGGCCCTCGAGGGTGTCGTTGGCGGGATTGACGGTCCAGACGATCTCGTCGAGGGAACGGGTGGTTTCGCGGGCGGTGCGGCAGATTTGGCGGGCGTGGTCCTCGACGTCGGGGGGTGAGTTCTTGTCGGCCTCGACCAGTTCCCCGAGGAGGGCGACCTGGGTGAGGTTGGCGCCGAGCTGGTCATGGATGTCGCGGGCGATGCGGGCGCGTTCGCGCTCGAGGGCCTCCTGCTGGCGGAGGGTGGCGACCTGGCGCTGGAGGCGCTGGGTGGAGATGAAGTGGACGGCGGCGACGACGGCGCCGAGCAGGGCGAGGGCGGAGGCGGTGAGGAACCACCAGGTGCGCCAGAATGGCGGGAGGACGGTGAGGGCGACCTGGGCGGGGACGGGGTTCCAGACCCCGTCCTCGTTGCAGGCGGTGACCTGCAGCTGGTAGCGGCCGGGCTCGAGCTTGAAGAAACTGACCGTGCGGTTGTCGCCCACCTCGGTCCACGCGCGGTCGTGGCCGTCGAGGCGATAGCGGAAGCGGGTTTGGCGGGGGGCGGAGAGGTTGAGGCTGGCGTAGTGGACCTCGATGCGCTGTTTGCCGGCGGGAATGGTCACGGCGCCGGGGGCGGGCGCGGAGGCGGCCGGGCGGCCCTCGATGCGGACGGATTCGATCACGACCGGGGGCGGGTTGGTGTTGGGAGGGAGCCGGCTGGGATCGACCGTGACCAGGCCCTGGATGGTGGCAAACCACAGTCGCCCATCGCGGCCGCGCCCGGCGGCCGGCTGGGATCCGCGCGTGCACTCCTTGGTGGGGAGTCCGTCCTCGCGCCCAAACGTGCGGCAGTTCACCCGCGGAATCCGTCCCGCGGCAAACTCCTCGAACTCCCGCAGGCCAATCCGCATCAGCCCGATGCTCCCGCCAATCCACAGGTGGCCCAGGCCATCCTCGACGAGGTAACTGATGGCATTGCCGCCCAGGCCCTCGCTGGTGCCGCACCGGGTCCAGCGCCCATCCCGCCAGCGGGCCAACCCGCCGCCGTCGGTGCCCACCCAGATCGCCCCCTGCACATCGGCGAGCAGGGCGCTGATGCGGTCGCTGGGCAGCCCGTCGGGCCCCTGCCGAAACCGTTCCACGTTCCCCGAGCCCAACCGGAACAGCCCGGACCGCTCGGTGCCGACCCACAACCGGCCGCCGGCATCCTGCGCGAGGGCGCGGACCGATTCCCCGCCGAGGGCCGGCACGGCCTGCAACTCGCGGCCATCCCAGCTGGCCAGGCCGGACCCCGTGCCCATCCACACCCGGCCCTGGCGATCCTCGTGCAGGGCCTGCACATCCCCGAGCGACCAGCCCGGGCGAAACTGCGGCCCGTCGCCCCGCAGGACGAACACCCCGCCGACCGTGCCGGCCCACAGGGATCCGTCGCCCCGGGCCAGCACGGACCGGACGGAGAGGAACGACAGCCCGTTGGTTTCCCCGTAGCCCTCGAACCGGCCGGAACGCAGGACGCCCACCCCGCTGTCGGTGCGGGCGAAGGCGTTGAAGCCCATCCAGACCGCACCGTCGGGCGCCTCGCAAACGGACTGGACGACCTTGCCGCGGGTCTCGGGAACCACCTGGAACCGGCGGGGCTTCACGCGGTTGAGCCCGCCGCCATCGGTGCCGACCCACAGGCCGCCCTCGCGGTCCAGGTGCAGGGACAGGATGAAATTGTAGGACAGGCCGTTGTTGGTGGAGAGCGCGGTGGACCGGCCTGTGGCATCGACTTGGAACAACCCCTGCCCGAGGGTGCCAACCACCAGGTTGCCGTCGGCGTCCTCGCACGTGGCGGACACGGGAACGCCGCGCCAGGGATACGGGCCCACGTCGCGCTCCAGGCGGCCGTCCCGCCATTTCTGGATACGGCCGCCGCCCAACCGCCAGACGCCCCCCTGCCGGCTGGCCAGCAGCGCATCGAGGCGGCCCGGCAGGATCGTCTCCTCGCGCTCCAGCGCCCCCGCCGGTCCCGGGCGAAAGGCCGCCAACCGCTGGTCGGCCCCCACCCATACGGGCCCGTCACGCTCGGCCGCCAGCACACGGGCCGCCCCCAGCCGTTCCACGCTGAACTGGTCGGCCGCAAACGCAATGCGGTTGGTGAGCTCACCCTGCACCCGCCAGATTTGCCCGTCCGAGTTGCACAGCCACACCCCGCCGGCCGCATCCTCACACGCCCCCGCCAGTTGCCCGCCCTGCCCCATGCCGGTGGACGTCACCCGCCCGCCGGCCAGCACGGCAATGCCGGCGTTGGCCGTGCCGATCCACATCCGCCCCTGGCGATCCTCGAACAGGCGGACAATCCGGCTGCTGTTCAAGCCCGGCGTGTTGCCCTCGTCGAACACCTCAAACCGCCGCCCGTCAAAGCGCGCCAACCCGCCCAGCGTGCCCAGCCACAGATAGCCGTCGCGCGACTGCGCCAGGGTGATGACCGAGTTCTGCGGCAGGTCATCCTCCCAACGGTCCACCAGGTAGGCGGACTCCACCGCCGCGCGCGCCCCGGCCAGGGCGGCCGCGGCCGCGAGCAGGGCAAGGCACACCCGCCGCAGGCCGGGACGTCCGCGAGTCAGCATGAGCCCAGTGTTCCGGCCGCCCACCGCGCAAGTAAAGCCGTTAGATGCGGGGCCCCGGCCGCCGCCCCCTTTGCGCTTGGAACTTGCGGGCCGGCCCGTAACGTCGCGGGCATGCCGCGACTCCTCCTGCTCCTGGCCCTGCTGGCCGCGCTGCTGCCCGCCGGCGCAGCGGCCCGCACCGGCGCCCGGGTGGTCATCATCACGCCCCACGTCGATGCCATCCGCAATGAGTTCAAGCCCGCCTTCTCCGAGTGGCACCAGGCGACCTACGGCGAACCCGCCGAGGTCATCTGGCTCAGCGTCGGCGGCACCACGGACGCCCTCAAGTTTGTCCAGTCCGAGTTCACCAAGAAACCGGGCGGCATCGGGGTCGACATGTTCTTCGGGGGCGGCCAGGAGCCGTTCCTCATCCTGGACGAGAAGGGGCTGACCGAGGCCTACCCGCCACCCGCAGCCATCATGGATGCCCTGCCCCGCACGCTCGGGGGCATGGAACTGCACGACGCGGGCCATGCCTGGTTCAGCGCGGCGCTCTCCAGCTTCGGCATCCTGCAGAACACCCGGGTGCAACGCCAACTCGGCCTCCCCGAGGCGCGACGCTGGGAAGACCTGGCCGACCCCCGCCTGCTCGGCTGGGTCGGCACCGGCGACCCCCGCAACAGCGGGTCCATGAAGGTGATGTTCGAGGCGTTCCTCCAGGCCTACGGGTGGGACAAGGGCTGGCAGCTCCTGGCCCAGATCGGCGGCAACGCCCGCGGCTTCGACCGCATCTCCACCACCACCGCCAAGGATGTCACGCTCGGCGAGACGGCCGCGGCCTTCGCCATCGACTTCTACGGGGCCAGCCAGATCGGCCTGGCCGGCGGTTCCAACCTGTCCTTCGTCCTCCCGGCGGATTTCACCGCCATCAACGGCGACGGCATCTGCATCCTCAAGGGTTCCACCAACCTCCTCACCGCCCAGCGCTTCATCGACTTCACCCTCGGTGAACCCGGCCAGAAGCTCTGGTTCCTCCCCGTGGGCGCCCCGGGCGGACCCCGCCGCCACGCCCTCGAGCGCTCCTCCGTACGGCCCGATTTCTACACGCGTTTCCGCGGCATCAGCCACATCCAGGTCAGCCCCTTCGATCTCAAGCAGAGCTTCACCTACAACGCCCGCGTGGCCCGCGACCGCAACGACCTGCTCGGCGCCCTCATCGGGGCCCTCCTCGTCGATACCCACACCGAACTCAAGGCCGCCTGGCGCAGCGTGATCGCCCGCGGCCGGACCCCGGCCGACCTCGCCGAACTGGGCCGCCCGCCGCTGACGGAGCCCGAGGTCATGGCCCTCGCCGCCAAGGACTGGAAAAACCCCGCCGTGCGCAACCAACGCAAGATTGAGTGGCAAACCTGGGCCCGGGCCAAATACCGCAAGCTGGCCGGCCACTGACGGCGCGCGGGCCTCCGCCCGCTTGGCCCGGTCTGTCCTCCCCGGGTGCCACTCCTTCCCACCGCACACTCCTCCCGAGCCTTAGCCCACCTCGCGCTTAGGAGGGTCTGGCCGAACCGAAGGGGGCTTCCTGGGGAAAAGCAACATCGGGAGGAGGGGACTGGCTAAGCGGGCCGGAGGCCCGCGCGCCGGGGGTCAGCCCTTCGGCGCGGGGCGGGCGATTTCGAGGAGGGTTTGCTGCAGGACAAGGCGCTCGTCGAGGCTGCTGCCGACCAGGCGACGGTTGCAGTCGAGGAGCAGTCCCATGGCGCGCACCAGTTCCTCGCTGGTCCAGAGCCGGAGCTGGCCAAGGGCCTTGTGCAGGACGAAGGGGTGCTGGGCCAGGGGGTTGAACTTCCGGTCCTCGGGCAATTGATCGGCGGGCACCCGCTCGAGCTGCGCCTTGAACCGGGCATAGTCGGACTGCGGCT
This sequence comes from Verrucomicrobiota bacterium, assembly GCA_046048995.1. GTDB lineage: Bacteria > Verrucomicrobiota > Verrucomicrobiia > Limisphaerales > JADJPG01 > JBJOEZ01. The sequence goes on along the minus strand of JBJOEZ010000069.1, from coordinate 1,454 downwards.
GAATCCAGCCCTCGCGCACCATTTCCTTGAGGAAGAGCAGGACGCGCACCTTGGCGATGATCCCGTAGAGCAGGCCGATCTCGGACTTCTGCTTGTCGAACTGCATGGACCAGAGCTCCTCCTCCAGGGCGCGGACGAGGCGGGGAAGCTGGCGATCGCCGAGGGCGTCAGCCACCGCGAAGGCGCGGGCCTGGCGGTTGCGGGTGACGATGGCCTCGACATCCGCGACGGTGATGTCGGCGCGGTCGCCGACGTAGAGGGCGAGTTTCTCCGCCTCGGAAGCGAGCTGGGCGGGGTTGGGGCCCACGTTCTGGACGAGGGCGGCGAGGGCCTCGTCCTCGAGTTGCTTGCCGCGGGCGCGCAGGGTGCGGGCGGCGGTGGTCTCGGCGCGGGCGGCCCAGTCCTTGTCATCCACCGACCAGGCCTCAAACACCTCGACCGTGCCGAGCTTCTGAAGGGTCTTGAAAAACGTCCGGCGCTGGTCGGGCTTGGAGGCGCTGAGGAGGAGGCGGACGCCCTGCCAGGAGAAGGCCTTGAGCTCGGCGGCGAGGTCGGCCAGGGAATCGAGCACGGCCTGGCTGGAGGAAGTGCGTTCCTCGCCGAGAAAATTGCAGTCGCGGAACCAGACGACCTTGGCGCCGCCAAAAAACGGGAGGGTCTGCAGGGCCTCGCGCAGGCGGCCAAGGGCGCCGAGGGCCTCGTCCGTGTTGTTGACCCGGGCGTCGATGGTCTCGTGGTCCATCCCGCCGGCCGCCTCGCACCATTGCTGGAAGAGTTGGCGGGCGCGTTGCTTGACCGCGAAGTCATCGCCGCCGCAAATGAGCGCGACCGGGGCGCCACCCGGGGGGGCGGCATCCTCGGGGGCGGCGGCTTTCCTACTCGTTTTCGCCACCGCCATTTTCGTTGAACTGGTCGAGCAGGCTGGAGGAGTCCTCCACTTCGTTCCAGAGGGTCCGGCTGACGAAGATGGGCCGCTTCTGGGCGCAGGCCAGGGCAAGGCAGTCGCTGGGGCGGGCGTCAATCTCAACCAACTTGCGGCCCAGTTCGTTGCTTTGCTGGAGGACGAGCCGGGCGTAGTAGGTGGAGCTGACCTCCTCAGTGATGATGGCCCGTTCCACGGTGATGCTGAAGCCCTTGAAGATGCTGTTGATGAGGTCGTGGGTGAGGGGCCGCTGCTTGGGTTGGTCGCGCAGGAACATGCCAATGACCAGCCCCATGTTCTGCTCGACCTGGATGATGAAAACCTTTTCCTCGTTCCCGATGAAGATGGCGTACCCGCTGTTGCCGCCGGCGGGCATCATGCCGCGGATTTCCACGGGCACCACGTCATTCTTCATGGCGACACTCTAGGTCCGGGGCACGAAATGACAAGCCCCGAGGATGCGGGGTGTTGGCCTTGCGCTCAACCCGCTCACGCGGGTTGCTACGTAGCAGCGGACGTCAGTCCGCTGGGG
>JBJOEZ010000068.1:0-16316 GCA_046048995.1 Verrucomicrobiota bacterium | reverse complement strand
CCGGCGCCACCGGCCAGGCTGTTGCGGCCGGGGCCGCCGCGCAGGATGTCGCCCAGGCGCCCGCCCTGGAGGGAGTCATCGCCGTAGCCGCCGCGCAGGGTGTTGCGGCGGTCGGGCAGGCCGGCCAGGCGCACGCCCAGGGCGGCGCGGTGCTGGTCCCAGGCGACGAACCCTTCCCAACGGGCCAGCAGGTAATCCTGCAGGCGTCCGCGGCTGAAGGCGGGGAGGGCGTCGTCGTAGAGCAGGATCTCGCGGACGCGCCCCTGCAGGTAGTTGCTCGGGGCCAGCGCCTGCAGCGGGTAGGCGGCGCCGACGGTGGCGAAGGCGGGCGGAAGGGCAAGGGACTGGGCGGCCGACAACGCGGCGCCGACGTCCGGGCTGTCGAGCTGGGTCTGGGCGGCGCCGGCGGTGAGGGTGTAGACGGCGGCCAGGCCGGGGCGGGGCACGGCGGCGAGGGTGGCGCGGCCGGACTGGCTGGCGCGCAGGTAACGCAGGCCGGCGGCGCCCTGCACATCGAGCTGGAAGTCGGCATCGCGGAAGACGGTCTGGCTGGACCCGTTGCCGGCCTCGCTGTCGAAGGCCAGGAAGGCGGTGAAGCGCGGGGCGTCCAGGCCGCGGTCGTCCACGTGCAGGAACCGGCCGGCGTTGAACCGCACCTGGCCGTCCTGCGCCAGGGGTTGGGCGGGGATGGAGGGCTGGTAGGCATCGCGGCCGGCGCCGGAACGGTCGGGCCACTCACTGACGGTCGGCCCGTTGGAGGCGGCGCGGGCGGCGTCCAGCCACAGGACCGGCAGGGCGAGGAAGCCCTGGGCGGGGGACAGCGCCTGGATCAGCAGGGGGAAGGTGGCGGAGCCGTTGGTGTTGCCGAAGACCCCGTCGCGGGTGGTGAGGGCGGTGCGGCCGCCGTCGAAGTCGGGCGTGGCCTCGAGGGTGATCTCGCCGTTGAGCACGGCCTGGTAGGTGAACTCGGTGTTGGGGGCGATGACCTGGCCCTGCTGGCGCCAGGTCAGCCCGGCCAGGGCCGACTGGTAGGAGAGGAAGACCTGGCTGGGGCTGGAGTCGCGGTCGATGACGGTCAGGGCCAGGCCGGCGGTGCCGCCGGCGGGCACGGAGAGGAGGGTCTCCTGCACGATGGGGTTGAGGTTGGCCGAGCGGGGATTGGTGCCGGCGAGGAACTCCTGGAGGTTGGTCAGGCCGTCTTGATCGGCGTCCTGGCCGGCGTCGGCGGCGGAGAACTTGTTGAAGCCATGGACATCCTCCCACCAGTCGGGCAGGCCGTCGCCGTCGCTGTCGGTGTCGGCGAAGCGGACGACGAGATCGACGCGGAACTCGGCCGAGCGGGTCCGGGGACTGACGAAGAGCTGCTGGGCCTGGGCGGGGTCGAGGAGCTCGACCGGGAGGCGGGAGGTGGAGTTGGCGGACGCGGCGTAGGTGGCGGCGACCTGGAAGCGGACAGGCAGGTCGCCGACGGCGAAGCCGGACGCCTGCTCGTTGTTGGCGGGCTGGACGAGTTGGGGGATGGCGGCGCGGTAGGAGAAGTCAAAGGCGGGGCCGACGGGGCGCAGCTCGATGGTGCGCTGGATGACCTGGGGCGGCTGGCTGGTGGTGGTGAGGGTGACGTGGAGGACGCCGCTGAAGACCTGGCGGGCGGTGCCGGAGCCGAGGTTGAGCACCTTGCCGTAGACGACCAGGGGCGGCTCGGTCCAGGGGCGCTGGGCGGCGGGGCGAGCAGCGCCAGCAGGAGGGCGGCGAGGAGGCCAAGGCCGGGCAGGCGGCGGGGGAAGGGCGCGTTCATGTGGGCAAGGGGAAAAGGGGTCAGGGCAGGGCGGGCACGGGCAGGGCCGGCGGGCCGGGCGGGGTGGCGGGCGTGTTGTTGGTGGGGGTGGGCAGGGCCACGGCGGCCAGGCGGGCGGCGGCATCGGCGGGGCGTTCGATGCGCGCGGCGGCGAGGGTTTCCTGGCGGAACCGTTCCTCCGCGCCGCGGCGTTGGTCCGCGGTGAGGGCGCGTTGGATCTGGGTGCGGACGGCGGCGAAAGGCTGGGCACCCCCGGGGCGGCGTTCGGTGAGGCGGACGAGGAACAGGCCGGCGGGGGTGGCGGTGACCTCACTGAGGTCGCCGGGTTGGCGGAGGGCGCTGGCGAGGCGGAGCGCCTCGGCGTACCACGGATTGGGCAGTTGGGACGCGGAGAGCCAGCCGACATCGCCGCCGCGGAAGCGGGAGACGCGATGCTCGGAGTTGGTGACGGAGAGGACCCCGAACCCCTCGGAGGGAGGCAGGTTGGTGCCGGCCTTGAGCATGTGGGCGCGGGCGGCCTCGAGGCGGGGGCGGTAGCGCTCGACGAGGGGCGCCTCGCCGCGGGTGTCGAACCAGAGCACGGCGGCGCGCAGGCGTTCCGGCTCGGTGAAGCGGGTGGCGCGGTGCTGCTCGTAGTAGGCCTGGAGGTCCCGGTCCGGGATCTCCGCGGGCGCGGCGGTGGGCGGCAGCCGGGTGGCGCGCAGGCGGCCGGCGAGGAGACGCTCGATTTCGGCAGCCAGTTCCGGGTCCTGGTCGAGGCCGGCCCGGCGGGCGGCGCCGGCGAGGGCGGCGCGCTCGACCAGTTGATCGAGGAGGGCCCGGCGGGCTTCCGGGGTGTCGGCGGCGGCGGGACGTTCGCCCCAGCCGTGGCGGAAGTCGGCTTCCGTGATCGCGCGGCCCTCGACCACGGCGAGGACACCGGCAGGCTGGGCGGCGGGCGCAGGCGCCTCGCGCCGGCACGCGGTGACGAACAGGGCGGCGGCCAGGGCCGCGATCAGGGTGGGGGTCCGGGCGGCTGTTCTCATGTCACATCCCCATGTTGGAGTAGGTCTGGAGGCCGAGCTTGATGTCGGTGACCGTGTTGATGAACCGCAGCAGGCCCTGGTCCTTGTCGGCGCTGAGGGTGGCGCCGGGGATGATGAGGAGCCAGCGGGTGTTCCAGACCGAGCGGCCGGAGAGGCGGGCGCTGGCGCTCCAGCCCGCCGGGTTGGCCGGCGCGAACATTTCGTCCTCGGTGGTGAAGCCGGCGCCCGAGGTGAAGGCGCGGAAATCGCCGAAGCGGATGCGGTCCGCGTAGGAGCCGTCCAGTCCCTCCAGCGAGGGCTGGAACCCGGGGTCGCGCAGGCTGGCCTCGTTGAGGACGAAGGGGATGGGGATGCGCTGGCTGACGACGTTCCAGGAGCGGACGGTGGGGAACTGGGTGTCGGAGCAGCGCTGGAGGTCGGCGCCGACGGGGAGGAGATAGATGCGCGGGCTGAGGGAGAGGGAAGGGGAGGTGCCCTGGTCATAGCCGGGGAAGGCGACGGCGACCTCGCGGATTTTGGTGGCGAAGTTGGCCACGCTGTAGGTGTGGTCGAGGGCGCTGAGGGTGCGGCCGAAGAAGTTTTGGCCGGGGGTGATCTCGGTGCTGAACTGGAGGACGAGTCCGGGCTGGGCGCCGTTGGTGGGGTGATCGAACGGGCGGCAGTATTGGCGGAACTCGGGCACCTGCCAGAGGTCGGGCACGCGGGCGGCGGAGAGGGCTTCCCGCCACCGCTTGTCGGTGGTGATGCGGAAGGCCTCGCTGCGGAGGGAGAAGATGTTGTTCTCGAACTGGAGGTTGTTGAGGCCGATCTGGCCCTGGAGCGCCTGGTAGTTGGCCTTGAGGCGGGCGAGGATGCCGGCGAGGCCGGCGTTGCCGAGGCGCGGCTCCCCGTCCTCCCACTGGCCGAGCTGGCGGGTCTGGACGATGTCCGCGAGGAGGGTGGTGATGCCGGCGGGATGGCGCTCGGAGAGGCTGGTCTCGTAGTCGTAGGCCCTGGCGGCCAGCCAGGCGTAGCGGAGGGCGTTGTCGAGGGTTGCGTCGTACTTGCGCACGGCCTCGTTGCGGGTGAGGCGGGCGATGAGGTCGCCGTAGCGGTTGCGCTGGGCGGCGGCGGCGATCTGGCGGTTGAGGGCGGTGCGCTCCTGCTGGAGGCGCTCGCCCTCGGCCATGACGGCACGGACGCGGTCGGCGGCCATGCGGACCTGCTGGATGGCAGCGCCGACCTGCAGGCGGACGGATTCCTCCTCCTTGAGCTGGTCGGCCAGTTGCTCGACCCCCTCGACCAACTCGGTGAACTGCGCGAGCGTCTCGCCATCCAGTTCCTTGCCGTGTTCCTCGACGATCTTGTCCAGCTCGAGGCCGAACGCGGTGAGTTGGGCGGCGAGGGCGGCGGACTTCAGGAAAAAGAGCGTTAATTCGGAAGCCCCCTTCAGCGAGGCGCGCACGGGGAAGAACAGGTCGATGCCGTTGAGCAGGCCCACGGATTGGGGAAGGCCGGTCTCGATGGTTTCCTCGAGTTCCTTGCTTTCCGGCTCCGTGACCGTCCGGAACGTCTCGACGATGCCCTCGAGGCTCATGATCGAGGTCTCGAGGCCGACGAGGCGCTGGTAGTACCAGCGGTTGGCCTGCTGGGCGGCCTGCATGCCCTTGGTTTTCTGGATGAGGGCGGCGGCGAGGATGCCGACGCCGTGGACGTAGTCGTTGTAGGCCTCCAGGGCGGCTTCCTGGGCGAGCTGGCCGGCCAGCAGGTCGTTGAGGGCGAACTGGATTTCGCCGGGGGCGGAGCGCCGGCCCCAGTCGGACGGGGCGGTCAGGGCGTAGTCGGCCGTCTCAACGAGGGGCAGGCGGACCACGAGGGCCTGGGGATTGCCGGTCGGGTTGGTGTTGGCGAGAAAGTACTGCGGGCCGGTGGGGGTCAGGTAGATCTGCTGGAACAGCTTGGTGTAGTCGGGGAGGGTGCCGTTGCCGCTCTTGAGGGAGAAGTCGAGTCCGCGGCTGACGGCGTTGCTGGCCTGGATGAGGGCGGTGAACCAGGCGTTGCCGGGGGCGGTTTGCGGGACGAGATCCCCGACCTCGGCGGAGTCGATGTAGGCGTAGGTGACGAGGTCGGGACCGGCGTAGCCCTCGGCGAAGATTTTGCCGGCGCCGATGGTGCCCTGGTAAGGGGTGCCGTAGATCTGGATGAGGCGGTTGCGGTAATCGAGGTCCTGGAGGAGGGCGGACTCCTGGAGGGCGCGGGTGTCGTTGGCGATGCGCTGGAGCTGCTGGTCGGCGCGGGCGGCGTAGGAGAGGGCGGCCCGGGCGTTGTTGGCGGCGTCGACCGCGCGGTCGAAGACCTGCTGGAATTGCCCCATGCGCTCCCACCAGACGCTGTCATAGAACGGGTTGAGGTCGAACGCCATGGCGTCGGGGTCGAGCCCGAGCGGATTCTGGCCGCGGTTGGCGAGGTCGAGCTGGCTTTGCAGGTCGCTGAGGGCGCCGGCGAGGGAGCTGACCTCCGCGATGTTGGCCGCGCGGTCGATGCGGTCGAGGCCCTCGGCCGTGTTGGTGACGGTGGCGGGCGTGATGGCGTTGGCGGTCAGCCAGTCGAAGAGGGCGCCCTGGCCAACGCGGCGGGACCACTCGGCGACGCCCCAGGCGCGGGCCGGGTCGGCGGTGTCGGTGTAACCCTGCCACTGCGCGTCGGGGTCGGCGGAGAAGGCCTGCCGGTAGGTGGCCTGCACGATGCCGAGGCCGGCCCGGGCCTTCTCGGCCGCGACGACGGCAAACGTCTTCTCGTCGAGGTAATCGACGGGGAGCACATTGCCGAGCAGCGAGTAGAGCTCGGCGCGGGCCTGCCAGGAAAAGCCGATCCGGCGCAGCAGGTTGTAGTGCATGCCGACCGCGGACAGGTAATGGCCCCAGGCGTCGCCGTGGCCCATCGGGTACTGGAGGGCGGCGTCCGACTCGTCGATCAGGCCGTCCTGGTTGAGGTCCTGGATGTTGTAGGTGGCGTTGTAGGCGGCCTCGCCGTCGGCCTTGAGGTAGTTCCAGAAGAGGCGGTTGAAGGAGGGATAGGACTTGATGAAATCCGTGCCGCGAAGGAGGGCGAGCTGCTCGTCGAGGGCGGTGGCCACCTCGTTCTTGAAGGCGAACAGCTCGGCGGCGGCGCCGTCGTCGAGGTCGGGGGACTGGGGGACGATGGCGCTCTGGGCGTCGAAGTAGGCCTCGCCGCCGAGCAGGCGGTAGAGGGCGGCCAGGCGGGTGGCGGCGAGGAGCAGGGCCTGGTCGGTGCCCGGGTTGGCGTTGGGGCCGGCGGTGAGGTCCTTGGCCCGCTGGAGGACGGTCTCGTAGAGCTGGATGAGGCCGACGTTCTCGAGGGAGTTCTTGTCCGCGTTGAGGGCGACGGGGCCGATGTAGGGTCCGCCGGCCTCCATGAGCATGCTGCTGTAGGTGGCGGGGGCGTCGCCGTTGAAGGTGGCCGAGTAGCGGGCCTCGTAGGCGTTGATCTGGTCGAGCACGCGCTTGACCCAGCCCATGACCAGCTGCGGCAGGTAACGGCGGCTGCCGTCGGCCTGCAGCTGGGGCGAATTGGCGGCGCCCGCCCACTGGTAGGGCACCGGTTGCCCGGCGGTCGAGGACCAGTCGGGCGCCGGGTCATCGGGCCGGACGTCCCGCCAGCTGGCGTCGGCCACCACGCCGTTGGTCACCGCGTTGCCCTCGGCCGCCTCCTGCAGCTCCTCCCTCGCCCCGTAGCGCACGAAGAAGAACTTGTCGGCCAGGGTGATGTCCGGCCGGCCCGTGAAGCTGATGGCGTTGAGCCCGAGGCCCTGCTGGTAGATCTGCCAGCCCGACTGGGTGGGGAAGTTGGTGTCGTCCGGCGCGCCGATCTGGTCCAGCGCGGTGACGTCATGGATCCACCACTGGTAGTAGACCTCGGCGGTGTTGCCGCCGAAGTCGGCGGTGTGGGTGAGGTTGATGTTCTCGCTGAAGGCATCCGGGGGCGTGAGGACGAGGATGGATCCGCGGTAGCGTTCCGGGGACAGCTGGATGACGTGGAGGGCGACGGCGCCGCCGGCGGCGGGGTCGTTGTTCTCGGCGAGGGTGACGTAGGCGGGGCCGTCGGGATTGGACTGGAGGAACCACGGCGTGGCGACGAGGGCGGAGCCGATGCCGAGGCTGCTGATGGGGACGACATCGCCGACCCCCGAGAGGAGGGGGGCGGCGAGGTTGGTCTCGGCGTAGAAGGGCAGGGCGCCGAGGTTGGTGCGGGTGTTGGCGGCGGCCACGCCCAGGCCGAAATCCTCCGGGGTCGTGAACGCGGTGGTGGCGGCCTGGTGCAGCTGTTCCACCGCCTCCGTCCAGGCCGCGTTCGGGCCGCCGGGCAGGGCGAGGAGCAGGTCGACGTCCTCCTCGGTGAGGAAGTTGGGCTGCAGCACGTAGGGTTGGACGGGTTGCTGGGTGAGGTTGGGCGCGCCGCTCTCGAGGTTGTTGAGGCGCCCGCGGAAGACGAGCTGCCCGGCGAGCGTGTCGTAGTAGAACCGCTGCCCGAGCGAGGCGGGGAGGTTGAGGAAGTACCAGCGGGTGCCGACGACGAGGACCTGGTCGGGGTTCTTGGGCTGGAGGGCGTCGGGCATCTCGGCCTGGGCGAGGGGCGCGGCGAGGCGGTCGAGCGGACGGGTGATGCGGGCGGCGGTGGTGGTGAAGTTGAAGGTCCGGAAGCCGTCGGCTCCGTTGGTCTTCCAGGCCATGGAGGGCGTGGTGCTGTCGTAGAGGACCTCGGCGGAGGCCCAGTTGAGGACGGCGGGCAGGCCGGGGCTGCCGGGGTGGTCGGCCTTGTACTCGCCGCCGGCGTAGGTGAGCGTCTCGCCCTTCTTGAGGACGGGATAGTGGTTGCCCCAGCGCGTGTCGTAGCGGGCGGCCACGGCGAGGGTGCCGGCCTGGGTGAAGGCGGCGGTTTGGCCCTGGGGGACGTTCTCGGGGATCCAGGCGAGGGGCGTGCCGGCGGGCGGGCGTTCCTCGCCGAGCCAGAAGTCGTCCCGGAGGGGATACCAGTAGCGCTGGAAGAAGCGCCCGCCGCCGGAGACCGTCCAGCGGTTGCCGTTGCGGTCCTGCCAGAGGGCGCGCTGGAGGTTGGTGACGCCGGGGCTGGCGACGAAGGCGATGTTGCCGCCGGTGGTGTTGGTGACGACGACGTTGCCGAGGGCGACGCTGAGCGGGTAGGGCGGGACGACGAGGTCGCCGGCGAGGGCGGTGTAGTGGAAGTCGTAGAGCGGGTTGGCCGGCTGGGGGACGGGCTGGTTGTTGGCATCGCGCACGGTGCCGGTGGCGGGGTCGACGCGGGGGAAGGGCTCGGCGGTGGCGTTGCTGCGGACGGCCTGGACGGCGTAGGCGCGCATGGCGGCGGCGTCGCTGGCGTTGGTGGCGCCGGGGATGGTGTATTGGACGAGGACGAAGGGGTGCGAGGTGTAGGCGTCGGGTTCGGCGAGGTTGGTGTTGTTGAGGCCGCGTTGGAGGGCGAAGGCGGCGGACTGGCCGAGGTTGAAGCGGGGGTCGGCGGTGAGGACGAAGGCCTTGGAGGGGGCGAGGAAGGCGTGTTCCTCGTTCGGGTTGAAGCCGGCGGCGGCGCGGTCGGGCTGCTGGTAGATGGCGAGGTTGGCGATGCGGGCGGGGTTGAGGATTTCCTGGTAGTTGGGCGTGTCGCCGGTGGCGACGGACTGGCCGACGCCCTCGCTGCCGAGCTGGCTGGAGAGGTAGATGACGGGCGTGGCCGGGTTGAGGGGATCGGGCCAGGCCACGTTGGTGTAGACCGTGGTGACGCCGGGCTGCTGGGTCAGGGGATCCTGGTCGCCGTAGGCGGCCGTGTTGTAGAACCAGACCACGCTGAGCGGGAAGCTGTCGCGGAAGCGGGCGTTGACGGGGTAGACGGGGCCCCACTGGCCGGGGACGGCGGTGCGGTCGTGGAGGGTGGGATTGTAGTTGAGGGAATCGGTGGTGACGTAGCCGGCGTGGAACCCGGAGAGGTCATCGGGGGACTCGAGCTTGGAGCCGACGACGGCGGAGGCCTCGTTGGTGCGGAGGACGGCCTGGGAGACGCGGACGACGAGCGACTCGAGGGCGGGGTCGCCGGTGGCGGTTTCCTTGGGGTTGGGGCGGCGGGAGAAGACGAGGACGGAGCGGTTGGCCTGGCGGGTGTCGCTGAAGAAGCGGTTTTGGGCGAGCTGGGCGGTGTTGTTCTCGGCGTAGGCGAAGTCCTTGAAGAACCAGCGGTCGGTGGCGGACGGGTCGAGGTCGGCCACGGCGGGCGTGGTGCCGCCGGGGGGCAGGTTGTAGGCGTAATGGGCGAGGGGTGCGCCCGGGTAATTGGTGGCCACGCCGGGGTAGTCAACGGTGAAGAGGTATTGGTCGGCGGGGCTGCCCTGGCGGGTGCCGTCCTTGCGTTCCCAGCCGCGGAAACCGCCGCGCGTCTCGGGGTCGGTGGGGAACCGGGCGCTGACCTCGAGGGTGTTGGTGTAGCCCCTGAGGTCGGGCCAGGTGATGGTGAACACGCCGGGCTTGGTGGGGAACCAGCGGCGTCCGACGAAGTCCCAGGCCCAGGGGGAGTTGCTGCCGCCGGGGATGACGCCGTTGGGCGGGCTGCCCTGCTCGGTGGCGGCCGGGCCGCCGAGGGTGACGAGCAGGTTGGTGGCGCCGACGGGCAGCTCGGGGTAGAGGGCGGCATTGGCGGAGGCGAGCGTGGCCACGTCGAGAGCCTGGCCCAGGGCGAGGCTGGCGCGGTGGACGGTGCGGGCGAACTGGAAAGTGAGGCTGCCGGGGGCGCTGACGGCGGGGAAGCTGTACTCGCGGGAGACGGCGCCCGTGCGGGATCCGTCGAGGAAGTCGTCGAGGGAGATGGAGCCGAAGAGGTTCACGTTGCCGTTGAGGCCGGAGAGGGTGTAACGGCGGTCGGGGGTGCGGTAGACGGTGCCGACCGTGAGGGGGGCGCCCTCGTTGAGCCACTCGCTGAGGACATCCACGACACCCTGGCCGAGGGAGGCGCTGCCGGAGTTGGTGGGGTTGCTGTTGCCGGCGAAGAAGGGCAGGCGGGCGACGGCGGCGAGGCCGGCCGCGTCCTGGCAGGAGACGCTGACCTTGAACTGGAACTGCTTGTTCCAGCCCCAGAACACGCGGCGCCAGTCGTTGAGCGGGGCCTTGCCGTTGGCGGGGATGGTGACCGTGGTCGTGCCGCTGTCCAGGACCAGCCCGAGTTGGAACCCGGGTTGCACGGCGGCGAGCATGTTGGAGGCGAGCGTGTTGGGCGGGAAGAGCGACTCGAACCCGCGGCAGGTGAACCCGATCAGCCGGCCCTCGGTCGAGTAGTTGGTCACCACCCCGGCGGCCAGGAGGTCGGAGGCGGTCAGGCTCAGCCGCTCGGCCGGAAGATCCTGCCGCGCCACGCCGGGCCCCTCGTACTGCAGCGAGAGCGCCCGCAGCCCGCCGGAGTCGAACATCCGCACCTCGACCAGGCGGGAGCCCTCGGGCAGCGTGACGGTGGCGCTGACGTTGTTGCTGCCGTGCTGCCCGTCGTTGTTGATGAGCAGCAGGCCGTCCACCCAGAGCTGGCTGCCGTCATCGGAGCCGAGGTGAAAGGTGTAATCCCCGCCGGTGTCGATCTCGAGTTGGCTGCGGAACACCCAGGCATGGTAGTTGTCCGCGGCCAGTTGGTTGGTCAGGCTGACGCTGCGGAGGGTCCACGCGGGGTTGCCGGCCCGGGCGGAGGGGTCGAAGGCGGCGAGGAACTGCACGGCCAGGGTGTCGCCGGGCTGGAACAGGCCGAGGTCGGCCGTGGAGTTGTAGGGGGTGTTCCGGCTGGCCGTGAACGCGGGTTGGCCGGCGAGGGCCTCGGCGCCGTCGGGTGCGATGGCGCTGTTGTAGCCGCCCTGGCGGAAGGCGGAGGGCGGGACGGCGGTGAAGGGGCCGCCGTTGACGCTGACGCGCACCTGGCCGCCGTCCACCGCCCCGAGGGGCGTTGTTTCGAAGCTGTGGTTGTGGTTGAAGCCGAGGAAGACGCGGCCGGCCTGGGAGAGGGTGACGGCGGGGAACGAGAGCAGGGTGCTGGGCGCCCGGCCGAGGTTGGTGTCCTGGCCCGCGGTCGACCAGGTGCCGTTGGTGCCGTTGTAGATCCAGGGACCGTCGAACGGCCCGTTGACATCGGTGACGGTGCCGCCGCCGTTGGTGGCGTTGAACAGGCTTTGGACCAGCGTGAGCGTCTGGTTGACGAGCGGCAGGGTGTTGGTCGAGGGGAGGCGGAACCCATCGGTGAAGTAGGCGGTCCCGAGGGTGTAGCGGCCGAGTTGGGTGATGGAGTTCAGCGCGTTGGTGCCGTTGAACTGCAGCACCACGACGTTGCTGGTGCCCGGGTTGGGCTGGGCGTCGAAGGGCAGCTCGAGGGCGAGGTTGGGCCGGCTGTTGGTGAAGCGGGGCGTGACGAGCGCCGCCACCACCGCCTCGCGGGTGAGGGCCGAGCGCCAGACGCGCAGGTTGTTGAGGCCGCCGCCGAAGAAACCGCCGCTGTTGGTCCCGGCGGCCAGGGCGCCGACCACCAGCGTGCCGTCGCCCGCATAGCCGGCCAGGGCCGGGCTGGACTGCTGGATGAGGGTGCCATTGCGATACAGCCGCACGGCCCCGCCGCCGGCGTCGTTCACCACCGCCCAGTGGTGCCATGAGTCGTCCGTCCAGCTGCCGGGTGCCGCGACGCGCGCCTGGCGGTTGTCGATGAAGAACCCGCGGTCGGTCCCGAAACCCACCACGACCTGCTGGCGGGCCCCCGCCTGCGAGCCCAGCCCCAGCGCGACCTGGTCCTGCGTCGGCGGGGTGTCGGTGTCGTTGACCCGGGCCCAGAACTCCACCGTGAAGCTGCCGTTCGCCTCGAACAGGGCCGCGGGATCGGTCCCGTTCGCCCGCAGGTGGTCGCCCTCGCCGGCCAGCTCGAGGTAGCGCTCGGGCGAGGCCGGTGCGTTCTCCATGACAAAGCTGCGGGCGGCGAAGCGCACCGGTTGCGCGCTGCCCTGGATGGATTTGTAGACAATCGAGTCGAAGCCGGTCGTGTTCGGCGCCAGGTAGCGCCGGCCCAGCGTGTCCACGTGCGTCGGGTCGGTCACGTCGGTCGGGGACAGCCCGGTGATGCCCTCGGTGCCGGTGTTCACCTCGGCGAGGTTCTGCAGCTCCCATTGCCAGGTCACCACGGTGTCCTTCTCGAGCGTGAGGGTGCTGCCGGGGGCGGGGCTGGTGGTGACGAGCCGGGCCCGGTAGTGCGCCACCGAGCTGAGCGCCAGCGGGGTCTCCGGCAGTTCGCGCCGGTAGCGGTCGAGGTAGATGTAGGCGGGGGCGCTCAGCACGATGTTGTCGCCCGGGCTGCGCAGGCTCGTGCCGGCGGGCGGGTCCACCCGCGTCCGGCCGTACTCGCTGTTGATGGTCAGCTGGACCGTGGTGTCGCCCGACAGCTCGACGTCCCGCAGGTAGTGCGTCTCGTAAAAGGCGCCGGTGCGGGCGCCGTAGGCCACGCGCCAGCCCTGGGCGGGCGTGTAGGGAATCCGGACGTTGCTGAGCATGTTCGAGCCGTTCCACGTCACGCTGACCAGCGAGAAGCTGCCGCCGGCATCCGGCACGAGGTCGATGATGACCGGGATGTAGTTGGTGCCCGTGCTGAAGCTCAGGCCGTTGGTGTCGTTCGTCCACACGGCGGTGCGGGTCCGGCCGGCGAAGGTGGCCCCGGCCAGGACGCTGGAGTTGTAGAGGACCTCCACCGCCGGGGCGCTGTCGCCACCGCCGTTGTCGAAGGAGTCAAAGGTCACGGCCAAACCGTTCGTGATGCCGTCCTCGCCCACCGCGTCCGGCAGGAGTTCCGGCCCGAAGTTGAAGCTGAACCCGTCGGCGGGGGTCCCGCTGCTGCCCTTGTCGAGCCGGATGAGGAACTGGGCGCGCAGCGAGGAGAGGCGCTGGTCGCGCGGGAGGGCGTCGATGAGGAAGGTGCCCTTCTGGTACTGCGCCTGGTCGGTCAGGGCGAGGTAGTTGCCCGCGGGGCGGAGCTGGGCCGAACCGTAGAGCTTGGTGGTATTGGGGTCGAGGGGCGTCGCACCGTCGAACTTGTAGCTGAGCGCGATGTTGGTCGCGGCGGGCGCCAGCAGGGTCGCGGCCAGCAGGACCAGGCCCGCGAGCAGTGGCCGGAGGGCGGGGCAGGGGAGTCGGTTCATGGGAGGAAAGGGTTGGGGGCGGGCCGGTTCAGCGCACGACGGCCGCGGTGCTGACGCGCTGGAGCGTGATGCGGCCGCGCGAGACGATCGGGGCGGTGGCCAGGCCGCTCGTGGTTTCCTGGTAGGTGCCCGTGAGCTGGCCGGACCCGGGACGGTAGTCCGTGTCCAGCGCCACCAGCAGGCGGCGTTCAATCAGGTAGCCCGCCCCGTGTTGCGGGTGGTAGGCGTGCCGGAACGGGTTGCTCCGGTGGAAGGAGTCCAGCCGCAGCGGCTGGTTGGTGGCCGTGCCGACGCTTTGCCCCGGCAGGAAGGCTCCCTCCAGCGGCCACGCCGGCCAGTAGGCCTCCTGCAGGTCCGGCGGCCGGGTGTCCTGGCCGGACAGGTAGGCGGCCACGTCCGCGTCCGTCACCGACGCGATGTCCGCGCGGCCCGTGCTGGCGGCCACGCGCTGGAGGAACGACGCCGGCTGCGCGTTGGTGCCGGTCCGGCGCGGCATGTCGAAGAAGGCGGTGTCGTAGCGGATGCCGACCTTGCGTCCGGCCCGTTCCTCGACGCCCTCGTAGTAGGGGATCTGCGCGTCGTCGACGATGAGGACCTCCTGCCGCGGCACGGAGGCGTCGGCCGACTTGGTCTGCATGCGCGTGACCTGCGCGAGCAGGGCGGCCTGGCCGTTGGTGCCGACATGGAGGAGCACGCGGACGGGCGCCACGGTGGCGGCCGGTTTCACGGGTTGCTGGGCCTCGGTGAGGCTCGTCACGGACGCCAGCGAGATGGTGCCGAGCCACAGCCCGGCCAGGCCGGGGTCGCGCGGGGCGGCCGGGCCGGTGACGGGTTGGGCGAGGTCCGCGTTGCGCGCGCTGACCGGCAGGTGGAAGTAGGTCGAGCCGCCGGGCAGCGCGATGTCGATGCGGTAGAGATTCTCGCGGAAGTTGCCGCCGCCGGTCCAGTTGCGGTCCAGGCCCAGCGTGGTTGTTTTGGATTCCTGCGGGCCGAGGGTGCCCACCGCCCAGTTCGCGCCCACGGGGGCGTTGCCCTGGATTTGCCAGGCCAGTTGCTCGGGCGCGCGTTGCAGCGGGAAGAGGCGCAGGTCCAACGCCCCCGGCGCGCCCGGCGCGGGCTGCAGAAGGGTCAGGGTCACGGCATGGGGCGGGCGCCCGGCGGGTTCCAGGCTGGTGAAGGTGACCTCGGCCGGGCTAAGGCGCAGGGATTGGGTGGAGCCGTTGCCGGCGTCCAGGCTCGTCTGGATGGAGGCGGGGGCGTTGCCGAAGGCGAGGCTGCCGCCCGCCGCCCCGGAGAACGACACCGCGACCGGACCCGCGTAGGAGCGTGAGGCCAGTTGGAAGGGGATCTCAATCCAGTAGGCGCGGCCGGCCTCCACCACGTCGCCGCCGCCGATGCCTTCCCAGCCGCCGGTGGCGGGATTGAGGCGCTGGATGGGGGAGCCGATGGCCGTGGTGTCGTCCGTGAACCCGGTGGCGCCCAGCAGCGCGCCAAAGGTCGGACTGCCCGCAACGCTGAAGCCGGCGAGGTTGTAGCTGCCCGGATTCCACTGCGGCACCCAGAACGCCACCCGTCCCGCCACGGCGAGGGTGCCCGCGGGGGGGCCGTCGTTGATCGTGCCGTCGTTGCGCGAGACATGAACGAGATAGGCGCGGTGGCCCTCGGCGAGGATGCTGGTGGTCTCGCCGGAGGGGGCGTTGGCGGCCCAGACGAGCCAGCCCGGCTGGTTGAACAACTGGTTGGGGTCGGTGGAGAACTCCGCCGTGCCCGCCTGCCGGGCCTGGGTGGCGATGCGATCCACGGTGAAGTTCGGTGAGGTGAAGACCCGCTCGGCGGTGAGGGCGTTGCCGTTGGTGTCCACGGGCGCCACCTCGAGCCAGACGGCGTTCCAGCCGTAAGCGAGAGGGATGGACTGGGTGACGGTGGCGGCGCGGGCCGGGCCGGCGACGGCAAGGAGGAGCCAGCCCGCCAGAAGCGCGGCCAGCGAGCGTGAGAGCGGCTTTTGCATGATCGATCGTGAGTTCACCACTGCCTGCCGCGGGCGTAGACGTCAGCCCCCGACAGGTTTAGCCGGCGGGGCACGCACGCAGCGGGCCAGGCCGGCTGGAAAGGAAACTTAGAACGGCGCTGAAAGTAGGACCCGGCAAGGGACTGTAAAGGAGAAACCCCCACCCCCCGAACGGGGCGGGAAACCCGAAATCTGAAGGTCCGAAACCCGCAGGAAATCCGAACGGATGGGGCATGGGCCTGCCAGGGGCGCTGCGTCTCCCGTGGACGATGGTTCGCGGGTCCGCGTAGGTGGGGGGTATCGAAACCGCAGGCCGCGCGAAACCTGGCCTTGGGTTGGCGGCAGGGAAGCCTCGGTGAACTCCCTTCCGCCCGGCGCAGGACACGGCCGCTCCCTGCCCGCCTGCTTGAAGGGCGGGCACCGGGACGCCGCACGCCTGCGGTTGCCGACCTTGGAACACATTTTCGCGCAGTTCGCGTGGTCTGCGGCTGATGACCGGGGTGGTTCAGGCACTCGGCCATGCACAGGGCCATGGGGTTGCTGCCGGTGCCCTGGGCGCGCGCGGCATAGAGGGCTTTGACGGCCGGGTCCGCCAGGAGGGCGCGGGCCCGGGCGGCCGCGCGCTGGAAGCGATCCCGCTGCGTGCGCTGGGCCGGGGAGACTGGCAGGCCCTTCATGTTGGGGGCCCGTTGCACGACGGTGCGCCCGCGGAACCGCCGGAAGACGAGCGAGCCGACCCGGCCGCGGACCTCTGCGAGGAAGGGATGGAGTGTGGTGATGGCCATGCGGGTGGCGGGGGCCGGATGCACCCGGAGATTCCCCCCTAATAGTTAACCGGCGCCGGATCGAAATTGAGACAAACATTTGCCCGCCTTTATTTCGCGGCACCGCCGGCGCCCCGGGTTTGGGTGCCGCGTTGGTGTGGGTCCATCCGGACCTACGTCGCACTTCCTTCGCTCTCGGTTCGGTCAGGGTGGCTGCGCCGGACGGGCGCCCTGGGACGGGGGAGGGGAGCGGATAAGGCGTTTGACCCGGCGGCGGGAGTCCACTATAAACGGACCCATCTCGACCGCGTCTGCGGTCGCGCGGCCAGTGTAGCTCAGTGGTAGAGCAACGGTTTCGTAAACCGTAGGTCGTGGGTTCGATCCCCACCACTGGCTCCGGTTCAGCAGCAGGGATTTTTCCGTCTTTCGAGGACCATTAGCCGACTTGCGCCAATGGTCGCCGGCTTGATACGAATCCAGACGCGGAGTCTGGCCAGGAAGCAGCCTTCCTCCC
>JBJOEZ010000067.1:0-16024 GCA_046048995.1 Verrucomicrobiota bacterium | reverse complement strand
CCGCTCACGCGGGTTGCTACATCGCAGCAGCGGACGTCCGTCCGCTGAATCCCGCTTCGCCCAAGCTACCCGGCCTCGAAACCACGCTTGACGCTGCCCTCCACGCTCCCTAGCGTTTCCGCCTCACCTTGAGTGGTGGCCGTAGCTCAGTTGGTTAGAGCCCCAGATTGTGGATCTGGATGTCGCGGGTTCAAGTCCCGTCGGTCACCCCATCTTCCCCAACCCTCCGCTCAATCAACCACCATCCGGCAGACCGGCTGGATGATCTAATCGATCGCCCACGGCCCAACGGCCACACACGCCAGGCCGCGCTGATTTGACAACCGCCTTGGGGGAGACAAACCATTCCCGCGTCCGAACCAGGCCGGGTGGCAAGGGGCCTGCCCGGCCATGGCCGCGGCATCACGAACCAATGGAACCACCGCACGCTGGCAGACCGATGATTCCCGCCGACTCCGCGCTCCCAAGCCGCGTCCATCGCGCTGGTTTGGGGATTCTTGGCCAGCCCTGACGCCCCATGCAAAACCGCACCATCCTCATCAAGTCGGTGGCAGGTTCCGCCGCGATCGTCACCGCCAAGTTCATGGTGCTTTCCGAACTGCACTGGCGTGGCGAACCCTTCAGCGGCCTTGTCGAGATCTCTGACACCACGGTCGTCTTCACCGGCGCCTTCTTCGTCATGGGCCTCATGCTCGGCGGCACCCTGACGGACTACAAGGAGAGCGAGCGCATTCCCGGCGAGACGGCCAGCCACCTTGAGGCCATCCAGGACTGGACCCTGCTCGCCACGCGCGCTCCCCGCGCCACCTCCGCCCCCCGGGCCGCCGAACCCATCGACGGCCCCGCGCTTCTGCGCAACCTGCGCGAGGTCGCGGGCATCATCCTGCACTGGCTCGGCACCAAGGAAAAGGATTCCAAGGCCCTCTTCCCCGCCCTCCGTCGCCTCAACGAAAGCGCCTACCAATTGGCCGAACTCGGGGCCGACAAGGAGTCCATCAAGGGCATCCAGGAAAACACCAACGCCCTGCGACGCCAGTTGACCCGCGCCTACTCCATCTCGCGCACCCACTTCCTCGTGCCCGCCTCCGTGCTGCTTCGCGGCATGCTCCTGCCCGTCGTCCTCTTCCTGCTCATCACCCGATTCAAAAGTCCCACCGCCGCCGTCCTCGTGACCAGCAGCCTGGCTTTCACCTTCTTCTACCTCTACCAACTCATCATCGGCCTCGACGATCCCTTCGACCGCCATTCCGAACACGGCGGGATCACCACCCAACCCATTGACCGCTTCGTCGAGCGCCTCGACCTCCACCTCAAGGAGGCCGCCCCAGGCACCATCAGGAAACAGCTTGCAAGCCTGCGTGGCGGGGAGAGGATCGGCCCGGACCCAGACCTCGCCGTGCTCGGTATTCATCTCCCATCCGCCGGGATCCCCCGGCCCGAACGACGCCGACAACCGCTGCGCGCGCCCGACCGGAGGACGGCGGGCGTGAATCCCGGCGTCCGGCGCACCCGGTAGGCCCGCGATGGTCTTCAGTTCCCACCTCTTCGTCTTTTATTTCCTGCCGCTGGTGCTGCTGGGCTACCACCTGCTCCCGCTGCGGGGCAAACATGTCTTCCTCACCGCCGTCAGTTACGTGTTCTACGGGTGGGCCAACCCGTGGTTCGTCCTGCTGATGATGTTCCAGACCGTGGTGGACTGGGTCTGCGGCATGACGCTGGCCGGCCTTTGGCGGCACCCCGTGGGCGCCGCCGTGCCCCTGCTGGAACCCAAGGGCCCGCGCACAGGCGGGCAGAAGGCCGCCCTCGCGGCCGCCGTGATCTCGAACCTCCTGCTCCTCGCCTTCTTCAAGTACTTCAACTTCGGCTTGGACAACTGGAACGCCGCCATGACGGCCCTCGGCTGGGACGCCGCCCGCTGGGACACGGTCCTGCGCATCACGCTGCCGCTGGGCATCAGCTTCTACACGTTCCAATCCATGAGCTACGCGATCGATGTCTATCGCGGCCAGGCCAGGGCCATCCGTTCCATCCTCGACTACATGTGCTACGTGGCCATGTTCCCCCAGCTGGTGGCCGGCCCGATCGTGCGCTTCCAGGACGTGGCTGACCAGTTCCTGGCCCGCTCGCACACCCTGGAGAAGTTCGCGCGGGGCGTGTCGTTCTTCGCCCTCGGCCTGGGGAAGAAAATCCTCCTCGCCAACCCGTGCGGCAAGGTGGCCGACACGGTCTTCGGCGCCGGGGCCGCCGGCACGCTCGAGGCGTGGTATGGCGCCGCCGCCTACGCCTTCCAGATCTACTTCGATTTCAGCGCCTACTCGGACATGGCCATCGGCCTCGGCCTGATGCTGGGCTGGGTGTTTGCGAAGAACTTCGACTCGCCCTACCAGAGCCGGTCCCTCACCGAGTTCTGGCGCCGCTGGCACCTGTCGCTTTCCACCTGGCTGCGGGACAACCTCTACATCCCGCTCGGCGGCAACCGCCTCGGCGAGGCCCGCACCTACGGCAACCTCGCGATCACCATGCTGCTCGGCGGCCTGTGGCACGGCGCCTCCTGGAACTTCGTCATCTGGGGCGGCCTCCACGGCGGCCTGCTGGCCCTCGAACGCCTCCAGGGCGACCACGCCTGGACCCGCCGCCTGCCCGCCCCGCTCCAGACCGCCCTCACCTTTGTCTTTGTCCTGTTCACCTGGGTGTTCTTCCGGGCCACGGACCTCCCCTCCGCGCTGCACTACTGCCAGGCCATGCTGGGCTTCGGACCGCAGCAACCCGGCCAGGACCTGCTGGCCGGTCTCATCTACCAACCCTACTACCTGCTGTCCTTCGCGGCGGCCGCAGGGGTCGTCTGGGGTGCCCCGCAGACGTGGGATTTCACCCGGCGGCTGACCTGGCCCAAGGCGGCTTTCTGCGCCGTGATCCTGCTGCTGGCCCTGGCCGTGATGGAAACCCAGGCCTTCAACCCGTTCATCTATTTCATTTTCTGAAATGACCCACCCGCGCCAATCCCAAGGCGAAGGCCCCAGGCCCTCCCGGGAGGACATCGCCAAGGCTGAGATCGGGCACACCGACTCCACGCGCGGCGTCAATGGGTTTCTCTGCCTCTTCTTCCTCGTCGTCATCACGGCCGTGCCACTCTGGCGAACCCTCGGCGAGTTCCGGGATATCCGGGCGGGCCGGTTGGCCGACCGTCAGTGGCCCCGCAGCTGGGATGTCGTTTCGTTCCTCCGGCCCACACGGCAGGAAGTGGCCGCCGTCGCCGGGGCGGGCTCCGTGCGCGGGGCCTTCCACTCCGCCAAGGCCGCCAACGACCGGATTCTTCGCGACATCGCGGCCTACGAACGTGACCTCAAGGAACAGGACGGCCTCGTCCAGTGGCTGGTGCCCCGGATGCAGACGGTGCTGACGGGCTGGCTCAAGGGCGGCAACGAGGACGCCTACTGCGGGCGCGAGGGTTGGCTTTTCTACCGGCGCGACGTGGATTCGCTCACCGGCCCCGGGTTTCTCGATCCGCGCACCCTGCGTCAACGCGCCGCCGCCGGCGGCGAACTCCGGGCGCCGCCGCAGCCGGACCCGGTCCAGGCCATCATCGACTTCCACCGCCAACTGGCCGCGCGCGGCATCGCCCTCATCGTCATGCCGGCGCCGGTCAAGCCGTCCCTCCACCCGGAATTCCATGCCCGGCGCTACGCAGGGAAAAACCTCGTGGTCCAGAATCCCTCCTTCGAGGATTTCAAGCGGCGCCTCGCCGACGCCGGGATCAGGATCTTCGACCCCTCGGCCTTGCTCGCGCAGGCCAAGGCGGAGGCGCCGGAGACGCCGCTTTACCTCAGGACCGACACGCACTGGACCCCGGCCGCCATGGAGTTGACGGCCCGGGGGTTGGCGGCGCTGGCCCGGCAATCGACCTCCCTGCCCCCCGGCCAACCAGGCCGATTCGCGACGATCGCCAGGAGTGTCACGGCGCCGGGGGACATCGCCCTGATGCTTCGGCTGCCGGATGGCCCGGCCGCCTACCCCGCGGAGACCGTGCCGTTGCGGCAGGTGGTCGAGGGGGACCGCTACTGGCGGCCGGACCCCAAGGCCGAGGTGCTCCTGCTCGGGGACAGCTTCGCCAACATCTACTCGCTCGCGCCCATGGGCTGGGGCGAGTCCGCCGGGCTGGCCGAGCACCTGAGCCTGGCGCTCGGCCTGCCCGTGGATGCCCTCTGCCGCAACGACGCCGGCTCCCATGCCACCCGGGAAATGCTGGCCCGGGAACTGCGGCGCGGCCGCGACCGGCTCGCCGGCAAAAAGCTCGTCATCTGGGAATTCGCCGCCCGCGAACTCGCCCTCGGGGACT
This sequence comes from Verrucomicrobiota bacterium, assembly GCA_046048995.1. Lineage (GTDB taxonomy): Bacteria > Verrucomicrobiota > Verrucomicrobiia > Limisphaerales > JADJPG01 > JBJOEZ01. The sequence goes on along the minus strand of JBJOEZ010000067.1, from coordinate 11,688 downwards.
GGAAGCTGCTGTCGCTGCAACTGGGCGAACGGAGGGAGACCGCGTTCTACGTCCCCCCGGCCGGGCGCACGAACGAGGTGCGGGCGGTCGTGCGCGCGGTCTCGCGGGTTCCGCGGCCAGGCAGCGTGCCCTACAAGGACCACATCCTCACGCTCCACCTGGCCGACCTGGAGAGCCCGGCCGATCCGCTGGCCTCCGGCCGGGAGGCGGTGGTGTTCACCTGGAGCATGCGCGACAACCGGCCCACGGCCGCGGCGCAACTCCGGCCCGGCGACACCGTTGCGCTGCGGCTGCAGGCCTGGGCCGGCGTGGCCCGGACCCTCGAGGCGATCAACCGCAGCGAACTCGACGAGGACCCACTCCTCCTCGCCGACCCCGCCTGGGCGGAGGAATCCGCAGCCCGGAAGTGACGGCAGGCCGCCGCTGGGGTAGAAAGTTCCGGCACACCCCGCAGCGATCCGCCCCCGCCAACGAACCGTGATGAAAACCGCAAGACCCTGGATCCTCCTGTTCACCGTGGCTCCGCTCATCCTGGGGGCGGCCGAACCCGGAGCCGCCGGTTTCCGGGAGGCCTGCGGCAGGCTGGCCGCCGCGGGGGACTCCATGACCGTGGCCGGCAACGACGGCTGGCTCTTCCTGCGTTCCGAACTTCGGCACATCAGCGTCGGCCCCTTCTGGGGCGAACAGGCAGCGAAGGCCACCCAGGCCGCCTCGCCCGACAAGGCCGACCCCCTGCCCGCCATCCTGGATTTCCACGCCCAGCTCAAGGCCCGGGGCATCGAGCTGATCCTCGCCCCGGTCCCCGCCAAGGTGCTGGTCTACCCGGAGAAGCTCGGCCACCCCTCCGCCCCGCGGCTGGACGAAGCGCACCAACAGTTCCTCCAACTGCTCCGCGGCCGGGGCGTGCGCGTGCTGGATCTGGGCGAGGTGTTTGCGCGGGAGAAGGCCGCCGCCGGGAGTGCCCTGCTCTACTGCCGCACGGACTCCCACTGGTCACCGCACGCCTGCGCGGTCGCAGCCCGCCAGGTCAAGGAAACGCTCGGCACACCCCCGTGGCTCAAGGCCCGGCCGGGGGCCTTTCCGACCCGGGCCGAGACGCGCGCCATCACCGGCGACCTGGCCGGGGGCCAGGGGACGGAGACATTGCCTGCGCGCGTGGTGCAGGCACCGGTGGCCTCGCTCGAGGACCGGTCCAGCCCCATCCTCCTGCTCGGGGACAGTCACACGCTGGTGTTCCACGCCGGGGGGGACATGCACGGCGTTGGGGCGGGCCTGGCCGATCAACTGGCCGCCGAGCTCGGCCTGGCGGTGGACGTCCTTGGCGTGCGCGGCTCCGGCGCAACCCCGGCGCGCATCAACCTGCTGCGCCGGACCAAGGCCGACCCGGCCTGGCTCGCCGGCAAGAAGGTGGTCGTCTGGTGCTTCGCCGCCCGGGAGTTCACCGAAAGCTCCGGCTGGTCCGTGGTGAAACTGAGCCAATGAATCCGTTTGAATCCCCTCGAATCCCCTCCGCAAACCTGTCCACCCTCATGCATCCCATCCTGCACCTCATGAACCCCATCCCCACCTGGCTGCCCGTGCTTGGCCTTGGGCTGCTCGCGGCGCTGGCCCCCGCCCTGAGCGCGGCCGAGCCCAACGACGTGAAACAGTCACTGCTCGACCTGACGGGCGGCCGCCGGGTCAAGGTTGCCTGGAACCAGGGCGCGGAGAAGGACATGAAGCTCCGGTTCCTCGACACTGCGGACGGCGTGGTGCGGGACCTGCCCTTCTGCGGCAGCGCGCCCCTGCTGACGCTGGACGGCCGCCGCGTGCTGGCCTCGACCGGCAGCAGCGCCGCGGATCGGGTGGTCTGGATGTACGACACCGAGACCAAGGCGGCCACTCAACTCGCCAGCGGCGCGCACAACAGCCTGCTCGCCGTCTGGACCGACCCCAAGACCCGCAGACATTGGGTCTACGTCAACGATGCCGGCGACAAGAAACAGTCGTGGGACGCGCCGGCCGGCAAGATCTTCCGTTTCCCCGCCGACCAACCCGCGGAGCGCGAACTGTTCTGGGACCGGACCTCAAGCCACATCTACCTGATGTTCTCCGCCGACGGCACCCGCGCCTGCTTTGAGCCGAGCTGGGGCAACATCGGCCTGCTCAAGCTGGAGTTCGACGCCGAGGGCAAGGTGGACCAGGCCAAGTCCAAGTACAAACCCTACGGGGGCGGCTGTTTCCCGGGCATCGCCCCCGACAATTCCTACCGCCTCTTCCGGTTGGAGGGCGACCACCATGCGATCACCGTGGCCGACGTGGACAACACCAACCCCCGCAAGGTCCAGGTTTCCCAGATGCCCGGGGTGCGCGAGAAGGGGCGCAACACCTGGCTGACCAGCTGGAGCAAGCACCCGCGCTACCTCACCCTCGTCGCGCCAGCGGGCAAGGACGCCGGCATCTGGCTTGGGCGCTTTGACGCGGCGTTCACCAAGGTCGAGGCCTGGGTGCGCGTGACGGAGCCCGGCCCCCAGTGCTGGCAGTCCCAGGCCTGGGTGGAACCCGAGGCCGCCAGCACCCCATGACCAGGCCCGACATCCGCGGGCATCTCCGCCGCCGACCGCCGGCGCTGCCCCTCCTCGCCCTTTGCCTGGGCCTCCTGGCGCCGTCCATCCTGGCCGCGGACACCCCCGGATGGCCCGGCACGCCCGGCGCGGTCTTCGCCCTGCGGGATGCCAGCATCACCTCGCCCTTCCTCGCCTTCGACCCCATGGGCAGCGAACTGCTGGCCTTCAATTGCGCCACCCGGGGACGCTCCCTCATCGGGCGTCACCATGAACTGGTCTGCGCCGGCGGATCCTTCCACGCGCGGGAGGCGGGCGCCTGGATCGGCCTGCAGGTGGCCAAGTCCGGCGCCTTCACCCTCGAGGCCACCCTCACGCCTGCCGCCGCCGCACCCACGGCGCCCGGGGTGGTGCTCGCCTACGGCGATGACGGGGGCGAGGACGCCGCCCTGCTCCAAGACAGGACCGGGCTTTCCCTGCGGCTGCGCGGCATGCCGCGCATTCCCCTGTTCGCCACGGAAGCCGGCCGGAAGGTCCACGTGCTCGTCGCCTGCAGTCGGGAGAACTGGGCGGCCTATCGGGACGGCCGGCCCGCGGGGTCCGGTCCGCTGCCGCGCGCCTGGCCGGCCTGGGGAAAACGGCAGCTGGTTCTGGGCGCCGCCTGGCCCGGCACCGAACCTTGGCAGGGGCGCCTCGAGGCGATCGCTCTCTTCCCCCGGGTCTTGACGGCCGGCGAGGCCGCCGCCGAGGCGGCCGCCGTTCAGGCCCTGCAGGCCGGCCGCAAACCCGCCACCGCCCTCCGCTTCCGCGGCACCCTCCTGCGCCAGGCCAAAACCTCCGCCCTGAAGGAAATCCAGCCCTACACCCGCAGTCTCACCGTCGCCGAATACAAGGTGGATCAGGTGCTCGCGGGGGAGTGGAAGGAACCCACCATCGCCGTGCTGCACTGGATGATCCTGGACAGCCAACGGCTGGCCATCGCCGATCGCCAACCCGGGACCAAGGTCGACCTCCAGGTCGAGCGCCTGGAGGACCATCCCCAACTGGAAAGCTCCCGCCGCGACGAACTCGCCGACGCCGACCCCGCCGCCCCGCTCTTCTACTGCGAGTCCGAGACCGCCCGCTGATCCAAACCCTGGATCGCCGCCGCGACCGCGCCCGGATCCTCCCCCGCCGGCACCCACGTCACCGGCAACTGCCGGCGCAGCCACGTCATCTGCCGGCGCGCAAACTGCCACGTCCTCGTCTTGACCAGCGCCACTGTCTCCGGCAGGGACCTTTCCCCGCGCAGGTGTTCCACGACCTGCCGGTAGCCAATCGCCTGCATCGCCGCGGGATTCCCCGCCAGGCCGCGCCCCAGCAACGCCTGCGTCTCCGCCACCAACCCCCGCGCAAACATCCGGTCCACCCGCTCCTCGATGCGGCGCCGCAACTCCGCCGGCTCCCGCGTCAACGCCGCAAAAACCCAGCCCGCCGGCAACCGCGGCGCCGCCTCCCACCCCGCCCGCTGCTCCGCAAAGGGCCGGCCCGTCAGCCGAATCACCTCCACCGCCCGCACCACCCGCCGCGGGTTGCGCCGGTCAATCCGCGCAAACATCGCCGGATCCCGGCCCTCCAGTTCCCGCAACAACTCCTCCAGCGGGGTGGCCTCCAACACCGCCCGCAGGGCCGGATCCCCCGGCGGCGCCTCCCCCAACCCCTCCAGCAAGGCCTTGAAATAGAGCCCCGTGCCGCCGCACAGGATCGGACGCCGCCCCCGCGCCTGTATCTCCCCCATCACCGCGCGTGCCATGACCGCAAACCGGGCCGCATCGAAGGCTCCAGAAAGGTCCACCACGTCAATCAGGTGATGCGGCACCCGGCGCCGTTCCTCCTCCGTCGGCTTCGCCGTGCCCAGGTCCAACCCCCGGTAAACCTGCATCGAGTCCACCGACACCATCTCGCCGCCCACACGCTCCGCCAGGATCAACGCCACCTCCGACTTGCCCACCGCGGTGGGGCCGGTGATGAGGATCGGCGGCAGGGAGGACATGGCCAGGCGCAAGAGGGGGCCGGCTGACTCAGGCCCGCGGGGCCGCCCGGCGCGCCCGGCGCGCCAGTTGCCACCAGAGCACGGCCCCGGCGGCGAACACCGCAAGGCTGGACCACTGCCCCGGGGTGAGCCCCGCGCCGGTCAGGCGGTCCGGGTAATCGCCCCGGAACCATTCCGCCACCGTGCGCACCACCGCGTAGCCGGCCAGGTAGGCGGCAAAGACCTGCCCCTCAAACCGCCGCCGCCGATGCAGCCACATCAGGCCCAGGCAGAGGGCCAGGTTCAGCAGGGAATCGTAAACCTGCACGGGATGCACCCCCGCCCCGCGGGTCTCATGCAGGGACGCCGGGAAATGAATCGCCCACGGCAGATCCGTCGCCCGCCCGTAACAGCACCCGTTCATCAGGCAGCCAAACCGGCCCACAAACGACCCCAGCGCAATGCCCGGGGCCAGCGCGTCGGCAAACCTCCACAACGGCAACCGCCGGACCCGGACATAGACCAAGGCCGCCGCCGTCGCCCCCACCAGTCCCCCGTGGAATACCAACCCACCCCGCTGGATCATGAAAACCTCCGTCCAGGGCGCGCCCGGGTTGACGGGATCCCGCATCAGGTTGTCCCAGTAGGTCAGGACATACAGGGCGCGCGCGCCAACCAGGGCCCCCAGGATCAGCCAGACGCCGGCGTCCATGACGGCCGCCGGGGAGATGCCGTCGCGGGCCGCCCGTCGGCCGGAAGTCCAGAGGCCGGCCATGAAAGCCAAGGCGACCAGCAACCCAAACCAATGGACCGGGAACGGACCGAGGTGGAAGGCGATTTTCTGCACGCGGAGCCGCACGATAGGCAGGAGCCGGCGTGATGACAAGGACCGCAAAGACAGGGCCGGCACGCCATGCCGCCTTGCCTCCACGGGGCCTACTGCGCGGACGGCGGCGCGTTGGAGGCGTAGGAGGACGACGCAGGCGGCCGCGCTGCGCGGGGGACGGGCGGCGGCGTGGGCGCCCCAAACCCGGGCGGCAGGGGCGGCAGCGATGGCATCTGGTTGACGAGATCCCGCCAACGTTGCCGATCTTCCGGGGACATCCTCTGCCACGCCTCCGCGTTGCGCAGGAACTGCACCCGCTCGGCCGGGGTCAGCTCGGCGAATTGCCTGAACCCGGTCACGCAGGCCTGGCGCTGGATGGGGTCCATGCGGCGGAACGCCTCCAGGGCCTTCTCAATCAGGGCCCGTTCCTCGGGACTGAGCGGCAGGGGATCCAACTGCCGGCTTTTCCGATCAGCCGGGCTTTCAAACAGGTTGGTGAAGGCCGCGATGGCCTCGCGCTGCCGCGCCGGCGTGGTGGCGGTCCAGGGGGCGAGAATCGGCATGAGGGCGGCCTGCCGCTCCGGGCTGATGCCGGCCAGCGGGAAGGGGGGCAAGGGATGGCGCTCAGCCACCAGCACGCGGGTGGCGCCGAAGCGGGTGGCCCGTTCCTCCTGCAGGACCTGGTGCTGGACATTGGTCGGCAGGCGGTCCCAGTAGGCCAACCGCTCCTCGAGGACCGGGCGAAGGACGGCGGGGGCCGCCTGCAGGCGGGCCGCACGCTCCGCCGGGCCCAACCGCAGCAGCGGGGTCAGCAGGGCGCGCACCTCGAGGGTTTGCAGGCGGCGTTCCCGCTCCGCCTCGGGCAGGGCGAGGTAGGTGCGGATGCTGTTGGTCAAAACCCGGACCTGTTGCGCGGACTTGCCCGCCAGCAACCGCTCCCGGTCGGCCGGACTGGCCGCCAGCAGACGGCGGAAAAAATCGACCGCCGGGGATGCGGCCGCCGCGGCGGGCGCAGGCGGCGGGGGCGGGGCGGGCGGGGCCGCGGCCGCCGCGGTCAGCGCCGAGGCCAGCAGGGCCAGGGCCCAGGCCAACCGGGCGGGCATGCGGGACCAGGAATGCGGCATGGCCGGGGGTTCAGGGGTTGGAGGCTGCCTCATGGAGGACGGCCAGGAGTTCATCGTCCTCCGCCACGGGCAGGCGGCGCAGGGTGTCGAAGTCCGCCGCGAGCAACTGCGGTTCCGGGAGGATGGCGGCACAGGACAGCGCCGCGAGGTCGCGGGCGTGTCGCTGCCGTTCCACCAGGCGGGCCTCGCGCCAGGCCCAGCCGCCCATGGCCACCACGGCCAAGGCCGCCGCCAGGCCATGGGCCGGGCGCAGGCGCAGGCGATCGGCCAGTTCCCGCCACCACGGCCGCCCGGCCCGGACCACCGCGGCCGCGGCTTCGCGCCGGGCGGCCTGCAGGACCCGCGCCGTGAAGTTGGAGGAGACCGCGGCATCCGGCACCTGATTGAGCAGGCGGCTGAGCTGGGTCTCGGCCTCCCACTCGGCCCGACGCTCGGGATGCAACGCGAGCCAGGCCCCCGCCTGGGCCTCCTCGCCCGGGGTCAACCGGCGCCGGCGGGCTGCCTCCAGCAGGGCTTCAAATTCCGATTCGTTCATGTCGTTGCCTTTCTGTATTAACCACAACTCCGCCAAAGTTGTTCCTAACCTTCGCTTTCCTGCCAGGCCCCCGTGCGCAGGTAGGGTTTCAAGATCTGCTTGAGCGTCTCCCGCCCCCGGTGAATCAGGGACTTGGTGGCCGAGACGGTGGTGCCGAGGATGGCGGCAATCTCCTCATAGGACAGTTCCTCCCCCCGGCAGAGCATCACCGCCGTCCGCTGCTTCTCCGGCAGCGCCGCCAGCGCCTCGTCCACCTTGGCCTCCAGTTCCCCCCGCAGGAGCGCGTCCGGGGGCGCCGCCTGCCGGACATCCTCCACCTGCAGCCGCGGCTGGTCGTCCGACTCCGCCAGGGTGGCGTCCAGGGACTGGGCCGGATGCCGCGCGCGCCGCCGGATCTCATTCAGGCAAAGGTTGCGCGTGATGGTGAACAGCCACGTGGTGAACTTCGCCGAGGCCTCGTAGCGATGGGCCGACTTGAACACCTGCAGGAACACGTGCTGGGCCAAGTCCTCCGCCTCCGTCGCGTCCCCCACGGTCCGGTAGGCCACGTTGACCACCGCCTGCTTGTAGCGGTCCACCAACTCCTCAAAGGCGTCGAAATCCCCCGCCTTGACCCGCAGCATCAAGGCGGCATCCACATCCGCCGGGGCGGGCGCAGGTTCGGGGAGATTGGCCATCGGATCGCGCAGCGCACCGTAGCAAACACCCGTGGCCAGACAAGGTTGCGGGGAAAATGAATGGGAAGATCGGCTCCCCCAAGGCCGCAGCCGGGACGGGCAGGCCCCGGGTCTCGCAGTCCCCGCGGGAATGGGAACGCGGGCCGCGGATTTAGTCTCCCCCCTGCCCCGCGCCCTTGTTATCGTGCCCGCATGTCGCGCGACGACCTCTTCGCCCCGGAGCCGCCCGCCCCGGCGGAGGCGCCCCCCGGCGGTGCCCCCCCGGGTCCGGCCTCGCCGGACTCGCCAGCCCCGCTGGCCGCGCGCCTGCGGCCCCGCACGCTCGACGAATACGCCGGCCAGTCCCACATCCTGGCCCCCGGCCAGCTCCTTCGCCGCGCCATCGAGGCGGACCGGATCCAGTCGCTCATCTTTTACGGGCCGCCGGGCACCGGCAAAACCTCCCTCGCCCAGCTCATCGCCGCGCGAACGCGCAACCGGTTCGAGCGCCTCAGCGGGGTGGAATCCAACGTGGCCGACATGCGCCGCGTCCTGGCCGGCGCGGCCAACCGCTTGGCCAACACGGGCCAGCCCACCATCCTGTTCGTGGATGAAATCCATCGGTTCAACAAATCCCAGCAGGATGTCCTCCTGCCCGATGTCGAGGCCGGCACCGTGCGCCTCATCGGCGCCACCACCCACAACCCGTTTTTCTTCGTCAACTCCCCGCTCGTCTCGCGGTCGCAGATCTTCGAGCTGCGGCCGCTGTCCGATGAGGATCTCCTCGGCCTGCTCCGCCGCGCCCTGGCGGAACCCGAGCGCGGCCTCGGCCACCTGCGCATCCGGGCGGACGACGACGCCCTCCGGCACCTGTCCCGGGTGGCCGACGGCGACGCCCGCAAATGCCTCAATGCCCTTGAAATCGCCGTCCTCACCACCCCGCCGGGGCCGGACGGCTTCATCCATCTGGACCTGGGCGCCGCCGAGCAAAGCATCCAGAAAAAGGCCGTGGTCTACGACGGGGACGGGGACGCGCACTACGACACGATCAGCGCCTTCATCAAGTCCATGCGCGGCAGCGACCCCGACGCCGCCCTCTATTGGCTGGCCAAGATGATCCACGCGGGGGAGGACCCGCGCTTCATCACGCGGCGCATCGTCATCTGCGCCGCGGAGGACGTCGGCCTGGCCGACCCCATGGCGCTCGTGCTGGCCAATGCCGCCCACCAGGCCGCGGAGTTCGTCGGCTGGCCCGAGGCCCGCATTCCGATCGCGGAGGCGGCCATCTACCTTGCCACCGCCCACAAGAGCAACACCGCCTACGCCGCCATCGACGCCGCCCTGGCCGACGTGCGCTCCGGGCGCACCCTGGCGGTGCCCAACCACCTGCGCGACGGCCACTACGCCGGGGCCGAGCGGCTCGGGCACGGGCAGGGCTACGAATACGCCCATGCGCACCCCGGCCATTTCGTGCCCCAGGATTACCTGGGCGCGGACAAGCGCTACTACGAACCGACCGAGCAGGGGGTGGAAAAGAAGATCAAGGAACGGCTCGACCGCTGGCGGGCCCTCCAGGCGGAGGCGCGCCGCCATGGCTGAGGATCCAGCCGCCCAAAAGGCCGCCCTGCGGCGCCAGTTGCTGGCCGCCGCGCGGGCGCTGTCCCCGACCGAGGCCGCCGCCGCCGCCGCCGACCTGCGCGAACGGCTCCTGGCCCAACCGGCCTGGCGCCAGGCCCGCGCCATCCTGCTCTACGCGCCGGCCCCGGAGGAACCCGATGTCTGGCCCTTGCTGGACTGCGCCTTGCGCGAGGGCCGGACGGTTGCCCTGCCCCGCCATGATCCCGGGAGCGACACCTACCATGCAGCCGTCATCCGCGACCCCGCGGCGGACCTCGTGCCAGGGCGCTTCGGCCTGCGGGAGCCCGGCCCGGACTGCCCGGAAATCCCGCTGAACCGGCTGGACTTGGCGCTCGTGCCAGGGGTAGGGTTCGCGCTTAACGGTGCCCGCCTGGGGCGCGGCAAAGGCTACTTCGACCGGCTGCTCCCGGGCCTGACGGGCCTCAAGTGTGGGGTGGCCTTCGATTGCCAACTGGTGCCCGCCCTGCCCGTGGAGGCCCACGACGCGGGAGTGGACGTCGTGCTGACGCCCACCCGCTGGCACCGGACCGGCGACGGCGGCAGTTCCTGAAATGAGTCTGCTGGAAAACCCGACCCTGATCGCCCTCGCCTGCTTCGCGGGCGGGGCGGCCAGCGGCTACTGGCTGTGGCGCTGGAAGGAACGGAGCGTCCGCCAGGCCCTGCGCATCCAGGAGGAATCCATTCTCGAGGCCGCCCGCCGCCAGGCCGAGGCCCTCACCCGGGAGGCGCGCGCGCAGGCCAGCGAGGAATCCCTCAAGCTCCGCCAGGACAACGATGCCTCCTACGCCCGCCGCCGGGACGAATTGAACCAGGCGGAACGCCGCCTGTCCGAGCGCGAGACCCTCGTTGACCGCCAATTGGCCAGCGCCCTCGAGGAGGAACGCAGCATCCGCGAGCAGCAGCAGGCCTGCAAACAGATGGCCGACGAAATCGTCGAGCAACGCCGCGAACTGGCCGGCATCGTCCTCCGCCAGCGCGAGGAACTCCAGGGCATCGCCCGCCTGTCCGAAGCCGAGGCCCGCCAGCGCCTCCTGCGCGAGGTCGAGATGGAATCCCTCCAGGACGCCAGCCAGATGACCCGGCGCATCATGGAGGAAGCCCGCACCCGCGCCGAGGAAAAGGCCCGCCACATCATCAGCCTCGCCATCCAGCGCTACGCCGGCCAGCACACCTTCGAGGTCTCCAGCGCCACCGTCGATCTCCCCAACGAGGAACTCAAGGGCCGCATCATCGGCCGCGAGGGCCGCAACATCCGCGCCTTCGAGACCGCCACCGGCGTCACCGTCCTCATCGACGACACCCCCGGCGCCGTCGTCCTCTCCGGCTTCGACCCCGTCCGCCGCGAAATCGCCCGCGAATCCATGCAGCGCCTCCTCCTCGACGGCCGCATCCACCCCACCCGCATCGAGGAGGTGGTCGAGAAGGTCAGCCAGGAAATGGAGGACACCGTCGTCCGCCTCGGCGAAGACGCCGCCACCCGCGCCGGTCTCCCCCCCCTCCACCCCGACATCACCCGCACCCTCGGCCGCCTCCGCTTCCGCCACAGCTTCTCCCAGAACGTCCTCGACCACTCCGTCGAGGTCGCCCACCTCATGGGCCTCATGGCCGCCGAACTGGGCCTCGACATCACCACCGCCAAGCGCGCCGGCCTCCTCCACGACATCGGCAAGGCCGTCAGCCACGAAACCGAGGGCGCCCACGCCCTCATCGGCGCCGACCTCATCCGCCGCTGCGGCGAAAGCGAGGAGGTCGTCAACGCCGTCGCCTCCCACCACGACGAGGTCCCCCACCACGGCCCCCTCGGCATCCTCGTCGGCGCCGCCGACGCCATCAGCGCCAGCCGGCCCGGCGCCCGCTCCGAAACCATGACCACCTACCTCAAGCGGGTCGAGGACCTCGAGAAAATCGGGCTCTCCTTCCCCGGGGTCATGAAATGCTTCGCCGTCCACGCCGGCCGCGAACTCCGCGTCCTCGTCCAGCCCGAGCAGGTCACCGACGAACAGGCCTACGCCCTCGCCCGCAACATCTCCCGCAAAATCGAGGCCGAACTCCAATACCCCGGCCAAATCCGCGTCACCGTCATGCGCGAAACCCGCTGCGTCGAGTTCGCCAAGTAGCCGCGTCGCCTCGGACCTGCGCCTGCTGCGATTCACCCTCGCTCACCCAGTCACCCGCTCACTCGTTAACTCTCCACGGCTCCCCAGTCTCCCATCTTTTTCGTGACATCCCCCTCCCCCGCCCTATAGTTCAGCGCCTGCGGCCGACCCTATCGTCTAGCGGTTAGGACACCGCCCTTTCACGGCGGCAGCCCGGGTTCGAATCCCGGTAGGGTCGCCAACTTCCGCTGCCCCTCCC
>JBJOEZ010000066.1:0-15631 GCA_046048995.1 Verrucomicrobiota bacterium | reverse complement strand
GGGGTAGGAACCGTCGCGCTGCGACGGTTTGGGTTGGGGAGGTCCTCGCAGCGCGAGGACCGCTACCCGGGGGTAGGAACCGTCGCGCTGCGACGGTTTTTTGGGGTCAGCCTCCTGACGTCGGCTGCGACGCGGTTTTGTTTGGCATTCCGGGGCGGGGCTTGCTAATGAGTGAGCCCACAACCAGTTACACCCAAGCGCCGACTCCTTCTGCACCCGATGAGCACGCCCACCGCCGAACTGCCCAAGCCTTCCGATGCCGATCTCCAGGCCGTGGCCGCCCTCAAAGCCTCCGCCGCGCGCGTGAAGGCCGAACTGGGCAAGGTCATCGTCGGCCAGGAAAGCGTGGTCGAGGAGGTGCTGATCGCCATCCTCACCCGGTCACATTCCCTGCTGGTGGGCGTGCCCGGCCTGGCCAAGACGCTCCTCGTCTCCTCCCTCGCCCAGACGCTGCACCTGAGCTTCAAGCGCATCCAGTTCACCCCCGACCTGATGCCGAGCGACATCACGGGCACGGAGGTCATCTACGCGGACCCCGCCACGGGCAAGCGCGAGTTCCGGTTTCTCAAGGGGCCGATCTTCGCCAACATGATCCTGGCCGACGAAATCAACCGCACCCCGCCCAAGACCCAGGCCGCCATGCTCGAGGCCATGCAGGAACGCAAGGTCACCGTCGGCGGCGTGGATCATCCGCTCCCGGAACCGTTCTTCGTCCTCGCCACCCAGAATCCCATCGAGCAGGAGGGCACCTACCCGCTGCCCGAGGCGCAGCTCGACCGGTTCATGTTCATGATCCAGGTCGATTACCCGACTGCGGCCGAGGAACGCCAGATCATGAAGCTGGCCACCGGGGTGGGCGGCGAGAAACCCACCGCCGTCCTCACCGAGGCCGAGATCGTCAACCTGCAGCAGGTTGTCCGGCGCATGCCGGTGGCGGAGCATGTCTATGCGTATGCCGAGCGGTTGGTGCGGGTGACGCGGCCGAAGACGCCGGAGGCGCTGGATTTCTGCAAGAAATGGCTGACCTGGGGGGCGGGCCCGCGCGCGGGGCTCAACCTGATCATGGCTGCCAAGGCCCGGGCCATGCTGCGCGGGCAGTTTTATGTGGCCTGCGACGACGTGGCGTCCGTGGCGGCGCCGGTTTTCCGGCACCGGCTCATCCCGAACTTCAGTGCCCAGAGCGAGGGCGTGACCAGCGACGACATCACGCGGCGCATCCTTGAGGCGGTGCCCAAGGACGAGAAGCTGTCCTGAACCGGCCGGCGCGGCCCCTCCGTTTTCCCTCCCATGCAGCCCGAGTTCCCATCCGCTGGCGGTGCGGCCGGCGCGGATCCTTCGGCGGCGACCTCCGGGCCGCCCCCGTTGCCCGGGCCGCGGCCCGGGCGTTCCCCGTGGCGGCGCGCCGGGGCGGTCTGGCTGGCCGTGATCGGCGTGGGGGCGGCCCTGGTGGCGGCCCAGTTGCTGCGGTCGCGGGACGGGTCGGGCGTGCGCCACGAGGCGCAGGCCGGGGCGGCGGCCATCCCGGACATTCCCCCCACGCGGTCGCTGTCGTGGCGCCCGGTCAAGGGCGAGCCCGGGGTGCAGTATGCCAACGATCGCATCCGGGGCGTGCCGTGGTCGGTGCACATTGTGCAGGTCGATCGGCGGCGGGCGGACCTGGGATTTTACTCGGCGCACGCCGGCACGCGGGTGACCGGGGTGGCCGTGCTGGCGGACCAGGCGGCGGGGGTTCCGGCGGAGGTGGGCCGGGCGGTGGCCGGGGTGAACGGGGATTTCTATGACCGGGACAACCGGCTCTATGCGGGCGACCCGCGCGGGCTGCAAATCATCCAGGGCGAACTGACCAGCGCGCCGCACACGGTGTGCGTGTGGTTTGATGCGGCCGGGCAGCCGCACCTGGACGAGGTGAAGGGCGAGTTCACGGTCACATGGCCGGGCGGGGCGCGGGTGGCCCATGGCCTGAACCAGCGGCGGGCGGACGACGCGGCGGTGCTGTATGCGCCGAACTACGCGACCTCCACGCGCACGGTGGGCGGGCGGGAACTGGTCCTGGAGCGGGAGGGGGAGGGGCCGTGGCTGCCCTTGCGGGTGGGGCAAACCCTGAAGGCGAAGGTGCGGGCCATCCGGGAGGAGGGCAACGGGCCGATTGCGCCGGAGACGATGGTGTTGTCGTTTGGGCCGCGGTATCCGGGGGGGATGCCGGAGACGGCGGTGGGCGCGGTGCTGGAGATTTCGACGCGGACGACGCCGGACGTGCGGGAGGCGGTGGCGGCGATTGGGGGCGGGCCGGCCCTGCTGCAGCCCGGGCAGGCCTTCACGCAGACCAACCCCCCGCCGGGGCTGGGCAACAACTACAGCGAACGCTCGAAGTATGAGCGGCATCCGCGCTCGGCCATCGGCTGGAATGCCGCCTATTTCTACCTGGTGACCGTGGATGGCCGGCAGCCGGGGTTGTCGGTGGGGATGAAGCTGGCCGAGCTGGCGGATTACTTCCAGTCGCTGGGCTGCACCCATGCGATGAACCTGGACGGCGGGAAGTCGGCCCAGATGTGGGTGGCCGGGCGCATTGCCAACGACCCGTGCCAGGGCGAGGACACGGTGGCCAACAGCCTGATGGTGGTACGGAAGCCGACCGCCCGGTGAGCGTCGGCGCCGGCCCCGGCGCACGTCCATGGAGGCCCCGCCCCGCCCCCCCGGTTCCGCGGCCCCCGCGCGGGCCAACATCCTCGGGCTCTCCGCGTATTACCACGACAGCGCGGCCTGCCTGGTCCAGGACGGCCGCATCGTGGCGGCTGCGCAGGAGGAACGGTTCACCCGCCGCAAGCACGACGCGGCCTTCCCGCGGCAGGCGGTGGATTACTGCCTGCGCGAGGCGGGCCTGTCCGTGCGGGACCTCACGCACGTCGTCTTTTACGAGAAGCCCTTCACCAAGTTCGATCGCCTGCTCCACACCTACCTGGCCTGCGCGCCGCGCGGGCTGGCGTCCTTCCTCAAGGCCATCCCGGTCTGGATCCAGGAGAAGATCTGGATGAAGGCGCTCATCGCGGGCGAGCTCGGTTATGAGGGGCCCATCCTGTTCCCCGAACACCACGAGTCCCACGCGGCGTCGGCCTTTTTCCCGTCGCCGTTCCCGGAGGCGGCGTTCCTGACCGTTGATGGCGTGGGCGAATGGGCGACGACCAGCTACGGGGTGGGGCGCGGGGGGCGCCTGGAACTCTGGGGCGAACAACACTTCCCGCATTCGCTCGGGCTGCTCTACTCGGCCTTCACGTATTACGGGGGGTTCCGGGTGAACTCGGGCGAATACAAGCTGATGGGCCTGGCCCCCTACGGCCGGCCCGTCTACCGGGATCTCATCCTGCGCGAGCTGATCGACCTGAAGGAGGACGGGTCGTTCCGGCTGAACCTGCGTTACTTCAACTTCCCGGTGGGGCTGACCATGACCAACGCGGCCTTTGCGCGGCTGTTCGGCGGACCGCCGCGCCGGCCGGAATCGGCGCTGACGCAGCGGGACATGGACCTGGCGCGGTCGATCCAGGAGGTGACGGAGGAGGTCCTGCTGCGCCTGGCGCGGCAGGTGCGGCGGGAGACGGGGCAACGGAACCTGTGCCTGGCCGGGGGCGTGGCCTTGAACGCGGTGGCCAACGGGCGCCTGCTGCGCGAGGGGGTTTTTGATCGGGTCTGGATCCAGCCGGCGGCGGGCGACGCCGGGGGCGCGCTGGGGGCCGCGCTGCTGGGGTGGCATCACGTGCTGGGCCAGCCCCGGGCGGCCGACGGGGTGCGGGATGCCATGCAGGGATCCTACCTGGGGCCGGCGCCCGCGCCGGGGGAGATCCGGGGGAGCCTGGCCGCGTGGAACCTGCCGTTCGTGGAGTTGAGCGACGAGGAACTGCCGGGGCGGGTGGCGGACCTGATTGCGGCGGGGAAGGTGGTGGGCTGGGTGCAGGGGCGCATGGAGTTCGGGCCGCGCGCGCTGGGCGCGCGCTCGATCCTGGGCGACGCCCGCGCCCCGGACATGCAGGAGCGGATGAACCTGAAGATCAAGTTCCGCGAGAGTTTCCGTCCGTTTGCGCCCAGCGTGCTGCGGGAGCGGGCGGCGGAGTATTTCGAGCTGGCCGGGGACAGTCCCTACATGCTGGTGGTGGCGCCGGTGGCCGCGGGGCGGCGCCGGGCGCCGACCCCGGAGGAGGCGGGCCGGTTCGGGCTCGAGCAGTTGCTGGTGCCGCGCTCGGACATCCCGGCGGTGACGCACGTGGATTACTCGGCCCGCGTCCAGACGGTCGGCCCGGAGGAACACCCGCGCTTCCACGCCCTGCTGCGGGCGCTGGAGGCCCGGCACGGCTGCCCCCTCCTGATCAACACGTCGTTCAACGTGCGGGGCGAGCCCATCGTCTGCTCGCCGAACGATGCCATCCGCTGTTTCCTGCACACCAACATGGATTGCCTCGTGCTGGGGAATTGCCTGCTGGAAAAGCGGGACCAAAAGCCGCTCGACCATGACCTCGGCTGGCTGCGCCAGTTCGAGCTCGACTGAGGGACGCGCCATGCTGGAACTCCGCCAACTGCCGACCACGCCGCACGACCTGCGTCGCTTCGGCCTGCTGGTGGGCGCTGTGCTGGCGGCGCTGGGGGCATGGCTGTGGCGGCGCGGGCATCCGGCGGGCCCATGGCTGGCCGTGCCCGGGCTGGCGCTGATGGGGTTGGGTGGCGTGGCGCCGGGTTGGCTGCGCGGCGTTTACCGGGCCTGGATGGCGCTGGCGCTGGCGCTTGGGTTGGTCATGTCCACCGTGTTGCTGACGCTGTTCTTCCTGCTCGTGATCACGCCGCTGGGATTAGGGGCGCGCCTGCTCGGCCGGGATTACCTGCGGCGGCGGCTGGATCCGGGTGCGCGAAGCTACTGGCTGCCGCGCGACCGGACCGCGCCGCCGGATCCCCGCGCCTACGAGCGGCAGTATTGAAACCAGTCGCCACCAGGCCGGGCCCTGTTATCCTGCGTCGCCGCCATGAACAAGTTCAGCATCCTCCGCGAGTTCTGGGAGTTCCTGCGCGTGCGCAAGAAGTGGCTCCTGATGCCGATCGTGCTGTTCCTGCTCGTGCTGGGGATGATCCTCGTGGCGGCCAAGGGGTCGGCGCTGGCGCCGTTTATTTACTCGCTGTTTTAAGGTGTGGAGTGCGGCAGCGGAGCTGCCGCTTTCAAAGCGGTAGCTATGCTACCGCACTCCAAATTCGGGGCGTTGCCCCGGGCTGGATTACCGCCGGGTAGGGGTCCTCGCGCCGCGAGGACCTGTTAAAACCCTCGCAGCGCGAGGGTTTCTACCCAGCTACAGCGCCGCGTAGGCCTGGAGGAGTTGTTCGACGGAGCGTTCCCAGTTGAGGTGGGTGCGGATGCGTTCCGCGCCGAGGCGGCCCATGCGGTCGCGGGCGGCGGGGTCGTCGAGCAGGCGGGCGAGGGCGTCGGCGAGGCCGGCGGGGGAATTGCCGGGCACATAGACGGCGGCCTCGCCGGCGGAGGCGCGGCCCTCCTTGAGGTCGAACATCACCTGCGGTTTCGCGAACGCCATGTATTCGAGCACCTTGTTCATGGTGCAATGGTCGTTGTAGGCGTTGCTGGGGTCGCAGGAGAGGCCGACATCCATGGTCTGGAGGGCGGTGAAGAGGAACTCGTTGGAGACGCGGCCGGGGAGATCGACCCAGTCCTGGAGCTGGAGGCGGTCGCGTTGGGCGCGGAGGTTTTCCCATTCCGGGCCGGTGCCCATGAGGAGGAACTGGGTGTCGCGGCGGCCGAGGACATGGACGAAGTGGGCGATGGCCTCGAGGAGGAGATGGACGCCGTCGGCGTTGCCCATGACCCCGACGTAGCCGGCGAGGAAGGGGCGACCCTTCCTGAGGGCGGGGTCGGGAGGGGTGGAGCCGGCGGGGATTTTGGGGGCGGTGCGGACGACGAAGACGCGGTGGGGTTGCTTGCGTCCGCGGGTGGTGGCGATGGCGCGGACGGACTCGTTGGTGGCGAGGACGACGTCGGCGGAGGCGTAGGTGAGGCGTTCGGCGAGGAGGACGGCGCGGTGGAGGAGGCCGCGGCGCTGGAACTTGGCCTCGAACATCTCGGGCCAGGGGTCATGGACGTCGTAGAGGACGCGGACGCCGAGGAGCCAGCGGAAGGGGAGGGCGACGAGGAAGAGGAGGTCGGGCGGGTTGCAGAGGTGGATGATGCGGAAGCGGTGGCGGCGCCAGGCCTTGGCGGCGAGCCAGAACTCGCCCCAGAGGGCGGAGGCGTATTCGCGGAGAAACCCGGAGAGCCCGCCGGCCTCCTCGCTGATCCAGTGGCGGTAGATGTGGATGCCGTCGAGGATTTCCTCCGGCTGGGTGTAGCCCCGCATGCGGGGGCAGATGACGATGACCTCGTGGCCGGCGTCGCGGAGGGCGCAGGCCTCCTGCCAGACGCGCCGGTCGAGCGGCACGGGGAGGTTCTCGACCAGGATGAGGACGGGAGGCTTGGCGTCCATGCGGCGGGAGGGGGCGGGCCGTCAGGCGGGCCACTTCTTGCCCCGGTCTTCCGGCACGATGCGGCGCAGGCAGTAGATGTCGCTCCGGGCGAGTTCCTCGCGGTGCTGGGCGAGGGTGCGCCAGGGGTCCCACTGGGCGCTGAGCAGCTTGCCGGTGATGCCGTCGCTGTCGGGGCTGGCGAGCCACACGGCGAGGCTGGCGCCGAGCTCGAGGGGGGTGGCGCCCTTTTCCTTCCACTGCCGGTTTTTCTCGTAGAAGGCGGCGCCGACCTTCTCGGGGCCGGCGGCGAGGACCTCATCGACGAGGCGGGTGGCGAGGGCGCCGGGGGCGATGGCATTGACATCGACGTGGTGGGCGCGGAGTTCCTCGGCGAGGGTTTCCATGAGGCGCACGACGGCGGCCTTGCTGGCGGCGTAGGAGCTGATGTTGGGGAGGGGGTTGGTGGCGCCGCCGCCGCTGAGGACGACGATTTTGCCGCGGCCCTGCTGCTTGAAGTGGGGGATGAGGGCGCGGCAGGGGAGGAGGACGCCGAAGAGGTTGATGTCGATGGCGCGGCGCCATTCGGCGAGGTCGACGGACTCGGTGGGGCCCATGGGGCCGTAGACACCGGCGTTGAGGACGAGGGCGTGGAGGGAGCCGAGCTGGCGGAGGGCGAACTGGGCGAGGTCGCGGACCTGGGCCTCGTTGGAGACGTCGCAGGGCTGGGCGAGGACCCGCCGGCCGGGGGCGGCGGCGGCGAGGGCGTCGCGGGTGGCGGCCAGCTCGCGTTCGTTGCGGGCGCAGAGGACGACATCGGCGCCCTCGCTCAGGTAATGCTCGGCGATGACGCGGCCGAGACCCTGGCTGGCGCCGGTGATGAGGGCGTGGGTGCCTTGCAGTTTCATGTGGTGCGGGGAGTCAACCATGGAGCAGGGGGGAGAGGAAATCTCAAATCCGGAATCCGGGATCCGAAGCCCGCGGGGAAGCCTGGAAGGGCGAGGCTTGAAAAGCGCGTGGCGGGATGGCGGGTGCGGACGGAGGCGGCCGGGTCGCGGGCTTTGCGCGGAGGCGGGCGCCCTTTCCTGCTTGCCTGATCCGAGGGGCGGGCCTTAACTGCGGACGTTCGGGATTCACGCCACCCATGGTCTTCACCATCTATCTCATCTGCCTGGGGACGGGGTTGTTGTTCACCCTCATCACCCTGTTCATGAGCCAGTTTTTCGGGGGGGGCGATCATGGGCATGTGGACGGGAGCGGGGGGCATGCGGAGGCGGGGGCGGATGCGAGCGATGCGCCGGGCATGTCGGCCTTCAGCCCGACGATTATTGCGGCGTTTGTGAGTTCCTTTGGGGGTTTTGGGATTATTTTCCACCAGATACCGGCGACGCAGAGTGCCTACCTGAGCGCGCCGCTGGCGGTGGTGGCGGCGTTTGCGTGTTCCTCGGCGTTGCTGTGGGTGTTGCGGCAGCTGTTTCAGCGGACGCAAAGCTCGAGCGAATCGCGGATTGGGACCCTGGTGGGCCTGAGCGCGACGGTGATCACGCCCATTCCGCAGCATGGGGTGGGGGAGATTGCCTATGTGCAGGGCGGCAGCCGCTACACGGCGCCGGCCCGGACGGAATCCGGGGCGGCGGCCGCGGCCGGGCAGACCGTGAAGATTCACCGCATTGTCGGCACCCAGTTTTACGTGATACCCCAGTGACGAGGCGCCTGTCGGGCGCCGGAACCGCGAACCCCTGATTTCCCCATTTTATGACCCTGCCGACCCTGCCCCTCCTTGCCGCCCTGAGCGATCTTCTTGGTGCCGCCGCCATCCCGGTGGTCATCGTGGCGCTGGCCTTCATTGCGGTGGCCACCTTGTGGATGGTGCTGAGCCGCTACACGAAGGTGGGCCCCAACCAGGTGCTGGTGGCCTCCGGCCGGCGGCATCGCTACACCGATCCGGACGGCAGCGTGAACGTGCGGGGGTTCCGCATCGTGAAGGGCGGCGGCACGTTTGTGTGGCCGGTGATTGAGAAGGTGGATTTCCTGTCGCTGGAGCTGCTGACCATCGATGTGCAGACCCCGGAGGTCTACACGAGCAAGGGCGTGCCGGTGAAGGTGGACGGGGTGGCGCAGATCAAGGTGAAGGGCGACGACATCTCGATTTCGACGGCGGCGGAGCAGTTCCTGAGCAAGGGGACGGAGGAGATCAAGGGGATTGCGATGCAGACCCTGGAGGGGCACCTGCGGGCGATTTTGGGGACCATGACCGTGGAGGAGATTTACCAGAACCGGGATGCGTTTGCCTCGCGGGTGCAGGAGGTGGCGGCGGGGGACATGGCGAACATGGGGTTGGGCATCGTGAGCTTCACGATTCGGGACATCCGGGACACGCAGGGCTATCTGGACGCGCTGGGCAAGCCGCGCATAGCGCAGGTGAAGCGCGACGCATTGATTGCGCAGTCCGAGGCGGATCGCGACGCGATGATCAAGTCGTCGCAGGCGCAGCAGGCCGGGCAGGAGGCCAAGTTTGTCGCGGACGCGAAGATTGCGGAGGCGCAGCGGGACTACCAGATGAACGTGGCCACCTACCAGGCCTCGGTGAACCAGAAGAAGGCCGAGGCGGACCTGGCCTACGACCTGCAGAAGTACAAGACCGGGCAGCTGGTGAAGGCGGAGGAGGTGCAGGTCAACATCATTGAGAAGCAGAAGCAGATTGAGCTGCAGCAGCAGGAAATCCTGCGCCGGCAGCGCGAGCTGGAGGCCACCGTGCAGAAGCCGGCGGACGCGGAGCGTTACCGGGTGGAGACCCTGGCCAACGCGACGCGGGTGCAGCTGGAGATGGAGGCGGCCGGTGCGGCGGCGGCGGCCAAGGCCAAGGGCTTTGCGGCGGCGGAGGTGAACCAGGCCAACGGGTTGGCCGAGGCCGAGGCGAACAAGGCGCGCGGGTTGGCCGAGGCAGCCATCATTGAGGCGCAGGGCCGGGCGACCGCCGAGGCCACCCGGCTGAAGGCCGAGGCCTTCCAGCTTTACAACGAGGCGGCGGTGATTGAGCTGCTGGTGAAGGTGCTGCCCGAGATTGCGGGCAAGATCAGCGAGCCGCTGGCGAAGACCGAGAAGATGGTGATCATCAACGGCGGGGGCCCGGGCGGCGGGGCCAGCCGGGTGACCCAGGACGTGACGCAGATCATGGCGCAGCTGCCGCCCGTGCTGGAGAGCCTGACCGGGGTGAAGTTTGACAAGCTGCTGGAGCAGGTGCCGGCCCTGCGCAAGGCGATGGGCCGCGACGCGGCGGCCCAGGAATAGGGCCCCGGGGCGGGCGGGGGGAACGGGCTCCGCGCGGAGGTCGTGCGGAGGTCGCGCGGAGGTCGTGTGATGGCAGACGGGATCCATGCGGAGGCTGCGGTGCTTCTGATGGAGGACAGGGGGATTGACCTGAGGTTGTCGGCTCGGACGTGGCCGGACAATCCGGCGGGGGGACTTTGCGCGTGTGCGGGCGGTGGCGCCGGGGGTGGGTGTTGGTGGTGATGAGCGGGTGGGCGGACGAGGGGTGGGCGATTCCGATGGGGCAGGAGGGGGGTGCAGGACACGTTGGTGAAGCCGGAGGAGGGCACGCGGCTGCTGGTGCGATTTCACCTGTGGCTGGAGAACCTCGCGTGCCGGAGTTTTGCAACGATGCGGACAGCCGGTTCACGCCGGTTCACGGGGTGACCGGGAGTGGGCGGGAGTGGGTGGGGCGGGATCGGCCTGAAGCGGGCCGGTGGGGAGTGGAAACGGCCACGCCCGGTCGGTGACCGGGCGTGGGGAGGTGGGGGAAGAGGAGGCTGGCTGCCGTTGGGGCCGGGATTATTTCGGCTGGGGCAGGAGGGCGATATCGACGAACTCGCCGGGCATGAGCTTGAGGTGGTTGGGGAGGCCGATGACGAGGGGCAGGCCCATTTCCATGCGGGGGGTTTCGGCGGAGAGGAGCGCGGGGTTGAGCGGCTCGAGTTGGGCGCCGATCTTGAGCACGCGGGCCTCGCCGGTGAGGCGGGGGCTGGTGCGGGTGGTGACCTGGACGCGGTCGCCGATTTGGGGGTGGCGTTGGATGGGTTGGCGGACGTAGCCGATGACGTTGGTGGAGGAGATGGGGGTGATGGTGGCGATGGCGATGCCGCGCCGGACCTGTTCGCCCTGCTGGACGTAGACCATGCTGACGACGCCGTCGATGGGGGACTTGAGGGTGGCGGGGCGGAGCAGTTGCATGAGTTCCTCCTCCTTGGCCTCGAGGGCGATCTCGATGGAATCCTTGCCTTGGGAGGGTGGGAACACCTTGGGTTTGAGGGCGGTGAGGCTGGCCTCGAGGTCGGCGATGTAGCGGTCGCGGCCGGCGATTTCGGCCCGGAGGGTGGCGAGGGTGTTGCTGGCGAGGTCGTAGAGGTTTTCGGGGAGGATGTTCTTGCTCAGCTGCTCGAGGGCGCGCCGGTGGTCATTGGAGGCGAGGGGCAGGCGGGCGAGGGCGACCTGTTGTTCCATGCGGGCCTTGAAGAGGGTTTCCTGGAACTGCTGGTAATTCTGGTCGGTGCGCACCTTGTCGACGGTGAGGCGGTCGCGCATGACGAGGAGGTCGGCCTGGGCGGCGGCGACCTGGGCCTGGATCAGCTTGGGGTCGTAGTTGATGACCACGGCGATGTCCTGGCCCTGGGTGACGCTCTGGAAGCGTTCGACGAAGAGGGAGCTGACGAGCCCGTCCTGGATGGGGAGGATGCGGACCTGGTTGGTCTCGACGAACCCGACGATCCCGACCGGCTGCACGAAGTTGCGCCAGAGCTGGATGATGCCGATGAGGATGACGAGGAACGCGAGGAAGGGCAGCACCTGGATGCGAAACTCGCGCCAGCGCTGGGCCAGGGGGGTGGGGATGGGGGGGAGCTTGGCGTTGTCCATGGACTTTTAGAGTTCGGATTCGTCTTCGGCGAGCATGCTGGTGACGCGCGACACGCCGGTGATTTGGCGGAGTTCGCCGAGCAAGTCCTCGACGCGGTTGGAGTCCCGCAGCAGCAGGCGGTAGGAGAGGTCGGTGCCCTCGTATCCCTCGTGGGAGCGCTGGCTGGCGAGGTGGGCCTTCCAGCTGTGGCGGTCGAGGACGCGCCGGAGGTCGTCGAGGTCCTTGCCGGAGCGGGCCCAGTGGAGGTTGACGATGAGGTCGTAGCGATGGCGGCTGCCGAAGGAGGTGTACCAGAGGTAGAGCATGGCGACCGACACGATGGCGGTGCCGAGGACGGCGCTGGCGAACTTCTGGGTGCCGGCGGCCATGCCGAGGACGATGACGATGAGGACGTAGGAGGTGTCGAGGGTGTCGCGGAGGATGTTACGGAAGCGGACGATGGCGAACACGGCCATCATGCCGAAGGCGGTGACGAGGTTGTTGGAGAGCACCATCATCACGAGGGCCACGATGACGGGCATGATGATGAGGGCGTTGACGAAGGAACGGGAGTAGGAGAGCCCGGAGTGGGTGAGCATGTAGACCCAGGCGATGACCTGGCCGCCGGCGAAGGCCAGCAGCAGGCCGAGCACGGCCGCCGGCCAGTTGGGCGGGGCCATGCCGATGTCCCCGGAGAGAAGCCAATTCATCGTGTCCATGTTCAGTGAGCAGCTAAGCGCTTATGTATCGTCGTCAGGCCCGTCCGGGTGAACCCGCGGCCCGGTTCGGGCGCGGACTGCAGCCAACTGGCCGGGCCGGGAGACCGTCGCGGGGACGATCGCGTTACATCCCCGCCCAAGGGCGGGGAGAATCGGTCATCCGGGGATGACATCCGTTTCATTCCCATGCAGGTCAATCCGTCAGGCCAAAGCTGGTGCGGAAGGGCGCGAGTATTTCCAAGAATGTCACCGGATTGTCAATAGCGCGGTCCGGCCTTTCTGCGGGGCGGGCAACGGGCGCCGCCCCCCGGGAAACCCTTATGGACCGCTCATTTACGGGGTTCCGAGGGCCCGCGGAGGGCCGTCTGCAGGGCTTCCTGGGCCACCGTATCCCCCGGGTCCAGGGCCACCGCGCGCCGCAGCGCGGGCAAGGCCGCCGCCGGGTCGCCGAGGTCCAGCAGCACCAGCCCGAGGTTGCCCCAGGCCCGCCCGTTGGCGGCATTGAGGCGGGTGGCGATGGCAAACTCCGTGCGCGCCTCGGCCAGGCGACCCTGCAGACGGCGGGCCAGGCCCAGCCAGTAATGGGGTTCATCCAGGGTGGGGGCGGCCTGCATGGCCGCGCGCAGGAAGGGTTCCCCGGCGGGGATTTCCCCCAGCAACACATGGGCCTTGCCCATTTCCGCCAGGGCCCGGGCGTCGCCCGGGTTGAGGGTGAGCAGGTGCCGATGGTAGCCGAGGGATTCCCGCAGGACGCGCGGGCCGCGGGACTGCCGGAGGGCCTCGAGGTCGCCCGGTCGCCGGGGCACCACCTGCAGCCAGAGTTCGGCCATTTCATCCTCGGCCTGCAGCCCGTAGCGGACCCGGGTCGGGGGATGATGGGGGTTGGCGGGGTTGTTGGTGGTGTTGTCGTAGGTGTATTCGAGGGTCACGACCGATCCGGCGGGGAGGGGGAGGGGGCGGGTGTAGCGGTAATCGCCCTGCCAATTGACGTCCCAGCGGGGGATCTGGAGGAGCGGCCGGGTGTCGCCCCCGGGCAGGGTGGCAAAAGCCCTCAGGTCCCGGGCGAGGTAATGGGCGTGGGGGAGCACGGCGAGGACCTCCACGGCCACCGGGAGTTCAAGGGTGTCCCGCACCACGTGGGCCGCCGTCCCCGCCGGGATGTCGAGGTCGAAGAGGCGCAGGCCCAGCGTCAGGGCCTGGCGCCGCGGCGGGGTGTCCGTGAAATACAGCCCCATCGCAGGCTGGAGTTGTTCCGTCTTGCCGCTGGGGCGCAGGTGCAGTTGGAGGACGAGGTCGGTGCCGGGTTCCAGCGGCCAGGCCATGCCGTCCGGTTCGGCCCGCGCGGCCTGCCCGGGTTGCCAGCTCAGGAAATGACCGTCCGGGGCCTGGGCGCTGGGCGGCGTGTGCAGCCCGGCAAAGCCCGGGCCGGGCTCCGCCTCGTCCCGCTGGCGCGAGGCCGGGGTGGGGTCGAGCCGAAAGAAGGCGTGATGGACCAGGCGGGCGTTGCCGGGCCGGAACTCGAAGGCCCGCACGAAGCGGCGCGTGGTGTTGGTGAGGGGCAGGACGAAGTTCCGGTAGACATCGCGTCCCTCGGCCGGGAGGAGGAAGGGTTCGGGCAGGGTGACGACGAGGTCGGGCGCGCCCAGGCGCCAGCCTTGGGCCGGGGCCGGGGGTGCCGGGGCCGGCCCGGATCCCTCCACCGCGCCCTGCGCGGCCCAGCGACGCAGGGTTTCGATTTGGTCGTCCGAGAGGCGCCGGTCGCCGGCGAACTGGCGCGGCGGGCCGGAGGGCAGCCAGGGCGGCATGACGTGAGCGGCGGTGATCTCGGCGAGTTGCCGCGCGCGCTTGTGGGCGTCGGCGAAGGTCAGGAGGCTGAACGGGGCGGCTTCGCCCGGTTGATGGCAGGGGGCGCAATGGGCGTGCAGCAGGGGGGCGACGTCCCGGTTGAACGTTGGTTGGGCGGGGGCGGATGAGGTGGAGTCCCGCTGCCGGGCCGCCCAGATGCCCAGGACCAGGGCGGCGGCGAGCGCCAGCGCGACTGCCAGGCGTCGCCCGGCATGCGCCGGGGTGGGGGCAGTGGAGGCAGGCGGCATGGGACGACAACGATTCCCGGAGGTGAGGCGGGAGTCCAGCCCGGTCAGGGGGGAGATGACCGGGGAAACCCGGGTGACCCGGCCCGGGTTATTGCGGGTGGCCCGGTCGGCCGAGGCCTGCTGGCGCGGGTCTCTGCAGCCTTAGATGTCCAAAAAACCGCCTGTAAAGACACATTCTGTTTGATTTTTTGTCACAACTCTGGTTCTATAACAACCATTCCACCGCCCTCCTGCTCCCGCAGGCATTGTGCTTTTGCGCGCCGTGCCGGCTCATGTCCAAGGGGTCTTGTGGGCGGAATCAGAAAACCAAGAACGCCTATGCAAATCAAACGCCTCCCCCAATGTCTTACTGGGTTCCTGCTGGCCGTGCTGGCCCTGCTGGCCGGCGCCGGGCACTCCCCTGCGCAACTGGGATCCTTCGCGCAGGTTGGCGGCAACAAGGTCGGCAGTGTGACCGACAACAGCGGTGGCTCCTATACCATCGCGGGTGGCGGCAACGACATCTGGGATCAGCGCGACGAGTTTTCGTTTGCCTACACCGAGGTCACTGGTGACTTCGATGTGCGCGTGCGCGTGGACTCCCTGGAACTGGGCAGCGCCTGGACCAAGGCCGGCCTGATGGCGCGCGAGTCGCTCAGCGAGTTCAGCCGGATGGCTTTCCCGCGCGTGTCGCCGGACACCGGCGCCAACGACGCGCGCTACGCCTACCGCACCGGTCTTGACAACAACGCCGGGGTCAACGGTGGCCAGCATGAGGATTGCACCGACTGCGAGGCGCAGCGTCCCGGCAACGGGCATCGGTGGCTGCGCCTGGTCCGCGCCGGGTCGGTTTTCAATGCCTACAGCAGCACTGACGGCAGCGCCTGGGTCAGTCTCGGCAACCAGGACAGTGCCGGTTGGGGCGGCGGGGCCATGGCCAACTCCCTGTATGTCGGCCTCGCGGTCAGCCGCCACAGCGGGCCGGCCACGGTCACCGCCCAGTTCAGCGGCTTCTCCTTCAACTACGGCGCCACCTTCAGCGTGGCCGGTGCCTCCTCCCGCGGCAATCCCAACGGCATCCACGTGACCTTCAGCAAGCCCCCGGGCGCCAGCGCCCTCACGGCCGCCAATTATTCCGTGAGCGGCGGCGTCAACGTCACCGGCGTCTCGCCCGGTGCCACCTTGAACTCCGTCCGGCTCGACGTTTCCGGCCTGACGGAGGGGACCTCCTACACGGTCACGGTGGCCAACGTGCAGGCTGCGGACACCACCGCCTTGTCCGCGCCCACCACGGCGACCTTCAACCACGGCGCCGGCTATGAGGCCCGCTCCATCCGGATTTCCCACAACAAGACCGACGACGGCGGCTACTACCGGGGCAGCGACGCCGTGCTCAAGGGCATCGGCGACGTGGTCCGCTTGGCCAACGGCAACACCTTTGCGGCCTACCAGACCAACACCGTGTTTGA
>JBJOEZ010000065.1:0-16844 GCA_046048995.1 Verrucomicrobiota bacterium | reverse complement strand
CGCGGCGACGCCAACTTCACCCCCCCGGTCAACGTGGTGGTCTTCCAGGCGGTGCAGGGCACCACCTACCGGATTGCGGTGGATGCCCGGCGTTTTGGCGGCGGCACCCCGAACGGCGGCACCTTCAACCTGGCGATCTCGGTCCTCGGCTCCTCCGTCATCACCAGCCCGACCAACAATGCCGTGTTTGCCGCCGGGACGCCCATCCCGATCACGGCCGAGGCGAGCGTCCCGGGGGCCACGGTGAGCCGGATCGACTTTTTCCGGAACGGGGGCCTGATTGGGACGGACGCCACCGAGCCCTTCAGCATGGTTTACAGCAATCCGCCGCAGGGTTCGAACACCTTGACGGCGGTGGCGGTGGACAGCACGGGGGCCTCCTGGAACTCGCCGCCGGTGAACATCGCCGTCCTGGCGACCGGCGTGACCATCACCTCGCCGGCGGACGGGGCGACCTTCCTGAACACCAACCCGATTACGGTGACGGCGGCCGGATTGCTGCTTTCCGGGTCGTTTACCAACGTGGACTTCTTCGTGGATGGGACCAAGTTCGGGCAGGCCACGGCGGCCCCGTTCACGGCCACGTGGAGCGCGGTGACGCCCGGGCCGCACCAGTTCGTGGCGGTGGGCCAGGCGACCGACGGGGCCACCTACACCTCCGCGCCCAGCTACATCGGGGTGGCGCGCACCTTGATTGCCTCCAATGCGGTGTGGACCTACCTGGACAACAACACTGATCCGGGGGCGTCGTGGACCACGGTGGCGTATGACGACAGCGGGTGGGTGGGGTCGGGTGCGGCGCCCCTGGGCTATGGCGATTCCTCCGGCCGGGCGGTGGCGACGACGACCGGCTTCGGGCCGGACGCCAACAACAAGTATGTCACCACCTACTTCCGGCGGCGGTTCAACGTCGCGAACCCGGCCAACTTCACCAACCTGGTTCTCCGCTATGAGCGCGACGACGGCGCGGTGGTTTACCTGAACGGCGTGGAGGTGGCCCGCAACAACATGCCGGCCGGGGCCATTGCCCAGTCCACCTTCGCCTCCTCGACGGCGGGTGATGACGGGACGACCGTGCTGACCGTCAACCTGCCGGCCAGCCAGTTGGTGGCGGGCAGCAATGTGGTGGCGGTGGAGATTCACCAGGATTCCGCCAACAGCTCGGACATCTGGTTCGTGCTGCAGACGCTGGGGGTGCCGACCATCCCGCGCAACCAGGCCCCGGTCGTGGACTTGACCAGCCCGACCAACAACGCCGTCTACACCGGGCCCACGTTCCTGATGCTGGCTGCCACGGCCAGCGATCCGGACGTGGGGGGCAGCGTGGCCAAGGTCGAGTTCCTGGTGGATGGCGCCAAGCTGGGCGAGGCCACGGCGCCGCCCTATGAGGTGCTGTGGAACAGCCCCGTGCCGGGCTGGCACACCGTGCAGGCGGTGGCCACCGACGACCAGGGCGCCTCGACCTCCACCCCGGCGGCGGACGTGCTCGTGTTTGACCCCATCGGCAACCCGCTGGTGACCCTGCTGACGCCCACCAACGGCGCCTCCTACGACGGCCCGACCAACCTCTTCCTCAGCGCCCGCGCCGCCACCATTGACGGCCCCGGCACCTACTCCGTCTCCTTCCTCACCAACGGGGCCGTGCTGGCCACCGACACCACCGCCCCGTTCTCGTTCACCTGGACCAACGCCACCTTCGGCACCAACCGGCTCGCCGCCATGGTCACCGATGAGTTCGGGAACAGCGTCACCTCCCTCGTCGCCACCGTCGTGGTCGTCGCCCCGCCGCCCAACCTCGCCCCGCCCACCGTGGTCAGCATCAGTCCCGCGGCCGGCAGCGAGGTCACCAACTTCACCTCCTGGCAGGTCCTGTTCAGCGAGCGCGTGATCGGCGTCAACGCCGGCGACGTCCTCATCAATGGCGTTCCCGCCACCGGCGTGAGCGGCACCACCTCCAACTACACCTTCACCTTCCCGCAGCCCGCCGTCGGCGAGATCGAGGTCGCCTGGGCCCCGGGTCACGGCATCGAGGATGTCGGCTACCCGCCCCTCCCCTTCACCCCGCCCGCCGCCGTCGCCTACAACCTCATCGACGCCGTCCCGCCCACCATCATCGCCCGCGTCCCCGCCGCCGGCGCCACTGTCACCAACCTCACCCAGGTCTCCGTCACCTTCAGCGAGCCCGTCAATGGCGTCGGCGCCGCCGACTTCCTCGTCAACGGCGCCCCCGCCCTCAGCGTCAGCAGCGTCGGCAGCTCCAACTTCACCTTCAGCTTCGCCCAGCCCGCCGGCCCCAACGTCAGCATCGCCTGGCTGGCCGGCCACGGCATCACCGACCAGTCCGCCACGCCCAACCCCTTCAACGCCACCGGCGCCGGCGCCACCTGGAGCTACACCCTCGACAACCGCACCATCCTCGTGCAGTCCAACTCGCTCTGGCGCTTCCAGAAGGGCCTCGCCGAGGTCTCCGCCCCCGTCTCCCTCTGGCGCACCAACGGCTTCGACGACTCCGGATGGTCCAACGCCGCCGCCCCCTTCTTCTACGGCGACACCGTCTACGCCAGCGCCGCCAACCCCGGCACGCTCCTGTCCGACATGCTCGGCGGCTACAGCTCCGTCTTCCTCCGCCGCACCTTCGTCATCCCCACCGCCTCCGCCGCCACCAACCTCTTCCTCAGCGCCTACATCGATGACGGCATGGTCGTGTGGGTCAACGGCGTGGAGGTCCTCCGCGTCAACATGGCCGCCGGCGAGGTCGCCTACAACAGCACCGCCCCCAACTCGGCCAACGAGCCCGGCAACAACGGCATCCCCTACACGGTCTACACCCTCCCCAACCCGGCCGGCTACCTCGTCGATGGCACCAACACCATCACCGTCCACGGCTTCAACAACAACCCCACCAGCAGCACCGACTTCGGCTTCAACGGCCAGCTCTACACCTTCCTGCTCGACCCCAGCCTCGTCGCCCCCACCCTCTCCTCCGTCACCCCCGCCGCCGGCGACGTCTTCGTCCTGACCAACCTCACCGTCCGCTTCTCCGAGCCGGTCACCGGGGTCGACGCCGCCGACCTGCGCGTCAATGGCGTGCCCGCCACCGGCCTCGCCAGCACCACCAACACCACCTACACCTTCAGCTTCGCCCAGCCCGCCTACGGCACCGTCAATGTCACCTGGGACCCCGGCGCCGAGATCGTCGACCTCGACACCCCGCCCAAGCCCTTCAACGCCTCCGCCGGCACCGCCGCCTTCTCCTACCGCCTGCTCAACCCCAGCGCCCCCGTGGTGGCCGCCCAGACCCCCGTCGCCTCCTCCACCGTCACCCAGCTCACCCAGGTCACCGTCAACTTCAGCGAACCGGTCAACGGCGTCGATGCCGCCGACCTCGTCGTCAACCTCGTCCCCGCCTCCGGCGTGACCGGCACCGGGGCCAACTACACCTTCACCTTCCCCCAGCCCGCCTACGGCGCCGTCTCCATCGGCTGGTCCGGGGCCAACGGCATCGCCGACCTCGAGACCCCGCCCAACAGCTTCGACCTCACCCGGCCCGGCCAGACCTGGACCTACACCCTCGTCGACCAAATCCCGCCCGTCGTCGCCGCCAAGGCCCCGGCCGCCGGCGCCACCGTGACCAACCTGACCTCCCTCACCGTCACCTTCAGCGAGGCGGTCACCGGCGTGAATGCCGGCGACCTGCTCCTCAACGGCGTGCCCGCCACCGGCGTCACCGGCGGCCCCACCGCCTACTCCTTCTCGTTCCCCCAGCCCAACGCCACCGTCATCAACGTCTCGTGGATCCCCACCCACGGCATCCGCGACCTCGCCACCGTCCCCAACGCCTTCAATGCCACCGGCCCCGGCGCCACCTGGAGCTACCTCACCCCCGACACCGTCGCCCCCGCCCTCGCCGCCATCGACCCGCCCGCCGGGGTCACCGTCCGCTCCCTCAACCAAATCCGCCTCACCTTCACCGAGCCGGTCACGGGCCTCGACACCAACGACCTCCTCATCAACAACCGCAAGCCCCACCTGCTCACCGGCAGCGGCGCCGGTCCCTACACCTTCACCTTCCTGCCGCCCACCAACGGCGCGGTGGACGTCCGCATCGCCACCACCCACGGCATCACCGACCTTGCCACGCCCCCCAACAGCTTTCCCGGGGCCGAGTGGACCTACTTCTACGATCCCGCCGCCACCTTCGCCGGCAAGGTTCTCATCCATGAAATCATGTTCAATCCCCCCGGCGGCCTGCCCGCCCACGAGTGGATCGAGCTGCACAACACGGCCACCAACCTGATCAACCTGACCGGCTGGCGCTTCAGCCGCGGCCTGAACTACACCTTCCCCAACGTCGCCATCCCCGCCGGCGGCCACCTCGTCGTCGCCGCCAACGTCGCCGCCTTCCAGGCCAATTACCCCGGCGTCACCAACGTCGTCGGCGGCTGGACCGGCCAGCTCGCCAACCGCGAGGAAACCCTCGAGCTGGTCACCCCCCTCGGCGAGGTCGTCAATGAGGTCCACTACGCCACCGCCGGCGACTGGGCCCGCCGCGAGCGCGGCCGCGGCGCCGTCCGGGTCGAGTCCGTCGCCCTCTCCGGCACCACCGCCACCATCACCGTCTTCAACCACGGCTACACCACCGGGGATCGCATCCTCCTCTCGGGCGCCGACCAGCCCGCCCTCAACGGCATCTTCGCCCCGGCCAGCATCACCCCCACCACCTTCAACGTCACCCTCCCCACCGCCCCCGGGGCCGCCACCGGCAACATCCTCGCCCGCCAAATCCTCGACGAGAACGCCTCCGGCTGGGCCTGGGTCAGCCTCGCCGACGGCCTCGGCAGCTCGCTGGAACTGGTCAACCCCCTCCTGCCCAACCAATACGGCCAGAACTGGCAGGCCAGCACCACCCTGCCGGGCACCCCCGGCGCCCCCAACTCCACCGCCACCAACAACGTCCCGCCCCTGGTCCTCGACGTCACCCACACGCCGGCCATCCCGCGCTCCACCGAGTCGGTCGCCATCACGGCCCGCGTGCGGGACGAGCTCAGCAACGGCGTCGCCGCCGTCCAGCTCTTCTGGCGCAACCACTCCACCACCGCCCCCGGCCCCTTCACCAGCGTGCCCATGTTCGACCGCGGCACCAATGCCGACGGCCTGGCCCGCGACGGCCTCTACGGCGCCGTCCTCCCGCCCTCGGCCAACCGCGCGGTCATCGAGTTCTACGTCGAGGCCCTCGATTCCGGCGGCCGCAGCCGCACCTGGCCGGCCCCCGCCTGGAACACCAACAACACCTTCGCCCAGCTCGCCAACGCCTATTACCAGGTCGATGACGAGGTCATCCCCGACACCATGCCGTCCATCCGCCTCATCTTCAGCGGCACCGAGCAGTCCATTTACAACGGCATCAACCAGAACAGCGACGCCGAGCAGAACATCACCCTCGTCACCACCGACGCCGAGGGAACCAAGATCCGCTACGGCGCCGGCATGCGCATCCGCGGCGCCGGTTCCCGCAGCCGCAATCCCAAGAACAACCGCATCAACATCCCCAACGACAATCCCTGGAACGGCCTCAACGCCATCAACCTTAACGCCCAGTTCGTCCACGCCCAGCTCATGGGCGCCGCCGTCGCGCGCAAGGCCGGCCTGCCCGCCTCCGAGGCCCGCGTGGTCCAATACCGCACCAACGGCGTCAACCCCGCCCCCCTCGCCGCCCCCGCCAACGGCTCCAGCTCCGGCGCCGGCTACGGCACCTTCCTCCTCGTCGAGCCCGTCAATGGCGACCTGGCCGCCAACCTCTTCCCGGAGGACGGCGACGGCAACGTCTACCGCGCCTCCACCGGCAACCACAACGCCGACCTCACCTACCTGGGCGCCGCCCCCAGCGCCTACCTCGGCCGCGGCTACACCAAGACCTCCAACCAGACCGAGAACGACTGGACCGACCTGCTCGCCATGACCGCGGTCTTCAGCCAGGCGTCCACCCCGGCCGACTTCGTGGCCGCCATCAGCACCAACATCAATGTCACGTTCTGGATGCGCTACTTCGCCGTCGGTTCCCTCATCAACTACGGCGAGACCTCCCTCTTCAACGGCCGCGGCGACGACTACGCCCTCTACCGGGGCCTGCAGGACCGCCGCTTCGTCCTGATCGGCCATGACTTCGACACCTGCTTCGGCCAGGGCGACACCATCAACAACTACAACACCTCCACCAACTCCTCGCCCTTCATCTTCCTCAACCCGCCCAACACGGCCGGCCAGGCGCCGAACACGCCCGTGCTGCGCCGCCTCTTCACCAACAACGCGTTCGCCCCGTTCTTCTACGCGGAGGTCAAGCGCATCGCCGACGAGGTGCTGGCGCCGGGCGTGTTCAACCCGCTCATCGATCGCCTGCTCTCCGGCTGGGGCAACGGGCCCACCCTGACCACCATCAACGACATGAAGGCCCACGTGGCCAACCGCCGCAGCGAGGTGCTCCGCCAGATCCCCCTGGCCCTCACCGTCACCAGCACGCTCGGCACCTCCAACGGGCTCCTCTACACCACCACCCCCATCGTCACCCTCTCCGGCACCGCCCACGCCATCGACACCCGCAAGGTGCTCGTGGCCGGCGCCATGGCCGACTGGGACGGCTACCTCGTCCGCTGGACCCAGGCCCTCACCCTGCAGCCGGGCATCAACCGGGTCACCGTCCAGTCGCTCAACTCCAATGACGTGGCCTTCGCCGAGGCCACGGTGGACATCTGGTATGATGACGGCACCGTGCAGACGGTGTCCGGCGCGCTGGCCGCCAACACCACCTGGACGCCCGCGGGCGGCCCCTACCAGTTGACCGGCAACGTGACCGTCAATGCCGGCGTCACCCTGACCATCCTGCCCGGCACCACCGTCTTCCTCGCCCCCGGCGTCAGCCTCACCGTCGCCAACGGCGGCCGCCTGCTCGCCGAGGGCAACGCCGGCGCCCGCATCCGGTTCACCCGCGTGCCGGGGGCCGGCAACTGGACCAGCCTGGTCATCAACGGCGGGGCCGGCTCGCCCGAGACCCGCATCGCCTACGCCGACCTCGAGGGCCACTCCGGCAACGGCATTGATGTCAACGCCGGCGACCTTTACCTCGGCCAGACCCGCTTCCTCAGCACCACCGCCCGCTACCTCGACCTCGACGCGTCCTCCTTCGTGGTCGAGGACTGCCATTTCCCGGCCGCCACGGCCGCCTTCGAGCCCATCCATGGCAGCACCGGCATCAAGGCCGGCGGGCGCGGCATCTTCCGCCGCTGCTTCATCGGCAAGGCCCAGGGCTACAACGACGCCATCGACTTCACCGGCGGCAACCGGCCCGGGCCCATCCTGCAGGTCCTGAACTGCGTCTTCGCCGGCTCCGACGACGACCTGCTGGATCTCGACAGCACCGACGCCTGGATCGAGGGCAACATCTTCCTGCACGTCCACCGCAACGGCTCGCCCGACTCGGCCAGCGCCATCAGCGGCGGGGCCGACAACGCCGACACCTCCCAGGTCACCGCCCTGGGGAACCTGTTCTTCGACGTGGACCAGGCCGCCAACGCCAAGCAGGGCAACTTCTACACCTTCCTCAACAACACCATCGTCAACCAGAACCGCACCGGCAGCCAGGACACCGAGTCCGGCGTGATCACGATGGCCGATGACGGCACGGCGCTCGGGCTTGGCTTGCTCCTCGAGGGCAACATCATCTCCGGCGCCGAGCGCCTGGTCCGCACCCAGGGCACCGCCCAGGTCACCTTCACGAACAACGTCCATCACCAGGTCGGCGGCCCCGCCTGGACCGGGCCGGGCGGCAACAACAGCACCAATGACCCGCTCCTGCGCTACGTGCCCACCGTGACCGAGACGCGCGCCCTCGACTCGTGGCAGGCGGCGCAGGTGCTGTGGACGTGGTTCAGCCTGCGCCCGGGCTCGCCCGCGCTCGGGGCCGGGCCGGACGGCCGCGACCAGGGCGCCGTGGGCGCGCGGGGCGCCGCCGTGGCCGGCCTGCCGCCGGCCGTCACCCCGGATACCAGCGCCACCCTGCGCGTCGGGCCCAACCGGACCGGGCGCGGCATCCCCGCCGCCGGGTTCCCGCTCGGGTCCGGCTTCACCCATTATCGCTGGCGCCTGGACGGCGGCCCGTGGAGCGCCGAGACCCCGGTCGGCACGCCCCTCTCCCTGAGCGGCCTGGCCAGCGGACCCCACTTCGTCGAGGTGAGCGGCCGCAATGACGCCGGCTTCTACCAGGACGACCCCATCTTTGGGGCGGACGCGCAGCCCACGGTTTCCCGGACCTGGACCGTCAACGTCACGGCCACGGCGCTGCGCCTGAGCGAGGTGCTGGCCGCCAATTCCGGCGCGTTCAACCACTTCGGCACCACCCCCGATGCCATCGAGGTCATCAACGCCAGCGCCAGCACGATTGACCTGTCCGGCATGGGCGTCAGCGATGACGTGGCCGAGCCGTTCAAGTTCGCCTTCCCGCCCGGCACCACCCTGGCCGCGGGCGCGCGCCTGGTCCTGCTCGCCAACAACCCGGACGGCACCGCGGGCCTGCACCTCGGCTTCAGCCTCGGCCAGTCGGGTGACGCGGTCTACCTGCGCGAGGCGGCGGCCAACGGCGGTGCGCTGGTCGATTCCGTGGTGTTCGGCCTCCAGGTCGAGAACTTCTCCATCGCCCGGGGCGACGACGGCGGCTGGTTCCTGGCCCAGCCCACCCTCGGCGCGGCCAACCGGCCCGCCGCCACCGGCGATCCCGCCCGCCTGCGCCTCAACGAGTGGCTGGCCGAGGGGACCGGCGCCCAGGCCACCGACTTCGTCGAGCTCTACAACACCGACCCCAACCCGGTCGCCCTCGGCGGCCTGTATTTGTCCGATGAGCTCGTCGGCTGGCCCGACCGCCACGCCATCGCGCCGCTCAGCTTCGTGGCCGGCTTCGGCTACACCCGCTTCCTCGCCGACGGCGCCCCCGAGCTGGGGGCGGATCACCTTGGGTTCTCCCTCACCCCGGACCAGGGCGAGCTGGGCCTGTTCACGGCCTCCCTCGGCCTCATCGACTGCGTCTATTACCAGCCCCAATACCTGAACCGCTCCCAGGGCCGCAGTCCCAACGGGTCCAGCACGATCGTCTACTTCAACGTGCCCACGCCCGGCGCGCCGAACCCGATCTCCATCGGGCCGGAACCCAACGGCAACGCCGTCGTCATCAACGAAGTCCTGGCCAACAACCGCAGCCTGGCCGAGGCCGGCCGCACGCCCGACTGGGTCGAGATCTACAACGGCACCGCCGCCCCGGTGACGCTCGATGACATGAGCCTGACGGACAACACGCTGCAGCCGCGCCGGTTTGTCTTCGGGACGGGTACCGTCCTGGGGCCCGGCCAGTTCCTGCGCGTGCTCTGCGACACCGGCGCCACCAACGCCGGCCCGCTCGTCAACACCAACTTCGCCCTCAAGTCCAGCGGCGGCGCCCTCTACCTCTTCGACCGTCCCGCGGCCGGCGGCAGCCTCTCCAACGCCCTCACCTACGGCCTGCAGGCCGCCGACTTCAGCATCGGCCGCTTCCCGGATGGCAGCACCAACTGGGTCCTGAACAGCCCCACCCCCGGCGCCAGCAACGCCCCCATCGCCAGCCTCGGCGACCCCGCGGTGCTCCGGGTCAACGAATGGATGGCCGCCCCCGCCGCCGGCGAGGATGACTGGTTCGAGATCTACAACCCCGGCCTCCTGCCGGTCGCGCTCGGCGGGCTCTACCTGACCGACAACCTCGGCTCGCCCTTCAAGCACGCCATCGCCCCGCTCTCCTTCCTCGGCACCGGGACCAATGCCTTCCAGGTATTCATCGCCGACAACAACCCCGTGGCCGGCGCCGACCATGTGTCCTTCTCCCTCAACGCCGTGACGGAGTCGGTCGGGCTCTCCACCATGACCGGGCTTCTGCTCGACGGCTACACCTACGGGCCGCAGGCCACCGACGTCAGCCAGGGCCGTTTCCCGGATGGCGCCGCCGCCGTGGTCACCTTCCCCGGCACCAGCTCGCCCGGCGAATCCAACTGGCGCTGGCTCACCACCGTGGCCATCAACGAGGTGCTCACCCACACCGACCTCCCGCTCGAGGACGCCATCGAGCTGCGCAACCTCACCGGCAGCCCCATCGACCTCGGCGGCTGGTGGCTCAGCGATGACGGCGGCACCCTGCAGAAATACCAGATTCCCCCGGCCACCCTCCTGCCGGCCAACGGCTACCTCGTCATCTACGAGAACGTCCTGACCAACGACGCCACCGCCGACGTGCCCTTCCGCCTCAGCTCGACCGGCGACGAGGTGGTCCTGTCCGCCTCCTCCAACAATGTCCCCACCGGGTTCCGCACCCGGGTCAGCTTCGGGGCCGCCGCCAACGGGGTGTCCTTCGGCCGCTACGTGACCAGCGACGGCCGCGCGGAGATGACCGCCATGAGCGGCCGCAGCTTCGGGGTGGATGACCCGGGCAACGTGGAGCAGTTCCGCACCGGCACCGGGGCCGCCAATCCCTACCCGAAGGTCGGGCCCGTGATCCTGTCCGAAATCCACTATCACCCGCCCGACCTCGGGACCAACGACAACACCCTCGACGAGTTCATCGAGCTGCGGAACATCACCACCGCCACGGTGTCCCTCCACGACGGCACCAATGGCTGGCGCCTGCGTGACGGTGTCGACTTCGACTTCCCGCCCGGCACCCAGCTGCCGCCGGACGGCGAGCTGGTCGTGGTGAGCTTCGATCCGGTGGCCAACCCCGCCGTCCTGGCCGCCTTCCGCTCCAAGTTCGGCATGGCCCCCTCCACCCCCGTGCTCGGCCCGTGGATCGGCCGCCTGGCCAATGCCGAGGACGAGGTTGAACTGCGCCGGCCCGACGCCCCCAACCTGGACGGCGTGCCCTACGTCCTCGTCGAGCAGGTCCGCTACTTCGACCTCGCGCCCTGGCCGCCCCTGGCCGACGGCACCGGCTTCTCCCTGCAGCGGGTGTCGGCCACCGGCTTCGGCAATGACCCGACCAACTGGGTCGCGGCCACCCCGTCCCCCGGCCCCGCCCCCAGCACCGGCGACAGCGACGGCGACGGCATGCCCGACAACTGGGAGGTCGCCTACAGCCTCGATCCCCTCAACCCGGCCGATGCCGCCCTCGATTCCGACGGCGACGGCCTGAACAACCTGCAGGAGTTCCAGGTCGGCACCAACCCGCGCGACGCCTCCAGCGTCCTGCGCGTCGGCACCTTCGCCACGGTCGGCACCAACGTCGTGCTCACCTTCAGCGCCGCCGCCAACGTCGGCTACACCGTGCAGACCACCCCGGGCCTCGGCACCGCCTGGTCCACCTTCCAGGCCGTGCCGGCCGCCCCCACCAACCGCACGGTCCAGGTCCTCGTCCTGCCCGGCACCGCGCCCCAGTTCTTCCGCCTCCGGGCCAACCCGCCCCAGTAAGCGCGGCGAATCCCGGCCGACCCGGCGGGACGGCGGCGGATGGCCGCCCCGGCGCCGGATCCGGTCCGGCCATTCCGCCCCGGCCGGGACTTGCCTTGCCGGCCGCGCTTGGGTGGACTGGTCCGGCGCGCCGCGCGCCGGGTCATGTTTTTCCTCAAGCGACTCCTCTTCCTGGTCCCGCTCCTGTTCGGGATCAGCCTGCTCGCCTTCTGGCTGATGCGGGTCGCCCCCGGCGGACCCTTTGACAGCCAGCGCGCGCCGGCCTCCCCTGAGATCCAGCGGGCCATCGAGGCCAAGTATCACCTCAACGAGCCGTGGCTGCAGCAATACGGCCGCTGGGTCGGCGACCTGGCCCGCGGGGATTTCGGCCCGTCGCTCAAGTACCGCAACCACACGGTCAACGACATCATCGCCCAGGCCCTGCCGGTCTCGCTCACCCTCGGCGGACTCGCCTTTTGCCTGGCCCTGGGCCTCGGCATCCCCTGGGGCGTCGCCATGGCCGTCCACCGCGGCCGCTGGGCCGACCACGCCCTCGGCCTCCTCGCCCTCGTCGGCGTCTGCCTGCCCGGGTTCGTCCTCGGGCCGCTCCTCGTCCTCACCCTGTCCGTCCGCCTCGGCTGGTTCCCGGTCGCCCTCTGGGAATCCCCCCTCCACCTCGTCCTCCCCACCGTCACGCTCGCCCTCCTCTTCGCCGGCAAGGTCGCCCGCCTCGTCCGCGAAAGCATGACCACCACCCTGCAAAGCGAATACATCACCGCCGCCCGCGCCCGCGGCGTCGGCGAGACCGCCATCCTCCTCCGCCACGCCCTCCGGCCCGCCCTCCTCCCCGTCGTGTCCTTCGCCGCCCCCATGCTGGCCGACCTGCTCACCGGCTCGTTCGTCGTGGAAAGCCTCTTCCAGGTCCCCGGCCTCGGCGGCTTCTTCGTCAACAGCTCCCTCAACCGCGATTATCCCCTGCTCATGGGGCTCGTCCTCCTCTACGCCGCCCTCCTGCTCCTCCTCAACCTCGCCGCCGACATCCTCATCGCGCTGCTCGACCGGAGGGTCCGCTATGAGTGAGCCGCTCCCCCCGGCCCCTCCGGCCAGCCCGCGCGCGCGCGCCTGGCGCCGGTTCCGCCGCCACACCCCCGCCGTCCTCAGCCTCGCCTTCCTCGGCGCGCTCGCCGTCCTCGTCCTCGTCTGGCCCCTCGTCGCCCCCTACCCGCCCGACGTCACCACCGACGCCCAGTTCCTGCCCCCCAGCGCCCGCCACTGGTTCGGCACCGATGTCCACGGCCGCGACCTCCTCACCCGCGTGCTCTACGGCGCCCGGGTCTCCCTCCTCGTCGGGGGCGTCGGCGCCGCCGTCGCCCTCGTCATCGGCGTCACCTGGGGCGCCGTGTCCGGCTACGCCGGCGGGCGCGTGGACGGCTTCCTCATGCGGGTGGTCGACCTGTTCAACTCGCTCCCCTCCATCATCTTCGTCATCGTGCTGCTGACCACCGCCCGCGACGCCCTCGCGGCCGCCCTCGGCTCGCTCTTCGGCACCGGCGCGCGGCCGGCCGCCAACCTGGTCGCCCTTCTCGTCGGGCTGGGCGCCATCTCCTGGCTCACCATGGCCCGCATCGTGCGCGGCCAGGTCCTCTCCCTGCGCCAGCGCGCGTTCGTCGAGGCCAGCCGCGCCCTCGGCGCCAGCCAAACCCGCATCCTCTGGCGCCATATCCTCCCCAACGTCTGGGGCATCGTCATCGTTTACCTCACCCTCACCATCCCCTCCGTCATCCTCTACGAATCCTTCCTCAGCTACCTCGGCCTCGGCATCCAGCCGCCCCTGGCCAGCTGGGGATCCCTCGTCGCCGACGGCGCCGCCCAGATCAATCCCATCCAGATCTACTGGTGGCTGGTGGTGTTTCCCGCCGCGACCCTGGTCCTCACGCTGCTGGCCCTGAACTTCCTCGGGGACGGCCTGCGCGACGCCCTGGACCCGCGCGGCGACGCGGGCTGAGCCAAAGCCAGGGTCGGTCCGGCCGGGCAGGCCCCGGTTCAGGCCAGGGGCACGGCGCGGCGGAGGCGGGCGCTCTTGGCGGCGGCATCGACGATTTCCTGGCCGATGCGGCTGATGGGGAGGCTGACGGGGCCCTGGAGGGGGGAGCCGGTGTTCAGGGAATGGATGAGGTATTGGACCGGGTTCTGGTGTGGAGCCCGCGGGGCGGGCGCATGCACGCGGTGGGGCCGGGGTTGGCG
This sequence comes from Verrucomicrobiota bacterium, assembly GCA_046048995.1. Taxonomy (GTDB): domain Bacteria; phylum Verrucomicrobiota; class Verrucomicrobiia; order Limisphaerales; family JADJPG01; genus JBJOEZ01. Next base: position 3,152 of record JBJOEZ010000065.1, on the reverse strand, counting down.
GCGGGTCTGCACGGTCACGAAGTCGTCGTAGTCATAGCTGGCCACGGTGCCCTCGGTGCCGGCGATGATGAAGCCGCAGCGGGGCTGGGGCTGGATGACCCAGGGATCCGTGAAGGTGCCCCAGCGGGTTTCGAACTTGGACAGGCCATGGGCGTAGCGGGCGACCACGATGCTGTGTTCGTCCACCTCGAGGCCCTTGGGGATGTCGACCGTGGCGGTGACGTCGAGGGGCCGGCGTCCGCCCTGGAACCAGGTGCCGAGGGTGGAACCGTAGCCAAGGTAATCGAGGAGGGAGCCGCCGCCGTGGGACTTCTTGTAGAACCAGGACTTGGGCTTTTCCCTGGCCACCTGCGCGGCGGTTTTCTCGTCCTTGTCCGCCCCGTGCCAGAGCGGGCCGCGGTTCCCGCCGAAATGCCACACATTGAGCACCTCGCCGAGGTAGCCGTCGGCGATGATTTGGTGGGCCTTCTGGTAGGAGGCCATCCATTGCAGCGGCCAGTTGATCATGAGCGTCTTGCGGCGCGGCATGGCGGCCACCATGGCGTCGGCCTCCTTGAGGGTGGCGGCGAAGGGTTTCTCGACCAGGATGTGCGCGCCGTAGGGGGCGACCTTCTTGACCCAGGCCCCGTGGGCGGAGGCGGCGGGGCAGAGGATGACGATGTCCGGCCGGGTCTTTTCCAGGCACTCGCGGTAGTCGGTGAAGGCGCGGTCGCGGGGGATGCCGAGCTTGCGGATGGCCTCCTCCATGCGGGCAGGCTGCTCGTCGGAGATGCCGACGAGATCGACCTGCGGATGGTCATGGGCGTAGCGGAGCAGGTCGCCCATGTGAAAGTGGTCGAAGTTGATGCCGGCGATTTTCCAGCGGGGCGAGGCGCTCATGGTGTGGATGGTGCGATGGGTTCGGAATCAGGTGTCCCCGGTGGACCGGCAAAGGCCGGCCCGGAGGACGGCCTGTAGTGAGGCATCCCCCCGTGGGGCCGGGCAAGCGGGAACTGGGGTGATGCTCAGCCGTTGCCGTCGAGCATGCGGCCGAGGGGGCCGAGGATGGACCCCTGCTCGCCGCCCTGGCTGCCGCCCACGGCGGAGGCGCGCACGATGCGGTCGGCCATGCGGCTGAGGGGGAGGGACTGGAGCCAGACGTGGCCGGGGCCGGTGAGGGTGGCAAAGAAGAGGCCTTCACCGCCGAAGAGGGCGGACTTGACCTTGCCGACGAACTGGATGTCGAACTGGACGGAGGGCTGGAAGGCGACCACGCAGCCGGTGTCGACGCGGAGGGTCTCGCCGGGGGCGAGTTGTTTCTGGAGGATGTTTCCGCCGGCGTTGAGGAAGGCCCAGCCGTCGCCCTGCAGGCGCTGCATGATGAAGCCCTCGCCGCCGAAGAGGCCGACGCCGAGCTTGCGGTTGAAGGCGATGCCGACGGAGACGCCCTTGGCCGCGCAGAGGAAGGAATCCTTCTGGGCGATCAACTCGCCGCCGAGGGTGGCGAGGTGGACGGGGATGATCTTGCCGGGGTAGGGGGCGGCAAAGGCGACCTTCTTCTTCCCGTGGCCGCGGTTCTGGAAGACGGTCATGAAGAGGGATTCGCCGGTGATGAGCCGCTTGCCGGCGCCCATGAGGGCCCCGAGGAACCCGCCGGACTGCTGCTGGGAGCCGTCGCCGAAGATGGTCTCCATCTCGATCCCGTCCTCCATGTACATCATGCCGCCCGCCTCGGCGACGGTGGCTTCCATGGGGTCGAGTTCCACCTCGACGAACTGCATTTCGCCGCCGTGGACGTGGTAATCGATTTCGTGCATCGCGTTCATGAGAGTCGCCAGTGAGTCGGGGTTCCGTGTTGCGGGCGGAAGTTAGCGGGTCTCCCCGCGGCCCGCATCTGGAAAATGAGGGCGGTCCGCGCGGCGGTCCGGCGGCGGGCCCCGGGGAGGGGGCACTTTCCCCGGCGATTTTTCCCGCAAAACCCGGGTGGGCGCGGAGCCGGTTTCGGCTTTTCCAGGGGAGGCGCTTTGGTAGGTTGGCCCCGCCTTGATTATGACCAAACAAGAACTCTGGCAGCGGTTCCAGGAGCGTTACACCGAGTTTCCCGGCCTGGGCCTGGCCCTTGACCTGAGCCGGGTGGATGTTGCCGCGGAGGAGCTGGCCCGGCTGGAGCCGGGGCTGCAGCGGGCCTACGCGGCCATGGCGGCGCTGGAAAAAGGAGCCATCGCCAACCCGGACGAGAAGCGGATGGTGGGCCATTACTGGCTGCGCCAGCCCGCGCTGGCGCCGACGGCGGAAATCCGCGCGGAGATCGAGCACACGCTGGCGGCGGTGAAGGCCTTTGCCGCGGAGGTGCAGGCGGGCCGGGTGGCCGGGGCCGGCGGGCCCTTCCGCCACCTGCTGATCATCGGGATTGGGGGATCCGCGCTGGGGCCGCAGTTTGTCGCGCAGGCCCTGGGCGAGCCCGGGTCGGACCGCCTGCGGCCGTGGTTTTTTGACAACACGGATCCGGAGGGGATGGACCGGGTGTTGGCGCGGCTGGACGGGCAGCTGGGGCAGACCCTGGCGGTGGTGATTTCCAAGAGTGGCGGCACGCCGGAGACCCGCAATGGCATGCTGGAGGCGGCGGCGGCCTGGGCCCGGGCGGGGCTGTCGTTCAGCCGGCACGCGGTGGCCGTGACCAGCGCGGGCAGCGCGCTGGACCGGCACGCGGAGAAGGAGGGCTGGCTGCGCCGGTTCCCGATGTGGGACTGGGTGGGGGGGCGCACGAGCGAGACCAGCGTGGTGGGCCTGCTGCCCGCGGCGCTGCAGGGGATCGACATCGACGGCCTGCTGGCCGGCGCGCGGGCCTGCGATGAACTCACCCGCCGCCCGGTCACCGCGGAAAACCCGGCCGCGCTGCTGGCCGCGGCCTGGCATGGCCTGACCGACGGGCGCGGCCGCCGGGACATGGTGGTGCTGCCCTACAAGGACCGCCTTGAGCTGCTCTCGCGTTACCTCCAGCAGCTGGTCATGGAATCGCTCGGCAAGGAGTTCGACCTCGACGGCCGGGTCGTCAACCAGGGCATCACCGTCTACGGCAACAAGGGTTCCACCGACCAGCACGCCTACATCCAGCAACTCCGCGAGGGTGTGCCGAACTTCTTCGCCGTCTTCGTCGAGGTCCTGCGCGATCG
>JBJOEZ010000064.1:0-22177 GCA_046048995.1 Verrucomicrobiota bacterium | reverse complement strand
GCACCCCAATGCTGTCCGGCCCCGCCGCGGCACGCAGTTCCGTCAGGCGGCCCGCCACGTAGGCAATCGCGTCCGCCCACCCCACCACCTGCCACCCCGGCGGCGCCGCCCCCGCGCCGACCGGGACCGGCCCCGCCCCGCCCGTCCAGCCCGGCGCCCCCACGCGGATCATCGGATGCAGGATCCGGTCCGGCGCATGCACGAAGTCAAAGGCATACCTGCCCTTCACACAGAGGTGCCCCTTGCTGACGGGCGCCTCCAGGACCGGCTGCACCTGCACGATGCGGCCGCCCCGCGTGCCGACGTTCATTTCGCAGCCCACCCCGCAGTAGGGACAGGTGGTGCGTGTCCACGCCGTGGGCGCGCCCTGCCGCAGCACGGACTGGTCCTCCAGGGCCCCGCTGGGGCAGGTGTCCACGCACGCCCCGCAACTCACGCAGGAACTGGCCAGCAGGGACGGGCCGTCCGGCACGATGTGCGCGTCCGCCCCCGGCCCGGTCACGTGCCAGACGTCCTGGCCCTGCACCTCCGCGCAAATCCGCACGCAGCGAAAGCAGTCAATGCACCGGGTCAGGTCCGCCGCGAGATAGGGATGCCCCGCGTCCCGGAACGCGCCGGGCGCCGCCGGTTCGCGCGGGGCGCCGCCCACGGGCCCCGGCGCGACCCCATAATGCCGCAGCCACCGGTGAAACGGCTTCTCCGGCCACTGCGTCACCGCCTCCGCCGGGTAATCCTGGGCCAGCAGCGCCAGTTCCATGCGCCGCGTTTCCTCAAGGGCCGGGGTATGCGTCTCCACTTCCAACCCCTCCGCCACCGGGGTGGCGCAGGCCGGGACGGGATTGGCCACCCCGCGCACGGACACGAGGCAAAGCCGGCACGCCCCGGCCGGCCGCAACCGGTCATCATGACACAGCGTCGGCACCTCCACCCCCGCGGCGTGGGCTGCCTGCAGCAGGGTGGCCCCCTCCGCGACGTCCAACCGGCGGCCATTGAGGGTCAGGTTCATAAATCCAGCGTCGCCCGACATTCGTGGGCACCGGGCGGAAACTCGAGCGCAAAACCCGCCCGCCGGGCCACCTGCTGCATCTCCCGGTTATCCGGCAGGATGGTGGCCGTGACGCGGCGCAACCCCTCGGCACGGGCCACCTGCACGAGCGACTCCAACAGGTGCGTGCCCAACCCCCGCCCCTGCCACCGATCGCTCACCGTGACCGCAAACTCGGTCCCGCCCGCCTCATCCCACCGGCTGAGCCGGCCCACGCCGAGGATTTCCGGCCCCCCGGCGCCGGCACCCGCCCGCTCCGCGACCAGCGCCATCTCCCGGTCGTAATCGAGGCAGCATAAGCGCACCAACTGCGCGTGCGCCGCCCGCTCCTCCAGCTTCAGCGGACCAAAGTATCGCAGGTAGACGCTGCGCTCGGACAGATCCCGATGGAAGGCCACCAGCAGGGGCTCGTCCTCCGGCCGCACCGGACGGATCGTCACCGCCGTGCCGTCCCGCAGGGTCCAGGGATGCACATAGGCGGCCGGGTAAGGCCGGATGGCCGGCCGCGGCAACTGCCGGAGATCCCGCTCGCGTGGATGCAGGACCACCCGCGCATCGAGGGCGAGCGGGGCGCCACCGGAGAGGACGACCGGGTTGAGATCGATTTCCGCGATGGCCGGGTGGGCGAGAACCACGTGGCTGAAGCGCACCAGCATCCGCGCCAGCGCGTCCAGCGCCGCCTCCCGTCCCGCCCGGTCCCGGACCAGCGCGCCCGCCACGCGCGTCTGTTCCATCAACCGCCGGGCCAGGGTGACGTTCAGGGGCGGCAACCCGGGGGCCGTGTCCTGCCACGCCTCCACCAGCGAACCACCCGCCCCAAAGAGAAGCACCGGCCCAAACTGCGGATCCACGCTGCTGCCCAGGATCAGTTCCGGCCCCTCCACGCGCACCATCCGCTGCACGCTCACGCCTTCAAAGTGTTCCCCCGCCGCCGCCCGGATGCCATGCCAGGCCGCCCGCACGGCCGCCGCGTCCGCCACGTCCAGCCGCACCCCGCCCGCCTGCCGCTTGTGGGCCTGCGTGCCGGACAACAGCTTCACCGCCACCGGGTATCCCACCCGCGCGGCCAACGTCACCGCCTCGTCCTCCGACCGCGCCGCGTGGGTGTCCACGACCGGCAGGCCGCAACCGGCCATCAACTCCTTCGACTCCACCTCCGTCAGCAGCGTCCGCCCCGCCGCGCGGAGTGACGCCAGGCGGACGGCCACGCGTCCCTCGGCCTGTCCATGGCCCTCCGGCAGGGGCACGGCCTCCGGGGTCTCGTAGAGGGCGCGCAGGTTGTCGCTGTAACGCCACATCAGGGCGAAAGTGCGGGCCGCCGTGTCGGGATACTCAAAGGTCGGAATGCCGGCGCCGTTCAACAGGTCCCGGCCCGCCTGCACCGCCTCCCCGCCCATCCAGCAGGCCAGCACGGGTTTCCGGCCCGCCCAGGCCTGCGCCTGGGCCACCACCGCGGCCGCCGTGCCCGTCGCCTCCGTCATCCGCTGCGGCGTCAACAACACCAGGAGGCCATCATTGCCCTCGTCCGCTCCCACCGCCTGCAGGGCGGACGCAAACCGTTCCGGGCTGGCGTCCCCCAGCACGTCCACCGGATTCCCATGGCTCCACGGCGCCGGCAGGCAGGCGTCCAAGGCCGCCCGCGTCGCGGGCGCCAACCCCGCAACCTGCCCTCCGGCCAGCACCAACGCATCCGCCGCCAGCGCACCCGCACCCCCGGCATTGGTCACCAGGGCCAGGCGGGGGCCGCGCGGCCGGGGCTGCTTGGCCAGCACCTCGGCCAGGTCAAAGAGTTCCTCGACCGTCCCCACCCGCAGCACCCCCGCCCGGCGCACCGCCGCGTCAAACACCGCGTCGCTGCCCGTGAGGGCGCCCGTGTGGGAGGCCGCCGCCCGCGACCCCGCGTCGGTATGCCCCACCTTCAGGATCACCACCGGCTTGTGCAGGGCCACTTCGCGGGCGGCCGACAGAAAGGCGCGGGCGTCCCCCACCGATTCCATGTAGCACACGATGCTCCGGGTGTGCGGGTCATCCCCGAAATGCGTGAGGAGATCCCCCCACCCCACGTCGAGCATGGAGCCCACGGAGACAAACGCGCTGAACCCCACCTGTTCGCGCAGGCTCCAGTCCAGGATGGCCGTGCAAAGGGCCCCGCTCTGGCTGAGGAACGCCACGTTGCCCGCCCGGGCCATGCCGCGGGCAAAGGTCGCGTTCAACCCCGCGTGCGGCATCATCAGGCCCAGGCAGTTGGGGCCGACCAGGCGCACGCCGGCGGCCCGCGCCTCGGCCAGGCAGCGCTGCTCCAGTTGCGCCCCCGCCGGACCGCACTCGCGGAAGCCCGCGGACAGGATCACCGCGCCCGGCACCCCCGCCCGGCCGCAGTCCCGGATGAGATCCGGAATCCCCGGGGCAGGCGTGGCTATGATCGCGAGGTCCGGGCGCCCGGGCAGCTCGGCCAGGGACGGGAAGGCGGCCCGGCCCGCGACGCGGGCCCGGCCCGGGTTGACCGGCCACACCGGGCCCGGAAACGTCTCGAGGTTCTGCATGAGCGCCAGGCCCACGCTGCCCGGGCGCTCGGTCGCCCCGATGACGGCCACGCTGCGGGGGGCAAAGAGGCGCTCCAGCGGACGCGCGCGGGTCCGGCCGAGCACGTCATGGGCGGCCTCCGGCCGGGGGCCCGCCGGCGGCGCGGCCGCCGCCGGGTGTCCCCGCCCGCGCTTGGCCTCCGTCCTCGTCATCGGCCGAGCTCCTTCTCCTTCTGCGCAATGGCCAGGGTGGTCTTCAGCACCGTGTCCGGGTTGAGCGAGATGCTGTGGATGCCCTGCTCCACCAGGAAGGCGGCAAACTCCGGATAATCGCTCGGCGCCTGCCCGCAGATGCCAATCTTCCGGCCCTTGGCCCGGCAGGTGGCAATCACGTCGGCAATCATGGCCTTCACCGCCGCGTTCCGCTCATCAAAGATCGGCGCCACGATTTCGCTGTCACGGTCCACCCCCAGGATGAGCTGGGTGAGGTCGTTCGAGCCGATGCTGAACCCATCAAAAATCTCCGCGAACTCGGACGCGAGGATGACGTTGCTCGGGATTTCGCACATGACGTAGAGCTCCAGCCCATGCACGCCGCGCTCGAGGCCGTGGCGCTTCATCTCGGCCTGGACCCGGCGGCCTTCCTCCACCGTCCGGCAAAACGGGATCATGACCTTCAGGTTGGTCAGGCCCATCTCCTCGCGCACCTTGCGCACCGCCTCGCATTCCAAGGCGAAGCCCGCCTGGTAGCGGGGATGGTAGTAACGGCTGGCCCCGCGGAATCCCAGCATGGGGTTCTCCTCCGCCGGCTCATAGGGGGCGCCCCCGATGAGGTTGGCGTATTCGTTGGTCTTGAAGTCGCTCAGGCGCAGGATGACGTCCTTCGGATAAAAGGCCGCCGCAATCAGCGCCACCCCCTGGGCCAGCTTGTCGACAAAGTACCGCGTCTTATCCGCGTAGCCCCGGGTGAGGCGATCGATCTCATCCCGGACCGGGCCCGGCGGGAGTTTCGCATACTCCACCAGGGCGAGGGGATGGATCTTGATGTAGTTGGTGATGATGAACTCCTCCCGGGCCAGGCCGACGCCGTCGTTGGGAATGAAGGACAGGGCAAAGGCCTCCTCGGGATTGCCGACGTTCATCATCACCCCGGTGCGCGGGCGGCCCAAGGCCTTGAGATCCGTCCTGTTCACCTCGAACGCCAACCGCCCCCCGTAGACGGTGCCGGTGTCGCCCTCGGCGCAACTCACGGTCACCACCTGGCCATCAGCCAGGCGCTCCGTCCCGTGCTCGGTCCCAACAATCGCCGGCACGCCCAACTCCCGGCTCACGATGGCGGCATGGCAGGTGCGCCCGCCCCGGTTCGTCACGATGGCCGCCGCGCGCTTCATGATGGGCTCCCAGTCAGGGTCGGTCTTGTCGGTGACCAGCACCTCGCCGTCGCGGAACTGGCCGATGAACTGCGCGCTCGGGATGACCCGGACCGGGCCGCAGGCAATCTTCTCCCCCACGCTCCGGCCGGTCACCAGCACCGGCCCGCGCTCCCGGAGGTGGTAGGATTCCATGACCTCGACCGCCCTGCGCGACTGCACCGTCTCCGGGCGGGCCTGCACGATGAACAACCCGCCGTCCGGGCCGTCCTTCGCCCACTCGATGTCCATGGGCGTCGGCCGGCCGCGCCGGGCCGAGTAATGGTCCTCAATCACGCATCCCCAGCGCGCCAATTGCAGGATCTCGTCGTCGCTCAGGGCGAACCGTATCCGGTCTCCCGCGGCCACCGGGACGTTCTTCACCATCCGGCCGCCCCCGGTGTCGTAGACCAGCTTGAACTCCTTCGTCCCGACCCGCTTTTGCAACACCGGCCGGAAGCCGGCCTTCAGGGTCGGCTTGAAGACCACATACTCATCCGGGTTCACCGAACCCTGGACCACGTTCTCACCCAATCCGTAAGCCGCGTTGATCAACACCGCGTCCCGGAACCCCGTCTCGGTGTCGAGCGTGAACAACACCCCGCTCGTCGCCAGGTCCGCCCGCACCATGCGCTGCACCCCAATGCTCAACGCCACCTGGAAATGATCGAAGCCCTTGTCCACCCGGTAGGAAATCGCCCGATCGGTGAACAAGGAGGCAAAGCAACGCAGGCACGCCTGCACCAACTCCCCACGCCCCTGCACGTTCAAATACGTCTCCTGCTGGCCGGCAAAACTCGCGTCCGGCAAATCCTCCGCCGTCGCACTGGACCGCACCGCCACCCCCACCGCCCCGCCGGACCCCGCACGCAACGCCTCGTAGGCGGTCACAATCTCCGCCTCCAAATCCCGCGGCAGGCGCGCGCCCAGGATCACCCCCCGGATCCGCTGGCCGCGCTCGCGCAACTGGCCCACATCACGCGTGTCCAACCCCGCCAACCCCTCCCGGATCACCTCCGCCAACCCCGCCTCCCGCAACAGATGCCGGTAACCCTCCGCGGTCACCGCAAACCCGTTCGGCACCGGCACCCCGCGCGGCGTCAATTCACGAAACATCTCTCCCAGCGACGCATTCTTGCCGCCCACCAGGGGCACGTCGTCCAGTGTGAGGTCCGCAAACCACTTGATGAACCGCGGCGTCGCGGCGGAAACGGGCGTCAGGGTCTGGCTCATGAGAAATCCTGTCAGCAACGGGCACGCCGTCCACCCTCGCCACCCGAGGACCCGTCCGGCCACCCAACGCGCCCCACCCTAGCCCCCCCCTCCCCAGCCGGCTTGCCCGGAGTTGGCATGGGCAGGACATTTTTTGAGAACCTCCCCACCCCCCCCTCAGAGGTCGCCCAAGGTTCTCCGCACGAAACTCTTGTGAATGCACCACGGATCCGGCAGTCAGATGGGGCCGACAGTCATTCTCCATGAACCCCTACCCCTGCCCCGGCCCCCGGGCCGCCCGCCCGGCCGGCTTCACCCTGATTGAATTGCTGGTGGTGATTGCCATCATCGCCATCCTGGCCGCCCTCCTCCTGCCCGCCCTGGCCAAGGCCAAGGCGCGCGCCCAGCGCATATCCTGCGTCAACAATCTCCGCCAGATCGGCCTGGCCTTCACCATGTGGGGCAACGACAACGAGGACAAGTATCCCTCCGTGGTCGATCCCGCCGAGGGGGGCAGCAAGACGCTCACCAGGGCCTGGCAGCACTTCGCCACGCTCTCCAACGAACTGGCCACCCCCAAAGTCCTGCGCTGTGCCAGCGACGGCGCCCGGACCACCGCGACCGACTTCACCGCCGCGCCGGGCCGGGGCCTCGCGGCCCTCGGCAACAGCGCCCTCAGCTACGCCATCGGGACCAGCGCACTCCCCGACAAGCCTGCCATGCACCTGGCCGGCGACCGCAACCTCATCGGGCTCGACGGCCAGAACTGCGGGCCGGCCGCCCTCACGGGGGTCATCACCCAGTTGGGCCCCACCCACAACCCGCGCTGGGACAAAACGCTCCACGACACCGCCGGCAACATGGTCCTGGCCGACGGGAGCGCCCACCAGTTCAACCAATCCGCCCTCACCCAGGCCATGCTGAACTCCGGGGACACCCGCAACTGCTCGCTCAAGCCCGATTAAGCTCCCCCCGGGTTCACCCGGTGGCGGAAAGCCTCGCAGGACTCCCGACCGCCGGAGCGAACCCCCACTGCGGCGTCCTCCGCCCGCCCCGCGCCAACGCGGTCCCTCAGGCCCCCACGCCCTGCGGTCCCTGCCCGCCGTTGATCAGGTAGAGGACCGCCATGCGGACGGCCAGGCCATTGGTGACCTGCTCCAGGACGACCGAGCGATCGCAATCGGCCACCTCGCTGTTGATCTCGACCCCGCGGTTGATCGGACCCGGGTGCATGATCAGGACATCAGGCTTGGCCAGGGCGAAGCGGGCCTTGGTCAGGCCGAACACACTGGTGTATTCCCCGATGCTGGGGAAGGCGCTGCGCCGCTGCCGCTCGTGCTGGATGCGGAGGAGGTTGATGACGTCCGCGCCCGCAATGGCCTCGTCCACGTCGTAGGTCACCCGGCAGCCCATCTGCTCGAAGACGCGCGGCACCAGGGTGCTGGGGCCGCACAGGGTCACCTTGGCCCCCAGCTTGAGCAGGGCCCAGATGTTGGAGCGGGCGACGCGGCTGTAGAGGATGTCGCCCAGGATGGTGACGTTGAGGCCCTCCACCCGGCCCTTCTTTTCCCGGATGGTGTAGGTGTCGAGCAGCGCCTGGGTGGGATGTTCATGCGCGCCGTCGCCGGCGTTGACCACGCTGCCGCGCAGGAAACGCGAGAGGAAATGGGGGGCGCCGCTGGCGCTGTGGCGGATGATGATGATGTCCGCGTTGAGGGCCTCGAGGTTGCGGGCGGTGTCCTTGAGGGTCTCCCCCTTCTTCAACGAGGACGCCTCCGCGGTGAAGTTGATGACGTCCGCGGTCAGGCGGAGGGCGGCCAGTTCAAAGCTGATGCGGGTGCGGGTGGACGGCTCGATGAAGAGGTTGACCACCGTCTTCCCGCGCAGCGCGGGCACCTTCTTGATCGCACGCTCGCCGACCGCCTTGAAGGCGCGGGCGGTTTCGTGCACCAACTCAATCTCGGCGGCCGAGAGCGACTCGATGTCGAGCAGGTGCTTGCGGTGCCAGGTGACGGGTGCCGGGGTCATGCCGTTTTCTCCAGGTAAACCGCATCCTCCCCCGCCTCCTCCTTCAACCGCACCTCCACCCGCTCGGCGGCCGCCGTCGGGACGTTCTTGCCGACAAAGTCCGCCTTGATCGGCAACTCCCGGTGGCCGCGATCCACCAGCACCGCCAACTGCACCCGGCGCGGCCGGCCGAAGTCATTCAGGGCATCCAGCGCCGCCCGCGTCGTGCGCCCGCTATACAGCACGTCATCCACCAGCACCACGGTCTTGCCGCTGATGTCGCAGGGCACCACCGTCGGCCGGATGTTCGGCGCCGCATGCGCGTCGAGGTCGTCCCGGTGCATGCCCACGTCCAGGGTCCCCACCGGCACCGCATGGCCCCAGATGACCTTGAGCATCTCCCCCAGGCGCGCCGCCAGGTGCACCCCGCCGCGCTGCACCCCCAGCACCACCACGGCGCTCCCCTGGTCGTTGCGCTCGGCAATCTCGTGCGCGATGCGGGTCAACACCCGGTGCACCGCCTGGGCATTCAGGATCAAGGTTCGGTCAGGCATCGGATAAACAGCGGGTTGAAGCGGCGGCCACCCCGGCCAGGGCGCCATGGAACGGCCAACGGGAGGGAAAAGCGGGAATGCGCGGAGCGCAACTCCGTGCGACCACCATGTCTGGGGTTGGAACCATCGTGTCCTTGGCCGCCTCGCAGGGCGGCCTTAAAGGAACCACCGGCGCCGTCCACTCACTGATTCTGCGAGGACTGCCGGCTTCTGCGCCACTTGGCCCGGTGATGGACAATCCAGTCCGTCAGGGCCTTCTCAAATCCAATGTCGTAGCCGGCCTTCTCCGACTCGATCCACTTGTGCTTCAGGATCTCCTCCCGCTCGGCTTGAAACTCACGGTAGAGGGTGGAGTTGCGAAGAAGATCGCCGCCGGAGGGGGAGGAATTCTCCGGCGGATTGCTCGGCGTTCCGGTGGGTGCCATCTGATTTAACGCAAGCGTAACGATCTGATCGCCAAAGACAACCCCATTTTCCGCACCCCGCCTCCGCCGGGCTGGCCGGGCTGGCCGAGGCTGGCGTCTGGGTTTGGGAGTGGGCGGCCCGGATGGACGGAAGGCCCGTCGGCGCACCTCCCATCACCGCACTCCGGCGCCAACGCGAGGCCGGCTACGAATCCAGCGCGGCGAGCACTTCCGCCGCATGTTCGTCCGGCTTGACCTCGGTCCAGATTTTCCGGATGCGCCCGTCCTTCCCAATCAGGAACGTCACCCGGTGGGTGCCCTGATACTTGCGGCCCATGAAGGTTTTCTCCCCCCACACGCCGTAGGCTTCCACGATCGAACGATCCTCGTCCGCCAGGAGGGTGAAGGGCAATTCATACTTCGCCACAAACTTGTCGTGCGCCTTGACCGGGTCGGTGCTCACGCCCAGGACCACGGCGCCGCGCTTCTTCAGCGCCGCATGCTGATCCCGGAAGGCACAGGCCTCCCGCGTGCATCCCGGGGTGTCATCCTTGGGATAAAAGTAGAGCACGACGTGCTTGCCCTTGAAGTCGGACAGCGAGGCCTGGCCGCCACCGTTGGTGGAGGCCGAGAAGTCAGGGGCGGCATCGCCTTCCTGCAGCTTGAGTTTCAGGGTTTTTGCCATGGCAAATCAGCATTGGCCGGCGGGGTGAGCTGCCGGGTGGGGCAAGGTTAGGAGGCGGGACCGGGGCGGCAAATTCTTTGTGCCGCCGCCGAATGAGGCTTGAACCCCGTCCGCCACCCCGGTGCAATAACCCCGCACCCATCCCACGACATGGCAATGGATCCCTCCCTGCGCGACGCCGCGGCCACCCTTGGCCTGGAGAAATACTCGCGCCATATTTTTCTCTGCGCCGAACCCACCGAGGCCAAGTGCGCCCCGGCCGACCAATCCCTCCATGCCTGGGAGTTCCTCAAGGCCCGCCTCAAGGAACTCCACCTGGTCGGCCCCCAACCCCTCGTCTATCGCTCCAAGGTCAACTGCCTGCGCGTCTGCACCCGCGGCCCCATCGCCGTCGTCTACCCCGACGCCGTCTGGTACCACTCCTGCACCCCGCACGTCCTCGAGCAAATCATCCAGCGCCACCTGCTCCGGGGCGAGATCGTCCACGACTACGCCTTCGCCATCAACCCCGCCGGCCAGGCCCCCCGCGGCGTCACCCACTACGAGTCCGGCCCCCACTGACCCCGCCCCACCAACACCCCGGCCGCCCACCCATGCATCACCCTTCCGACCCCTTCCGCGAGGCCCGCCAAAAGGACGGCGTCCTGGCCTGCCCGTTCCAGGGGGAATCCGTCCCGATGATCCTTCGCCACGCCGACGTCCGCCAGGCCGCCCGCGACTACCGCACCTTCAGTTCCAACGCCCCCTTCCGCGTGCCCATCCCGTCGGAAGAGGACGTCCGCTCCATGCGCCAAATCCCGGTCGAGACCGATCCCCCCGACCACACCGATTACCGGCGCCTCGTCGAGCCCTTCTTCGCCCGGGCCAAGGACCCCGCCGTCATCGCCCAAATCGAGTCGATCCTGCACGCCCGGGTGCAGGACGCCCTCGGCCGGGGCTCCATCGAGGTGGTGCGCGAATTCGCCCTCCCCATCCAGTCCCACGCCCTCGCCTGCCTCCTCAACGTGCCCCAAAGCGAGGCCGCCCTCTGGATCGGCTGGGGCACCCACGTGTTCCGCGACGGCGGATCCAAGGGCAGGGATCTCGAAGCCTACCTCCACCAGCAGTTCGACCGCGGCGCCGCCCAACCCGGCGATGACTTCTTCAGCGCCCTGGCCCATGCCTCCTTCCGCGGACGCCCCCTCACCCGCGAGGAAATGATGGGCTTCGGCAACCTCACCTTCGCCGGCGGACGCGACACGGTCATCCACACCATTTCCTCGGTGCTCGCCCACCTGGCCAGCCATCCCGAGGCGCTCAGCTTCCTCCGGGAGGACCCGGCCCGCATCACGCATGCCGTCGAGGAATACTACCGCGTCATCACGCCGCTCACCCACATCGGCCGCGTGTGCCCGGTGGAAACCAACGTGCACGGCGTCAACGTCCCGCCCGGCGGCCGCGTCTCCCTCTGCTGGGCTTCCGCCAACCAGGACGAAACGGCCTTCGACGCCCCGGGCGAAATCCGGCTCGACCGCAAGCCCAACCCCCACCTCGCCTTCGGTTTCGGCGCCCACCTCTGCCTCGGCGCCGCCCACGCCCGCCTCCTGCTCCGCACCCTCCTCCACCAGTGCACCCAGCAGGTCGACCACCTATCCCTCCTGGAAGCCCGCGAACGCCTCGAACACGAGCAGCGCTACGACCGCACCGTCGGCTACGAATCCCTCACCCTCCAATTCCACCCCCTGCCCCGCTCACTCACTCGCTAACCCGCTCACTCACCAACCCGCTAACTTCCTTGCGCCTCGCCCTCCTCCTCCTCCTCGCCGTCGCGGGCTTCCTCCACGCCACGGCCGCCGCCGCGCCCCGTCCGAACGTGATCTTCATCCTCGCCGACGACCTCGGCTGGGCCGACACCACCCCCTACGGTCACACCACCTTCCACCGCACGCCCCACCTCGAACGCCTGGCCCGACGCGGCATGCTCTTCACCCGGGCCTACTCCGCCAGTCCCCTCTGTTCCCCCACGCGCTCCGCCATCCTCACCGGACTCAGCCCCGCCCGCACCGGCATCACCACCCCGAACGGCCACGTGCCCGAGGTGAACCTCAAGGCCAAGCCCGGGACAAGGGCCGCCCCCGACCAAAAGGCCGTCCAACCCGTCCCGGTCACCCGCCTGAAACCGGAATACCGCACGCTGGCCGAGGCCCTGAAGGAGGCGGGCTATGCCACCGGCCATTTCGGCAAGTGGCATCTCGGCACGGACCCCTACTCCCCGCTCCAGCATGGCTTCGACATCGATCTCCCCCATCATCCCGGGCCCGGGCCCGCCGGCAGCTTCGTGGCGCCGTGGAAGTTCGCCCGTTTCCAGGAGCGCACCCCCGGTGAACACATCGAGGACCGCATGGCCGCCGAGGCCGTGGCCTGGATGGAAACCAACCGCAGCCGCCCCTTCTTTCTCAATTACTGGATGTTCAGCGTGCACGCCCCCTTCAACGCCAAGGCGTCCCTGATCGAGAAGCATCGCGCGCGCGTGGACCCGCGGAACCCCCAGCGCAGCCCGACCTATGCCGCCATGCTGGAAAGCATGGACGACGCCGTGGGCACGCTGTTGGACGCCCTTGACCGCCTGCAACTGGCCGACCGGACGGTGATCGTCTTCACCAGCGACAACGGCGGCAACATGTATAGCGAGGTGGACGGGGGCGCCCCGACGAGCAACGCGCCGCTGCGCGGAGGCAAGGCCACGGTCTACGAAGGGGGCACCCGCGTGCCCTGCCTCATCGCCTGGCCCGGGGTCACCCGGCCCGGGTCCCGCAGCGACGTGCCCATCCAGAGCGAGGATTACTACCCCACCCTCCTGGCCGGCCTCGGCCTCGAACCCGCCCCCGGGCAGCGCTTCGACGGCACCAACCTCCTCGCCGCCCTCCGCGGCGCCACCCCCGCCCGCCCGCCCCTCTTCCAATACTTCCCCCACAACCCGCCCGTCCCCCACTGGCTGCCCCCGGCCGTCACCGTCCATCACGAGGACTGGAAACTCATCCGCCTCTTCCATGGCGGCGACCTGGGTGCCCATCGCCACCTGCTCTTCAACCTGCGCGAGGACCTCGGCGAAACCAACAACCTCGCCACCCGCCTCCCCGACAAGGTCGCCGCCCTCGACCGCCTCATTGAACAATTCCTCACCGAGACCAAGGCGGTCACCCCCGTCCGCAACCCCGCCTTCGACCCCGCCCAATACCAACCCGAACGCGAGGGCCAGCCCGCCGGCCGAAACGCCCGGGCGAAACCCGCCACCCCCGCCGCCCGGGCCAGCACCGGCGCGGAGGTCGAGGACCCCGCCCTGCAGGGTTGGAAACAACGCCAGTGCCAGGCCACGGCCAAGGATGGCGTCCTCCACGTCACCGCCCGCGGCAACGCCCCGTTCCTCGGCCTGGCCGCCGGCCCGCTCGGCCCCGGCGCCAGGCTCCGCTTTCGCATCCAATGCGACGGCGGCTCCGGCCAGGTCGCCTGGCTGCCCTCACCCACCACCCCACCGGCCGACGCCCCCAAGCCGTCCACCTACAGCCTCAAGGCCGGGGACTGGGCCGAAATCGCCGCCCCCATTCCCGCTCCCGCCAACCAGGCCGGCATCGTCCGGCTCTTTCTCCCCGTGCAGGACACCCCCGTGCAAATTGACTGGATCGAACTGACCCACGGCGAAACCCGGCGCCGCTGGGATTTCGGAACCAAGCCATGAAAACGGCTTCCCCCACCGCAATTCCCCTCCTCCTCACCCTCGCTCTGCTGGTCTCGGCCCCCGCCCGGCCCGCCGCCACAGCCGCGGCAGCCAAGGGCGACACGGATCGTTTCGACGATGCCCCGGCGGGCCAGCGCCGGACCTACAAGGAATCGGCCGGCCAACCGCGCGCGCTCGAACTTTACTTCCCGCCCGGACACCAGCCCGCCTCGGCCAAGGTGCCCGGCCTCCTCCTCTTCCATGGCGGCGGCTGGAATGGGGGTTCCCTGGCCCAGTTCCGCGCCGCCTGCGCCTACTTCGCCCAGCGCGGCCTGGTCACGGCCACCGCCGAATACCAAATGCTCGACGCCGCCGGGCGCCGCGCCCTCCCCACCGGCACCTCGCGCAAGCGCGTCTGCGTGACCGACGCCAAGAGCGCCCTGCGCTGGTTCAAGTCGCACGCCGCGGAACTGGGCGTGGACCCCGCCCGCGTCATCACCGGCGGCGGCTCGGCCGGGGGCCATCTCGCCGTGCTCGCCACCACCAACCCCGGCCTCAACGACCCCGCCGACCCCAAGGGCATCGACACCTCCGTCGCCGCCTACCTGCTCTTCAACCCCGCCTTCGCCCCGGAGGATAAAGCCGACCCCGAAATCGACGTCCTCCGCCACCTGCCCCGCTGGCAGGCGCCCGCCCTTGTCTTCTTCGGCACCCAGGACACCTGGAAACCGGGCTGGGACACCGCCCGGGAAAAGCTGCTCGCCCAGGGCTACACCGGCCTGGACCTGCAGCTGGCCGAGGGCCGCCCCCATGGGTTCTTCAATCGCGACCCCTGGCGAACCGTCACGCTCATCGAGGCCGACCGGTTCCTGGTCCGGCACGGATTCCTCCAGGGACCGCCCCGGCTCAAACCGCCCGCCACCGGGGAAACACTCACGCCCGCACCAGCGGCCAAGCCCGCGGCCAAACCCTAGCCCCGCTGCCTGCCTTGCCCCGCCGGGTCCACCCACCGTTCCGCACCGCCCGCGCGCCTTTCGCGTCCGTGGCGCTGCTGCTGCTGCTCGGGGTGCTGGCCGCCCCGGCGCACACGCCGAGCGAAACCTTCCTCACCGTCATCGTCCCCGCCGGACGCGGGAGCCTGACAGGTCACTGGGACGTGGCCGAACGCGACCTCGTGGTGGGGGCCGGGCTCGATCCGCAGCGCGCCGCCGCGCTGGACCCCGCCGAACTGGACCGCCGCCTGCAGGCGCTGGCCCTCGACGTGGTCATGGCCCTGGAGCTCCGCGCCGACGGCCAAAGGCTGGAGGTAACCCCGACGGATTACGTGCCCATCCGCCTGCGCGACCTCGACTACATACGCGTGCCCTTCCTGTGCGGCACCGGGCTGGCCACCCGACCAGCCCGGCTCGACCTCAACGCAGCCGCCCTCTTTCGCGTCGACACCAACATCCATGGCCTGCTGCGCGTGGACCATGCGGGCCGAACCGAGGCCGCCTCGTTCAATCGGCTGGAGCCGGCCCGATCCTTCGCCCTCGCCACCCCCGCCGGTCCATGGGGCGCCGCCGAAACCTTCCTCCGCGAAGGCATCACCCACATCTGGCTGGGCTTTGATCACGTCCTCTTCCTGCTCGCCCTGCTTCTCCCGGCCGTCCTGCGCCGCGAGCAAGGCCAGTGGCAGGCCGTGGACCGGTTCCGCGAGCCGGCCCTCCACGTCCTCAAGCTGATCACCGCCTTCACCGTGGCCCATTCCCTGACGCTCAGCCTCGCCGTCCTCGGCGTGCTCGATGTTCCCCACCGCGTGGTCGAACCCCTCATCGCCGCCTCCGTCATCGCCGCCGCCCTCAACAACCTCCGCCCCTGGTTCGGCGACCGGAGCTGGCTGGCGGCCGGCGGCTTCGGCCTCATCCACGGCTTCGGCTTCGCCGGCGCCCTCCGCGACCTCGGCCTCACCGGCTCCTCCCTCGCCACGGGCCTGATCAGCTTCAACGTGGGGGTTGAACTCGGACAACTCGCCATCGTCGCCGCCTTCCTCCCGCTCGCCTTCGGCCTCCGCCACGGCTGGACCTACCGCGTCCTGACCCTCCGCCTCGGCTCCGCCCTCGCCGCCACCCTCGCCGCCGTCTGGATGGCCGAACGCCTGTTCTCCTTCAAGGTCCTCCCGCTCTAGGCCATCCCACCCCGGCTTGATGCCGCCTGGGAATGGCCGTAGCCTGACCCAGGATGACTCCTCCAAGCCTACGGAGACGCTGCCTGCCCGCACTCCTGCCCCTGGTTCTCCTCCTGCAAGGCGGCCTGCCCGCGCCCGCCACCCGCCTGCTCTTCGAGAACACGAGTGGATTCAACCTCTCCGCCATCTTCCCCCAGTCCTACGGAGACCGCATCACCAACACCGCGCAGAACGGCTTCCGCTACGAGCTAACCGGCGGGGCCACCCCGAATGTCGAGGTCTCCTACCTCAACCCGGGCGCTTGGTCCACCGGCTACGGCAACCTCACCAACCTCGTCTACGTGCGCTCGCCCGGCCCCCTCGAGATCACGCTGGCCGCCGACCCCGGATTCGAGGTCCGCCTGCACGGCTTCGACCTGGGGGCCTGGTTCCAGACCAACCTCGTTCTCGGCTCGCTGCGGGTGACGGACCTCGGTGGAAGCATCCTTTACGCCCAGGAAAACCTGCTCGTCCAGGGCCAACCCGGCACCCGGACCTCCCTTTCCTTCACCAACCCGCTCCACGCGCGCGTGGTCCGCATCGTCATCGATTCCTCCAACCTCGGCTCCAGCGGCCTCCAAAACATCGGCATCGACAACCTCCTCTTCTCCCAGGCGATGGTCCCGGTCTACACGGACATCGAGCTCTTCCCCGGCGTGAAGGTCTATGGCACACCAGGCCGCCATTACCGGATCGACTTCGTGGACGGCGTCACGAACCCCACCTGGACACCCCTCGCCACGCTGCTGCTGACGAACAATCCAACCGTGCACGTGGACCTCGTTCCACCCGGCACGCCACGGCGTTACTATCGCGCCGTGGAGCTGGCCCCCTGAGGCCTCAGCGTCTCCGGAGCGGGCTCTTCCGCTGGCTCATCCGCACCCGCAGCCAGTCGAACAACGCCAGTTCCAGCGGCCGATCCGTGTCGAACCGCAGGTGCGTGACGCCCAGCTTGTCGCAAATCCCCCGCACCGCCTCCAGGTGCGCCTGCAGCCGCGCCAGGTAATCGGCCCGGGCCGCCGCCGGCTCGATGTAAATCTCCTGATCGGTCTCCACGTCGCGGAAAAGCGACGCCTGCTCGAAGTCAAACCGGGCCTCCGCCGGGTCCAGCAGCTGGAACACCACCACCTCATGCCCGCCCGCCCGCAGGCGGGACAGGTTCGGCTCCAGCACGTCAAGCGGGGCCAGCAGGTCCGAGATCAACACCATCAACCCCCGCCGGGTCACCATCTCCGCAATGCGCTGGAGCGGGGCCGCCAAATTCGTCGCGCGCCCACCCGCCGGCTTCTCCAGCGCCAGCATCAGGTGCCGCAGGTGCCCCGGCCGGTGCCGCGCCGGCAGGTAATCCCGGATGCCCTCGTCAAAGGTCAGCAACCCCACTGCATCACCCTGCTGGTGCAGGAAGAGCCCCAGCGTGGCCGCCAGGGTGTTCGCATACTGCGCCTTCGTATACCCGCGCGTCCCAAAATCCATCGACCGGCTGTTGTCCACCAGCAGATGGCACCGCAGGTTGGTCTCGTCCTCGAACTTCTTGATGAAGTACCGGTCGCTCCGGGCATACAGCCGCCAGTCCAGGTATCGCGGATCATCCCCGGGCGCATACTGGCGGTACTCCGTGAACTCCACCGAGAAGCCATGGTAGGGACTGCGGTGCAGCCCGGACCAGAATCCCTCCACCACGATGCGCGCCCGCAACTCGAGGTTCTTGACCGCCATGAGCGCCTGCGGATCGACGAGGTTGGGCGCGCGGCGGGCGGCGGGCGACTCGGCGGGGGTGGGCATGACGGAGGCAGCCTAGGGCATCCGGGGGCAAATGGGAAGCGGCGCGCGGGCCTCCGGCCCGCTTGGCACGCACGCAGTGGCTGGGTAGGGCCCAAGCGGGCGCGGAGGCCCGCGCGCCGGGACTACTTCGACCGGGCCAGCTCGGCGATGGCCTTGGTGATGCGATCGGCATCGACCTTGCCCACCGCGTCATGGATGGCAAGGTCGAGCGCGGAGGTGTCGGGCGCGGCCTGGAAGGCGCGCGCGCGGAAGAGGAAATCCACAATGTTGCCCTCATGCGGCTGCAACCAGTCCAGCTTCACGGTCGGGATGGGCCCGAGGTTGAGCCGGTCGATGTGCGTCGCCTCCAGCAACTGCTGGCCCCAGGCCTTGTCGTGCGTGATGGCGCTGCACACCAGGGTGGGCCCCATCTTCTCCAGCATCTGGGCCTGGGGACATTCCACCACCGTGACGTAGGGGAACATGTACTCGGTGTGGGCAATCTGCCGGTCCGGGGAATTGGCATGGATGACCCACGGCCGCAGGTAGGCGGAGCGTTCCTGCTCGACCAGGCGGGGCCCAAACGGCGCCGTCATGTCGGTGACGCCGTCCTCCTTCAGGCGCTGCTGGATGCCGGCATGGATGGCCTGGGCCTGGCCGGCCACGGTGAAGGCGGCCAACCCGGCCTTCGGGTCCTGCGGCGGGAGGGGCTGGATGGGCCCGAGCCGCTCGGCCAAGGCGGCCGCGATCTCCTTGGTGTGGCGCGAGGCCCAGATGCCGGAGCAGTTGATGCATCCACGCCCGCTGTTCAGGTAGACGCTGTCCACCATCATGTCCAGATACTTGGGCCAGTCATCCACGCAGTCGTCGCCCAGGATGATCTTGCTGAACCCGGGCCCGTGCACCTGCACGCCGGGGTTGCCCTGGTAGCGCTTCACCGTCTCGGCGCTGCCGAAAATCATCACGCGCCCCACCCGGCTGGTCACCTCGTTCCCCACGTCATGGCCGCCGGGATAAATGCCGATGGCCTCGGGCGGCACGCCCGCCTCGCGGAAGGCCGCCGCCATGCGGTAGGGAGTCCAGATCTCCTGCGACCCCGGCTTGAGCACGAGGCCAATCTGCATGGCCACCACCGGCAGCCAAAGGGTGTGCACGCCCGGGGAATTGCTCGGCAGGACCAGCCCCAGCACCGGCGACTGCGCCTGGTAGCTCAACACCACCCCGCGCCCCTCGTCCCCGTAGCCGCGGGTCAGGATGTCCAGCGGCAGGCCGCGCGTCAGGCAGTCCAGGATGCGATCCATGTTCGACAGGACGAAGTGGTTCTTCGCCATGTTGAACTTGCACATGTGCTCGGGCAGCCCGGTCGTCGCCGACTGCTGCCGCGCAAACTCGTCCGGGCTCTGCGTGCCATCCCCCAGCGGCAGCGTGCCGTCCCGGTAGAGGTCGGCCGCCTTCTTCATCATCTGGATCAGATCCCGGATCGGAATCTCCCGCAGCACGGCCCGGGCCCGGGCCGCCTGCCGCATGTCCTTGGCCAGCAACCCGGCGTTGGCCTGGCTCACGGCAGCCAGCGACTCGCCGGTCGCAAAATGGGTCACCTGGGAGGTCTCCAGGCTCGTGTAGGGCTTGCCCCAGCGCAGGACGGGTACGTTCACCATAACAGTTTCAAGTCAGTGCAATCCGATGATTGGCCTCCGCGGGGAGGCCGGTTTCAACAACAAAATCCGCGAGCCAAAAGCCAGGGCCCGATGAAAACCCGAGGTCCGCCACCCCGCGTCCGAAATTCCTCGGGCCGCGAATTTCGGTTCCCGGACTCGCCACCCCCTCATCCCACCAGCTCCCGCATGGGCTGCGCCCCCTCGGGCACAAGGAACTGGGGCCGGCCGGTCAGGTCGGGCACGGTCACCTTGTTCACGTCGATGCCCAGGCGCTGGTAAAGGGTGGCAAACACCTCGCCAAAGGTGACCGGCCGCTCGGTCGGCTCCCCGCCCAGGCGATCAGTGGCGCCGATGACCTGCCCGGTGCGCATGCCGCCGCCGGCCAGCAGCGCGCAGTTGGCCCGGGGCCAGTGGTCGCGGCCCCCATCCTTGTTGATGGTCGGCGTCCGCCCAAACTCGCCCCACACCACCACGCTCACGTCCTTGTCCAGGCCGCGCTCGTGCAGGTCCGTGATCAGGGCGTGCACCGCCTGGTCCAGCATGGGGAGGTCGGCCCGGGCGTTCTTGAAGTTGTTCCCGTGGTAGTCCCAGAACCCATAGGCCACCGTGACCACCCGCGCGCCGGCCTCCACCAGGCGGCGGGCAATGAGGAACTGCTCGTTCATCATGGGCGCCGCGTCGCCGTGCACCTTGTAGTCACCCTTGCCGTAGCGCTCGCGAATGGCCGCCTTTTCCTTGGTGACATCCAGCGCGTCCAGCAGCCGGCTGGAGGTCAGCACGCCAAAGGCCTGCTGCTGGAAGGCATCCAGGCCGGTGATCAGCCCGCTGCCGTCCACGTCCCGCCGAAAGCGGTCCAGGCTGGACAGCAGGGTGCGGCGATCGGCCAGGCGCTCCACCGTCACCCCGTTGAGCACCATGTCGCTCTTGCCCTCGGCCTCGGGCCGGAAACTGTTGTGCGCCGCCCCCAGGTAGCCGGGATTGGCCGCGTTGTAGGGCCGGTGCTTCATCCGCGGCTCCAGCCCGACAAAGGGCGGGACGCCGGGCGCCGAGGCCCCCAGCACCTTGGACACCACCGCGCCAAAGGTCGGCCAGCCGCCCGGCGGCTGCGCCTGCTTGCGGCGCGCGGTCATGCACATGAAGTCGCTGTGGTCATCCACCGCGTCCGCAATCGACCGCACCACGGCCAGCTTGTCGCAAATCGTCGCGATGCGCGGCAGGTGCTCGCAAATCTGCAGGCCGTCCAGGTTCGTCGGGATGGGACGGAACTCGCCCCGGATTTCGCTGGGGGCGTCGAGCTTGAGATCAAAGGTGTCCTGGTGCGGCGGGCCGCCCGGGAGGTAAATCATGATGACCGCCTTGTGCGAGCGCCCAAGGCCGGCGGCAGCCTCGGCCCGCAGCAGGTCGGGCAACGCCAGCCCGCCCAGGCCCAGCGCGCCGATGCGCAGGAAGTTGCGGCGTGACACGCCGTCGCAAAAGCGCCGGGGCGTCGTGGCGGGTATGGTCAGCATGTCAGTGCCAAGAATGGCCGCTCCACGGCTCAGGTCAACTCGCGCATCACCTGCGCGCCCTCCACCGGCCGCTCCACCGCCTCGCCCCCCAGCCGGTCGGTCGCCCCAATCACCTGCCCGTGCCGCAGGCCGCCTCCCGCCAGCAGCGCGCAGCTCACCCGCGGCCAATGATCCCGCCCGCCATCCTTGTTGATGACCGGCGTCCGCCCAAACTCGCCCCACACCACCACGCTCACGTCCTTGTCCAGCCCGCGCTCCTGCAGGTCCTGCAGCAGCGCACTGACCCCCCGATCCAGCAGGGGCAAATCCTGGCGCAACGCCCCGAAGTTGTCCCCGTGATGGTCCCAACGGCTGAAGGCCAGGGTCACGCAGCGCGCCCCCGCCTCCACCAGCCGCCGCGCCACCAGCATGTGCTCCATCAGCTTGGTCGCCCTTGCCATAGCGCTCGCGCACCTTCGGATCCTCCTTCCCCACGTCCAGCGCCTCCAGCAACCGGCTCGAGGTCAGGATGCCAAAGGCCTGCTCGTTGAAGGCATCCAGCCCGCTCATCATCCCGCTGGCGTCGAGGTCGCGCCGGAACCGGTCAAAGCCCTCCAGCAGCCGCCGCCGATCCGCCAGCCGATCGAGGGTGACCCCGTTCAGGGTCATGTCCTCCTTGCCCCCGCCCTTGTTCGGCTGGAACGGCGAATAGGCCGGCCCCAGGAAACCCGCGTCCCCGCTGCGCGCCCAGCGCATCTCGCCCATCTTCGGGGACAACCCCACAAAGGGCGGAATCGTCCGGTTCACCGAACCCTGCAGCCGGGCCAGGGCCGAGCCCATCGACGGCCACCCGCCCGGGGGCAGGTTCCGGTTCGGCCGCCCGGTCAGGCATTGGTAGGCGTCATGATCGTCAAACGCCCCCACCATGGACCGGACCAGCGTGTACTTGTCCGCCAACTTCGCCAGCAGGGGCAGGTGCTCGCAAATCTCGATGCCAGGGACGTTGGTGGGAATGGGACGGAACTCGCCGCGCACCTCGCTCGGCGCATCCATCTTCAGGTCAAACATGTCCTGGTGGCTCGGGCCGCCCGGCAGGAAAATCATGATGACCGCCTTGTGCGAGCGCCCCACCCCGGAGGCGGCCTCAGCCTGCAGGATCTGCGGCAACGCCAGGCCGCCGAGGCTGAGCGCGCCGATGCGCAGGAAGTTGCGGCGCGACACCCCGTCGCAGTAACCGGAGCGCGCGGGCGGTCGGGAATAAAGGGTCAGCATGAGGTTGGGTTCCCGGGCGGCATTCAGCCCACCAGCTCCCGCATGGGTTGCAGGCCGTCTTCGACCAGATACTGGGGACGCCCGGTCAGGTCCGGCAACGTCACCTTGTTCACGTCAATGCCCAGCGCATGATAGAGCGTCGCGTGCACCTCGCCAAACCGCACCGGCCGCTCCACCGCCTCGCCCCCCAGCCGGTCGGTCGCCCCAATCACCTGCCCGTGCCGCAGGCCGCCTCCCGCCAGCAGCGCGCAGCTCACCCGC
>JBJOEZ010000063.1:0-23592 GCA_046048995.1 Verrucomicrobiota bacterium | reverse complement strand
TGATGGTCGGCGGGTCGCCGACCAGGAAGCCGCTGTAGAGCGAGAGAATCGCAGAGTCCGAAAGGGCGTTGGTGTAGATGGCCACCTCGTCAATGCCACCGCTCCAGACGTTGGTCCCGACGTTGTCCAGCGCCCCGATGATGAGGGGCAGGCCAAGGTTCGTCCCCATGGGGTAATTGGCGTTGAAGCCCACGCGCGATCCGTTGAGATAAATGCTGCACGTGCCGTTGGAGAACACCGCGCTCACGAAATACCAGCTCGTGACGGCCATGCCGGGGACGGAGGCGTTGTAATCGGTCGCCGTGCCGTTGTTGACCCGCACGCCGGACTTGCGCGCCCCGACGCCAAACGCCCAGCGCCGGCCCACGGTAGAGCCCTTGGAGATAACCCACATGGCCGGATAGCTGGCCGTCCAGTTCCATTGCGGCCGAATCCAGGCGCAAATCGTGCCTTCCTGGTTGGCGTTGTTGAAGTCGAGGTTGGGATCGCCCCCACCGAGGACAAACCCGTCCGCGCCATTGATAAACAGCCCCTTCTGGCTGCCCGCGCCGTCGCTGGCCCCGCTGCCGGAACCCAGGCCGGAGCCGATGGAAGCCCCCGCGCCTGGCGTGCCGGAGAAGATTCCATGGTTGGTTCCCTTGCTGTCAGCGCAGAGACTGTCGAAGGAGTAATACGAGTAGAGCCCGGGGTTCGAGAACGCGGCGGAACGGAAGCCGATGACGCTTCCGGGCACGCCCTCCGCCGCCACGGAGAGCGTGGCCGACGGGCTCGTCGCGGAACCGCTGGAGTTCGCCACGACCACGCGGTAATCGGCCGCGTCGGCCAGGGTCGCCTGGGTCAAATCATACTCCGCATTCGTCGCGCCGGGGATGGGCGTCGCCCCCTTGTACCACTGGTAGGTCACCGGGGTGGCGCTCCCCGCCAGCGCGGCAAAATGGTAGCCGCCATTGGTGCGGATGGTTCCCCCGCCCACAGTGGCCGAGATGACCGGGCCGCTGGGGTGCAGGACACCAGTAACCGCCGTATCAAACGAGAGGTCGCCCAGATAGGCGCTCTTGTCGCTGAACTGACCCATTGTCCGGAGCCTGTAGACGGTGTACTGGTCGCCGACCTGCGCATCCGCGATGTCGAAAAAGGTCATGTCCGGCTGGCCGTCCCCCAGGGGCGTCGGCACGACGACGGAACGGGCGCCGCCGCCGGTGGTCTGGACCAGATAAACGCCCGCCCCGGTCTCGCTGGATTGCTGCGGGGCCAGGACGTCTGTCATGACGCCCACGCGCAACGTCTTCCCGGTGAGGTTGGAGTTGACCTGAAAGGTGTGCCCGGCAATCCAGCTCGATTGCTGGAGGATGGAACTGTACTGGGTGAGGGGCGTGTTGTTGACGAGGGCGCCCACGCCCACGTTGCCTTGGCAGGCGTCAGCCAGGCTGTCAATCGTGGGAAAGGTTCCCTGCATGTCCGCCGTGCCATTGACGCCGACGTAACTGATGGTTGAGCCGGAGTAGTTGGTATACCCGAGCCAGTGCATCCCGCCGAAGGTGCCATACTTCTGGTCGTTGTTGTCCCCATCGGGGTCGTAGGTCTTGAGGACCGAGGGCGTCAGCCAACTGCGTGTTTCCGCCGAGTTGGTCAGCGTCCCCACGTAACGGATGGTGGCGGCCGGCAAGGAACTGGCGGGCGCGAGCAGGAGCAGGGCCGCCGCCAGCATTCGGGCCTGGCCCGGAAGGACGGGCTGGCGGCTGGCGTTTCGACTGGGGGCATGGATCTTGATCATAGGGCACTACATTATTGGCATTGGTGGTTCGCGGACTGCAGATCGAGCAGGGTGAGTAGTCATCCTGACGCCTTCTCAACCGGGCGTCATGTCAGCCAAATGAGTGACCCCCCGCGGGCCTGCCGGGGTTGCCTCGACGCCCCGGTCCTGCCTACCCTCTATCGTGTTCAGGCCGATTCCATCCCGGTGGCCACGCGGCTGGCTGGCCGGACTGGCCTGCCTGCTGCACCTCACCTGTTCCGGGGCCTCGACGAACTGGGGCTGGTTCTCGCGCGCATGGCAGACCGACGAGGGACTGCCGGACAACAGCGTGGTGGGGGTGGCGCAAACGGCGGACGGATTCCTCTGGGTGGCCACCCAGAACGCGCTGGTGCGCTTTGACGGCGTGCGGTTTAGGGAGGTGGAAGTCCCCCACGCGCCAAGGTTGCGGGTGGGTGACAACCACGGGCTCGCCCTGGACTCCGCCGGGCGGCTCTGGCTGGTGAAGAAGCGGGGCGGCGCCATCTGCCTGGACGGGCCCCGCAGCTTCTCACTGACCGCCAGGGACGGTCTGCCCGAAGTGCCCGTGACCGACATGGCGCTGGACCGGCACGATGCCGTGTGGCTGTCCGCATCCGGGTTGGGCAACCGCGTGGCCCGCATCGAGGCCCGCCACGTGACGTCCTTCTCCGAGCAGGATGGCCTGCCCTGGGCCGGCGGGTGTTGGCTGGCCCGTGACGGGAACGGGGAACTCTGGTTCGCCACCAAGAGGAAAGCGGGCCGGATTCAAGAGGGGAAGTTCATCCCGGTCCTGGAACTGGACGGGGCGCCGCTGCGGATCGCCGGGGCGCGCTCGGGCGGCCTCTGGCTGCTGGCGGGCAGCCAGTTGCTGAGGTTCACGCAGGGCTCGGAACCCGTGAAGGTGGGTGAACTGCCCGGCGTGCCTCCCTCAGTCCGGGGGTCCGCCCTTTACGAGGACCGCGCCGGCCGGGTCTGGATAGGCACCGTGGAGTCTGGATTGTTCGCCTTTGAGTCCGGCGCGGTCGAACGCGTCAACACGTCGCATCCCGGCATCCTCTGCCTCACGGAGGACCAGGAAGGCAATGTCTGGGCCGGCACCGACGGCGGCGGCTTGAACCGGCTTCGTCGCCGGACACTGCGGTGGCATGACACCACCGGAGGCCCGGTCAAATCACAGTTCCTCTCCGCGTGTGTGGACAAGGATGGGGACGTATGGGCGGTGACGGACGTGGTGGCGCGGAGGCGGGCGGGTGCCTGGACGACGATCCTGACCAATCGCGCCGAGAACACGCCGAACTTCGTGTGTGTGGCCGCCGATCCGAAGGGGGGCGTCTGGGTCGGCCTGCAATACGGAGGGCTTCTGCACTGGAACGGGGGGATCGACCGGGCCATTGGCAGGAGCAACGGCCTGGCCAGCGGATTCGTGCGGGCGCTGCTGGTGACGCCAGCGGGAGACGTCTGGATCGGGACGGAAAGACCGCACACGCTGCAACGCCTGCGCGGGGAGGAAATCCGGACTTTCCCCCTGCCGCCCGGGGGCACGCCGGTGAAAACCCTGGCGGTGGATGGCCGGGGCCAGGTTTGGGCCGGGACAGCCGACGGGTTCCTGTTGCGGGTGAGCGACGAGGGCTTGGTGGACGAGACCCGGAACACGCTTTCCGACCCAAGGGCCATCCACACGCTCTGCGTGACGCCGGACGACAGCCTGTGGATTGGCTACGCGGGGGGCGGACTGGGCCGGTTGAAGGCCGGGCGCTTTACCCAGTTCCGGCAGGAACAGGGGCTGAGGGAGAACAATGTCGTGCAGATGATGCCGGATGGACAGGGCTGGCTGTGGCTGGCCGGCAACCAGGAATTGTCGCGCGTGCGGCTGGAGGATTTCGACGCGGTCGAGGCGGGCCGGGCGTCGCGGGTGCAGGCCGCCGTCTGCGGGCGCGAGACCGGCGTGGTGTCGGAACGGCAGCCCAGCCAGGGTTTCTGGCCCAACGCCGTGCGCAGCCTCGACGGGCGCCTGTGGTTTCCCATGCTCCGGGGACTGCTGGAAGTGGACCGGGCCCAGGTCGGCCGCAATCCGTTGCCGCCCCCGGTGGTCATCGAGCAAGTCAGCGTGGATGGCCAGTCCGCGTCCCTCCATCACGGTGAAGCGGGGCACGGGAAACTGCCCCGGCCCGCCTGGCTGGAGGAGGAACCGCGCGGGATGGGACTGCGCCTGCCCGCGGGTCACCAGCCGCTGGAACTGCAATTCACGGCCTTGAGCTTCGCGGACCCGCGGAACGTGGCCTTCAAGTACCGGCTCGAGGGATTGGAAAAGCACTGGACCGATGCGGGCGGCAAACGCGTGGCCCAGTTCAGCCAACTGCCGGCCGGCGACTACCGGTTCCAGGTCATCGCCTGCAACAACGACGGGGTCTGGAACGAAGCCGGCGCCAGCCTCGCCATCACCGTCCTGACCCCGTTCTGGCTCCGGGCGTGGTTCCTCGTTGCCGCGGCGCTGACGGCGGCCGGGACGATCGCGGGCGCAATGCGCTACCTGGAGGCCCGCCGGATGCGCCACCGCCTCGAACAGATGGAACGGGAGCAGGCCGTCGAACGCGAGCGGGCGCGCATTGCCAAGGACATGCACGATGACCTGGGCGCCCGCCTCTCGGAAATCACCCTGCTCAGCGAACTGGCCCAGGGCGGGGAAAGCCCGCGCGAGGAAATCCAATCCGACCTGCGCCGAATCGCCGCCAAAGCCCGCGAACTCACGCGTTCGCTGGCAGCCATCGTGTGGGCCGTGAACCCGCAGCATGATGCGTTCGACAGTTTCGTCACCTACACCTGCAACTTCGCCGAGGACTACCTCCGCCTGGCGGGGATTCGCTGCCGTCTGGACATCCCCGCGAGCCTGCCCCAGCGCCCCCTCACGGCGCACGTGCGCCACAACCTCTTCCTCCTCGTCAAGGAGGCCTTGCACAACATCGTCAAGCACGCGGCCGCCTCCGATGTGTCGATTCGCGTGATCCTGAAGACACACGGCTTTCAGTTGATCATCCAGGACAACGGGAGGGGCTTTGCACTGGACTCGCCCGCCGCCCCCGGGGCCGGCGCGACGGCTGGGAGCACCACGCCCCGCCGGCCCGGGCACGGCTTGGCCAACATGCGCCAGCGGGCGGAGGACATCCAAGGCCGGCTCGAGTTGCGGACGTCGCCGGGCCAGGGCACCACGGTGGAGTTCTACATGGAGTTCAGCAGCCAATGAGAGTCGAGCCGGGCCCGAGTTCCGCAGCCGGCAGGGCGCGCGCCCCGGAATGCAGGTCCATCCCTCGCCCAGGCGCCGAACCGGGGCGCCGGGGGACAATCGTTAGGCCGACGGCATGGCGCTGGCGGCCGGAAACCATCCTGACCAATGCCAATTACTGTTTCCATCGTGGAAGACGATGACGGGTTCCGGGCGGGCCTGCTCCGCGTGATCGGGCAGGCAAGGGATTTCCGCTGCCAAGGCGTCTATGCCGACGCGGAAACCGCGCTGGAGGGACTCCCGCACGACAAAGTCGATGTCGTGCTGATGGACATCAACCTGCCCGGGCTCAGCGGGGTGGAGTGCGTTCGCCGGCTCAAGGCGCGGGGGCTGGCCAGCAAGATCGTCATGCTGACGGTCTACGACAACCCCGACCACATCTTCGAGGCGCTGGCCGCGGGAGCCACGGGCTACCTGCTCAAGGAAACCCCGCCCGCCGAGGTCCAGGCCGCCATCCGCGACGTCCATGCCGGCGGCGCCCCGATGAGCAGCCAGATTGCCCGCAAGGTGGTGGATTTCTTCCATCGCGGCCCAGTGACCGAAAGCGACAGCACCCTCTCGCCGCGGGAGCAGGAGATCCTCCACAAGCTGGCCCAGGGATTCCTGGTCAAGGAGGTTGCGGAACAACTGGGCATCGGCTTCGACACCGCGCGCACGCACATCCGGCGCATCTACGAGAAGCTCCACGTCCACTCGCGGGCCCAGGCCGTGGCCAAGTACTTTCCATCCGGCCTCCGACCCCCGAGGGAACCCCGCTCCAAATAGCCGCCCCCCCACTCGCGGCCGACCCTATCGTCTAGCGGTTAGGACACCGCCCTTTCACGGCGGCAGCCCGGGTTCGAATCCCGGTAGGGTCGCCAACTTCCGCTGCCCCTCCCCTCAGGCCCCGACCTTCACCACGATGGCGGAGATGTCGTCCTCCTGCTCGCCCCCGCGCGCAAACTCGCGCGCCGCGCAGTGCAGCGCCTCCACAATCACCCGGGCCGGCTCCGCCTGGTGCGCCCGCACCACCTCCAGCATGCGCTCGGTCCCAAGGAGGTCGCCCTCGGGGTTGCCCGCCTCCTCAATCCCGTCGGTCGGCAGCAGAATCAGGTCGCCCGCCTCCACCCGCACCGGCGGCGCCTCCGGGTAGGCCGTGTCCGGGCGCATCCCCAGCGGCACCCCGGTCCGCTTGAGCCGGTGCTTCACCGCCCCGTCCGGCCCCAGCACAAACCCCGCCGGATGCCCGGCACTGGCATAAAAGAACTCCCGCGTGACCGGGTCCAGGCGGCCCAAAAACAGGGTGATGAACCGCTCGCCCCCCATGTCCTCCGCCAGGATCCCATTGGCCCGGGTCAGGATCTCGCCCGGCTCCTCCCGCCGCCCGGCCAAAACCCGCAGGTAGGCCCGCGTCTCCGCCATCAACAGCGCCGGCCCCACCCCGTGCCCGGTCACGTCCCCCACCACCAACCCCACCCGGCCATGCAGCATGGGCAGATAATCATAGTAATCCCCGCCCGTCGCCTCCGCCGGATAGGTCGCCCCCGCAATGTCAAACCCCGCGCAATGCGGCGCGGTCTTCGGGAACAGCCGCTGCTGGATCTCCCGCGCCACGGCAAACTGCTCATGGTGCTCGAGCAACTCCCGCTCCGCGCGCTTGCGCTCCGTGATGTCCCGGATGAACCCCACAAACCGGCGCTCGCCGTCCAGTTCCATGTCCGAGAACGACAGCTCCAGGGGGAACTCCACCCCGCCCTTGCGCAACCCCACCGTCTCGGTCGCGCGCCAGTTCAGCTTGTGCTCCCCGGAATGCAGGTAGCGCGCAATCCCGGTCCGGTGCGCCCCGCGCAACGCCGGCGGCTGCAGCACTTCCAGGTTCTCCCCCACCAACTCGTCCGGCGTGTAGCCAAACACGTCATACACGGCCGGGTTGGCAAAGTGCACCCGCCCCGCCCCGTCCATGAGGATGACCGCGTCCGGGCAGGTCTCCCACAGCAGCCGGTATCGCCGCTCGCTCTCCAGCATGGCCTGCCGCGCCGCCCGCTGCCCGGCCCGGTTAGCCGCCTCGCGCAACTCCCGGTCCACCGCCGGCGCCAGGCGGCTCAGGTTCCCCTTCATCAGGTAATCGTGCGCCCCCGCCTTCATCGCCGATACCGCAATGTCCTCGCCAATCCCCCCGGACACGATGATGAAGGGCAAATCCAACCCGCTGGACTGCAGAATCTCCAGCGCCCCCAGCGCGTTGAACTGCGGCAGATTGTAGTCGGCCAGCACCAGCTGCCACGTCGCATCCCGCAACGCCGCCCGCATCGCCTGCGCCGTCTCCACCCGCGCAAAGGTCACCTCATAGCCCCCCTTGCGCAGCAGGTTCACCATCATCTGGGCGTCAAACTCCGAGTCTTCAACAATCAGGACGCGCAGCGGGGTTTTCATGGATGCATCAACGGCCAGCCACCGCCCGCACGTTATCGGACACCCCGCACCCGGGCCATGACAAAGTGCACACCCACCCGCCAACGCGTCGCCCCTTCACAAATCTCCGTGGGCAGGCCCGGCGGTTCCTGCTAGCGTTCCCCCGCCGCTGCCACCCCACCCCATCGACCATCCACCGCCCGGACCGTGCGCCGCCCATTCCCCACCCGCTTCGCCCTGCTCCTTGCCTGCCTCCCCGGGGCCATCCTCCCCGCATCCGCCCAACCGGCCGACGCGCCCGCCAGCGGCCAGACCAACACGCCCGCGCCCGCCATCCGCACCCTCGCGTCGGGCCTTCTCGCCGTCGGCGGCACCCGGGTCGATCCCCGCCTCCGCACCGTGACGGTGCCGGCGTTCGTGAACCTCCAGGAGGGCATCGTCGAATACGTCCTCGTCCACAGCTCGGGCAAAACCCACGAAAGCCTGCTCCGCACCGACGTGGGAGCGCGCGAAATCCATGTGGCCATGCTGCTGCTCGGCGCCACCGGGGCCGGGACCAATGCCCTGCCCCTTGACCCCGCCGAAACGCTCCCGGGCGACACGGTCACGGTGGATATCCGCTGGACGGAAGGCCGCCGCGCGCGGTCGGTGGCCGCGGAGGAGGTGGTCTACGATCGGCGACTGGGGTCGGCCCTGCGCCGCGGGCGCTGGACCTACACGGGTTCCCGGCTGCGCGAGGATGGGTTCGGCGCGCAGGTGGATGGCTCCATCATCTCCCTGATCACCGACCCGGACGCGCTGGTCAACAACCCGCGCCGCGGCCGCGAGGACGACGACAACTGGCTGGCCAAGGCACGGCGCCTGCCCGAGTTCAATCACCCGGTGGATGTCGTGATCACCCTGCTCCCGCCCGCCTCGCGGCCCGCCCCCGGGACAGGCCCCCGCGCGCCCCGCCGTTGAACGCCTCCCCGGACCCCGCCGTGCCTCACGGCAACTGGCGCACCTCGACCCAGTCCACGTCGTAGTAATAGCGCCTGTTCGCGCTCGCCTTCTTGGCCGGGGCGAGGGTGGCGCTGTAGGCGTCGGTCCAGGAGGAGGCGGGCGCCCAGAAGTTCATGCGCACCGGCGTCACGGCGTCCGGCTGGGCCTTGTCCGTCGACCCCACCAGCACGCCGTCAATCCACCACTCGGTGCGGCCGGGCAGCCAGCGGATCACATAGGTGTGCCAGGCATTCACGTCGAAGCCGCCCAGCAACACGCTGAAGCTCCAGTGATGAATGCCGTCGCCATAGGTCGGCGAGGCCTCGCTCCAGTTGTTCCAGCTGGTGAACATCACGGGATCGGCCCCGCTGGTGGCGTTCACCTGCTTGGACAGGATCTCGATGTCCAGCTCATCCGAGCGCGCCGTCGCCGGATCGTAGGCGTAGGTGAACAGGGACGTGACCAAACCCGACGGCAGCTGGTTGAGCCGGCAGCGGGCCTCGATCTCGAGGCCGTTGCCACGCGCGAAGTTGGCCTTGCTCCAGATTTCCGTGCCCCGGAAGCGATAGGTGTCGAAGGTCAGGCGCGCGATCCCGCCCCCGACCACCGGGCTGTTGCCCAACTGGGTCCGCCCCAGCTGCCACGTGCCCAGGTTCCAGAGCGCCGTGTTCAGGGTCGTGCCATTGAAGTCGTCGCGCAGCAGCACGGTCTGCGCGGAGGCCGGGGCGGCAAGCATGAGGACGCCGGCCAGGGCGATGGACGGCCGCCAGGCACGGAACAGGGAGACGCAGGGGGGGTGAGTCGTCATGGACAGGGTCAGGGGTTGAACGCGGGAAACCAAAGGGTCACCAGGCAATCTGGGTGGACCGGCCCCAGATGTCGTGGACCAACACCGTGGTGAGGTACTTGGTGCCGGTGTAGCTGCCGACAAAGGTGGGCGGGATCATGAGGTCCGTGACGTAGGGGCTGAGCGTCCCAAAGGGCTGGGGCGCCAGGTAGGGGCGGGTCGTGTTGACGGTGTCCAGCGCCGCCGTGCTCGTCGCGTCATAGCCGGTCCGCTGGTTGAGGTCCAGGGTGTGCGTGGCCATGATGCGGTTGTCCGACCGGCGCTTGACCTGCACCAGGATGCGGTTGAGCAGGGGTTGGTCGTCATTGGAGGAAAACCGCACGGTGCCGGTGGTCTTGCCGGGTTTCTTGAGCAGGGTCAGGCCCATCCCATGGGCGGTGTAGGGCACCGCGAGGAACATGGGATGCATGTGGGGGTCGAAGCCGAACTGGTTGTAGCCATACTGCGAGGTGGGGTTCTGCAGCTGCCATTCCAGCGAGTAGGGCGAGCCGACCCGGAGTTCCCAGTGCAGGTGATCGTCGAGGGCCGACCCCGAGTGGCCCACCGCGCCGAGGTGGTAGCCGCGCGGCACGGCGGGGGTCTGCCCGGCCGCCGCCGCCTCCTGCAGGGCCAAATCAACGGAGCTCAGGTGCATGTAGAACGTGTAGTAGTGGCTGAGCGACTTTCCCTGGTAGTTGACCGGGGTGGGAAAGGCATGGCGCAGGATGACGGTCAGGCCGCCGTCGGGATAGTTCCGGAGGCCGAAGAAGACGCCGTCGATCGGGGCGCGCACCGGGGTCCCCTCCGGCGCGTCGAGGTCAATGCCCCGGTGCCAGTCATGGGTGCCGGTGGAGGCCTTGATGCGCGGCCCAAAGGTGGAGGTCATGGCGTCAAAGACGCCGCCCTCCACGGGCCAGAGGGCCTCGGCCCGGAGCGCGGCGAAGGCGGTGGTGATTTCGGTGACCTGGGCGCGGCCGCTGGAAACGGAGTTCAGCAGCACTCCGGCCGCGATGACAGTCCACCCTAATGGGGAGAGGCGTTGGGGGAGCACGTCCCTTTCTTAGCACCGAAGCGGGATCGCACAAGGGGCGATTTTGCCGCATCCCAACCCCGGGTTGGCGCGCGCGCCCCCCCGTGGAGGGCGGGCTTGCGCCGGTCGGCGCCTTCAGCGGAAACTGCCCGCCGTGTTTCGGCCCTGCATCGACCTGCACGAAGGCCAGGTCAAACAAATCGTCGGCGGCACGCTGACCGACAGCGGCGGCGGGTTGCGGACAAACTTTGTCTCCGACCGGCCGGCCGCGTGGTATGCGGACCTCTACCGCCGGGACGGCCTGCAGGGCGGGCATGTCATCCAGCTCGGCCCCGGCAACGAGGCGGCCGCCCGCGCCGCCCTCGCCGCCTATCCCGGCGGGCTCCACCTGGGCGGCGGCGTCACCCTCGACAATGCCCGCGCCTGGCTCGACGCCGGGGCCTCGCACGTCATCGTCACCTCGTGGGTCTTCCGCGACGGGCACATCGAGGAGGATCGCCTGCGCGCGCTGGTGGCCTCCATCGGCCGCGAACGGCTGGTGCTCGACCTCAGCTGCCGCCGCCGGGGGCAGGAATACTTCGTCGTGACGGATCGCTGGCAGAAGTTCACCCAGGTGACCCTCGGCCCGGAATCCCTCGCCCGGCTGGCGGGATCCTGCGCCGAGTTCCTCATCCACGCGGCCGACGTGGAGGGCCTCTGCCGGGGCATCGACGAGGAACTGGTCGCCCGGCTGGCCGACTGGTCCCCCCTGCCCACCACCTACGCCGGCGGCGCCCGGTCGCTGGACGACCTGGAGCGCGTCACCCAGTTGGGCCGGGGCCGGATTGATCTCACCATCGGCTCGGCCCTCGACATCTTCGGCGGCACCGGCGTCCGCTACGCCGAGGCCGTCGCCTTCAACCGGCGCCCCCAGGGCTGAGCCTCCCCGTGCCCGACTGGGTTTCCATCCTGCTGGCCGCGCTCGGCGTGCTGTTCATCGGCCTGTCCAAGGCCGGCTTCGGCGGCGGGCTGGGCATGCTGACCACCCCCCTCTGCGTGCTGGCCTTCGGGGCGGGCGGCCTCGAGCCTTCCCTCGCCATCGGCGTCCTGCTCCCCCTGCTCTGCGCCGGGGACGCCTTCTCGCTCTGGCATTACTGGGGCAAATGGGAGCGACGCAACCTCGCCTACCTGCTCCCCGGCGTCGTCCTCGGCGTCATCCTCGGCGCCCAGCTCATCGGCCGCTTCTCCGACCGCCAGCTCAACCAGGTCATCGGCCTGCTCGCCGTCCTCTTCGTGGTCTTCCAGTTCGTCAAGGAACGCCTCTGGCGCGCCGAGGGCGCCTTCGCCCCCAACCACCTCGTCGGTGTCCCCTGCGGCATCGGCGCCGGCATCACCTCCACCTTCGCCCACGGCGCCGGACCGGTCGTCAGCCTCTTTCTCATCCCCCAGCGCCTGCCCAAGGAAACCTACGTCGGCACCACCGTCCTGGTCTTCACCTGGATCAACTGGATTAAGCTCCCCTTCTTCGCCTGGCAGGGGCTGCTCACCCGCCAAACCCTCCTCACCGCCCTCGCCTACCTCCCCCTCGTCCCCATCGGCGTCTGGCTCGGCGTCTGGCTCAACCGCCGCCTCAGCGAACGGCTCTTCCTCCGCCTGGTCTACAGCCTCACCCTCCTGACCGGACTCCAGCTGCTCTTCCAGTTCAACCCCCTGCGCTGGCTCCGGCCCTGAGCCGCCCGCCGCCTCCGGGCTTGCCCCGGCCGCCGGGCTGCGGGACAACATTTATCCCGTCCGCCCCCCATGGGGCCGGCCCTGAACCCATGACCAAGCGTCTCCTGCGGTGGCTGGTGCGTTTCCTCTACGGATTCCGCGCCCACAACCTGGATGCGCTCCAGGCGCCCGGGCCCGTCCTCCTCGTGCCCAACCACGTCTCCTGGCTGGACTGGCTCTTCGTCTACGTCTGCCTCGACGAGGATTGGAAGTTCGTCGTCTCCCGCCGTTCCTCCGAGCGAAGCTGGCTGCACCGGAAGATCATGATCCACCGGCGGAGCTTCCCCATCGACACGGACTCCCCCTACGCGGTCAAGCGGATGGCCGAGTTCCTCGGCGCCCAGGGGCGCCTGGTCCTGTTCGCCGAGGGCCGCCTCTCGCGCACCGGGACGCTGATGAAGCTGTTCGACGGGACGGGCTTCCTCCTGCACAAGACCGGCGCCCGCGTCATCACCTGCTACCTGCGCGGGGCGCAGCGGCTCCCCTTCTCCCCCAACCGCGAGCGGCACCTCCTCCGGCCCCGGGTCTCCGCCCACTTCAGCCCCCTGCTCACCCCCCCTCCCGCCAAGCACCTCAGCAACACCCAGGCCCGCACCCTCCTCACCCACTGGCTGCGCGACCGCCTCGTCACCCAGCAGTTCGAGGTCGAGATGGAACACGGCCCGTCCACCCTGCCCGCCGCCATCCTCCAGACCGCGCGGCAGTGGCCCAGCCACCCCGTCCTCCAGGACATCAACGCCACTGTCTCCTACCGCCGCCTCCTCACCGGCGCCGACCTCCTCTCGCGCGCCCTCGACCGCGGGATCCCGGCGGAGCAGAAGCGGGTCGGGGTCCTGCTGCCCAACGTCAACGCCATGCCGGTCGTCCTGCTCGCCCTCTGGGAAGCCGGCCGCGTCCCGGCCGTGCTCAACTACACCCAGGGCGCCGCCACCATGCTGGCGTGCCTGCAGTTGGCCGGGGTCCGCCACGTCGTCACCTCGCGCGCCTTCCTCGAGAAGGCGCGGCTCAAGCTCGATGCCCTGCACGAGGCCGGACTCCAGTTCATCTACCTGGAGGATCTGCGGGCCTCCCTCGGCCCCGCGCACAAACTCACCGCCGCCCTGCGCGCCCGCTTCCGGCCCGAAGCCGCCCTCCGCCACCCCGCCTCCAGCCCCGACCCCGCCGTCATCCTCTTCACCAGCGGCTCCGAGGGCGTGCCCAAGGCGGTCGAGCTCAGCCACCGCAACATCCTGGCCAACCTTCGCCAGATGCTCGCCATCTGCGACCTGCAGGACTGGGACCGCTGCTTCACCGCCCTGCCCACCTTCCACTGCTTCGGCCTGACCGTGGGCACCCTCCTGCCCCTCGTGCGCGGCTGCCACGTGTTCCTCTACCCTTCCCCGCTCCATTACCGCGTGGTCCCCACCGTGTTCTACGACGCCGACTGCACCATCCTGCTCGCCACCAACACGTTCCTCAACGGCTACGCCCGCAAGGCCCACCCGCTCGATTTCCGCAGCCTCCGCTACCTCTTCGCCGGCGCCGAGAAACTCCAGCAGGCCACCTTCGACACCTGGGCCCAGCGCTACGGCGTGCGCATCCTCGAGGGCTACGGCGCCACCGAATGCAGCCCCTGCATCAGCGTCAACACCCCCCTCTGGCCCCGGCACGGCTCCGCCGGCCGCCTCATGCCGGGCATGGAAGGCCGCCTCGAGCCGGTCGAGGGCGTCAGCGAGGGCGGCCGCCTCTTCGTGCGCGGCCCCAATGTCATGCGCGGCTACCTCAACCCCGACGCCAACGCCGCCTTCCAGGCCCGCGAGGGCTGGTATGACACCGGCGACATCGTCCGCCTCGACGACGAGGGCTACGTCTTCATCCAGGGCCGCCTCAAGCGCTTCGCCAAAATCAGCGGCGAAATGGTCAGCCTCACCGCCGTCGAGGACGCCCTCGCCGGCGCCTTCCCCCACTACGGCCTCCGCCTGCAAATCGCCGTCGTCAGCGTGCCCTGCCCCGACAAGGGCGAGATGCTCATCGCCGTCACCAACGAGGCCCGCCTCCAGATCGAGGAAGTCCGGGCGGCCGCCCGCGCCCGCGGCCTCCCCAACCTCGCCATCCCCCGCGAAATCCGGTTCCTCCGCGAGATCCCCAAGCTGGGCACGGGCAAAATCAACCACCGCGAACTCGCCAAGCTGCTCTGACCCCCGCCCCACCCATGGAACTGCCGCCCCCCGATGTTCATCACCTGCGCGCCGCGCTGGGCTGGCTCGAGCTGGGCAACCACGTCGAGGCCGGGGAGGAACTGGCGCGCATCAGCCCGGACCACCTGGCCCACCCCGACGTACTCGAGCTGCGCTGGATGGTCTGTGCCGAGGGCAAAAGCTGGGCCGCCGCCGCGGACGTGGCCCGGGCCCTCGTGGACGCCGCCCCCGACCGCGTGTCGGGCTGGGTCCACCGCGCCTACGCGGAACGCCGCCGCCCCGGCGGCGGCCTGCCCCAGGCCGAGGCCGCCCTCCTGCCGGCCCTGGCCCTCTTCCCCAAGGAATCCATCGTGCCCTACAACCTCGCCTGCTACGCCGCCCAACTCGGCCGCCTCGAGCAGGCCTGGGAACGCCTCCAGCGCGCCATGGAAACCGAGGGCAACCGCGAAACCATCCGCCAGCGCGCCCTCGCCGACGCCGACCTCGAGTCCCTCTGGCCCCGCCTGCGCTAGGCGCCGCCGCCGGGAACCGCGCCGCCCCGGAGCGCGTTGACACCCGGGGCCGGCATTCGTACGGTGCCGCTCCCATGTTCCAGCTGGAGTCGCCCTTCGCGCCGGCCGGCGACCAGCCCGCCGCCATCGCCAAGCTCGCGGAGGGGCTGCGCGCCAACGCCCCCCACCAGACCCTCCTCGGCGTGACCGGCTCCGGCAAGACCTTCACCATCGCCAATGTCATCGCGCAGGTGAACCGCCCGACCCTCGTCATCTCCCACAACAAGACCCTGGCCGCCCAGCTCTACGCCGAGTTCAAGGGCTTCTTCCCCCGCAACGCGGTCGAATACTTCGTCAGCTACTTCGACTACTACCAGCCCGAGGCCTACATCCCCCGCACCGACACCTTCATCGAGAAGGATTCCAGCATCAACGAGTCGATCGAGCGCATGCGGCTCTCGACCATGAACTCCCTCTTCACCCGCCGCGACACCGTCGTCGTGGCCAGCGTGTCCTGCATCTACGGCATCGTCAGCACCGAGGATTACAAGGAGATGACCATCCCCCTGGCCGTCAACCAGGAGCTGACCCGGGAACAGTTCCTCGAGCGGCTGGTCAACCTCCAGTACACCCGCAACGACATCGACTTCTCCCGCGGCCACTTCCGCGTGCGCGGGGACACGGTCGAGCTCTGCCCCGCCTACCGCGAGGACGCCCTCCGCGTCGAGTTCTTCGGCGACGTCATCGAGCGCCTCACCCGCTTCGAGCCGCTCACGGGCGAGACCCTGGAGGCGCTCGAGGCGGTCTCGGTCTTCCCGGGCAAACAGTTCGTCACCCCGGCCGACAAGATGAAGCGCGCCATCCTCAGCATCCGCGAGGAACTGGGCCACCGCATCGCCGAGCTGGAGAAGACCGGCAAGCTGCTCGAGGCCCAGCGGCTCAAGATGCGGACGGAATACGACCTCGAGATGATGGAGGAGATGGGGTTCTGCTCGGGCATCGAGAACTATTCCCGCCACATCGCCGGGCGCGCCCCCGGCTCGCGCCCCTGGGTGCTGCTCGATTTCTTTCCCAAGGATTACCTCCTGGTCATCGACGAGTCGCACGCCACCCTGCCCCAGATCGGCGGCATGTACGCCGGCGACCTGTCCCGCAAGAAGGTCCTCGTCGAGCATGGCTTCCGCCTGCCCAGCGCGCTCGACAACCGCCCGCTCAACTTCGACGAGTTCCGGGCCATGCAGAGCCAGACCATCTACGTGAGCGCCACCCCCGGGCCCCAGGAACTGCAATGGTCCGGCGAGCGCGTCGCCGAGCTGGTCGTCCGCCCCACCGGCCTCGTTGATCCCGTCATCACGGTCAAGCCCCTGCACGGCCAGATCGACGACCTCATCCACGAGGCCCGCAAGCGCGTGGAGGCCAAGGAACGGGTTCTCGTCACCACCCTGACCAAGCGCACGGCCGAGGAACTGACCGATTACCTGCGCGACATCGGCATCAACGTCCGCTACCTGCACAGCGAGATCGACGCCATCGAGCGGGTCGAAATCCTCCGCGCCCTCCGCCAGGGCGGCTTCGACGTGCTGGTCGGCATCAACCTCCTCCGCGAGGGCCTCGACCTGCCCGAGGTCTCGCTCGTCGCCATCCTCGACGCCGACAAGGAGGGCTACCTGCGCAGCACGACCAGCCTCATCCAGACCGCCGGCCGCGCCGCCCGCCACCTCCATGGCGAGGTCATCCTCTACGCCGACGTGATGACCCAGAGCATCCAGCGGTTCCTCGCCATCTCCCGGCACCGGCGCGAGAAGCAGCTCGCCTACAACCAGGAGCACGGCATCACCCCGCGCGGCGTCTCGCGCGCGGTCGAGGAAAGCCTCGCCGTCACCGAGGACCAAAGCCAACGGGCCACCGCCGTGCTCCGCGAAAACGCCGGCAACCTCGACGTCACCGAGACCATCCGCCAAGTCGAGGAGGAAATGCTCGAGGCGGCCGGCAAGCTGGAGTTCGAGAAGGCCGCCCTGCTCCGCGACCAACTCCGCGAGCTCAAGCGCATGCTCGGCGGCCCCGACGCCCCCGCCGAACCCCGCGGCTACGGCCGCCCCGGCCGCGCCAAGGGCAAATCCAGGCGCTGACCCCCGGCGCGCGGGCCTCCGGCCCGCTCAAACCACACAATGGATTGCGGGCGGCGAACCGCCATGGGCACGGCACGACTTTTGGGGAGGTGGCATCTCGGATGTGGGTTGGGCCTCTGGGAGGACCGCCCGCGGTAAGCGGGCCGGAGGCCCGCGCGCCGGGCCCCTTGCCTTCCCCCCCGCCCACGGTCAGGCTGCCCGCCGCATGATGCTCATCCGCACCCGCGTGGGTCCCAGCGCCATCCATGGGATGGGATTGTTCGCCGTCGATGCCCTGCCGCGGGGCACGCCCATCTGGCGCTTTCAGCCGGGGTTTGACCACGACTTTTCGCCGGCTGCCTTCGCGGCCCTCCCGGACCCGGCCCGCGCCCATACCCGCTGGTTCTGCTTCGTCAGCCGCGCCAACGGGCATGTCATCCTGAGCGGTGATCATGCCTGCTTCATCAACCATGATCCCCGGCCCAACACCGGCGCCCCGCCGGACGCTCCCGCGCCGGTCACCACGGTGGCCCTGCGCGACATCGCGGCCGGGGAGGAAATCACCTGCGATTACTGGAGCTACGACGCCGACACCGCGTGGAAGCTGGGCCGGGTGCCGTCCGATGCCCCGCTGGGCGCGCCGGCGCCCTGAACAAAAAAGCCGCCCGGGCGAACCCGGGCGGCTGGCAAAAGGTTCGGGCCGGAGGCCTTACTTGGCCGCGGGCTTGGCCTTGGACGCGCCGGAGGGAGCGCCGTCCGTCTTCTTCTCGCCCTGGGCGGACTGGCTTTCCATGACGCGCAGGAAGTGCTCGTAGCGGCGCTTCTCGTCCGGGGTCTTGGAAAGCTCGATGGCTTCCTTGGCCAGGGCCATGCCGGTCTCGCGCTCGCCAGCCTCGAACCGCACGATGGCACGGACGCCGGTCACGTAGGCGTCCTTGTTGCCGGCCGCCTTGGCGGCGGCGTCGAGGGCCTCGTTGGCCAGGGCATAGTCCCGGCGATCCTTGGGCACCTTGGTGATGATGTTGAAGGCCAACTCGCAGAGCGCAGCCTTGTCGCTGCCCGCTCCCGCCAGCAGCTTGCGGCCCAGATCCTTGGCGCCGTCGTCACCCTTGCCCGCCGCCGCGAAATACTCGGTGGAGGCCGCCCGGGCGGCGTCACGCCGGATGGCGGTCTCGAGGTCAAACTTGCCGGAAACAACCTCCTTGAGGGTCTCCTTCAGGCCGGCCATGGGATGGCCGAACCAGAGGACCTTCCCGTCCTTGCCCACGATGAAGGCGGTGGGGATGCCGCCCTGGCCATAGGCCTTCATGTAGCCTTCGCTGGTCTTGCGCGCGTCGTCGCAGGCCACCACGTAGTCCATCTTCTCACCCATCTTCTCGACGAACGGCTTGACCGTCTCAAGCTTCTCGTCGCTGACCCCCACGAAGACGACGTTCTGGTCCTTGAATTCCTTCTGCAGCTCGGTCAGGTGCGGGATGCTCGTGCGGCAGGGACCACACCAGGTCGCCCAAAACTCGACCACGTAGATGTTCTTCCCGTCCTTCACATCCACCGACTTGCCCTTGGCCCAGTCCTTGATGGCAAGGGCGGCGGCCGGGTCGCCGATGCGGGCGGCGGCAGCCGGGAACACGAGGGCCAGCGCGACGGCGGCGGCCAGGAGGGGGAACAGGAGGCGTTTCATGGATGAGGGGTGAGGTTGCGGCGGTTGGCCCGGAGCATCCCGTTGGATGCCGCGGGAAGGGTCATTATGACGCCAACCCGGGCGGGTTGTTCAAGGAGGTTTATGGCCCGCCCCCGCAGGGGGTGGGAAGTCCGCAGCCCGAAATCCGGGATCCGAGGGGAAACCCGATTGGGAAGGCCCGAAGGAGCAAAACCCACCAGCGGGCGCAGTTCGGGTTTCGGTGCCTCGGGTTTTCCTTCGGATTTAGGATTTCGGATCTCGGGCTTCCTTCCCCCCTACCGATAGCTCTCCATGCCGGCGCAGGAGCAGACGGGGTTGCGGTCGCCATGCACGTTGTCGATGCGGCCGACCGGGGGCCAGAACTTCCACTCGCGCAGGCCCGGCACCGGGAAGGCCGCCTGCTCGCGAGTGTAGGGCCGGGTCCAGGCGTCCGCCGCCAGCACCGTGGCGGTGTGCGGGGCGTTCTTGAGCAGGTTGTTCGCGCGGTCGGCGGCGCCGGTCTCGACCGCGGTCATTTCGCCATGGATGGCGATCATGGCGTCGCAGAAACGGTCCAACTCCGCCATCGACTCGCTCTCGGTCGGCTCGACCATCAG
Organism: Verrucomicrobiota bacterium; assembly: GCA_046048995.1. Taxonomy (GTDB): domain Bacteria; phylum Verrucomicrobiota; class Verrucomicrobiia; order Limisphaerales; family JADJPG01; genus JBJOEZ01. The sequence continues at coordinate 4,508 of JBJOEZ010000063.1, read as the reverse complement.
TGTGCCGGCCACCGGCCAGCTCAGGGTCGGGGCGTGGAAGGAATAGTCCATCAGCCGCTTGGCCACGTCCTCCGCCGTGGTGGCCTTGAAGCCGCGCAGGTCGAGGATGCACTCGTGCGCCACCAGGCTGCCATGGCCCACGTAGAGGGTGGGGAAATGGCCGGCCAGGCGCCGCGAGACATAGTTGGCGTTGAGGATGGCGAACTTGGTCGCGTCGGTCAGGCCTTCCGCGCCCATCATGCGGATATACATCCACGGGATGACCAGGATGCTGGCGCTGCCCCAGGGGGCGGCGGAGATGGGTCCGATGCCCTGGGCGCCGCCGGTGGTGACGAGCGGGTGGCGGGGTAGGAAGGGCGCGAGGTGGGCGGCGACGCAGATGGGACCGACGCCGGGGCCGCCGCCGCCGTGCGGGATGCAGAAGGTCTTGTGCAGGTTGAGGTGGCAGACATCCGCCCCGATGTGGCCGGGGCTGGTCAGGCCGACCTGCGCGTTCATGTTGGCGCCGTCCATGTAGACCTGCCCCCCGTGTTCATGGACGAGGGCGCAGATGTCACGCACCGTCTCCTCGAACACGCCGTGCGTGCTTGGGTAGGTGATCATGAGGGCGCTCAGGTGGTCGCGGTGCTCGGCGGCGCGCGCCTTGAGGTCGGCCACGTCGATGTTGCCGCTGGCGTCGCAGGCCACGGGCACCACCTTCATGCCGGCCATGACGGCGCTGGCGGGGTTGGTGCCGTGGGCGCTGGCGGGAATGAGGCAGACGTGGCGGTGGCCCTGGCCGCGGCTCTCGTGCCAGGCCCGGATGACGAGCAGGCCGGCGTACTCGCCGGCGCTGCCGGCGTTGGGCTGCAGCGAGGTGGCGGCAAAGCCCGTGATTTCCGAGAGCCACCCCTCGAGATCCTGGCAAAGCCGGCGGTAACCCTCCGCCTGCCAGGTGGGGGCGAACGGATGCAGCTTGCCGAACTCGGGCCACGTCACGGGGAACATCTCCGCCGTGGCGTTGAGCTTCATCGTGCAGGACCCCAGCGGGATCATGCTCGCGGTCAGGGACAGGTCGCGCGACTCCAGGCGCCGGATGTAACGCAGCATCTCGGTCTCGCTGTGGTGCCGGTGGAAGACGGCGTGCTGCAGGAAGGCCGACGTGCGCAGGGCCGACGCCGGGAGGCAGTCCGGCGCGGACCCGGCGGCGGCCAGGTCCTCCAGGCGGAAGGCGGGCGGGCGGCCGCCGTTGGCGATCTCGACCAGGGCCTGCAGGTCCTCGAACCGCGTGGTCTCGTCGAGCGAGATGCCGACGTGCTGGCCGTCAAACACGCGCAGGTTCATCTGCCGTTCCTCGGCCAGCTTGACCACGTCCCGGGCATGGCGGCTGCCGACATGGACCTTGAGGGTGTCAAAGTAGGATTCGGTGACGACCTCGCAGCCGACCCGGTTGAGGGCCTCGGCGAGCAGGGTGGTCAGGCGATGGACGCGCCGGGCGATGCGCTGGAGGCCCTCGGGACCGTGGTAGACGGCGTACATGCCGGCGATGACGGCAAGGAGGACTTGGGCGGTGCAGATGTTGGAGGTGGCCTTCTCGCGGCGGATGTGCTGCTCGCGGGTCTGCAGGGTGAGGCGCAGGGCCGGGCGGCCGGCCGAGTCGCGCGAGACCCCGACCAGGCGGCCGGGCATGGACCGCTTGAAGGCGTCGCGCGTGGCGAAGAAGGCGGCGTGGGGGCCGCCGTAGCCCAGGGGAACCCCGAACCGCTGGGAACTGCCCACCACGACGTCGGCGCCCCATTCGCCGGGCGGCACCAGGAGGGTCAGGGCCAGCAGATCGGCCGCCACCACCACCAGCGCGCCGGCCGCATGCACCTGTTCCACCCAGCGACGATGGTCATGGATGGTGCCGTCGGTGGCCGGATACTGCACGAGCACGGCAAAGAGCCGGGACGCACCCGGACCGGCCAGGTCCAGGGTGTGATGATTGCCCACCTCCACCGCAATGCCGACCGCGGCCGCGCGGGTGCGCACCACCTCGATGCTGTGGGGATGGCAGGTGTCGGAGATGAAGAGCGTGTTGCGGGTGTCCGAGCCTTTCAGGCCGTGGGCCATGGCCACCGCCTCGGCCGCCGCCGTGCCCTCGTCCAGCAGCGAGGCGTTGGCGATCTCCATCCCGGTCAGGTCCGTGATGAGGGTCTGGAAGTTCAGCAGCGCCTCCAGGCGGCCCTGCGAGATCTCCGCCTGGTAGGGCGTATACTGGGTGTACCAGCCGGGGTTCTCGAGGATGTTCCGCTGGATCACACCGGGCGTGACACAATCGTGGTAGCCGAGGCCGATGAAGTTGCGGAAGACCTTGTTCTGGGCGGCGATGGCGCGCAGGTCGGCCAGCGCGCCATGCTCGCTGCGCGGGGCGGGCAGTTGGAGCGGACGCCGCACGCGGATGGCCGCCGGGACGGCCGCCGCCACCAGGCTGTCCAAGGTGTCGTGCCCGCACACCTTCAGCATGGCGGCGGTCTCCGCCGCGTCGGGCCCGATATGGCGCCGCGTGAACAGGTCGGTCGAGGGAAAGGGGTCGGAGACCGCGCCGCCGGCGGGGGCGGGAACGGCGGTCTTTTTCGCGGGGGCCACGGCGGGTTGTGGAGACACTACGTCGTTCATGTTTGGGACCAAGGAACCTTTGGAACAGAAGGTCGCCTCGAAGTTTCGGCTCCGACGTTAGGTGCCGCCGAAGGCAATGCAAGTGGGAAGTCCGGCGGCGCCCCCGCGGGAACGCAAGGGGCGCTTATGCAGTGGTTCAGGTCGGCGCAGGCCGCGCCGCCCGCCCGCCTCAGAGACGGCGCAGGCGGAGGTTGCGGATGGCGGCCGTGGTCGACCACGAGGAGATGCCCAGCGGTTGCGAGGCATCCACTTCCGGGCGAATCGAGATGCCCCGGCCCTCCGTGTCGGCATCGACCACCCGGTCCCCGTCAATCCACGCCGAGATGTTGGTCCCGGTCACCCGCACGCGGATGGCAAACCACCGGCCATTGTCGAAGTTCATGTACTTCGTCGTGTCGTTGTTGGCCGCGTCCTGGCCGTCGATGTTCGACAACCCCACCACCCCGCCGCCCCAGCCGCCCACAATCAGGCTGCACGGCGACTCGCCCACCGGGAAGGTCAGCCCGCAGAAGAAATCCGATCCCTCCACCCGCATGGCATCCAGCGCGATTTCATAGTTCACCCGCGGCAGCGCCGCCCCATTGGTCCAGTTGACCCCGGTCATGATGCCGGTCTCAAGCACCAGGTTCCCGTTCTCAATTGTCACCTCGCCCCGCCCCGCAAAATCCGTCACCTGCCATCCCGCCAGGGTGCGCCCGTCCCACAGGGGCTTCCACCCGTCCTTGGCCACCGGCAGCGGGGAGGCCGGCAGGGGACGCGATACCGCACGCGTCCCAGCCGCCGGGGTCGTGCTCGACACCGCCTGCTTCCGGTCCACCGACGACGCCCCGCCGCCCTGCGCGGGCTTGCCCGTGCTCCGGCAACCCAGGGACAACCCAGCCGCCAAGGCCAGGCCGGGAATGAGGACATGGAGGAGCCAGGGGGCGGGCGACAGGACGGGCTTCATCCAGAAAGAATGTGCAAGGATCCCCTTCATGCAACGGGAAAGTTCCCGACAAGCCGGATTACGATCCCCGAGCTCCCTGGCGATCAGGGCCGGGGCGACCGGTGAGACCAAACACAGCCCTCCCTCAGCGCCGCTCCCGACCCCGTAAATCCCCGGTCTCCGCAGCCATTTCTCGGCCCAGTGTTGAATTGACCCGCACCCCCCTTCTCGGCTATTATCATAGCGTTCCATCCCAGCCCTACGACCACTCGTGGCCCCCGGCCTGCGGCCCTGGGACTGACGGAATCACCGTTGAACGCCAAGTCCAGCCCCCGCCTGCCATGAATCACCATCCACTCGCCGCCCGCTGCCTGCTGGCCCTGTCCCTCCTGGCCGCCGCCGGTTCCCTGCCAGCCGCCGACGACACCTGGAACAAGACCTCCGGCACCAACAGCTGGGACGCCCCGGCCAACTGGGTGTCCGGCGCCCAGTTCCCGAATGGCGTAAGCGACGTGGCCAACGTGAACATCAACCTCAGCGCGGCTTCCACCATCAACCTGAACCAGCCCATCACCGTCGGCACGCTCAACCTGGGGGACTCAACCACCGCCTACTACGCGCTCACCCTCAACGCCGGCACGGCCGGGACGCTGACTTTTGACTCCTTCACCGGCACGGCGCTGATGGCCCGCACCGTCACCGTGAGCCCCGGCGTGACGGACACCCTCAACGTCCCGGTCGCCATCTACGCCCCGCTCAACGTCAGCTTCCCCTGGGTGAACGCAGCCAATGGCATCCGCCTGAATGGCCTCGTCTCCGGCTTCTACGGCATCCAGGTGCAGAGCCCGTCCATGCCCTCGCCCAATACCACCATGGCCCAATTCCTCGACCTGGTGAACACGGGCAACACCTTCCCGGGCAACCTCGAGGTCGCCAACGGCGTGGT
>JBJOEZ010000062.1:0-19868 GCA_046048995.1 Verrucomicrobiota bacterium | reverse complement strand
GTCGGCTGCCCCCCCAACCCGCTGACGCGGGTTGCTACGCCCCGTAGCAGACGACGTGAGTCGGCTGCCCCCCCAACCCGCTGACGCGGGTTGCTACGCCCCGTAGCAGACGACGTGAGTCGGCTGTCCCTCAACCCGCTGACGCGGGTTGCTACGTCGCCCGTTCAGGGCCTGGCGGCGCCGCGGGTGGTGAACTCGCGCCGGTGCCCGGTCCCGGGGATGCGCACGGTGTAAGTGGCGCCCCCCGGGGCCACGGACAGATGAATGAAGCCCGCCTGGCATTTGTCCTCCCGGTTGGCAATCAATTCCTCGGCCGTGTTGTTGTCCTCCTCGTCGGGCCGGGTGTTGCGATGCACCTGGTAAATGGCCTGCAGGCCCGGGGAGGATTTCAGTGTCGCCATCACAGGGCGGGCGGTGCCCTTGCGGGGGCCATTGTTCATGACTGCAATCGTCGGGCGCAGTGCGTGCACCAGGATGGGGTTGTTGCTGACGTCCAGCCCGTGATGGTTGACCTGGTAGACATCGATTTCCCCGACGCGGTTGACCGGGCAGACCAGTTCCGCCTCGGTGTTCCAGGTGAGGTCGCCGCCGTCGAAGAAGCGGAACCCGCCGTATTGCAGGACCAGTGCGATGCTGTTGGCGTTGTCGGAGGTGTCTTTGGGCTTGGCGGTGGTTTCCTTTTGGGCGCAGAGGGCGTTGGTGGGGCTGCCGGGCGGGGCCGGGGGAAACTGCTGCCGGGCGGCCACCACGCGCAGGCTGAGCCTGGGCGCGCCCGGGGCCTGCTTGAGGGCGATCTCCTGGCCGGGGCTGACCACATGCCGGGTCTCCGCCTTGATCTCGCGATAGGGCTTGCTGACGAGCGGCCAGCGGGTGTCGCGCCGGTTGCCGTCGGGGTCGAGTTCCGGGATCCCGTTGTCATGGATGTGCCCGATGGGCATGCGGGCGGCCAATTCGGCGGCGCCGCCGAAGTGATCGATGTGGAAATGGGTGGTGACAAGGTGATCGATGCGGCTGAGGCCGGCCAGGATGGCGGCGGTATGGATGCGCGAGGCGTCGCGGACACCAGGGTTGCCCGAGTCGACGAGGATGGATTCCCCGGTCGGGGTCACGATGAGGGTGGCGCCTCCGCCCTCGACATCGATCCAATAGATGTCGAGGGGGCGCCCGGGGCTGTCGGCGGCCGGGATGCCGGGGACGATGAGGAACGCGAGGAGGGACAGGATGAAAACGAGGCAGCGCTTCATGGTGCAGTCAGGACAGGGGGCCGTGTCGACGAAGGTCACCCTGCCGCGCTCCGCGGTCAAAAAACAGGAGAAAATCCCTTGCCAAAGCCGGTGGATGGACGATTGAATGCTGGCCCTTCGCCGGTTTGGCTGGATAGCTCAGTTGGTAGAGCAGAGGACTGAAAATCCTTGTGTCGGCGGTTCAATTCCGTCTCCAGCCACCACCTTAAAAACCCTCAAAAACCCCGTGAACATTGGCGTGAGCCAGGGTTTGCGCGCGTCTTGGGATGGGGAGGGTTGCGAGGGATGCCCAAGCCCATTTTGGGCCAGCGTTGACAACCATCGCAGGGGGAACCTGACCAACCGAGGCTCGATGGCTCGATTGCCTGGAGCCTCAAAGGAGCGCGGTAACCCCACAGACCGCCCGACGGGCACGCGATGGGCAATTGCATCGGGTACCTCGCCCATTCAGGGCTTGGGGTTCAAGGGGTGGGGGTGTAATCCGGGGCGTTGCCCCGGATTGTCCCACCCTTACAGGGCGGGTCGTGCATTCACCTCGATACCCGGGCCTTAAGCCCGGGCTGTCAAATCCCGGGCTTGCAGCCCGGCCAAAGGCGTCCCTGAGCCTGGTCGCCAGGGCTGAAAAGCCCGTCATTTGATAGCCCGGCCCGCAGGGCCGGGAAAGCCACCGCCTACCTGTCCAAGAGCCCTGAAAGGGCGACATTCTCCCGCTCAATGTTGCATGATGCACGCAGGGCGTTGCCCCGGGCTGCGTTACGGCGCCCCGTTGGGGCCTTGGATGATATGGGGACGGTTGTTCCGATGTGCGGCAAAGGATGTTGGCGGTCGAATCCGGCCTCGCAACCTCCTGCGGCTACGGCCATGCCTGACCATAAACCGCGCGCGGGGCCCCGGTCGGTCAGGGGGAAAAACCTTGATAAACCGGGCCTTTTTCCGGCATGATTTCAACATTCCCAGTGTCCCGCATCCACAACCCTTGTCCGGGTTTTTGCCTGTAAATCCGCCGGCGTTCCGTCCTTTTCTCATGAACATCTCCCTGCTTCGGTTGCTGTGTCCGGTCCTGATCCTGTCCACCCTCGGCCTCCGCGCGGCGGACGTCTACAAACTCAACGTCAACTCGGCGTTGAACGTGACCACGGCGTGGTCGACGGGCGTGCTGCCGGGGCCGACCGAGACGGTGGTGTGGGACTCGCGCATCACCACGGCGGGCAACTGCACGAACAACCTGGGACAGAACTTCACCTGGCAGGGCATCCGCATCGCCAACCCCGTGGTGCCGGTCGCGTTCACCAACGGCACCACCCTGCGCACCCTGACGCTCAACAGCGGCGGCATCGTGATGAATAGCCCGACCAGCACGATGAACTTCACGATCAACTGCCAGTTGGTGGTGGGGGAGGCGCAGGCGTGGGAGGTGGGGCCGGGGCGCATCCTGGCCTTTGGGACGAACGCCGGCAACCCGGCCTTGGTGACCATGAACGCCGACTTGACCCCGCGGGGGACCCTGCGCATCGGGCGCGCGTTCGACGTGAACAGCAACAGCGTGCTGACGATTGCGGACGGGACGGCTTTTGAGTTCATGACCAACGCGGAGTCTGTGCTGCGCGTGGGCAACAACGCCCTGGGCGGCACGGTCAACCAATCGGGCGGGACCGTGCGGATGGCACGCAGTGGGACGACCCGCAACGTGCTGAACGTGGGCAATGCCGCGCTGAACCCGGGGGCGCTGGGGCTCTACAACCTGAGCGGCGGGCTACTGGATGCCGACGATGCGGCGGATTACCTAATCAGCATCGCCAACGTCGCCAACGCGCCTGGCGTGTTGAATGTGAGTGGATCCGGCCAGTTGCTGGCGGGCCAGGTCAATGTGGGCTTGCGCACGAACGGGACCCTGTCGATTCGCGAGAACGGCTTCATGCAGGCCCGGGGCCGGCTGCAGTTGGCGGGCGTTTCCGGCGGACAAATCGGGTTTGGCACGGTGGACCTGAGCGGCGGCACGCTGGTCCTGACCAACATCACGCGCGGCGCCGGTTCGGGCACGGCCATCGTGAACTTCAACGGCGGCCTGCTGCGGCCGTTGGCGAGCAACAACAACTTCGTGGACAGTGCCGGCAACCCGGCGGTCCCGATTGTCCTGCAGGTCCAGGCGGGCGGGGCGCGCATCGACACGGCGGGGGCCAGCGTGGGCATCAGTCACGGCCTGGTGCATGACGGGGTCTCGCCGGACGGCGGGTTGACCAAGCTGGGGGCGGGCACCCTGACCCTGACCGGCACGAACACCTATGACGGCGACACGCTGGTCTCGGCCGGCCGGTTGCTGGTGCCGGCGTCCTGTCCGCAGGCCTCGCCCTTCACGATTGCGCACGAGGCGACCCTGGGGGTGAGCGTGGGCGCGGCGGGCGACACCCTCCGCTTGGGAACGCTGACCCTGGGGCAGGGAGCAGGCGAGGTGGTGACCAACGAGATCAACCTGGGGCCCTACGGCAGTCCGGTCACCCCGGTGATTCACGCCACCAACCTCGCCGTGAACGGCACGGTGGCGGTGGCCGTCTCCGGGCTAGGCCTGTCCCTCGGCCAATTCCCGCTCTACCGCTACGACACCGCCAGCGGGGTGGGCGCGGGAACCTTTGTGCTGGCCAGTCTGCCGGCCGGGGTCAGCGCCACGCTGGTGCACAACGCGGGCAACCGGACGATTGACTTGGTGATCACCGCGGCACCCAGCCTGGTCTGGATGGGGCTGACGGACGGCAATTGGGATCTGCTCACGGCCAACTGGGTGGATGACGTGAGCGGGTTGGCGGCGACCTACTTCAATGGCGCCGCGGTGCGCTTTGACGACAACGCCTTCCAGACGGTGGTCCAGCTCACGGCGGCCCACGCCCCCGGCCGGATCGCGGTGTCGAACGCCGTGCTGGCCTACCAGTTCACGGGCCCGGGCAGCCTGGGTGGAGGCGGGGTGCTGATCAAGGACGGGCCGGGGGCCCTTACCCTCGGCACCAGCAACAACGCCTATGCCGGCGACACAGACATCCGCGCGGGCAGCGTGGTCCTCGGCGCCACCAACGCCATCCCGGACGGGGCGGGCCGCGGCAACCTGCTGCTCAACGGGCGGCTCGATCTCGCGGGGTTTGCGGAGGCGGTCAACGGGTTGTCGGGCTCGGGCGTGGTGGAGAACACGGCGTCGACGCCCGTGACGCTGGGCGTGGGCAACAACAACGCCTCGGGCGCCTTCACCGGGCAGATCACGGAGACAGCCGGCGCGATTGCGTTGAGCAAGGCCGGGAACGGGACGATCCTGCTGGGGTCGGCCAACACCTACTCGGGCGGGTCGACCAGCCTCGGGGGCCTGCTGCGCTTTGGGCATGACCAGTCGCTGGGGAGCGGGTTGGTGGAATTGCGCGGGGGTGGATTGGCGACCGCGGGTGGCCGGCGCACCCTGGCCAACCCGGTCTCCATCACAGCGGGGGCTCCGGCCTTCGACACCAGCGAGGGCGACCTCGTCTTGAACGGGCCCCTGACGGACACCGGCGCCTTTGACCCCAACAAGAACGGGGACAACGCCCTGGTGATCCGCGGGGGGCAGTATTTTGCGGCGGGTGGCGGGTTCAACGTGAACCAGGGCCAGTTAATCCTCGACGGGTGCTCGGCGACCAATCTGGACGACGGCGTCCGGTTGCAGGCGGCCAGCGGGAAGCTGGTGTCGTTCGTCTTGACGAACGGGGCGGTGTTCTCGGTTGGCGCGGCGGGCACGGGGTCGCCGAACCTGCGCCTGGGCTTTGCCACCCTGTCGGCCAGCACGAACGTGTTGCACCTCAGTTCAGGCGAAGTCGTGATGGAGGGTAGCGCCCGTGAGTTGATGGTGGGCGAGATGGGCGGGACCATTGGGGTGGTCCGTCAGACCGGCGGCACGTTCCGGTGGCGCAACAACAACAGCACCAATATCGGGGTCCTGCTTGGCAGCAACAACCTGGCGCAAGGCACCTATGAACTGGCGGGCGGGACCCTGGTGGCCCCGCGGGTGCGGCGCGGCGCCGGCACGGCCTACTTCCATTTCGACGGGGGCACGCTGAGCGCGTCAACTAATGTCTTTGCGGCAAGCTTCATGGCCGGCCTGACTGCGTGCACGATTGGGAACGGGGGGGCGGGGATCGACTCCGCCGGTGCCAACGTGACGGTCGGGCAGTCGCTGCTGGCGGCCGGCCTGGGCGGGTTGACCAAACTCGGGGCCGGCACACTGACCCTGGCCGGCACCAATACCTACACCGGGCCGACCGTGATTGAGGAGGGCGTGGTGTCGGCCACTCCCGCGGTGTTTGCCGGCGGCGGGGAGATTGTCGTGCGCAACTTCGGGGGGCTCCGCGTGACCCTGGCGGCCCCGGGCACCTCGCTCGCGGCGAAGGGCCTGCACTTCGATTCCATCGACGCCACCTTGGACCTGCAACTGGCGTCATTCGGCAACCCGACGGTGCCGGTGATCGAGGCAACCAACCTTAGCCTGACTGGGTTCTGCGTCATCCACGTGGGCGGGGCCAACCTCGTGCCCGGCCAGTTCCCGCTCATCCGGTATGCGGGCACTGTGGGCGGGGGCGGCGTGAGCCGGTTCTCCCTGGGCAACCTGCCCCTGGGCCTGCAGGCCACGCTGGTGGACAACGCCGCCAACAAGACGGTGGACCTGCTGGTGATCTCCGTCGCGGCCCTGGCCTGGTCCGGGGCCACCGATGCGAACTGGGACACCAACGGGACGATCAACTGGGATTTCCTGGGCATCCCGCTCGGCTACACCGACGGCACCTCGGTCCGGTTCGATGACGCGGCGTGGGCGTTCACCAGCGTGAACCTGACCGTGCCCCTCTTCCCCGGTTCGGTCACCGTGAGCAACGACATCCTGCCGAACTACACCTTCGGCGGGCCCGGCCGCCTCAGCGGCACGGCCTCACTGGTCAAGCAGGGGGCAGGCTCCCTCGTGCTCAGCAACGACAATGACTTCACGGGGCCCGTGACCATCTCGGGTGGGACCCTGGTGGCGGGCAGCAGCAACGCGCTGGGGTCCGCCGTGGCTGGCACGACCATCCGCGACGGCGGCACGCTGGACGTGTTCGCCAACATGCTGAACCGCGAGCGCCTGACCGTGTCCGGGGCGGGCGTGGGCGGCCAGGGCGCCCTCGTGAACAACGGGGCCGCCCAACAGCAGAACGCCACGCGCCTCGTCACCCTGGCCGGGGACACCACCCTCGGCGCCGTCCAGCGCTGGGACATCCGCGCCGCCTCCGGGACGACCAATGCCGAACTGTCCACCGGGGGGCAACCCCATCGCCTGACCAAGGTCGGCAGCAACCACATCGCGCTCGTCAGCGTGCAGATCGATCCCGCCCTGGGCGAACTCGACATCCAGGAAGGCGGCTTCGGCTATGAACTGAACACCACCTCGCTGGGCGACCCCAGCCGGCCCGCCACCATCCGCAGCAACGCGTGGCTGCGGATGTACCAGGCCACCCACCCACTGACCAAGGCCGTGCGCCTCGAGGAGGCCGGGCAGCTCATCGGCACGAGCGGCACCAGCAACGTGGTCACGGGACCCATCGTGGTCCCGGGCGGCCTCGGGCAAATCGGTGCCAGCAGCGGGGCCACCCTGACCGTCTCCAACGGCATCACCGGCGCCGGCGGCCTTCGCAAGGTGCAGCCCGGGACCACCACGCTGGCCGTGCCCAACACCTATGCCGGCCCCACGCTGATTGAGGCCGGGGCCCTTTCGGTGACGGCCGACGATCGGCTCGGGCAGGCCGGGGCCGACGTCATCCTGAACGGCGGCATCCTGCTGGCCGCGGACGGGTTCACCCTGGGCAGCGTGCGCGACCTCTGGCTGGGCTACGGGGCGGACGGCACGGGAACCGTGCAGGTGGCGAGCAACACCCTGACCTACGCGGGGGTGGTGGCGGATTACCCGGGCGGCGTGGGCACCCTGAGCAAGACCGGCGCGGGCACGCTGTTATTGGAGGGGGCGAACACGTTCTCCGGGGCGGCCTTCGTCCAGGCCGGCACCCTGGCGCTGGGGCACGACAACGCGGCGGGGGCCGGTTGGGTGCGCCTGGGCGCCGGCACGCTGGCCACGGCCGGCGGGGCGCGCACCCTGACCAACACCGTGGCGGTGAATGCCATCGGAACCTTCGATACGTCGGCCGGGGACCTGATCCTGATGGGCGCATTGACGAACAACTCGACCGGCGACCCGCGCAAGGCGGGTGAGGGATCGCTGGTGCTCCGGGGCGGGATGACCTTCGCCGGCGGGGCGGGCTGGGATATCCTGCGCGGCCTGATGGTGATGGATGGCAGCGCGGGCGTGGTGGCCGATGACGGGTACCGCATTAGCGCCGAGGACGGGGTGCTGGCCGGGTTGGTGCTGACCAACGGGGGCAGCCTCACTCTGGGCACCAGCGGCGGGACACCCAACCTGCGCCTGGGCAACACCAGCACCACCGGCACGAATGTCGTGGTCGTGGCCGGGGGCGACCTGGCGTTCGGCGAGCGGGCAGTGGAACTCATCCTCACCTATGCGGCCAACACCACGAACCTGGTCCGGCAGTCGGCGGGCACGGTCCGCTGGACCGGCACCAACGTCGCTGCGGGCATCAACATGGCGTTCGCGGCGGGCGGTTACTCGGTCTACCAGTTGGACGGCGGCCTCCTGAGCGTGCCGCGCATCCGGCAGACCGCGGCCACCGGCAACGGGTGGTTCCATTTCAATGGCGGAACCGTCTCGCCCTCGACCAACCTGAACGCGTCGACCTTCATGGTCGGCTTGACCGCCGCGCTGGTGCAGGACGGGGGCGCTCACTTCGACACGGCCGGGCTCGACATCACGGTCGGTCAGGCCCTGCTCAACGGGGGTTCCGGCGGCCTGGCCAAGAGCGGCGCGGGCCGGTTGACCCTGACCAACGTCAGCACCTACGTGGGCCCGACCCGCGTGCTGGGTGGCACCCTGGCGCTGACGGGCTCCGGGTCCGTGGCGTCCAGCACGCTCCTGACCATCAGCAGCGGCGCGGTCCTTGACGTGGCGGGCGTGACGGGCGGGTTCCCGTTGGCGGCCGGGCAGACGCTGGGGGGCGGCGGCGCGGTGGCCGGCGTGGTCCAGGTGAACCCCGGGGCCACGGTCGCGCCCGGGGACGGCCTGGGCGTGCTGACCCTGAGCAACGCACCGATCCTGAACGGCACGGTCGACCTGCAGGTCCGCCGGTCCGGCGGCAGCCTGAGCTCCGACACCCTGGTGGTGTTCGGGACACTTAGCTTTGGCGGGGAACTGCGGGTGACCGTGGCGTCGGGCAGCGACGCGCTGCAGAACGGCGACGTGTTCAACCTGTTTGATGCGGGCGCGTTCGCAGGCACGTTTGCCTCGTTCAACCTGCCTGCCTTGCCGGCGGGGCTGGAGTGGGACGGCAGCCAACTGGGCGTGGACGGCACCCTTCGCGTGGCGGCCTCGGCGGGCGGCGGCAACCGGGTGGCGGTGGCCGACCTCAGTGACGGCACGCTGCGCCTGACCTATGAGGGCACCCCGGGCACGGCCTATGCCCTGGAACGCGCGACGAACCTCGGCGCCTCGGCCCTGTGGGTGCCCCTGTCGACCAACGTGGTGCCGGGCAGTGGCTTGTTGCTCTTTACCAACACCCCGCTACCCCCGGCCACCTTCTATCGAACCCGCCGCGTGCCCTGAGCCGATGGCGCGATTCTGTTCCAGGCCTTCCCGCCTCCGCCGGGCCCTGGTCCGGCGGGTGGCAGGGCTCGGCCGGGCCGCACTCGCCTTCCTGTTGGCCGCCCCCGCCGCAGTGACGGCGCAGGGTCCCGTGCCCGGCGCCCCCCATGTCATTGGCCTCAGCCCCGCCCCCGGCACCGTCAGCCGGCTGACCCAGATCACCTTCACGTTCAACGAGCCGGTCACCAACGCCATCCACAACAGCATCCGCGTCAATGGCAACGGCGCCCTGAACAAGCCCAGCGCCACGGGCGGCAACACCCTGACCTTCACGTTCCCGCCCCCTGCCTGGGGCCCGGTGCGCATCGACCTGTCGGGCCTGCGCGATCTCGACGCCACACCGCTCACCATGACGGCCACGAACTGGCTGTATGCAGCGGTCGACAGCGAACCCCCGGTGGTGGCGCAGATCCTGCCCGCCCCGGGCACGCCGGTGCGCACCCTCGCCGAGTTGGAAGTGGTTTTCAGCGAGCCGGTGACCGGAGTCGAGCCCGGGGATCTCCTCCTCAACGGGCGCCCCGCCACCAACGTCACGGTGCGCCCGGGCGGGGTGGCGGTGTTCCAGTTTCCGCCGGCGGAACCGGGTCCGGCCCTCGCCACCTGGGCCGCCGGGGCTGGCATCCGCGATGGCGCCGCGGCCCCGAACGCGTTCACGGCCACCAACCGCTGGACCTGGGTGGTGAACACCAACCTCGCCTACCCGGACCTGGTCATCGCGGAGATCTGCGCGGCCAACCGGACCGGGCTGGCGGACGAGACGGGATTGGCCGCCGACTGGATCGAGATCCACAACCGGGGCGCCGGGGCGGCCGATTTGGCCGGCTGGGCCTTGAGTGACGACGCGGCGTTGCCGGGCAAATGGGTGTTCCCGTCCCGGATGCTGGGCGCAGGCCAGCGCCTCGTGGTGTTCGCCTCGGGCAAGGATCTCCGGAATCCGTCCGGCCCGAATCCGTTCCACCTCAACTTCACCCTCAGCGCGGGCGGGGAGTTCCTGGGCCTGTTCACCCCGGAGGGACCGCGGCGCCTGGCCAGCGGATTTGCCCCGGCCTTTCCCGCGCAGCCGGCGGACGTGTCCTGGGGGCCCGACGCCACGGGGCAGGCGCGTTACTTCGCTGCCCCGACGCCGGGGGCGCCCAATCCCCCGGGCGGCGTGACCAACGCCTGCGCCCCGGTGCATTTCAGCGTGGAGCGGGGCCATTTCACGCAGGCCTTCGATCTGCTGCTGACCACGCCCACGGCCGGGGCAACCATCCGCTACACGACGGACGGGAGCGAGCCGGGGCCGAGCCGCGGGACGGTGTGGACGGGGCCGCTGCGCCTGTCAGGCACCACGGTCCTGCGGGCGGCCGCCTACCGGGCCGACCTCGCGCCGTCGGGCATCCGGACCCACACGTATCTCTTCAACGCCTCGGGCGCGGTGCGGTCGCTGCCGGTGCTGTCGATTGTCACCCCGGAGGCGAACCTGACCGGGCGGCAGGGCATCACGGGCATCGGGGGCGGGGCCTACATCAACACCGTCTGGACCGCCCTGACCACCAACGACTACAACAACAACGTCCAGCGCGGCATCGCGTGGGAGCGGCCGGTCTCGGCGGAGTTGATCCACGCCGACGGCGGCGAGGGCTTCCAGGCCGACTGCGGGTTGCGCGTGCAGGGCAGCGACTACACCCGTCCCCGTTACACGAGCACGAGCAAGTTTTCCTACCGGCTTTATTTCCGCGAGGACTACGGACCGGGACGCCTGCGTTACCCGTGGTTCCCCACCTCGCCCCTGCAGGAACACGACGTGGTGGTGCTGCGGGCGGGCCACGGCGACATCACCAATCCCTTCATCCGCGACGAACTGACCCGGCGCGTCTTTGCGGACGCCGGCCAGGCCACGCCGCAGGGGGGCTTCGTCAACCTGTTCATCAACGGGCAATACAAGGGCTACTACAACCCGTGCGAACGGGTGGCCGACGGGACGCTGGAAGCGTGGGAGGGGCAGGCGGAGTTCGATCGGATCGGGAT
The DNA here is from genome assembly GCA_046048995.1 of Verrucomicrobiota bacterium. Classification (GTDB taxonomy): domain Bacteria; phylum Verrucomicrobiota; class Verrucomicrobiia; order Limisphaerales; family JADJPG01; genus JBJOEZ01. The sequence continues at coordinate 8,870 of JBJOEZ010000062.1, read as the reverse complement.
CGCGAGCAGCCTGCAGTCCGGGGACCGGACGGCCTGGGACGCGATCTGCCATGCCTTCAACGCCGGGGTGGACGTGACCCAGCCGGCCGTCCTGCAGGATCTCGCCGGGCGGATGGACCTGACCAACTTCGTCGATTACGTGATGTTGGAGCTCTACATCAGCAACAATGACTGGCCGGAGAACAACTGGCTGGCCGCGCGGGCCCGGCGGCCGGGCGGATTGTATCGGTGGTATGGGTGGGACTTCGAGAACGGGTATCCGAGCGGCGGCACCGGGGTGAACCTGTTCACCGATGCCGGCGCGCTGAATGGGCCGTCGGAGATCGCGCGGTTCCACCGGGGCCTGCTGCCGAGCGCGGAGTTCCGGCTGCTCTGGGCGGACCGGGCGCAGCGGCATTTCTTCAACGGGGGCGCCTACAGCGGGGAGAGCTTCACCAACCGGTTCAACGAGATGAAGACCGAGTTGCTCGGGGTGATCCCGGCCATGAACACCTTCATCCTGACCAACTGGGTGCCCAACCGCCGGGGACCGTTCTTCAGCCAGATGCTGGCCCAGGGGCTCTACACCTCCAACGCCCCCGTCCTCAGCCAGCACGGCGGCCGCATCGCGCGCGGGCAGGCGGTCAGCCTCACGGCGCCGCACGGGGGCACGGTGTATTACACGCTGAATGGCCCGGACCCGCGCGAGGCGTTTACCGGCGCGGTGACACCCGCGGCGCAGGTCTACGCGGGTCCGTTTTCGTTCACCACCAGCACCGTCGTCCGGGCGCGGACCCTGAGCGGGTCCACGTGGAGCGCCCTGACCGAGGCGACCTTTGCCGTGGCCTCACTCGGGGTGCCGCTGCGCGTGACGGAAATCCATTACAACCCGCCAGGCGGTGCCGCGCAGGAGTTCCTCGAGTTGCTGAACGCCGGCCCGCTGCCGCTCCGCCTCGACGGGTTCCACTTTGCCGAGGGGATCGACTACACCTTCCCGATCGGGACGATGCTGCCGGCGGGCGGGTTGCTGATCCTGGCCAACAACGCGGACCCGGCAGCCTTTGCCGCGCGCTATCCGGGGGTGACGGTCTTCGGATGGTTTGGCGGGAGCCTGAACAACGCCGGGGAACGACTGACCCTGCGCGAGGCGGGCGGGGCCATTGTGTTCACGGTGGATTACCGGGACGCCGCAGGGTGGCCGACGGCGGCCGATGGGGCCGGGCCCAGCCTGGAGATTCTCGACCCGCTGGGCAGCCCGGATGATCCGGCCAACTGGCGCCCCAGCGGGGCGGAAGGCGGCACGCCGGGAAGCCTGTCCCCGCCATCCACGGCGCCGGCGGTGCGCCTGAACGAGATCGCGGCCGCCGGCGAGTCAGGGGATTGGGTGGAGTTGCACAATGCGGGCGCGGGGGCGGTCGACCTGGGCCATTGGTCCCTGACCGACGACGGCGATCCGCGCCGGTTCGTCTTCCCGGCGGGGACGGTCCTGGAGCCTGGCGGATTCCTGACCGTGTTCTGCGACACCAACACGGCGGCGCCGGGTTGGCACACGGGGTTTGCGCTGGGTGCGCGTGGCGAGTGCGTGCAGTTGCATGATGCCCTGACCCAGCGGGTGGACGCGGTGAGCTTTGGGCCGCAGATCGCCGGCTACACCTTGGGGCGGCTTGGGTCGGGTTGGGGGCTGGCCGTTCCGACTCCGGGCGCCGCGAACGTGGCGGCGGCGTTGGGTTCAGCGACGCAGGTGTCAATCAACGAGTGGCTGGCCAACCCTCCCGCCGGCCTGCCGGACTGGATCGAACTGCATAACCGCGGGGCGCAACCGGTGGCGTTGCAGGGGTGTTTCCTGGCGACCAGCAACGGGGTGCAGTCCATCGCGCTGCCCACGTTCATCGGCCCGCGCGGTTTTGTGCAGCTCTTTGCCGACGAGGGGGTGGGACCGGACAGCCTGGACCTGCGCCTGCCGGCCGTGGGCGGGTTCATCGCCTTCTCCGATGCGTTGGCGGTCGAGGTGGAGCGGGTGACCTATGGGCTGCAGGCGGAAGGTGTGGCCCGCGGACGGTTGCCGGACGGGGCGGCGGCGCAGGTGAACTTTCCCGGCACGGCCAGTCCCGGCACAAGCAACTACGTCGATGCGTGGACGGGACCGGTCTTCAACGAGGTTTTGGCGCGCGGCATCGCGGGGGCGGGCGGGGATTTCGTCGAGTTGTGCAATGCGGGCGCCACCGCGTTTGACCTGTCCGGCTGCAGCCTGAGCGTGGACCAACCGCGGGCGGGACGCTGGGTGTTTCCGCCGGGCAGCCTGCTGGGCCCGGGGGCCTGCCTGCTCGTCCGCGCGGCATCGGAACTGCCTTCCTCGACCAACGCGGGGAACCTCAATCTGGGCGAGGCGATGGACGGGGACAGCGGCGGCGCCTACCTCTTCAACCGGACCGGCCAGTTGGTCGAGTTTGTCGAGTACGGCCCGCAGGTTCCGGGGTTGTCCATCGGGTTGGCCGGCGGGCAATGGCGCCTGCTCTCGACTCCAACGCCTGGGGCGTCCAACGCCGCCCCCGTCACCCTGGGTTCCCCGGCGGCGTTGCGGATCAACGAATGGATGGCGGCGCCCGTCGTGGGCCCGGACTGGTTTGAGCTCCACAACCTGACCAACCGGCCGGTGGACCTGTCGGGGCTGTTCCTGGCCAACAGCCCGGCCAGCGACCGGTTGACGGCCTTTCCCGTCGCGCCGCTGAGCTTCATCGGGGGCGGCGGGTGGACGGTGTTTGTCGCCGACAACGACCCGGAGCAGGGGCGGCATCATGTTCCGTTCAGCCTCGACGCCGAAGGGGAGGGGATTTGGCTGGCCCAGTCGGTGACCGGGTTGGTGACCGTGCTGGATACGGTTTCGTTTGGACGCCAGGCGGAGGGGATGTCGGCCGGCCGCTGGCCGGACGGAGGCGCCGGGGTGACAGCCTTTGCCGGCGGGGCGTCCCCGGGGTCGGCAAACGGGGCGACCAACGCGCCGTTCGTGGTCACACCCCCGGCCGACGTGGCCGGCCGCCTCGGCAGCAACGTGACCCTGGCCGTCGTCGCGGGCGGGGCGCCGCCCCTGCGTTACCAGTGGCACTTTGCCGGCGTGCCCATTCCGCAGGCGACCAATGCGTCCTACACCCGCACCAACCTGCAACTCATCCATGAGGGCGTATACGATGTGGTGGTGCTGAACGGCCAGGGAGAGGCGACTGCATCAGCCACCCTCAGCGTGGCGGCGCCACCCGTCATCCTGCAGGCACCGTTGTCCCAGACGGTGGCACCAGGCGAGCGGGTCACCCTGAGCGTGAGTGTGTCCGGTCATCCGCCGCCGTTTGGTTACGACTGGCGGCTGCTCACGACGCCCGTGGTGTCCAACACCTCCCCGGCCACGATGGACTTTTTCAGCTTTGTGGCCCCGCTGTATCCGACCCAGTTGAACTACCGGGTGGTGGTGCGCAACCTGGCCAATCCACTGGGGGTGGTCAGTGGTTTTGCCACGGTGACCGTGGCGGCCGATGCCGACGGGGACGGGTTGCCGGACGCGTGGGAGGCGCAGTATGGGTTGGCCACCAACTCGGCGGCGAACGCGTGGGCGGATGCGGACGGGGACGGGATGAGCGCCCAGGCCGAGTATGTGGCGGGGACCGATCCGCTGGATGCGGGCAGCGTGTTCCGGGCCGAGGGCGTCGCGGTGGGCACGAACGTGACCGTGTCGTTCGTGGCGCGTCCGCAACGGACCTACAGCGTGCTGCGCTGGACGGGTGAGGTGATGGCGGACGTGGCGGCCTCGCCGACCCAGCGGGTGCAGAGGGTGCGGGATCCGGGCCCGCCCGGGGCGAGCGGCTTCTACCGGGTGGTCACCCCGCGACTGGCGCCGCTTGGAGCGCGGTAGCTGCGCTACCGCTTTGAAAGCGGCAGCGTTGCTGCCGCACTCCATGGCGCGGGGTGCGGTGCGACGAGCCGGACCGAGGGGAGCCGGGTGAGGGGGACGCCCTGTGGAGCGCGGTAGCGCAGCTACCGCTTTCAAAGCGGCAGCGTTGCTGCCGCACTCCACATGATCAGGGTGCTGGGGGCGCGGTGGATTCGCGGTGGCCGTACATGAAGTAGAGCACGGGGACGGCCATGCGGCTGATGAGGAGCGAGGCGACCTCGCCGGCCATGAGGGAGAGGGCGAGGCCCTGGAAGATGGGGTCGGCGAGGATGACACTGGCCCCGACGACGACGGCGAGGGCGGTGAGGAGCATGGGGCGGAAGCGGACGGCGCCCGCCTCGACCACGGCCTGGCGCAGGGGCATGCCCTCGGAGAGCTTCAGTTGGATGAAGTCGACGAGGATGATGGAATTGCGAACCACGATGCCGGCGCCGGCGATGAACCCGATCATGGAGGTGGCGGAGAAGAAGGTGCCCATGAGCGCGTGGGCGGGGAGGATCCCGATGAGGGAGAACGGGATGGCCATCATGATGATGAGCGGGGTCTTGTAGGAATCGAACCAGAAGACGACGAGGGCGTAGATGAGGAGGAGGGCGCCGGCGAAGGCCAGGCCGAGGTCGCGGAAGACCTCGTAGGTGACGTGCATCTCGCCGTCCCACTTGAGGGCGTAGCGCACGTCGGTGGGAGGCTGGGTGGCGAAGTGGACGTCGAGCCCGGGGCGGGCGCCCTCGTTCGGCTCGAGGGCGGCCACCTTGTCCCAGATGGCCTGGATGGCGTAGGCGGGGCTTTCGATGGACCCGGCGACGTCGGCGAAGACGTAGGACACGGGGAGCAGGTTCTTGTGATAGATCTTCTGGTCCACCACCGTGTTGGTCAGCGTGAGGACTTCACCGAGCGGGACGAAGCGGTTGTCCCGTCCGCGGATGGGGAGGGCGAGGAGATCGTTGGTGGACGAGCGGCCGGCCTCCGGCAGGCGGAGACGGATATCAACCTGCTCGCGCTCGCGGGGATCGTGGAGGACGCCGGCCATGCGGCCGGCCAGGCCGAGGTTGAGGTTGTTGGCGCACATCTCGGGGTCGATGTGGTTGGCGGCGGCCTTTTCGCGGTCGACCAGGAAAAGCAGCTTGGATTGGTCGGCCACGCGGCAGTCATCGACATCGACCACGCCCGGGGTTTCGCGCAGGAAAGACTCGATTTGGGCGGCCACGGTGGCGCGCTTGGACTCGTCGGGCCCGTAGACCTCGGCGACGAGCGTGCTCATGACCGGGGGGCCGGGCGGCACCTCGGCGACCTTGAGCTTGGCCTGGTGCCGTTTGGCGATGGGCTCGAGGCGGGTGCGGGCGAGCTTGGCGATCTCGTGGCTTTGCTGGGTGCGCTGGTGGCGGTCGATGAGGTTGACCTGGAGGTCCGCGACGTGGGAGCCCTGGCGCAGGTAGTAATGGCGGATCAGGCCGTTGAAGTTGAAGGGGGACCCGAGCCCGGCGTAGACCCCGATGTCGCGGACCTGCGGGAGATCGGCGAGGGCGTCGGCCATTTCGCGGGCGACGGCGGCGGTGCGTTCGAGGGAGGTGCCCTCGGGCAGGTTGAGGATGACCTGGAACTCGCTCTTGTTGTCGAAGGGCAGCATCTTGACCTTGACCTGGCCGAGCGGGACGAGGGCGGCGGCCGCGCCGAGGAGGACGACGACACCGCCGAGGAACAGCCATTGGTAGAGCCGGCTGCCGAGGATATGGTCCATGAACCAGCGGTAGAGGCGGGTGAGGCGGGTTTCGCCGCCGTGGGGGTCGGCGCCGCCGTGGGCCGGGGTGAGGAGGTGCCTGAGGACGCGGGCGGAGGCCCAGGGGGTGACGACGAAAGCCACCAGCATGGAGAGGAACATGGCGCTGGAGGCGCCGATGGGGATGGGCCGCATGTAGGGTCCCATGAGGCCGCGCACGAAGGCCATGGGCACGATGGCGACCATGACGGCGAGGGTGGCGAGGATGAGGGGGCTGCGGACCTCATTGACCGCCTCGATGACGATGGTGGAGACGGGGCGGCCGCGGTTGAGGCCTTCGCGCAGGTGCCGGACGATGTTCTCGATGTCGACGATGGGGTCATCGACGAGGATCCCGATGGAGAAGATGAGGGCGAAGAGGGTGATGCGGTTGAGGGTGTAGCCGAGGAAATAGAAGGCGGCGAGGGTGAGGGCGAGGGTGACCGGGATGGCGATGGCGACGACGAGGGATTCGCGCCAGCCGAGGAAGAGCCAGATGAGCAGGGTGACCGAGATCACGGCGATGCCCATGTGGAGGAGCAGTTCGTTGGATTTCTCGGTGGCGGTGTGGCCGTAGTCGCGGGTGACCTCCACGTGGACGTCGGCCGGGATCATGCGGCCCTGCTGGGCGGCGACCTTTTGCATGACGTGCCCGGCAACCACGTGGGCGCTGGTGCCGGGCAACTTGGCCACGGAGAGGGTGACGGCGGGCTGGAACCCCTGGCGGGCGGCGGGCGGGGCGCGACCGGCGGCCGGCTGCCACCCGGCGGCGGGGCGAAAGTAGACGTATTGGTCGGGCTCGGCGGGTCCGTCCTCGATGCGGGCGACATCCCTGAGCCGGGCCGGGGCGCGCACGGAGGCGATGATGGTGCCGTCGTAGTTGCGGAGCTGGGTGTTGGCCACGTCCTCGATCGAGCGGAAGGCGGTGAGGCTCTCGGTGCGGGCCTCGGCATCGCGGCTGCGGAACTCCCCGCCTGGCAGGGGCGGGTTGCCCTGCTGCAGGGAGTAGAGGAGATCCACGAGCATCAGGCGGTGGGCCTGGAGGGCGGTGCGGTCGGGGTGGATGCGGATCTCGCGTTTCTGGCCGCCGAAGAGGCGGGTTTCCCCGACCCCGGCGGCGGTCTTGACCTCCTCCTCGAGCTGGGCGGCCAGGCGCCGGAGCGTGTAGTGATCCTGCCGCTCGCTCCAGAGCGTGAGGGTGAGGATGGGGACGTCGTCGATGGACTTGACCTGGACGAGCGGCGGGGAGGCGCCGGCGGGCAGGCGGTTGAGGTTGGCCTGGATTTTGGCGTGGGTTTCAACGGTGGCCTTCTGGGCGGGGTAACCCACGTGGAAACGCAGCGCGACGAGCGAGCGGTTTTCCATGCTGGTGGAGTAGATGTATTCCACGCCGGGCAACTCGCGCATGAGCTTCTCGAGCGGGCGGGTGACCCGTTGCTCGACCTCGGCGGCGGAGGCCCCGGGCAGGTCGGTGGTGAGGTCGATGAGGGTGACGCTGATTTGGGGTTCCTCCTCGCGGGGCAGCCAGAGGACGGCGAGGGCGCCGAGGAGCACGGCGAGGACGATCACCATGGGGGTGACCTTGGAATGGATGGAGAAGGTGACGATGCGGCGGGCCAGGCCGTCGTCGTGGCGGGGGGCGGGCTGGCTCACGGCTGGGCGGGCTGGGTGGACACGGGGTCGCCGTCGCGGAGGCTCTCCCATGGATTCAGGATCACCACCTCCCCGGCAGCCAGGCCGGAGAGGATCTCGAGGCGGTCCCCGGCGGGTTTGCCCGGGCGGACCAGCCGCAGTTGGGCGCGGCTGTTGGCGGCGAGGAAGACCGTGTCGAGCTGTCCGCGGCGGAGCAGGGCCTCCGCCGGGATGACCAGGGCCTGGCGCTGGCCGGCCGCGAAGCGCACCTGCCCGAGCATGCCGACCTTGAGGGCGGGGGCGGGGGCCAGTTCGAGACGGGCGAGGAAGGTGCGGGAACCCTCATCGATGCCGGGGACCACCTCGATGAACTTGCCGGCCGCGGCGAGGTTGGCGGCGGGGACGACGACCTCGGCGACGCCGTCGACCTGGACGGCGGCCGAGTGGCGCTCGGGGATGGGCGCCTCGAACCAGAGCGCCTCAGGGTCGTAGAGGTTGAGCAGGACGCGTCCCGTGGGCAACCCCGCGGTGGGAGGCAAGCCGGGCATGGCGAAGTCGCCGGGGTTGACCTTCTTGTCGAGGACCACGCCGCTAAGGGGGCTGCGGATTTGGGTGTGGCGCTGGGCGGCGCGGGCCTCCTCCAACTGGGCCTCGGCGGCCTTGGCAGCGGCCTCGGCGGCCTGGCGCCGGGTGGCGGCGCCATCCAGTTCCTCGCGCGTGGCGCTGCCCTGCGGGAAAAGGGCGTTGATGCGCTGGAACTGCCGGTTGGCCTCGGCGCGATCCGAGTCCGCAGCAGCGAACCGCGCCTCGGCGGCGTCGGCCCGCGCGCGGAACTCGGCGTCCTCCAGTTCGACCAGGAGATCCCCGCGGCTGACCTTTTGGCCGGCCTTGACGTGCACCGTCTTCACACGGGCGGCCACGAGCGGGACGACATCGACGGCGTTCCGGGACCGCACCACGCCATGGTAGTCGACGCGGTCGGGGACGGAGACCTCCTGCACAGCCATGGTGCGGACGGTGGCGGGCTGGGGGGCAGGGGCGGCCGACAGGGTGCAGGGGAAGGCGAGCAGGCATCCGAGCACGCATCCGAGCAGGGACGGCGGGGCGGGATGGCTCCATCCGCTGCGCTCGGCCCCTTGCGGGACGGGGGAGGAAGAAAATCCAGCGTGGCGAAGGAACGACATCCGGTCGGAAACCGGAAGGCTGCCAGGGGCGGGGAATGCTCGAATGGGCCCACTGCCTGCCCTGATTGGGGAACCCGGAACAGTGGGGGAGGGGAGGCCGGGGTGTGGACGGGTCATGTCAGCGGGAGTTGTTGGCATCCAGTTGGGGGAGGGCGAGGGCCTTGCGGAGGGCGGCGACGGCGATGCGGCGGTCGGCTCGGGCCTCGGCACGGCGGACTTGGGCGGCGAGCAGGGCGGTTTCGGATTCGATGACGCGCGAGGTGAGAGCCAGGCCCTGGGCGAAGCGATTGCGGGTGAGTTGGGCGCTTTCGGCGGCCTGGTCGACGGCGGCCTCGGACACGGCCAGGCGCTCGGTGGCGGCCTGCAGATCGAGTCGGGC
>JBJOEZ010000061.1:0-35467 GCA_046048995.1 Verrucomicrobiota bacterium | reverse complement strand
TGGTTGACGCGGACGCGGGTGGTGCCGTTGCCGCCGGCGGCCTGCAGGTTGACGCGGCAGTTGAGGCGGCCGCGGGCCACGCGCTGGTTGATGAGGTCGCGCATGGGGGCCTCGAGCACCTCCAGTTCACGGGGCAGGTTGAGGCTGATCTCGGCCTGCTTCCGGTTCACGGAACTGAGCTCGACCGTGACCTTGAAGCCATCCTGCGAGCACTCCCCGCGGCCGTAGCCCGTCATTGATTTCATGGGCGGGCAGTATGGGAAAACGCGGGCGGGGCAGGCGACTCATTTCTTGGGCGGCCGGGGTGAGGCCGGATGCGCGGGATGGACGGCCCCGGGCGGCCTGGCCTAGAGTCCCCGGTCATGCATCCGAAGCTGGTCAGCGCGCTGGGCGTGTTGGTGTTCATCCTGCTTGCCTGGATGCTCTCAATGAACCGGCGCCGGTTCCCGTGGCGCACGGTGGGGGCGGGCCTGGCCCTGCAGCTTGGGGTGGCGCTGTTCATCCTGCGCACCGAGGCGGGACGGGGCCTGTTTGGGCAGGCGCAGGCGGCCTTTGACCGGCTGCTGGAATGCGCCCGGGCCGGGGCGGAATTTGTCTTTGGTCCCCTCGCCAAGGGGCCGCTGCTGGCCGAGAAGCTGGGTCCGGCCAACGCCTTCATCTTCGTGGTCACCGTCTCGGCCACCATCATCCTGGTCTCGGCCCTATCCTCGCTGCTCTATCATTACGGCCTGCTGCAGCGGGTGGTCCGGGCGCTGGCCTGGGTGATGCAGCGCGTGATGGGCACCAGCGGGAGCGAGAGCCTGGCGGCGGCGGCGAACATCTTCATGGGCCAGACCGAGGCTCCGCTGGTGATCAAGCCGTACCTGCGCCGGATGACCCGGAGCGAGTTGATGGCCCTGATGGTCGGGGGGATGGCGACGATTGCGGGCGGGGTGCTGGCGGCCTACGTGAGTTTCGGCATTTCCGCCGGGCACCTGCTGACGGCGTCGGTCATGAGCGCGCCGGCGGCGCTGCTGGTGGCCAAGGTGCTGGTGCCGGAGACCGAGGCCAGCGACACGGCGGGGGGCGCCTCCGCGCGGGTGCCGCGCGAGACGCACAACGGATTGGAGGCCCTGTGCCGGGGCGCCGGCGACGGCCTGACCCTGTCGATGAACGTGATGGCGATGTTGATTGCCTTCGTGGCCGTGGTGGCGCTGGCCAACCTGCTGTTCACCTCCGCGCAGGGTTGGCTGGGGGTGGCGGCCCCGGTGTCCATCGAGGCAGTGGTGGGTTGGCTGAACGCGCCCTTTGCCTGGTTGATGGGCGTGCCCTGGAAGGATTGCGGGGCCATTGGCGAAACCCTGGGCCAGCGGATCGTGCTCAACGAGTTCATTGGTTATGTGACCCTCGGGCAGCATCTCCAGGCCGGCCTTGCCGATCCCGCGCGGGCCCTGGACCCGCGCAGCGTGACCATCGCCACCTACGCCCTGTGCGGCTTTGCCAACTTCGCCAGCATTGCCATCCAGATTGGCGGCATCGGGGCCCTGGCCCCCGAGCGCCGGGCGGACCTCGCCCGGTTGGGCCTCCGGGCCATGGTCGGCGGCCTGCTGGCCTGCTACCTGACGGCCGCCGTGGTCGGCCTGCTGGTGCCCTGACCGGTGGCCGGGCCGGTTTTACAAAACTGTAAGGGGCGGCCCGGGGAGCGGGGCCCGGCGCGCAAAACGGGCCATGGGCGGGGGTTTTGTGGGGCTGCGGGTCCGGGCGGCCGGGGGAGTTTCACACTTTTTATCGAACTTCCGCGCAACCTTCGCGTCCAACGCGCGTTCGTTTCCTGTCGAGATGCGGCGAACCGAGCACACCCCATGAAATACACCTTGTCCACGTTTTCGGTGGGAGAGAAGAACCTGAAGCACGCCCGGCGGGCGTTGGCGGAACTGGTGGCGGCCCTGCGCCGGCACGAGCCGCGCACGCTTTACCTGGTGTTCCGGGAGGAGGATGCGCCGGCCTTTCGCTGCATGATGGCGTTCCCGGACGAGGCCGCGGAGCGGGCGCATGCGCAGTCCGCGCATGTGGCGCGTTTCGCCCGCCGGATGCAGGCCCTCTGCGAGGGGACGCCGACGTTCACGGAACTGGGCTGTTTCCTGTCCACCCACGCGCGTTGGGACGTGGAGGAGGCGGCGTTGGCGGCGGTGCCGGTCCCGGCGCCGCGGGCGCATGCCGGGCGGGGGCGTGCGGGCGGACGGTGGGCGCGCCGGGGCGGGCCGCTGGCCCGGCCCTGAGTCGGCCGGGGCCTGTCCGCCGCGGGGAGGGCGGGGGTTGAGGTCAGACCTTGTGCCCGAGTTTTTCGCGCTTGGTCTTGAGGTAACGGGCGTTGTGGGGGTTGGGCGGGATGCGGATGGGCACCTGTTCGATGATTTCCAGGCCGTAGCCCTCGAGGCCGACCACCTTCTTGGGGTTGTTGGTGAGGAGGCGGATGGTCTTGAGGCCGAGGTCGGCGAGGATTTGCGCGCCGAGGCCGTATTCGCGGAGGTCCATCTTGTAGCCGAGCTTGAGGTTGGCCTCGACGGTGTCGAGGCCGCGTTCCTGCAGCTTGTAGGCGAGGATTTTGGGGGCCAGGCCGATGCCGCGTCCCTCCTGGCGCATGTAGAGGATGACCCCGCGTCCCTCGGCGGCGATCTGGCGCATGGCCTGGTGCAGTTGCGGCCCGCAGTCGCAGCGGCGCGACCCGAAGACGTCCCCGGTCAGGCATTCGCTGTGGACGCGCACCAGCACGCCGGGTTGGCCGTGGACGTTGCCCTTGACCAGGGCGAGGTGATGCTGGCCATCGGTGGTGGCGCGGTAGAGGTGGAGGGCGAAGTCGCCGTAGTCGGTGGGGAGCTGGATGGTTTCCACCGGCTGGACCAGCTTCTCGCTCCGGCGGCGGTGCTTGATGAGGTCCTCGATGGTGGCCAGCTTGAGCTTGTGGCGCCGGGCGAAGCGGATGAGGTCGGGCAGGCGCGCCATGGTGCCGTCGTCCTTGAGGATTTCGCAGAGGACGCCGACCGGGCGGCAGCCGGCCAGGCGGGCGAGATCCACGGCGGCCTCGGTATGGCCGGCGCGTTGCAGCACGCCGCCGTCGCGGGCGCGCAGGGGAAAAACGTGGCCGGGCTGGACGAGATCCCCGGGCACGGCGGCGGGGTCGGCCAGGATGCGGATGGTGCGCGCGCGGTCGGCGGCGCTGATGCCGGTGGTCACGCCCTCGGCGGCATCGACGCTGACCTGGAAGTCCGTTTTGAAGCTCTCGCGGTTCTGGGCCACCATCCGCTCGATGGCCAGTTGCTTGAGGCGCTCCTCGGTGGCGGAGACGCAGATGAGCCCCCGGCCGAACCGGGCCATGAAGTTGATGTTGGCGGGCGTGGCGTGCTCGGCGGCGAGGATGAGGTCGCCCTCGTTCTCGCGGTCGGCGTCATCAACCACGATGACCATCCGGCCGCGCCGAAGGTCGGCCAGCACGCTTTCCATGCTGTCGAACGGGGACGTTTTCCGGCGGGCGGCTTTGCTGGCGCGCGTGACTTGCTTCTTGTGCACGCCCCCAGCATAGGCGGACCGGGGCGGCCGGGCACGGGAAAATGCAGCGGACGCCCGGTCCGGGTGCGGCCCCGGCCACTCTGGCATTCCCAGGCGCGCGGCGGGCCGTTACCTTCGTCGCGCATGAGCTGGTTTTATCGGGCCGCCGTTCGCCCCCTGCTGTTTGCCCAGGACTCCGAGTCCATCCATGACCGGACCCTCGCTGCGCTCGGCCGGGTCAGCCACTCGGGCCTCCTCTGTGAGGCGCTGGCATCGATCCATGCCGCCCCCGAACTGCCGGTCGAACTCTTCGGGCTGCGCTTCCCCAACCCCGTCGGGCTGGCCGCGGGCATGGACAAGCGGGCGGTCGCCGTGCCGGCCTGGGAAGCCCTCGGCTTTGGCTTCTGCGAACTCGGGGGCGTCACGTGGCATGCCCAGCCGGGCAACCCCGCCCCCCGGATGTTCCGGGCCGCGGCCGACGGGGCCCTCGTCAACCGCATGGGGTTCAACAACCCCGGCGCCGAGGCCCTTGCCCGCCAGTTGGCCGACTGGCGCGCCCTGGGCCGCTGGCCCCGCCATCCCGTCGGCATCAACCTCGGCAAGTCCAAGGTCACCCCCCTGGAGCAGGCCGCCGGGGATTACGCGCGGTCCTTCGAGGTGCTCCGGCCCCACGCGGACTTCTTCGTCGTCAACGTCAGTTCCCCGAACACCCCGGGCCTCCGGCAACTGCAGGACAAGTCCGCCCTCGACGACATCCTGGCCGCCCTGCAGGAGCGCAACCAACCCGCCCCGGGCCGGCCCGCCCGGCCCATCCTGGTCAAGGTCGCCCCCGACCTGACCTTCGAGGCCTTGGACGAGATTCTCACCCTGGTGCAACCCCGCGGCCTGGCCGGCCTGGTCGCCACCAACACCACGTTGGCCCGGCCGGCCACGGAGGACCCCGCGCTGGCCGCGACGTATGCCGAGGCCGGCGGCCTCAGTGGCCGCCCGCTTCGCTCCCGCAGCACCGAGGTGATCCGGCATCTCCACCGCCAAACCGGCGGCACGCTCCCCCTCATTGGCGTCGGGGGCATCTTCACCGCCGAGGATGCGTGGGAGAAAATCTGTGCCGGCGCCTCGCTCCTGCAGGTTTATTCCGGCCTGGTCTACGAGGGCCCCGGGGTTGCCCGCGCCATCGTGGGCGGGTTGAGCCAGCGCCTGGCGGAACATGGATTTCGCACGCTGGCCGAGGCCGTGGGGAGCGGTGCGGCCCCGGCTGGCCCCGGCGGGGGCTCGTGGTAGAATCGCGCGTTTATGTCATCCGCCCCGCCCGGTCCCGCCCCCTGCATCCCGGTCCATTCCGAGCGGCAGGCGCTGGACTGGAGCCTGGTGCTGGTGAGCCAGGGGATTGAATCGCTGCCGGAACGGGACGGCGCGTCCGACGGTTGGCGGTTGGTGGTGGCCCCGGCCGACTACACGCGGGCCCTGCGCGTGCTGCGGCTGTATCGGACGGAGAACCCCGCGCCGGGCTGGCAACAGGCGCTCCCTTGGCCCGCGCTGGTCTTTGACTGGCGCTGCCTGATCGTCCTGCTGGGCATGGTGCTTCTCTTCGTCGTGGAGGCCGCCGGCCGGGGGGATCTGCGTGCCATGGGCCGGATGGACAACCTTGCCGTGCGCTCCGCCGACTGGTGGCGTCCCCTCACCGCCGTGACCCTGCACGCCGACCTCGGCCACCTGGCGGCCAACGTCACCACCGGCCTGGTTTTCCTCGGGTTGGTCATGGGCGCGTTTGGTCCCGGGGTGGGGTTGCTCGCGTCCTACCTGGCCGGCGTGGCCGGTTTTGCGGTGGGGCTGGCCCTGTTGCCGGATGATTACCGGAGCGTGGGGGCGTCCGGCATGATCCTGGGCGCGCTCGGCCTGCTCACGGCCCAGTGGTTTGTCCTGCTGCGGCACGGGTTGACCGGACGCCAGTTGGCCGTGCGCGGGTTGGCCAGCGGCTGCCTGCTGCTCGTCCTCCTGGGGATGAATCCATCGGGCAACACGGACCTTGTCGCCCATGCCGCGGGCTTCAGCGGCGGCCTGGTCCTTGGCGCCGTGCTGGCCCTGTTGCCCGGCCGCTGGATCCGGAGCCACTGGGTCAACCTGGCGTCGGCCGCCCTCTTCACCATCCTGGTGCTGGTGGCATGGTCGTGGGCCATCCAATGACGTGACGCCCGGCGGACCCGTCCAGCCGGCGCTGGCGGGGGTTCTGGGGCCGGCTTACTTGGCGACGGCGCTGGCCACGTTGGAGTAGGCCGAGTTGGCGGTGGTGTTGTAGGAACGCACCCGGTAGTAGTAGCGAACCCCGGTGGTGAGCTTCGACTGGGCGTAGGTCGTCACGTTGGCCCCCACCGTGGCGACCTGCGTGAAGGATCCCTCCAGGCCGGTGGTGGAGCGCTCGATTTTGAACCCGGTCTCATTGTTGGAGAGATCCTTCCAGGTCAGGGTGACCTTTTGTTTGCCCGCCGTGGCCACCAGGCTGCCGGGCGCAGCCGGCCCCGGGGCCGACGGGGTGGCGCTGGCCACGGCCGAGAGGGCGCCTTCGCCGCAGGCGTTGATCGCCGACACGACGTAGTAATACGTGGTGCCGTTGGCGGCGGTGGTGTCCGTGGAGGTGGTGCCGGCCACGACGGTTCCGAGGGGAGCGAAGGGTCCCGAGCTGGCGGTGGCGCGTTTCACCTGGTAGCCGGTGGCCCCGCTGACGGCGGTCCAACCGAGGCTGACCTGGGCGTTGCCCGGGGTGGCGGTGACCCCGGCCGGGGCGGCCGGGAGGGGACACACCGGCGTGGCGCCGGCGTAGGCGGAGGGGTCGCTTTCCCCGCCCGCGTTCACGGCGGTCACCACGTAGTAATAGGGGCTGCCGTTCACGACGGCGTTGTCCGTGAAGGAGGAGGTGGGGGAGAGCGTGGCGAGGAGTTGGTAGGCCCCCCCCTGGCCGGAGGTCGAGCGATACACCTTGTTGCCGGTCAATCCCGGGCTGGTGGACTGGACCCAGGCGAGGGACACGAACCCGTTGCCGGGCGAGGCGGCGAGGCTGGAAGGCGCCGAGGGGCGGGGCCACTGCGGCGTGGCGCTGGCCTCGGGTGAAGGGGCGCTTTCCCCGGCGTTGTTGCCGGCCGTGACGACGTAGTAATAGGCGGTGCCGTTGGCGAGCCCGCTGTCGAGGTGGGTGGTGGTGGCCAGGCCGGCGGCGACGACGGCGTAGGGTCCGCCCGCGGTGGTGGCGCGGTTGACCTGGTAGCGGGTGGCGCCCGTGACCGCGGGCCAGGCCAGGCTGACGGTGGTATCACCGGCCGTGGCGGTGAGGCTGGCCGGCGGGGTGGGCGGCAGCGGGATGCCCCGGAGAGTGAGGACATCCAGGCGGATCGTCCCGCTGGAGCCATAGCTGCTGGTGCTGGCGGTGACGTAGCCGGCTGCGCCCGCGCCCGTGGCGGTGCTCTCGAACTCGGCCACGATGCGGAGGGCGAACCGGGGGTTGTTGTCCACCCCGGGCAGGCCGGAGAGGCTCTGGAACTGGGGCGCGAACGCGCCGGCGGCGGAGAGGGTGATCACGCCGGCGTCGAGGAAGTCGGTCCCGTTGAGGCTGTATTGCAGGCGGGCATACCTGCTGGCCGTGCCGCTCAGGCGCTGTTCCCAGGCCACGCTGATGTCGCGGTGGCCGGCCGTGCTCACGGCGATTTGGACGCCGGCCTGCTTGTTGAGCGTGCCCTGGGCCGGGTAGGACGTGGTGTTCCAGCCGGAGTTGTCCGTTCCCCCCGAGGCGGGATCGGTCGCCGTGCCCGCGGCATATCCGCCGGAGACGCCGCCGACGAGCGACGCGGTCCCGGCGCCCACCGCGGGCAGGAGCGTGCCGGTGGCGGTGTTCGCGTCGGGCGCCGGGCTGTTGAAGGTCCACTGGGCCAGCGTGACCGCCGCGGGCGCCTGCCCGTAAACGGTCTCCACCCATTCGGGATGGTCGATGAAGGGATTGCGGTTGCTCTGGTAGAGGGCGTAGACGCGGTCGTTCCGCAGTTGTTCGGCCGCGTCCACCGGGTCGTCCCGATGCCACTGGAGCAGCACCGCGAGGCTGCCCATGTAGGCGGCGGTGGCGCTGATCAGGCCGGTTTCCGAGGTCAGGATGAGGTCGGGTTCATTGGCGCGGTCGCCCTCATAGCGGACGTCCATGTAAAACAACGCCCGGGCGATGTCGCCGCGCACGTGGGCGGGCGGCTGCCAACTGTCCGAGTCGGAGGTGCAGAGGAGGGCCTCCGGGTGGGCGGGATTGGCGTAGCCGGCGTCGAGCGGGTTGGTGAGGTCGTAGAACTCGTTGCCGCGGGCGCTGTTCACGCTGGCATCCTCGGCCCGCAGGTTGTGCAGGTCGCTGAAGGCGGGATGAATGTCGTCGAGGCCGTAGCTGTTGCACCAGAGGTGCTCGCGGTTCCAGCCGGTGCTGAGGCCGAAGCTCGACTTGGGCTCGCTGCGCTGGGCGTAAACCAGCCAGACGTTGGTGGCATTGGCCGGATCCTCGTCAAGCACCGCGAGCGCGTCGGCGGTGTCACCGGCCGTGCTGGAATAGGGGACCACGACATGGTCGTTGATGATCTCGTGCAGGGCGACGCGCAGGGCGGCGCCACTGAGGCCCGTCGCGGTGCTGTAGTATCCGGCGGGCGCATCCGCCCGGAGGGAGGACAGGCCGGCTTGGACGAGGACCAACCCGAGCCAAAAGAGAACACGATGGAGCATGGGACTGCAGATAACCGTCGTTGAACAGGACACCGACCGGGGTCATCCGGGAGCGCCGGCGGCCGGCCGTTCCATGGGGGAAACCACGGGGGGCAGGGGAGCACCTGCCCGCCAGGACCGGTCAGGAGCGCAGGACGACGGGGCAGGAGTCCCCGCCGGTGCCTGCCTGCCCGGAGGACGGCCAAAACCATGCCATGGAGGCCCCTGCTGTCAAGGGACGCTGCCCGTCATGGCCGGCGCCAGTTCATGCCGTTCCATGGTCCCGTCGGCCTCTTGAAGCTTGCCCCGCCCTGGTAGACCTGCCAGCCTGCCGCGGTTGGGTGCCAAGCCGTCCCGGCCGATAACCATCCCGAAAGAACAGGATCTTCCATGCGCAAAAAACTTCTGACCGCCGCCTGGCTGCTGCTGCCTGTCGTCCTGCTTGCCTATCATTATGGTCCCGGCCAGCGGGGGTTGTCGCGCGACGAGGCCGCCCGGGCGGTTGCCGCCGCCCGCCAGGCCGAGGCCACGGAGTCGTGGACGGAGGCCGCGCTGGCCTACGGGGACGCCTTGGCCGCCCTGCCGGCCGGGGACACGGTCCAGCGGGTGCGCCTGCGCCTGGCCCAGGCCAACGCGCGCCTGATGTCCGGCGAACTTCCCGAGGCCAAGGCCGACCTTGAGGGCCTGCTGGCCGACGCGCAGAAGGAAAACCTTGGCCCCGCCCTCGTGGCCGAGGTTCGTTCCAGCCTGGCCAGCGCCCAGTATTATGCCGGCTGGCTGATGCGCCTCGAGGGCGCCGCCACCGAGGAGTGGATGGTGGAGACGGAGGGCGCCCGCCAGCATTTCCGGCTGCTGGCCGAGCAGGCCCCGGGTGCCGCCACCGAGCACCAGAAGAATCTCGAGGCCGTCATTCGCCTGCAGCGCATGGATCTCAGCGAACTGCAGGGGTTGCCCCTGCCCAAGCAGTGCAAGAACTGCTCCAACTGCAGTTCCAAGTGCCGGCAGCAGCGGGCCAGCGCCTGCAAGAACCCGGGCGAGAGCAAGAGCGAGGATGCCCGCGAGAAGATTGCCAAGGAAAAGCAGTCCGGCGCCGGCAAGAGCAGCCGCACCGGGACCGGGTCCTGAGGCCCCGGCCTCCCCACGCAACCCTTCATGAAGAAAAAACTACTCATCGCCAGCGGTGTCCTCGTCGTGGTCCTTGTGGCCGGCCTGATTGTGCTTGGCCTTTCGCTCGGCAAGGTCATCAAGCACGGGGTCGAGACCGTCGCCCCGCCCCTGACCAAGACGGACGTCAAGCTGGGCAGCGCGAGCCTGTCCCTTTTCAACGGGCATGGCAGCCTGCACGGGTTTGTGCTTGGCAACCCCGAGGGCTTCAAGACGCCCTCCGCCATCAAGGCGGAGACGGTGAGCCTTGGCGTGAACCCCGCGTCCCTGCTCTCGGACAAGATTCACGTGACCCACGTCCGGGTGGTGGGGCCGGAAATCACCTTCGAGGGCGCCATCGGCTCGAAGAACAACCTCAGCCAAATCCTGGCCAACGTGGACGCGGCCCTCGGCGGGGGCAAGCCGGCCGAGCCGAAGAAGGACGACGCGGCCGCCACAAAGCTGCAGGTCGATGAGTTCTCCATCACCGGCGCCAAGGTCAGCCTGAGCATGACGGTCCTCGGCGGCAAGGCGGTCACGGTGCCACTGCCGCCCATCAAGCTGGAAAACCTCGGGCAGGGCCCTGATGGCATCACCCCGGTCGAACTGGTGCAAAAGGCGCTCACCTCCATCACAGCGGAGACCCTCAAGGCCGCCCAGCAGGCGGTGGTGGACTTCACCAAGAATGCGACGGGTGCCGCCGTGGAGGCCGGCAAGGGCGCGGCCGATGCGGCCGTCAAGAGCGCCTCCGGTGTCCTCGATGCCGCCAAGGGCGTGGGCGACCTCTTCAAGCGGAAGGAGAAGACCCCGGAACCCGCCCCGGCTCCCGCGCCCAAGTAAGGGCGGCGGGCGGCTCACGATTGGGCCATCAGGCCGCCCCCAGGCGGGCGGCGGCCTTCTTCAGGCAGTGGGTGAGGAAGGGCAGGAGTTGCTTCTTGCGGGAGACCACTCCCGGCAGGTCATACACCCCCTCCTCGACCAGCGGGTAGTCGATCATCTTCAGGAGTTCATCCGGGCCGGCCAGGACCAGCAGGGAACCGTTGCTGCCCACGTCGGTGACGAGGAGGGCGCTGAAGAAGTAGCCCTGGCGCTGGCGGTAGCGCTCGAGGGCGGCGGCGACGTCGGCGCGCTGTTTCCAGAACTGGTCGAACCCGAGTTCCTCGATTTGGGCCACGCTGAAGCGGCGGCCGTTCTCCACGAATTCCTTGCAATCGACGAGGATGGCATCGCCGGCGGCCATGGTGGTGAGGACGCTGCCGCTGGCGAAGAGTTTCTCGGTGAACCGGGCGGCCTCGACCCCGGAGGCGGCCTCCAGCTTGCGGAGGATTTGCGCATCGCGCTCGGTGGTGGTGGGGCTGGTGAGGTTGAGGGTATCGCTGACCAACCCGGCCAGGAGCAGGCCCGCGATGGGCCGGGGCAGTTCGACGCCGTGGCGGAAGAAGCAGTCGGCCACGATGGTGCTGGTTGAGCCGACCGGCTCGTTGCGGAACAGGATGGGCTGGGCGGTGGAGAGGGATCCGATCCGGTGATGGTCGATGATCTCGAGGATCTCGACCTTGTCCGCCCCCTGCACGGCCTGGGAGAGCTCGTTGTGGTCCACGAGGATGAGCTGGCGGTCGACCTTCTTGAGGAAGTCCGACTTGGAGAGGATGCCGATGGTGCGCCGGAATTCGTCGACGACGGGGAAGGCCTGGAAATTGGAGGCGGCGGCGAGGCCCTGGATGGAATCGAGGGGTTCGTCGTCGCGGAAGGAGAGGAAGTGTTCGTGCGTCATGTGCCCCACCGAGATGGCGGCCCGGCAGAGCATGGCCGTGGTCGTGGTGTCGTGGGGGGAGATGAGGAGGGTGACCTCGTTCTTGGCGGCGAAGTCGACCATGGACTGGCTGACCGGGAGGCCGCCGGTCACGATGACCATGCGGACGCGCTCGCGGATGGCGAGGTCCTGGATCTCGAGGCGATCCCCGACGACCACGACGAGCTTCTCGCGGGGGTAGTTCTGGAGGCGCTTGTGAAAGGAGTCGAGGCCCATGGCGCCGATCATGAGGATGAGGTCCTCCTCCTGGTCGGGGTTGCGGGAGAGGATGACCTGGGCGTCGAGGGTGCGGGCGAGGCTGGAGGCGCTGGCCAGCACGCGGCGCGATTCCAGCAGGCGGCCGGGGGCCGGCAGGAAGAACTTGGTCATCTTGAACACCGACAGCAGCCCGGCGCAGGTCTGGTCGGCATTCAGCACGGGCAGCACCCGGATGTTCATCTCGTCCATGACCGCCAGCGCCTCGGCCATGGTGGCGGTGGGGGGCACGCTGATGACGTGGTCGGCCATCACGTCGCGAATCTTGGGGGAGACATCGGCCACAAAGCGCGGCGCGGGCATTCCGAAGGTCTCCAGGACGAAATCGATGCGGGCATTGGTTTCCCCGCAGCGGGCGGCCTCGGCATGGGGGGCCCCCGTCCGCCGCTTGAATTCCGCGTAGCCGATGGCGGAGCAGATGGCATCGGTGTCCGGATTGCGGTGGCCAATCACCAGCAGTTCTCCGTCGCTCATGAGGCGCATGGGATACCCGTCGTCACCCCGCCGCGCAACTTGAATTGGCTTTTGTGCGCGATTTGTTACCTTCCGCCCCCATGAACGCCGCCGGCCGCGCCCGTCCCGCCACCCCCGCCCCCCGGCCCGTGCCGGCCCGCCGGCGCCGGTTGCGCTTCGGGGACCGCTGGGACTACGCCCCGGCCCCGGAGGACTCCCGCCACCTCACGATTGCCCCCCGGCAGGAACTGTTCATCAACGGCCGCTTCGTCGCCCCCCGCGCCGGCCGCTATTTCCCGTCCATCAACCCCGCCACCGAGGAGATCCTCACCGAGGTCGCCGCGGCCGACGAGCGCGACGTGGACGCCGCGGTGCGGGCCGCCCGCCGGGCCCATGAGGGGGTCTGGGGCCGCATGCCGGGCCGGGAACGCGGCAAGTATCTCTTCCGCATCGCCCGGCTTCTCCAGGAACAGGCCCGCGATCTCGCCATCCTCGAGACCCTGGACGGCGGCAAGCCGATCAAGGAAAGCCGTGACTTTGACCTGCCGCAGGTGGCGGCCCACTTCTTCCACTACGCCGGGTGGGCCGACAAGCTGCGCCATGCCGTGCCCGGGCGCGATCCCCGACCGGTCGGGGTGGCCGGGCAAATCATCCCGTGGAACTTCCCGCTGCTCATGGCGGCCTGGAAAATCGCCCCCGCCCTGGCCTGCGGCAACACGGTCGTGCTCAAGCCCGCCGAGACCACCAGCCTGACCGCCCTCCGCCTGGCCGCCCTCCTCCAGCAGGCCGATCTCCCGCCCGGCGTCGTCAACATCGTCACCGGCGCCGGCCCGACCGGCGCCGCCCTCGTCCGCCATCCTGGCATCGACAAGGTCGCCTTCACCGGGAGCACCCAGGTCGGCAAGGCCATCGCCCGCGAACTGGCCCCCACCCGCAAGCGGCTCACCCTCGAGCTCGGCGGCAAGGCCGCCCACATCCTCTGCGAGGACGCCCCCCTCGACCAGGCCGTCGAGGGCGTCATCAACGGCATCTACTTCAACCAGGGCCACGTCTGTTGCGCCGGCTCCCGCCTCTTCGTCCAGGAAGGCATCTACCCCGCCGTCCTCCGCCGTCTCCGCGACCGCCTGCAAACCCTCCGCGTCGGCCATCCCCTCGACAAAAACACCGACATCGGCGCCATCAATTCCCGCGAGCAGCTCGACAAAATCCGCCGCCTCGTCCGCTCCGGCGTGGCCGAGGGCGCCCGCCTCGAGCAATCCCGCTGCCCCCTCCCGTCCCGCGGCTTCTGGTTCCCCCCGTCCTTCCTCACCGACGTCACCCCCAGCCACCGCGTCGCCCAGGAGGAAATCTTCGGCCCCGTCCTCAGCGTGCTCACCTTCCGCACCCCCGAGGAGGCTGTCGAGCGCGCCAACAACACCCCCTACGGCCTCAGCGCCGGCATCTGGACCGACAAGGGGAGCAAGATTTTCAAGCTCGCCAGCCAGCTCCGCGCCGGCGTGGTCTGGGCCAACACCTACAACAAGTTCGATCCCGCCAGCCCCTTCGGCGGCTACAAGGAAAGCGGCTTCGGCCGCGAAGGCGGCGCCCAGGGTCTCTGGCCCTACCTCACCTGGTAACCGGACCGCCGCCGCCCCGCCCGTCCCCCTAGGACATCTCGCGCCGGCCCTCCAGCGCGTGGCTGAGGGTCAGCTCGTCGGCAAACTCCAGGCCGCTGCCCGCCGGCAACCCATGGGCCAGGCGCGTCACCTTCACCCCCCGGGCCGCCAGCCGCTTCGCCAGGTAATGGCTGGTGGCGTCGCCCTCCACATCCGTGCCCAGCGCCAGGATGACCTCGCGCACGACACCGTCCCCAAGCCGCGCCTCGAGTTCCCCGATGCGCAGGTCCTCCGGTTCCACCCCGTTCAGCGGCGAAATCTTTCCCCCGAGCACATGGTAACGGCCCCGGTAGCTGCCCGCCTTCTCCAGGCTGAGGATGTCCACCGCGCGTTCCACCACGCAGATTTGTGTGCCGTCCCGGCGCGGGTCGGAGCACAGGGCGCACGGGGTCTGCTCGGTCAGGGCACCGCAGACGGGGCAGGGCCGGATGCGTTCGCGGGCCTGCACGAGGGCCTGGGCGAGCTGCTGCACGGAGCCGGGGTCGGTCTGGACGATGTGCAGGGCCAGGCGCTCGGCTGAGCGCGGGCCCAGGCCGGGCAACCGGCCCAGCGCCGCCAGCAAATCAAGGATGGGTTGGGGCAGGGTGGTCATGGGACTCGGGACGGCAGCCCGCCGTCGACGCGGGACTCTGCCCCAACCGGTCCCGCAACGCACCATCAGAGTGGCCGGGTGCGCGCGCCGGGCGGCCCAAGATCCGGTTGGCCTTGCGCGCTGAGATCTCCTACGCTGCAAGGCATGTCTCCCGTTCCCGTCCGGTCCGGCCCGGCCCTGCTTGGGGCCTTGGGCCTGCTTCTGGGCGGGGTTGTCGTGGACGGGCGCCTGCCGGCCGCGCCGGCCGCCGCGGTGTCCTTCAACCGCGCGGTCCAACCGCTGTTGGCCGAGCATTGCCTGGGTTGCCATGGCCCGGACGCCGCCGCCCGCAAGGGCGGGTTGCGTCTGGATCAACCCGGGGCGGCCCGGCAGGGGGGCAAGTCCGGCCTACCGGCCGTGGTGCCGGGCGAGGCGGTGCGCAGCGAACTGCTCCGCCGCGTGACGGCGGTCGATCCGGACGAGGCGATGCCGCCGGCCAAGGCGGGACGGAAGCTGAACGCGGACGAGGTGGCCACCCTGAGGGCGTGGATTGAGCAGGGGGCCGCCTATGAAGGGCACTGGGCCTTCACGGCGCCGGTGCGGCCGCCGGTGCCGTCCGCCGGCGCGGGGACACATCCCATTGATGCCTTTGTGCGGGCGCGGCTGCGGGAGGCCGGGCTGGCGCCGTCGCCGGAGGCGGACCGGCGCACGCTGATCCGGCGGTTGTCGCTGGATTTGCTGGGGTTGCCGCCGGCGCCGGCCGAGGTCGAGGCGTTCGTGGCGGATCGGGCCCCGCAGGCCTACGAGCGGCTGGTGGATCGCCTGCTGGCCTCGCCACACTTTGGCGAGCGTTGGGGGCGGCACTGGCTGGACCTGGCGCGCTACGCGGACAGCGACGGCTACGAGAAGGACAACGCGCGCCCGAACGCGTGGCTGTACCGGGACTGGGTGATTGGGGCGATCAACCGCGACCTGCCGTTCGACCAGTTCACGGTGGAGCAACTGGCCGGGGATCTCCTGCCGGGGGCGACGGAGGCGCAGCGGGTGGCCACGGGTTTCCATCGCCAGACCCTGGTCAACCGCGAGGGGGGCGTGGACCAGGAGGAGTTTCGCGGCAAGGCGACCGTGGATCGGACCCACACCACGGGGGCGGTCTGGCTGGGGCTGACCCTGGGCTGCGCGGAGTGCCACGATCACAAGTACGACCCCATTCGCCAGCGGGAGTTCTACGAGTTCTACGCCTTCTTCAACCGCGTCTCCGACCGGGATCTCCCGCAGCCGACCGCGGCTGACCTGGCCGCGCATCAGGCGGCGACCAACCAGTGGCAGAAACGGCTGGACGCGCTGGCGGCCAAGCTGGCCTCCGCCAGTGCGCCGCCGGTTGCGGAGGGCGGGGCGGGGCCGGATGCGGCGAAGCGGCCCCGGCGCGCGGTGGCGCCGGCGGATGCGCAGACGCTGGAGAAGCTGAAGGCGGACCTGGAGAAGCACCGGGCCAACCGGCCGGCCTTCAAGCCCACCCTGGCCGCCGTGCTGGCCGCCGAGCCCCGGGACACCTTCATCCATGTGCGCGGGGATTTCCTGCAGAAGGGCGAGTTGGTCCAGCCGGGCACGCCGGCCTTTCTGCCGCCGTTGTCGGCCCGGTCGGGCGCCGCGGATCGGCTGGACCTGGCGCGCTGGCTGGTGGCGCCGGGCCATCCGCTGACGGCGCGGGTGACGGTGAACCAGGCCTGGCGCCACCTGTTTGGGCGCGGGTTGGTGGCGACCGAGAACGACTTTGGCCTGCGCGGCGAGCGTCCGACCCATCCGGAGTTGCTCGACTGGCTGGCGGTCACGCTGGCCGCCCCGGCGGCGGGGCCGGGTGGGGACGCGGGGCCGGGCCTGGGCTGGAGCCGCAAGGCGTTGCTGCGCCTGATCGTGACCAGCGCCACCTACCGGCAGTCGGCGGCCTGGCGGGAGGACGTGGCCGGGCGGGATCCGTTGAACACGCTGTTGGCGCGGCAGGGCCGCTGGCGGGTGGAGGCGGAGGTGGTGCGGGACATTGCGCTGGCGGCCAGCGGCCTGTTGAACCCGCGCGTGGGCGGGCCCAGCTTCAAGCCGGCGCTGCCGCCGGACGTGGCCAAGCTGGGGTATGCGGGGGGACTGCGGTGGACGGCGGCAACCGGCGAGGAACGCCTGCGGCGCGGGCTCTACATCCATTTCCAGCGCACGGTGCCGTTCCCGATGCTGATGGCCTTTGATGCGCCGGACTCGAACACCACCTGCACGCGCCGGGAACGCTCGAACTCGCCCCTGCAGGCGTTGACCCTGCTGAACAACGAGGCCTTCCTGGAGTGCGCGCAGGCGCTGGGCCGGCGGATGACGGCGGTGGCGCCCGACGTGGAGGGGCGGGTGCGGCATGGCTTCCAGTGGGCGACGGGCCGGCCGCCGACGCGGGCCGAGGCGGCCCGGTTGCGCGATTTCTGGGCGGGCTACCAATCCGAGTTCCAGGCGGACGAGGCGGCCACGGCGATGGCCTGCGCGCGCGTGCTCCTCAACCTCGACGAGACCATCACCCGTGAATAATCCCTTTACCCGCCGGTCCGACGCGCTGGATCAGGCCGTGCAGATCACGCGCCGGGATTTCCTCGCCACCTCGGCCAGCGGCCTCGGCACCCTGGCCCTGGGCTCCCTGCTGGCCCGCGACGGCCTCCTGGCGCGCGCGCAGGCCGGCACCGGCCCGATGACCCTGCGGCCCCCCCATTTTGCGCCCAAGGCCCGGGCCTGCATCTGCCTTTACATGGAGGGGGCGCCCTCCCAGATGGATCTCTTCGATCCCAAGCCCCGGTTGCGCGAGCTCGACGGACAGAAGCTGCCCGAGTCGATGACGAAGAACGTCCGCTTCGCCTTCCTCCGCAAGGACACCGCCACCGTGCTCGGGTCCCCGCGCACCTTCACCCGGCACGGGCGTTGCGGCATGGAACTGAGCGACCTGCTGCCGCACCTGGCCGCCTGCGCGGATGACCTCTGCCTGATCCGCTCTCTGCACACGGATCAGTTCAACCATCATCCCGGGCAGATCCTCATGAACACCGGCTCGCCCCTGATGGGCCGGCCAAGCATGGGCTCCTGGCTCACCTACGGCCTCGGCAGCCCGGGCGACGATCTGCCCGGCTACGTCGTCCTCACGGCCGGGCGCGGGACCAGCGCCGGGCCCCAGAACTGGGCCAGTGGCTTCCTGCCCTCCAGCTACGCGGGCGTCCTCTTCCGCGCGCAGGGGGACCCGGTCACCGACCTGGCCAACCCGCCCGGCGTCACCCGCGCCATGCAGCACTATGGGCTGGACGCCATCCGCGACCTCAACACCCTGCGGCAAAAGGCGGTGGGCGACCCCGAGATCGCCAGCCGCATCGCCAGCTATGAGCTGGCCTTCCGCCTGCAGGCCAGCGCGCCCGAGCTGATGGATCTTTCCGGCGAATCGGCGGCGACGCGCGCGGCCTACGGGGTGGACCGGGAGGACCCGCCCATCAAGGCCGACCGCGCCGGCGGCCCCGGCCAATACCGCGCCTACGCGCGCAACTGCCTGCTGGCCCGCCGCCTCGTCGAGCGCGGGGTGCGGTTCGTCAACGTGTTCCATGCCAGCTGGGATCATCACAGCAACCTGGACCGCGAGCTGGCCTTCAACGCCGGCATGGCCGACCAGCCGGTGGCCGCCCTGCTCCAGGATCTCAAGCAGCGCGGCCTCCTCGACACCACCCTCGTCCTCTGGCTGAGCGAGTTCGGCCGCACCCCCCTCGGCGAGAACCGCGCCGGCTACAAGCAGGTCACCGGGCGCGACCATCATCCCTTCGCCTTCAGCATCTGGGCCGCCGGCGGCGGCGTCCGGGGCGGCACCGTCGTGGGCGAGACCGACGAACTCGGCTGGGGCATCACCCGCGACCCCGTCCATGTGCACGACCTCCACGCCACGCTCCTGCACCTGTTCGGCTTCGATCACGAGCGCCTGACCTACCGCTTCCAGGGCCGGGATTTCCGGCTGACCGACGTGCGCGGCCAGCTCGTCCGCGCCATGCTGGCGTGACCCTGGCTGCCGGCGTCCCTTGTCCATGCTGCCGTCCGCGTTCACCCGCTTCCTGCGCCCCGCCCTGCTCGGCGGCGCGCTGTGGGCCGCGGCGGGCCCCGGCCCGGCCGCGGTCGTCCCGCCGCCCGGCGCGCGCGGGCACTGGGCCTTCCAGGCGCCGCGCGAGGCGCCCCTGCCGGCGGTGCGGGACACCCGATGGCCGCGCACGGGGGTGGATCGGTTCATCCTGGCCGCGCTGGAAGCGCGGGGCCTGGGTCCGGCGCCCGCGGCGGACCGGCGCACGCTCATCCGGCGGGCGACCTTTGACTTGCACGGGCTGCCGCCGACGCCGGGCGAGGTGGCGGCGTTCGTGGCGGAGCCCGGGCCGGACGCCGCGGCCTGGGCGCGGCTCGTGGATCGGCTGCTGGCCTCGCCCCGGTATGGCGAGCGCTGGGGCCGGCACTGGCTGGACGTGGCGCGGTATTCCGACACCAAGGGCTACGTCTACAGCCGCGAGGAGCGCCGGTTCGTGCATGCCTTCGCCTACCGCGACTGGGTCATCCGCGCCTTCAACGAGGACCTGCCCTACGACCGGTTCCTGCTGCTGCAGATGGCGGCGGACCAGCTGGTGCCCGGGGATTCGCCCGACCTGGCGGCGATGGGTTTCCTGACCGGGGGCCGGCGGTTCATCGGGGTGACGCACGACATCATTGACGACCGGATTGACGTGGTGACGCGGGGCGCGATGGGGCTGACCGTGCAATGCGCCCGGTGCCATGACCACAAGTATGACCCGGTGCCAATCCGGGATTACTACTCCCTCTACGGGGTGTTCCATGCGGGGGAGGATCGGCTGGTGCCGCTGGCGCAGCCGGATGACCAGGCCCTGCGGGAGCGGAAGCGCAAGCTGGCGGAGACCATGGCCCGGCGCCGGGCGGAGGCGGCGACACGGCTGCGCGCGCGCGTGGGGGATTACCTGGCCGCACAGTTCGAGCTGGAGAAATACCCGGAGGAAGGCTTCGACCAGATCCTGGGCAAGGACGACCTGATCCCGCAGTCGGTGCGGCGCTGGCGCGATTACCTGCACACGACGCGGGACGAGGGGCATGGGATCCTGGGACCGTGGCACCGGCTGGCGGGGGTGCCGGCGACGAACTTTGCCGCGGCGGCCGGGCCGGCGTTGGCCGCGTGGCGCGGCGGGCCCGGGGTGAACCCGCTGGTGGCCGACGCGCTGGCTGCGGCGCCGGCCTCCCCACGGGACCTGGCGGCGGCGTATGGGCGGGCGTTTGCGCGGGCCGAGGGTG
The DNA here is from genome assembly GCA_046048995.1 of Verrucomicrobiota bacterium. GTDB lineage: Bacteria > Verrucomicrobiota > Verrucomicrobiia > Limisphaerales > JADJPG01 > JBJOEZ01. The sequence goes on along the minus strand of JBJOEZ010000061.1, from coordinate 15,993 downwards.
GTCCGGACACCCATGCGCCCGGGGCGGCCGAACTGCGGGCGTTCCTGCGGGCGCCGGACAGCCCGGCGATGGTGCCGGACACGGGAATCGTGAACAACGAGCTGTTCTTCACCACGTCGGTCGTGGAGGAGCTGTGGAAGCTGCAGGGCGAGGTGGATCGGCGCCTGATTGAGCTGGGCACGCCGGCGGCGCTGGTGGTGGCGGACCGGGAACCCGGGCCGGACCCGCGGGTGTTCCAGCGGGGCAGCCCGGCGCGGCCCGGCGAGGCGGTGCCGCGGCAGTTTTTGGAGGTGCTGGCGGGGCCGGGGCGGCGTCCGTTCACCCGGGGGAGCGGGCGGCTGGAGCTGGCGCAGGCGGTGGCGAGCGCGGACAACCCGCTGACCGCGCGCGTGCTGGTGAACCGCGTGTGGCAGCATCATTTCGGGGCGGGGCTGGTGCGGACACCGAGCGACTTCGGCCTGCGCGCCGAGCCGGCCTGCGCGCCGAGCCGCCCAGCCACCCGGAGTTGCTGGACTGGCTGGCCCGGCGTTGGGTGGCGGAGGGCTGGAGCGTGAAGGCCTTGCACCGCCTGATCCTGGGCAGCGCCGTGTATCAGCAGGCCTCGGCGGCGGGGATGCGGGGGCGCGGGGCGGAGGCGGACCCGGAACACCGGCTGCTGGGGGGCTATCCGGTGCGCCGCTTGGAGTTTGAGGCGGTGCGGGACGCGATGTTGATGGTGAGCGGGGAACTGGATTTGACCATGGGCGGCAAGCCGCCGGGGTTGCTGGAGCCGGGGAACCGGCGGCGGACGGTGTATGGGCTGGTGGATCGGCAGTTCCTGCCGGGGGTGTTGCGCACCTTTGATTTTGCGAACCCCGACATCCATGTCGCGGTGCGGCACGAGACCACGGTGCCGCAGCAGGCGTTGTTTTTCCTCAACGGGCCCTTTGTGGCCGCCCGCGCCCAGGCCCTGGCCCGGCGGTTTGCGGCCGAGCCGCCGGAGAGCCGCGTCCAGCAGCTCCACCAGGCCCTTTACCAGCGTCCGGCCACCCGGGCCGAGGTGCGCGGGGCCCTGCGCTTTGTGGCGTCCGCCCAGCGGGAGACCGTCCCGGCGCCCCCGCCCCCGCGCGTCACCCCGTGGCGCTATGGGACGGGCGGGGTGGACGAGGGGGCCGGTCGGTTGCAGGGCTTCACGCCACTGCCGCATTTCACGGGCAGTTCATGGCAGGGGGCGGCGATGTTGCCCGGCGGGGCGACCGGGTGGGCGCAGTTGACCGCGGAGGGAGGGCACCCGGGCAACACCCGCACCCAGGCCTGTGTGCGGCGCTGGGTGGCGCCGCGGGCGGCCACCGTGGCCATCCAGGGCCTCCTCCGGCACGACGCGGAACCCGGCGACGGCGTGCGGGCCTTCATCCTGTCCAGCCGGCACGGCCTGCTGAAGTCGGCCAAGGTCCAGCGCGGGCGGGCCGACCTGTCGGTGGCGTCGGTGCCGGTGCAGGCCGGCGACACGATTGACTTCGTGGTGGATATCGGAGGCGTCTTGAACAGCGACGACTTCCTGTGGGCGCCGGTGCTGACGGAGGGGACGACGAAGTGGGATGCGCGGGCGGACTTTGACGGGCCGCGGGCGGAGCCGCCGCGGCTGGGGCCCTGGGAGCAGTATGCGCAGGTGCTGCTGCTGGCGAACGAGTTTGCCTTCGTGGATTAGCCCGGGGAAGGCGGGGGAGGACAGGGGCGAAGGGCCGGATTCCGGGAATCCGGGGGAAGTTTGCGGGCCCCCGGCCGGGTGGGGCGCCAAAGAAAAACGACCGACCCGGGGGGGATCGGCCGTTTGCTGAAAAAACGGTGGAGCCGGCGGCGGCTTACTTCGCCTTGGCCTGGTCCTTTTTCCAGGTGCGGCGGGGGGCCTTGGTCACGAGGCCCTTCTTGAGGGCGCTGGCGGTGACGCGGATGTAGCGGACTTCGCCATCGATCAGGGCCTTGACGCGCTGGAGGTTGGGGAAGAAGCGGCGCTTGGTGATGGCGGTGACGTGGGTGCCGATGCCGCCGGCCTTCTTGGCTTTGCCGCTGCGCCAGATGATGCTGCCCTTGATGGGGCGCTTGCCGGTGATTGCACAGATTCTCGCCATAAACGTAGACAGGATTTCGATTAAGGAGCGGGGAAACTACCAGTGAAACAGGGCGTGGCAAGCCCTAAATCCGGCCCGGGCGGCGCGCGCTGGGGTCGTGCGGCCGTGGGAGCGGCTGAATTTCCCGTTGCCCCGTGCCGGGGCTTGGGGTTGGCTGTGGGGCACAGGAATGCGTTTCCCTGCCCAGATGGACGGTGGCCGGTTCGTGTTATGGCGAACCGGCGCGGGGCGGCATGGGCTGCGGTTTCCGGGGTCTTGGCCATGGCGGGGGAGGCCATGATTCCCCCGGTCTCATGGCCGTGGCCGGCCGGTTACAGGGTGGGGCGGGTGCTTTCCGAGGGGGCGGGCAGCGTGGTGGCGCTGGCGCACAAGGAGTCCGGCGACATGGTGGTGCTCAAGCTGCGGCGCCTGGCTCCCGGGCAGGATGCGGAGGAGGCGCTCGACGGGCATGCGCAACTGCAACCCCTGACGGCCAGTGGGCCCGGCCTCCTCCCGATCCTGGCCTGCGGCCTGACCGTTGACCGGGCCTGGCTTTGGGAGGAGTTGGTCCCGGCCTGGGATTTGGACGGCAGCCCGCCCTCGGCCGCGGAGGGGTATCATCCGGCGACCCTCCGGGCCGAGTTGATTGAGCGGGGACGCTTTTCCACGGAAACGATTGTGGCGATTGGGTTGGTCGTGTGCGCCGGGTTGGAGCGGTTGCATGCGGCGGGTTGGGTGCATCGGGACGTCAAGCCGGGCAACCTGCTGCGGGTTCGGGGCGAGGTGGTGCTGGGGGACTATGGGTTGACGGCGGCGCCGGGGAGCCCGTTTGATTTCAAGGGCACGGAGGGGTTTGTGCCGAGCGAAGGGGCGGCCGGGGTGGGTGGGGATCTCTATGCGCTGGGCAAGACGCTGTATGAGTTGTGGACGGGTTGTGACCGGTTGGAGTTTCCGACGATACCCCGCATGGTGCTGGAGGATCCCGGGTGGAACCGGCACGGGTCCCTGTTGAACAAGGTGCTGTTGCGGGCGTGTTCCCCGCAGGCGCGGGACCGGTATGCCACGGCGGGGGAGTTCGCGGAGGCGCTCCGGATGGTGGCCCGGGGGCGCCCGGCCTGGGTGCGGCAGCGGCGGTGGATTGCGGCCGGGACGGCCGTGGCGGGCTTGGCGGCCTTGGCCAGCCTGTCGCTCTTTTGGCCGCGTCCCCTCTCGGTGCGCTGGGAATTGGACTCCGGGGTGGTCGTGGCCGTGCAGGGCCGCGCGGAATCCGGTGCGCTTTTCCTCTATCGGGCCGGGGAGACGCCTGCCCTGAGCAACCGTTGGACCCTGCTGGCGCAGACCAACACCCCGTTGCCGGCCCGCCTCCACTTTCCCGCCGGCCTGGTTGCCTCGAATCCGCCGCCGGTGCCCTTCCGCGCCTCGCATTGGCCGGGGCAGCGGGTCGAGTCCATGGCTCCCTCCAACCTGGTGTTGGTCCCCGCGGGGATGGTTGCCCTCGGGGAACCGGCCGGGACCGGTGTCACCGACACCCGTTCTCCCCGACGCGTGGAGGTCTCCGGCTTTTACCTCGATCGGCAGGACATCCCGGGCTTCCTGTGGGATGAGGTGACGGGGTGGGCGATTCGGCATGGGTATGACCTGCGGGCCCGCCCGGGGGGCGCGGCGCCAAGCGCGCCGGTCGGGGGAGTGACCTGGCAGGAGGCGGTGAAGTGGTGCAACGCGCGCAGCGAGATGGAGGGGCGTTTGCCGGCGTATTTCAAGGGACGCGAACCCGGGTTGGTTCATCGCCAGGGCACCTTCGTGCCGCGGCAGGACGGAGTGCGGGCGACCGGGGGGTATCGGTTGCCGACGGAGGCGGAGTGGGCCAAGGCGGCGCAGGCCGGTTGGGTGGGCCGGGAGTTTCCTTGGGGCGATCCCGGTGCGGTGGCGGCCCCGGATCCGGCCCGGTGGACGGCGCGCGGGGGTGTTCGCACGGTGCTGGCCCCGGAGGCCTATGGTGTCCCGCCCTCGGTGCTGCTGCCGCCGTCGCCGCAGACCACGGAATCCGGCGTGAGGGTCCGCTTTGCGGCGGCCGCCTCCGGCACCGCCCCGCTGGCCTGGCAGTGGCGGCGGGACGGCCTACCGCTGGCGGCGGCGACCAACGCGGTGTTGGTGCACGACGTGGGCGCGGCGGATGCGGGGGATTATGACGTGGTGGTGGCCAACGAGCACGGCCGCGCCACCAGCCGGGTCGCCCGGTTGACCCTGCTCAAGGGCCCTTTCATCACCGGCCATCCCGCCAACCGGACCAACCAGGCCGGGGCCGGCCACGTCTTCGCCGTGGCCGCCGCGGGCGCGGCGCCCTTGCATTACCAGTGGCGGCGGGACGGGCGGGATCTGCCGGGCGCGACCGAGGCCCGGCTTGCGCTGGGGGCGGTGACGCCGGCGGTGGCGGGCGCCTACGCGGTGGTGGTGTCCAACCGGTTCGGGAGCGTGACCAGCCGGGTGGCACAGTTCAGCGTGGTGAACTTCCCGCCGCCGGACCCGGCGCGCGGGGCGTGGGTGCCGCCGGGCAGCTTTGCCATGGGGGATTCGTTCGCGGAGGGCAACGCCCAGGAACAGCCGGTTCACCGGGTGACGGTGACGGGCTTTTTCATGGATCGCCACGAGGTGACCCGCGCTCTTTGGGAGGAAGTGCGCGACTGGGCCACCAACCATGGCTATCAGTTCGAGGGCGGTGCGGCGGGGAAAGGCCCCGCTCATCCGGTCCATGGCGTGACCTGGCATGACGCCGTGAAGTGGTGCAATGCGCGGAGCGAACGGGAGGGGCGGGTGCCGGCCTATTACCTGGATGACGCACGGACCCGGGTTTACCGGACGGGCGAGGTGGCGGTGGCCAGCGCCTGGGTGCGCTGGACGGGCGGTTATCGCCTGCCGACCGAGGCGGAATGGGAACGGGCGGCCCGGGGCGGCGCGGCCGGACGCCGGTTTCCGTGGGGCGACACCATCACGCACGCCCTCGCCAACTACCGCAGCGACACCAACCACGCCTGGGACACCAGTCCCACCCGCAATTTTCATCCTGCCCATGCCACCGGCAGCGCCCCCTACACGAGTCCCGTCGGCGCCTTTGGCACGAATGCCTTTGGTCTGCACGACCTGGCGGGCAACGTGCGGGAGTGGTGCTGGGATTGGCGGGGGGACAGCTACTATGGGGAATCGCCGGACACCGACCCCCGCGGTCCCGGGGGCGGCGCGATGCGCGTGGTGCGGGGTGGGGCCTGGATCTTCAACGCCGCCAGTTGCCGCCTCGCCGCCCGCGGCAGCCGTTCTCCCGACTACAAGGATTACGGGTTGGGCTTCCGCACGGTGCTGGTCCCGCCCGGGCCTTGACTCCGCGGCCCCAGGGGGGCGGCCCGTTCAGGTGGGCGATTCCCCCGAGAACCGGTCGTCCGTCCAAGGGTCGGCGGTGTTCGAGTAGCCGCGCAGTTCCCAGAAACCCAGGATGTCGCGGTCGAGGAACTGGATGTCCTTGATGAACTTGGCCCCCTTCCATGCGTAGCGCTTCGGGATGATGACCCGGGCCGGCCCGCCATGCTCCACGGTCAGGGGTTGGTCGTTCCAGGAGTGGGCCACCAGCACGTCGTCGTCGAGGCAGACTTCGAGCGGGTTGTTGGTGGAATACCCGTCGTAGCTCTTGAAGAACACGTGGGTCGCCTCCGGCTTGGGCCGGACCAGTTCGGCCAGGGTGAAGAAGGCCACCCCGCTGAACTTCATGTCGAACTGGCTCCAGGTGGTCACGCAGTGGAAATCACTCACGTCCGTGAACTGGGGCAGGGCGCGGAATTGTTCCCAGGACAGGGTGAGCGGGTTCTCCACCAGCCCATGGATGCGCAAGGTCCACTGGTCCAATGGGATGGACGGGCGCACGCCGAGGTCGAGGACGGGAAAGTTGTGCACCTGGCGTTGACCGGGCGGCAGCCGGTTCTCCGAGCGCATGGCCGGCTTGGCCTGTCCGGCCATCTTGCGCGCCCACCGTTCCTTGGCCGCGATGTAGGAGTCTTTCATGCCCCGCCAAGTGTAGGGAAACCACGCCCCGAATGCACCCCAATTCCCCGGTGCGCATGAGAACAAAGCCTTGCAGGGCAGGGGATTTCGGGGGACAACATGGAGCCCGTGCCGTCCCGGCGGGCCAGACCGTGCATGACCTTGACCCTGTTGCCACCCGCGCCGTCGGCGATGCCTGCCGTGCCGCCGCCGAGGGTTCATCGTTGAGCCAGGTTCCCGCCCCGCGTCGACCACGCCTCCTTCATTTTCCATGAGCAACAACGCCTCAAAGAATCCCAACGACAAGAATGCCCCGGCGGCCAAGTCCGGCGGGGCCCCGGCCAAGCCGGCCGCCACCAGCGCCGCCGTCCCGGCCTCCCCTGCCGTCACCGGGCCCCTTCCTGCGCTCTTCCGGCGCGTGGACTGGCTCAGCTGCCTGGTCACTTTCCTCGTCACCTTCGCCGCCTACCTCTACACGCTGGCCCCGGACCTCACCCTCGAGGATTGCGGTGAACTGGCCGTCGGCTCCTACTACGCCGGGGTGCCGCACCCGCCCGGCTACCCGGTCTGGACCGTCTACACGTGGATTTTCACCTGGCTGGTGCCCGTCAGCAACATCGCCTACCGCGTCGCCATCTCCTCCGCCTTCGCCGGCGCCCTCTCCTGCGGGTTCGTCGCCCTCATGGTCTCCCGCGGCAGCAGCTTGATCATCGAGGGCCTGGCCGACCTCAAGAACACCATCGACAAGCATTGGGAGAACGCCCTCTGCCTCGTCTGCGGCTGGGTGGCCGGCCTGCTCATCGGGTTCAACGGGTTCATGTGGAGCCAGTCGGTCATCGTCGAGGTCTACACCCTGAGCGTCCTTTCCATGACGGGCGTCATGGCCTGCCTCATGCGCTGGATTTACGCCCCCCACCAGTACCGCTTCCTCTACCTCTCCTTCTTCTGGTTCGGCATCACCTTCAACAATCACCAGTCCCTCCTGGTCATCATCCTCGGCATGGAGGCCGCCATCATCGCCGCCAGCGCCCGCATGGGGCGCAACCTCCTCTTCTGGAACGTCCTCGGCTGGCTCGGCGGCATCTTCGCCATGACTCTCGGCATGGCCAGCATGCTCCGGGAAAACGGGTCGCTGCTGCTCATTTTCCACCTCATCGGGTTCTCCTCCTTCATTGGCTGGCTCATCCTCCTCGTCTCCACCCGCATCAAGAGCGTCGAGATCCTCCGCGACGTGGTCATGGTGGCGGCCCTCGGCTATGTGGGCGTCCTCCTCCTCGCCATCATGGGCTGGACCTCCGCCTTCGAGGGCAAGACCAGCCTGTTCGTCCTCTTCAACCTCGTCGGCCTCGGCCTCATCGGGGCCTTCATCCACCTCACCCGCAAGACCTGGAAGATGCCCCGCGAATGGGCCGTGGCCGTGGGGTGCTGGGCCGCCGGCGCCGCCGGCGCCGCCTGCTACATCTACATGCCGCTCGCCTCCATGAGCAACCCGCCCCTCAACTGGGGCTACCCCCGCACCGTGCAGGGCTTCTTCCACGCCTTCACCCGCGGCCAATACGAGCGCATCAATCCCACCTTCGGCCAAAGCGGCAATATCGCCGGGGAAATCAGCCGCTACCTCGACCAAATCATGCTCTACGTCGGCGGTTGCTTCGAGGAAATGAACTTCGTCTACGTCCTCATCGGCCTCATCCCCCTCTTCTTCATCCGCCGCCTCCAACCCCGCGAGCGCGCCTGGATCATCGGCCTGGCCGCCATCTATTTCTGCCTCAGCTTCTTCCTCCTCAACCTGCTCAACCCCGCGCCCGATCGCCAGAGCCGCGACCTCAACCGCGTGTTCTTCACCGCCTCCCACGTGCTCGTCGCCATGGGCGTCGGCTACGGCCTGGCCATCCTCGGCGCCTACCTCAGCACCGCCTACGAACGGTTCCGCCGCCTCGCCCTCTACGGCACCCTCGGCGCCGCCGGGGTCGCCCTCTTCATGCTCGCCGTCCGGTTCCAGGGCGAAAAAGCCGTCCTCAACGTCAAGTCCTACCTCTTCGACCTCGACCCCAGCCTGAGCCCGCTCGTCCGCTTCACCTGCCTGTTCAGCCTCGCCCTCGCCCTCGCCGCCGTCGCCATCTTCGCCCTCGGCCGCCAGCGGCTCCAGCGCACCGCCCTCCTCGGCGTCATGGTCCTCATGCCCCTCTGGTCCGTCCTCTCCCACTGGTACGACAACGAGCAGCGCGGCCATTACTTCGGCTACTGGTTTGGCCATGACATGTTCACCCCGCCGTTCAAGGATCCCGCGTCCGGCAAGCTGTCCTACGACGCCAAGCGCCGCGAGGAGCTGCTCAAGACGCCCGAGGGCCGGCTCATCTATCCCGAGATGGACCGCGACACCGTCCTCTACGGCGGCACCGACCCCGGCCGGTTCAACCCCACCTACATGATTTTCTGCGAGAGCTTCATCCCGCCCGCCCAGCGCAATCCGCAGAACCCCCACTTCGACCGGCGCGACGTCTACCTGATCACCCAGAACGCCCTGGCCGACGGCACCTACCTCAATTACATCCGCGCCCATTACAACCGCAGCGCCCAGATTGACCCGCCGTTCTTCTCCGAGCTGCTGCGCGGCCCGCGCGAGCTGGAACTGAACGAGAAGACCAACTTCCTCGCCCGCCTGGCCCGCCCGCTCGACTCCTTCTTCCTCGGCCTCGGCGATCGCATCGAGAAAAACCGCCGCGTTGGCTCCTCCTTCTTCAACGAGACCAACTTCCTCGACCTGCCCGCCTTCGCCGCCAAGCTCAAGGCCGCCGCCGACCCGGTCTCCCGGTTCCTCAACGAGCAACTCTCCGCCAACACCCGCCAGATGCTGGGCACGCCCAATGACGCCCTCAAGTCGGCCCTGGCCAAGGACCTCAACCGCATCCTCGACATGGAACTGGCCAACGCCGCCGCCTGGCACGCCAAGCTCGACGAGCAGGCCCGCCTGGAGCGTGAACTGGCCGCCGCCGAGGCCGCCCGGCCCTCCGCCACCGGCGAGGCCGCCACCCGCCTGGCCGCCGAGGCCGAGCGCCTCAAGGCCTCGCTCGCCCGCGCCAACACCGATCTCGCCGCCCTCGGCCTCTACGACCCCGCCCGGTTCCAGGGGGTCAACCTCTCCGCCCGCACCCGGCACTTCATCGCCCAGCGGCCCCGCATCCACAACCGCGTCCGCCTCAACCGCCTCCTCCTCGAGGAGACCTACCCGAAGGAACTCACCAGGAGCCTCGGCGGGGTCTACCCCGACTTCGAGATCCTCACCGCCAGCAACGAGGATTCGCAGCGCGCCTTCCAGGAATACCTCCAGGACGCCCAGAAACGCCTCGAGCACGACCGCCGCAACCCCCAGGGCCCGCGCCAAATCCGCCCCGGCGAGGACGTCAAGATCATCGACAACCGCGTCCAGGTCTCCGGCCAGGTCGCCGTCATGGCCATCAACGGGCTCCTGACCAAGATCATCTTCGACAAGAACCCCACCCACGAGTTCTACGTCGAGGAAAGCTTCCCGCTCGACTGGATGTATCCCCACCTCACCCCCTACGGGATCATCATGAAGATCAACCGCAACCCGCTCCCCGAGCTGTCCCAGGAGATTGTGGACCGCGACCACAAATTCTGGAAGGACTTCTCCACCCGCCTGATCGGCGACTGGATCGACTACGACACGCCGCTGTCCAAGATCTGCGCCTTCGCCATCGAGGCCTATCACCACGACCGCAAGCCCAACGGCCTGCCCGGCGACCCGAACTTCAAGTTCACCGGCGACCCCGCCTTCCTCCGCGACAGCGACGGCCAGAAGGCCTTCTCCAAGCTGCGCAGTTCCATCGCCGGGGTCTACAACTGGCGCATCACCCAGGCCAAGTCCCCCGCCGAACAGCAGCGCATGATCAAGGAGGCCGAGTTCGCCTTCAAGCAGGCCTACGCCTTCTGCCCCTACAGCCCGGAAGCCCTCTTCCGCTACGTCAACCTGCTGGTCAGCCTCGGCCGCTTCGACGACGCCCTCCTCCTGGCCCGCACCTCCTTCGTCCATGACCCCTTCAACGCCCAGATCGAGAACCTGATCAGCGAGCTCGACCGCATCAAGCGCATGCAGCCGGGCGGCGCCGCCGCCGTCACCCCCGGCGACCAGATCAACGCCCAACTCGACACCCTCGAGGCCCAATACCGCGCCAACCCGACCAACTTCAACCTCGGCCTCCAGGTTGCCGGCACCCGCCTCCAGTCCCAGCAGGGCCCCCAGGCCGGCGCCCTCCTCGACTTCCTCACCGCCCAGCCCGGGCTCGACGCCGAATCCCTCACCCTCGCCGCCAACATGTACGCCCAGCTCGGGAACGTGCCCAAGGTCGAATACTGCCTCCAGGAACTGGTCAAGCGCTCCCCCGACAACCCCGAGGGCCGCTACGACCTCGCCGCCATCCTCGCCATGCAGAACAAGTCCCCCGAGGCGCTCCTCGCCCTCTCCAACGCCCTCAGCCAAAGCGCCAACCGCCGCCGCCAGGACCCCGCCGCCCCCCACCTCTACTCCAACGCCCTCTCCGACCCCCGCTTCGCCTCGCTCCGCCCGCTCCCCCAGTTCCAGTCCATCCTCGACGGCTTCAAGGCCACCCCCTGAAGCGCACCACCCCGCGTTCGTAGCAACCAACGTTGGTAGCAACCCGCGTGAGCGGGTTGGGCGGAGGAGATCAGCGTTGGTAGCAACCCGCGTAAAGATTAGATCAGCGGACTCACGTCCGCTGCTACGGTTAGCTCCACGCCGCGCGGAGGAAGCGCAGGAAGTTCCCGTGCAGGATCCCCTCCACGTCCGCCGCGCTGTAGCCCCGGGCGCGCAGCAGCTCGGGCACCCGCCGCAGGTCCGCAATGCTGTCCAAATCCAGCGGGCTCTGCTCCCGGCCGAAACCGCCATCCAAATCCGTCCCGATCCCGCAATGGCGCGCGTTGCCGGCCAATTGGCAGATGTGATCAATGTGATCCACCATCACGTCCAGCCGCAGCCCGCGCGCTTCCGGCGTCGTTAATCCCCGGCGCCAGTCGGGAATCATCATCCACGCATCGAGCGGCGCCCCAATCACCGCCCCGCGCCGGAACAGCTCGCGCAGTTGGTCGTCGGTGAACTGGCGGTTGTGCGGCACCAGCGCGCGGCAGTTGGAATGACTGGCCCAAACCGGCCCGCCAAAGCAGTCCAAGGCCTCCCGGAAGCTCGTGTCGCAGAGATGCGTGGCGTCCAGGATGATCCCCAGCCGCTCCATCTCGCGCAGCAGGTCGCGTCCGCGCGTGCCCAGGCCGCCTTCCGAGTCCGTCCCAAAGGCATACGTCCCCGGCCCGTAGTGGGCCGGGCCCACCGCGCGCACCCCCTGTTCCCAGCTGCGTTCCAGGCGGGACAGCGGATCCAGGCTGTCCGCCCCTTCCAGGCTCAGGATGTAGCCGATCGGACGGTGGTCCGCTGTCGTTCCCCCCGGCGCCGGCGCCTGCCACATGGTCAGGTGGCGGTCCAGCTCAGCCAGGTCGCGGATGGGTTCCATCTCTTCCGCCTCGTTCATAGCGCGGTACCAGGCCAGCTGGCCCTGCGTCTGGGCCCAGGCCTGGGCGGGGGAACGCCAGCCGTCCAGCGGGTGGGTCGGCTTCGCGTAGCGCGCAATCAACGTGGCCACGACCAGCCCAATGCCGCCCCGGCGCAGTTCCGGCAGGCAGACCGTTCCCCGCCCCCGGTCCGGCCGGTCGGTCTGGCCCAGTTCGCGCGCGCGGATCTCGGACAGGGGCCGCGTCAGGTCGCGGTTCCACTCCAGGGCGTTCATCGCCAGGTCAAGGTGGGCGTCGAGGATCAACATAGGGGCAGCATGGGTGGGTGGCGGATGCTAGAAGACAAGATCGAGGAGGACGGCGGCGACGAGGACGAGCAGGGCGATCAGGCTGGTGGGGACGCTCCAGGCGCGGAGGGTGTCCGCCACGGAAAGGTTGAGGTATTCCTTCACGAACCAGAACCCGCCGTCATTGACGTGCGAGGCCATCATGGAACCGGAGCCCAGCGCCACCACGAGCAGTTCGCGGTTGGTGCCCGGGCTTTGCGCGACCACGGGGGCCATGAGGCCGGCCGCCATGGTGATGCTGACCGTGGCCGACCCGGTGGCGATGCGGATGAGGAGGGCGACCAGCCAGCCGAGCAGGAGCGGGGACAACGGCAGGCCCCGCGCCAGGGCGGCGATGGCGTCCGCCACCCCGGCCCGGTCCAGCACGCGGCTGAACCCGCCGCCGGCGCCCACGATCAGGAGGATGCCGGCCGCCGGCCCCACGCAGTCCTCGGCGAACTGCAGCAGTTGCCGGCGGGTGAACCCACAGGCGGCGCCCAGGGTCCAGAGCGCGAGCAGGAGCGCCGCCGTCATGGAAATGAGCGGCGAACCCGCGAAGGCCGCCCAGGTGCGCAGCGGGCTGTCCGGCGCCAGCGTGAGCCGTGCGACGGTGTCGAGCAGCATGAGGAGGACCGGCAGGGTGATGGTGAACACGGCGACGCCGAATGCGGGCGGCCGGGTCACGGACGGCGTCGCCGGGGCGGGATTCGTTGCCGGGACGCCGGCGGGCCCGGGGAAGCGGCGTCGCGCCCATCGGGAGTAAAACCTGCCGACGACGAGGGCGGCGGGGAATCCGAGCAGGCTGGCCCAGAGGATGGTGGCGCCGATGTTGGCCTGGAGCCGATCAAGCGCGGCGAGGGGACCGGGGTGAGGCGGGACGAGGCAATGGGAGGCGGAGAGGCCGAAGGCCAGGGGCAGGCCAAGGGCGAGCAGCGGCAGGCGGGCGGGTCCGGCGAGGCCGCGCACCACGGGCAGGAGCAGGACGAGGCCCACGGCGAAGAACACGGGCAGGCCCACGATGAAGGCGACCACGACCATGGCCAGCGGGAGCCGGGCCGGGCCGAGCGCGCGCACCACGGTGTTGGCAACGACACCCGCGCCCCCCGACTCAGCCAGCAGGCGGCCCAGCATGGTGCCCAGGCCGACGACCACGGCGATGAACCCGAGCGTGTTCCCGACCCCTTCCTGGAAGGCCTTCACGATGTCCGCCAGGGGCAGCGGGGAGGCCAGGCCGACGGCGAGCGAGGCCAGGATGAGCGCCACGAAGGCGTGCACCTTGAAGCGGGCCACGAGGACCACGAGGCCGATCACGGCCAGCAGGGTGCAGAGGAGAAGCGTGGGCGAGGAGGCGGGGGCGGCGGGAGCGTTCACGCCCGGGTCCTCAGAGCGTCAGGCGCCGCTCGCGCGCCGTGACTTTCCAGCGTTCCACCGCCACGCCGTCCCGCACCACCACCGCCTCGCCGTGCAGTGCGACGGTCGGACAAATGTGCCGCGGGATGCCGTAGATCGGGGCGCCCACCGGGAGCTCCGCCGCCCGGTCGGTCTCGATGACGAGGTGTTCCTCGTTGTGCGCCACGAAGTGCGCGTCCGGCAGCCCGAGCAGTTGCACGCGCGGATGCGGGTTCTCGGCCGCGATGGCCTTGTGCCCGAGGTCCAGGCAGAGCCGCTTCCCGCCCGGCTTGCTCACCACCCGGGTGAGAACCAGCGCGGCGGGGAGGAAATCCAGGTCGGGCAGGGTCGCCGCGTAGCCGGCGTCCCAGAGCACGCACGTGCCCGGGCTGCACTCCACGCCGGGGCGGGCGGCGTGGATGGGAAAGGTGGGGGTGCCGCCCGCCACGATGCGGGGCACGGGCAGGCCCGCGTCCGCCAAATCGTGGACCAGGGCCGCCACGGACGCGAAGGCCTCGTCGCACTGCCGCCGCCGCACCGTCGGATCCGAATCGTGCAGGTGCCCGTCGTAGGCATGCAACCCGTCCGGGACCAACCCCGGCAGGGTGAGCAGCAGGCGGTAGAGGTCCAGCGCGCGCGGCCCGGGCGCGATGCCCGTCCGGTGCTGGCCGCAGTCGATGTCCAACAGCAGGGGCAGGATGAGTCCGCTCCCGGCAAAGATCTCCGACAATCGCCGGATGACGCCCTCGTCATCTGCGATGGCGGCGAACCGCGTGTCGGGATGTTGGCGGACCAGTTGGAGCAGTCGGATCGCGTTGGGCCCGGCCGGCTGGTAGGCGAGCAGGACATCCGGGGCGCCGCAGGCCGCAGTCATCTCCGCCTCGGCGATGGTCGCGCACTTGAAGCGGGTGATGCCCATCCGCAGCTGCATCCGGATGAGCGGCGGCAGCTTGTGGGTCTTCATGTGCGGCCGCAGGCGGTCGGTGCCGCCGGCCAGCCGGATCATCCGGCGCACGTTCTCCTCCACCCGGTCAGGGTAGACGAGGAGGGCCGGGGAGGGGACCTCGTCGGGGTTGGCGACCGCGAACCAGGCGTCCGGCGGGGTCATGGGGCGCGGCGGGTCAGGCCAGCTCGAAGATGGCCTCGATTTCGACCGCGATGTTGCCGGGGAGCGGTCCCATGCCGACGGCGCTGCGCGCGCCGATGCCATGCTCGGGGCCCCAGATTTCGGCGAACAACTCGCTGCAGCCGTTGATCACCTTGGGATGCTCGAGGAAGTCGGGGGCGCTGTTGACCATGCCGAGGACCTTGATCACGCGCTTCACGCGGTCGAGGGAGCCGAGCTGCGCCCGCAGGGTGGCGAGGATGGCCAGGCCGACCTGGCGCGCGGCCGCCTTGCCCTGGTCAAGGGTGAGGTCGGAACCCACGCGGCCGGTGATGAGGGTCTTGTCCGGCTTGAGCGGTCCGTGGCCGGAGACGTAGGCGAGGTTGCCGGCGATGACGAGGGACTTGTAGACGGCGACCGGCTTCGGGGCGGGAGGCAGTTCGAGGGCCAGTTGCTGCAGGCGGGCTTCGGCGGTCATGCGGGGAGGTTGGGGGAGGGCGCCGAACAGCGCAAGGGCGAAGCCCCAGGCTGGTCGGGCTTCGGATTTTCGCTTCCCCCTAGCCCTCGGTTCGCCCTACCTTGACCCCTTCATGTTCGACTCGTTGACCAGCAAGCTGGACAAGGTTTTCCGTGACCTCCGGGGTCTCGGCAAGATCTCGGAAAGCAACGTCGCCGACAGCCTCCGCGAGGTGCGCATGGCGTTGCTGGACGCGGACGTGAACTTCAAGGTGGTCAAGGACTTCATCGACACGGTGAAGGCCAAGAGCCTCGGGGCGGAGGTCATCCAGAGCGTCCAGCCCGGGCAGCAGATCATCAAGGTCATCCATGACGAGTTGGTGACGCTGCTGGGCAGCGAGAACGCCGCGCTGCAGCTGAAGGGGTCGCCCGCCTGCATCCTGATGGTCGGTCTGCATGGCTCGGGCAAGACCACGAGCAGCGGCAAGCTGGCCCGGCTGCTCGCCCGCCAGGGGCGCACCCCGCTGCTGGTGGCGGCCGACGTCTACCGGCCCGCCGCCATGGACCAGCTCGCCACCCTGGGCGAGAAGCTCCAGTTGCCCGTGCTGGTGAAGCGCGGGGAGACGGACGTGCTCAAGATTGCGCGCGAGGCCATGGCCTACGCGGCGGAGCACAACCGCAACACCGTCATCTTCGACACCGCCGGGCGCCTGCAGATTGACGAGCCCCTCGTGCAGGAACTGGTCCGGCTGCGCGACCTGGTGAAACCGGACGAGATCCTGCTCGTGCTGGACGCCGCCACGGGCCAGGAGGCGGTCAACGTGGCCACCCACTTTGACCAGGCCCTGCACATCACGGGCAGCATCCTGACCAAGCTGGACGGCGACGCCCGCGGCGGCGCGGCACTCTCCCTGCGCTCGGTCACGCAGAAGCCGATCAAGTTCGCCGGCACGGGCGAGAAGCTGGAGGATTTCGAGCCGTTCCATCCCGAGCGCATGGCCTCGCGCATCCTGGGCATGGGCGACGTGGTGAGCCTGGTTGAGCGCGCGGCGGAGGCGGTCGA
>JBJOEZ010000060.1:0-20376 GCA_046048995.1 Verrucomicrobiota bacterium | reverse complement strand
TACATGGAAACCCCGCAGGTCTACCTGAGCCCGAACCTGACCGTCGAGGAACAGCCGCGCATGAACAAGCCCTTCGCCCACACTGCCCCGGGGGGCGTCGAGGTGCCGGGCGTGACCCTCTACTTCGGCGGTTACGGCCTCAATTACCAATACCTCGGCAACGCCCGGCAGCCAGGCGGCGTCGCTCCGTTCCATGCCCGCGACACCGCCATCGAGGCCCCCGACCGCACGGTCGCCCTCGGCGATACCAAGGGCACGCGGGCGGGTTCCGCCGGCAACCCGTTCGGGGTCGGGGGCTCCGGGGTCTACACGCTCGACCCGCCGCTGGGCTCGGTGGCACTGGGTTCGAAGGGCAGCCGCAAGAGCAGCCCCACGGCCGGCCCCGGCAACGCCTACTACGAGGGCGGCAACGACGGGTCCGTCCACCACCGCGCCACGCCCGCCGCCCGCAACAACGGCCGGGTCAACGTGGTGATGGTCGACGGCCACGCCGAGGCGATGACCGCGGAGGAACTCGACGGCCTGCGCGTGGGTTCCTCGCCCAACAACGCCTACTGGAACGGCCGGTTCGATCCCACCCTGCGCTGAGCGCGGGCGGGTCTGGCGCCTAGAACTGCCCTTCCTTCTCCTTGAAGAGCACGTTGAAGGTGGTCATGGAGCCGTAGCAGCGGGTGAGATAGCCCTGCAGTTCAATCTTCTCGGCCTCGGCCAGCTTCTCGTGGGCGTTGATCTTCTGTTCCAGCACCCGGAGGTTGTTCCTCATCATCACGATCTTGTGGAAGAAATCCTCGATGGGGAGTTCCTTGGTCTGGAGGGTGGGATCGGCGGGATGGAGGACGAGGCGGCCCTGGTGCCAGCGGCGGCCGAGCTCGACCGTGCTGCCCCCGGGTTTCTCGAGGCCGAGGGCGTCCACCACGGCGCGGGCGGTTTCCTGGATGAATCCGGCCAGGGGGCGGGTGGTGCCGCCGACGCTCACCTGGGCCTCGTCCGCCTCGAGGCCCGCGGTCGCGGGATCAATCGTGCGGGGGCCGTCGTCGAAGCGGATCTCCGCGGCCTGCGCGGTGAGGGACTTCACGATGCCGGCGCCATACTGGGGATGGCGCACCTTCATGCCGATGTGCAGGGACTCGATGGTCATGGGGGAGTGGAAGGCGTGGCAGTTCAGCCGTTGTTGAGCACCTTGAGGGCCTTCTTGGCGTTGTCGACGCGCAGGATGAGCAGCCCCTTCTTGGCGTCGGGCGGGGTGGCGCAGTAGCAGTATTCGATGTTCACCTTGGCGGCGCCGAGCTGGTTGCAGATGCGGGCGAGGGATCCGGGCTTGTTGTTGCCCTCGATCATGAGGACCTCGCTCTCGACCACGAGGGTGCCGTGTTCCTCGAAGAGGAGCAGGGCCTTGCGGGGGTCGCTGACCACCATGCGGACGACGCTGTGGTCGATGGTGTCGCTGGTGGTGATGGCGTAGATGTTGATGCGGGCCTCGCTGAGGGCCTCGCACACGCGGGCGAGCGTGCCGGGCTTGTTGTCGAGGAACAGGGCGAGCTGGGTGGTCAGTTGCATGGGGGATTCCAAGGTTGCGTTGGTTCAGCGGTCCGGGCGGTGGGGTCCGGCACGGCGCGGAACGTAAGTCAGGCGACCGGATCCGTCGAACGGAAATCCGGGTAGGGGTCCTCGCGCCGCGAGGACCCTTTCCCTTCAGGGGTGAGCCGGTCTTGGTCCCCGGCCAAAAGCGCCTTGCGCGGTGGCGGGGTGGGTGGCCACCATGCGGGCGCTGTTGCCCCAGCTTTCCATGCGCACCTTGATCAAGCATCTCCTGGCCGCCACGGAACCCCGCGACACCGTCACGGTGAAGGGATGGGTCCGGACCCGGCGCGACGCCAAGGAGTTCTCGTTCCTTGAGCTCAATGACGGGTCGTGCTTCGCCAGCCTGCAGTGCGTGGTGGACGCGGGAACGCCGGGGCACGAGCGAATCGGGGAGTTGACGACCGGGTCGGCCGCGGTGGTGGAGGGTCGCCTGGTGGCCAGCCCGGCCCAGGGCCAGAAATGGGAACTGCGCGCCACGCGGGTGGAGCTGGTCGGACACGCGGACGCCTCGTATCCGCTGCAGAAGAAGGGGCATACGCTGGAATTCCTGCGCACCATCGCGCACCTGCGTCCCCGCTCCAACCTGTTCGGGGCGGTCTTCCGCACCCGCAACGCCCTGGCCTATGCGGTGCACCGATTTTTCCAGGAACGGGATTTTGTCTACGTGCACACCCCCATCATCACGGCCAGCGACTGCGAGGGGGCGGGCGAGATGTTCCGGGTGACCACCCTGAAGGGGCGTCCGGACGAGCCGCCCGAGGCGGATTTCTTCGGACGCAAGACCTTCCTGACCGTGAGCGGGCAGCTGGAGGCGGAGACGTTTGCCTGCGCGCTCTCGAATGTCTACACGTTCGGCCCCACCTTCCGGGCGGAGAACTCGAACACGGCGCGGCACGCGGCGGAGTTCTGGATGATTGAGCCCGAGATGGCCTTCTGCGACCTGCAGGGGGACATGGATCTGGGCGAGGAGTTCATCAAGGCCATGGCCCGCCATGCGCTGGAGCATTGCGGGGAGGACCTGGCGTTCTTCTCGAAGTTCGTCGACAAGGGCCTGCTGGAGCGGCTGCAGTTCGTCGTGGACCGGCCGTTTGTGCGGGTGCCCTACAAGGACGCCGTTGAGATCCTGCAGAAATCGGGCCGGAAGTTTGAGTTCCCGGTGGAGCCCGGGCAGAACCTGCAGTCGGAGCATGAACGGTTCCTGACCGAGGAACACTTCAAGTCGCCCACGACCGTCTTCAACTACCCGCGCTCGATCAAGCCGTTCTACATGCGGCTGAACGACGACGGGGAGACGGTGACGGCCATGGACGTGCTGGTGCCGGGGATTGGCGAGGTGATTGGCGGGGCGCAGCGCGAGGAGCGCCTGGACCAGTTGGTGGACAACATGAAGTTCCATCATCTCAAACCGGAGGATTACTGGTGGTATGTGGACCTGCGCCGGTTTGGGACGGTGCCGCACGCCGGGTTCGGCCTCGGCTTCGAGCGCCTGATCATGTTCCTGACCGGCGTCTCCAACATCCGGGACGTCATCCCCTTCGCCCGCACCCCCGGCCACGCCGAGTTCTAGAGTGTGGCCGCCGACGTGAGGGTGGTTTTGGACTGCGGCAGCCAAGCTGCCGTGGTGAAAGCGGTCGCTGCGCTGCGGCACTCCATGCCCCCCACGCGCTGACTCGCTGATTTCTTTGGGGTTTGCACCGGGCCCCGGGCTGGCGTAGAACCGGCGGTCCCGCTGGTGCGGGGCGCGATGAAATCACACGTCGAGATTTACGACACGACCCTGCGCGACGGCGCGCAGGGGGAGGGGATTAACTTCTCGGTCGCGGACAAGCTGCGCATTGCGGAGAAGCTCGACCAATTCGGGGTGCACTACATCGAGGGCGGCTGGCCGGGGAGCAATCCCAAGGACCTCGAGTTTTTCCAGCAGGCGGCCCGGCGCCGGTGGCGGCACGCGCGCATTGCGGCCTTCAGCATGACGCGGCGCAAGGGGATGGCGGTGGAGAAGGATCCCCTGATGCACCAGATCCTGGAGGCCAAGACCCCGGTGGTGACGATCGTGGGCAAGACGTGGCTGCTGCATGTCACCGAGGTGCTGCGGGCCAAGCCGGACGAGAACCTGGCCATGATCCGGGACACCATCCGGTTCCTGAAGGATCACGGGAAGACGGTCCTCTACGACGCGGAACACAGTTTTGACGGCTACACGGACGCGCCCGACTACGCGCTGGCCACCTGGCAGGCGGCGGAGGAGGCGGGGGCCGAGTGCGTGGTCCTGTGCGACACCAACGGCGGGCGCCTGCCCTCGGAGATTGCGCGCATCACGGCGCTGGCGGCGGGCCGGCTGCGTTGCCGGGTGGGGATTCACACGCACGACGACTGCGGGTTTGGGGTGGCCAACGCGATTGCCGCGGTGGAGGCCGGGGCCAGCCAGGTGCAGGGGACCATCAATGGCTACGGCGAACGGACCGGCAACTGCAACCTGGTCAGCGTGATGCCGACGCTGGAGTTCAAGCTCAAGCGGCGCAGCGTGCCCGCGCGGTCCCTGCCCAAGCTGAAGGAGCTTTCCGAGTTCGTGGACGAGATCGCCAACGTGCGCCACGACCCCCGCCGCCCCTGGGTGGGCGCCACGGCCTTCGCGCACAAGGGCGGCATGCATGTGCATGCCATCGAGCGGGTGGCCCGCAGTTACGAGCACATCCAGCCCGAGGCGGTGGGCAACCATCGCCGGGTGCTGGTCAGCGACATGTCGGGCCGGACGAACATCCTGCTCAAGGCGGCCGAGCTGGGCTTCGAACTGTCGCCGGACGCGCCCGAGACCCGGGCCATCACGGCCAAGGTGAAGGAGCTGGAGGGGCAGGGGTATGAGTATGAGGCCGCCGAGGCCTCGTTGGCCCTGCTCATCCGGGGCATCCTGGACCACAACCCCGACCTCCTCTTCAGCGTGGACGCCTATCATGTGTCCATGCGGCGGGACGCGCTGGAATCGGTGTGCGAGGCGACCGTGAAGGTGCGGGTGGGCGAGCAGACGGCCCACACGGTGGCCGAGGGGGACGGCCCGGTGAACGCGCTCGACGCCGCGCTGCGCCGCGCGCTGGGGAGCTTCTTTCCGCGCCTGCAGAAGGTGCAGTTGACCGACTACAAGGTGCGCATCCTGGACGGGGTGGCCGGCACCGCGGCCAAGACGCGCGTGCTCATCACCTCCACTGACGGCCGCCGCGACTGGGGCACGGTGGGCGTGAGCGAGAACATCATCGAGGCCAGCCTGCGCGCCTTGGTGGACTCGATGGAATACGCCCTTCTCCGGCGGTAAGGACGGCAAGGGGCGGTCAATGACGGGACCGCGGGCGATGCCCTGGCCCGGCGCGCACATCCCCCAAGGGTTTCCCCTCTCCCCCCGCAGTGGAGGGAACAAACGCCACGGCCTGCCTCCCGGGTTTCCCTTCGGTTCTCGAGCCCTCGGCCCCGCGGTCTTCCGTGTCTCCCTCCGGGGCCGCCCTGGCCGCGGACAACGGCCTGGACCGGGGCAGGCCGCGCATCCTCAGCCTGTTGCTGTTCCTTCGCCTTGGAGCCCGGCCCCGGGCCCGGGGCGCACGGCAATCGCCGTGCAGGCCTGGGCAAACGGGGTTGAGCGGCCATTGCCCACCGGGGCCATTTTTGGCCCCGGTTTTTTTGCCGGCCGATGAACACCTCTCCGCCAACCGCCCCGCCGCCGTGCTTTCATTGCGGGCTGCCCTGCCCGACCCAGCCGAGGGTGCTGGAGGGCAGGAGCTTTTGCTGTGCCGGGTGCGAGGCGGTCTTCAGTCTGCTGACGGGGAGCGGGCTGGGCCGTTACTACGAGCTGAACGCGGCGCCCGGGCGCCGGGTGACGGCGGCCGAGCGGCCGGCGCGCTGGGCCTTCCTGGACGAGCCTGCCGTGCGGGCGCGGCTGCTGGACTTCGAGGATGGGCGGCAGGCGCGGGTGACCTTTCATCTGCCCGCCATCCATTGCGTGGCGTGCGTCTGGCTGCTGGAGAACCTCTTCCGCCTGCACCCGGCGGTCGGCCGGTCCACGGTGAACTTCGGCCGACGCGAGGCCTCCCTTCTCTTTGTGCCCGGGCAAATCCGGTTGAGCGAACTGGCCGCCCTCCTCGAATCCATCGGGTATGAACCCGAGCTGACCCTGGGGGCCCTGGATGGGAAAGCCGGGCGCGCGGCCGTGTCCCCGGCCCGGCGCCGGCAATGGATGCAGGTGGGCCTGGCGGGCTTTGGTTTTGGCAACATCATGTTGATGTCCCTGCCTCTCTACCTGGGGTTGGACAGCTTCAACGGGCCATGGTTCCGGGCCCTGGCCGGCTGGCTGGGGCTGGCGCTGGCGTTGCCGGTGGTGACCTACAGCGCGCAGGACTACTGGCGGGCGGCCTGGACGAGCGTGCGGCGGCGGCTGATGACGCTGGACGTGCCCATTGCGCTGGGCCTGGCCGCCATTTATGGGCAGAGCCTGTATGAAGTCGCCACGCGGACAGGGGAGGGCTACTGCGATTCGCTGACGGGGCTGGTTTTCCTGCTGCTGTGCGGGCGGTTGTTCCAGCAGAAGACGCATGAGCGGCTGGCGTTCGACCGGGATTACCGGGGTTTCTTCCCGCTGGCGGTGGTGCGCCTGCGCGGCGCGGCGGAGGAATCGGTGGCCATCGCGAACCTGGTTGTGGGTGACCGGCTGCGCATCCGGCATGGGGAACTGGTCCCGGCCGACGCGCGACTGGTCGCGGGGGAGGGCTGCGTGGACTACAGCTTTGTCACCGGTGAATCCGAGCCGGTGGCGCGGGCGGTGGGGGACACCCTGCACGCCGGCGGCCGGCAGGTGGGCGGGGCCATTGAGGTGGAGACGGTGAAGCCCGTCTCGGAGAGCTACCTGACGTCGTTGTGGAACAGTGACGCCTTCTGCAAGCCGCGCCGGGACGATTTGGACACGGTGACCAACCGTTACAGCCGGCGGTTCACCGTGGTGGTGATGGCCATTGCGGTGGGGGCGGCCTTGTTCTGGTGGTTCCGGGACCCGGCGGTGGCCATGAAGGCGTTCACCTCGGTGCTGATTGTGGCCTGCCCGTGTGCGCTGGCCCTGGCGGCGCCGATCACGCTGGGCACGGCCCACCGGCTCCTGGCCGGACGCGGCATTTACCTGCGCAACGCGCTCGTGGTCGAGCGCCTGGCCGAGGTGGATGTGGTGGCCCTGGACAAGACCGGCACGCTGACCTGTCCGGGCTCGATCACCTGGCACGGGGCGGCGGGCGACCCGCTGGGGGCGGCGGAGGATCAGGCGGTCCGCAGCCTGGCGCGGCAGTCGGCACATCCGCTGGCCGCGCGGATGGGCGAGGGCCTCGCGGGGCCCGCCCTGCCGGTGGAGGGCTTCCGCGAGACGCCGGGTTGCGGCGCGGAAGGCTGCGTGGGCGGGCGCGAGGTGTGGCTGGGCTCGGCCGCGTGGTTCCGCGCACGGGGCCTGGCACCGGACGGGGCGCCCTCCGGCAGCGCGGTCCAGGTGGCCATGGACGGCCGGTGGCGCGGGTGGTTCCAGCTCGAGAATGTCCTGCGCCCGGAGGTGGAGCAGATGCTGGCGCAGTTGCGCGGCCATGGCGCGCTGGCGCTGGTCAGCGGGGACCATGATCGCGAGGCGCCGCGCTTTCGCGAGCTGCTCGGGCCCGAGGCGCCCCTGCGTTTCCAGCAGAGCCCGATGGACAAGCTGGCCTTTGTGCAGTCCCTGCAGCAGTCCGGCCGGCGCGTCATGATGGTCGGGGACGGCCTCAACGACGCCGGGGCGCTGCGCCAGGCGGACGTCGGTGTGGCGGTGGTGGAGCGGGTGGGCGCCTTCTCGCCGGCCAGCGACGTGATCCTGGATGCCGCCGAGCTGCCGCGCCTGCCCCAGGCCCCGGCCTTCGCGCGGCAGGCCGTCCAGGTCGTGCGCGCCGGGTTCCTCGTCTCCGGGCTCTACAATGTCGTCGGCGTCGGCATCGCCGCCGCCGGCCTCCTCTCCCCGCTGGTCTGTGCCGTCCTCATGCCGGTCAGCTCGGTGACCGTGGTGCTCCTGGCCGCCGGCGCCACGCGCTGGATGGCCCGCCGGTCCGGCCTCCTCGACACCCGCGCGGCCGTGCGTCGCGCGCCCCGGGGAGCGGCCCCCGCGCCCACCCCGGTCGGCGGTGCGGCCCTGGCCCCCACCCACCCCCTGTCCGCATGAGCGTCCTGGTCTTCCTCATCTTCGCGAGCCTCGCCGTGGCCCTGGTCTTCCTGGGCGCCTTCCTCTGGGCCGTGCGCAGCGGCCAGTATGACGACACCAGCACCCCGTCGCTGCGGGTGCTCGGCGAGGAAACCTCCTCCGCCGCCCCGGCCCCGGCCGAGGCCGCACCCCTTTCCACCCACTCCCCCACGAACCGCCCATGAACGTCGAAACATTCCGCTACGACAACCGCATCGTCCGCGCCTTCGCCATCGCCACCATCATCTGGGGCGTGGTCGGGATGGCGGCCGGGCTCCTCATCGCCTGCCAGCTCTTCTGGCCCGACCTCAACTTCAACCTGCAATACACCACCTTCGGCCGGCTGCGTCCCCTCCACACCAACGCCGTCATCTTTGCCTTCGTCGGCAACGGCATGTTCATGGGCATCTACTACTCGCTGCAGCGCCTGTGCAAGGCCCGCATGTTCAGCGACGCCCTCAGCTGGTTCAACTTCTGGGGCTGGCAGGCCATCATCGTCGGCGCCGCCCTCACCCTCCCCCTCGGCTTCACCACCAGCAAGGAATACGCCGAGCTGGAATGGCCCATCGACCTCGCCATCGCCGTGGTCTGGGTCGCCTTCTCGGTCAACCTCATCGGGACCATCCTCCGCCGCCGCGAGAAGCACATGTACGTGGCCATCTGGTTCTACATCGCCACCGCCGTCACCATCGCGGTCCTTCACATCGGCAATTCCCTCGCCATCCCGGCCTCCCTCTTCAAGAGCTACCCCATCTACGCCGGCGTGCAGGATGCGCTCGTCCAATGGTGGTACGCCCACAACGCCGTCGCCTTCTTCCTCACCACCCCCTACCTGGGCCTCATGTACTACTTCCTGCCCAAGGCCGCCGATCGCCCGGTCTTCAGCTACCGCCTTTCCATCATCCATTTCTGGGCCCTCGTCTTCCTCTACATCTGGGCCGGGCCGCATCACCTCCTCTACACCGCCCTGCCCGACTGGGCCCAGTCCCTCGGCATGGTCTTCTCCATCATGCTGGTCGCCCCCAGCTGGGGCGGCATGCTCAACGGCCTCCTCACCCTGCGCGGCGCCTGGGACAAGGTCCGCCAGGAGCCCATGCTCAAGTTCATGGTCGCCGCCGTCACCGCCTACGGCATGGCCACCCTCGAGGGGCCCACCCTCTCCATCAAGAGCGTCAACAGCCTCAGCCATTACACCGACTGGACCATCGCCCACGTGCACACCGGCGCCCTCGGCTGGAACGGGTTCCTCACCTTCTCCCTCCTCTACTGGCTCATCCCCCGCCTCTACCAGACCCGCCTCTGGTCCGTGAAGCTCGCCAACTACCACTTCTGGATCGGCATCCTCGGCATCATCTTCTACGCCATCCCCATGTACTGGGCCGGCGTGGCCCAGGGCCTCATGTGGAAGCAGTTCACCCCGGACGGCTTCCTGCAGTACCCGAACTTCCTCGAGACGGTCATCCGCCTGTTCCCCATGTACCGCCTGCGCGCCATCGGTGGGACGCTCTACCTGGTGGGGGTGTTCCTCATGGTCTACAACCTCTGGAAGACGGCCAAGGCGGGCCAGTTCCTGCCCGAGCAGGAGGTGCAGGCCCCGGCCCTGGCCGACGCCCCCGCCCACACCGGCAAGGCCCCCTGGGGCCACCGCTGGCTCGAGGCCAAGCCGGTCACCTTCACGGTCCTCACCGCCGTCGCCATCCTCATCGGCGGACTCGTCGAGGTGGTCCCCATGTATCTCATCAAGGAAAACGTCCCCACCATCAGCAGCGTCAAGCCCTACACGCCACTCGAGGTCCTCGGGCGCGACCTCTACATCCGCGAGGGCTGCGTCGGCTGCCATTCGCAGATGGTCCGCCCCTTCCGCTCCGAGACCGAGCGCTACGGGGAGTATTCCAAGGCGGGCGAGTTCATTTATGACCACCCGTTCCTCTGGGGCTCCAAGCGCACCGGGCCAGACCTCCACCGGGTCGGTGGCAAGTATCCCGACGCCTGGCATTACAACCACATGGAGGATCCGCAGAGCACCTCGCCCGGGTCCATGATGCCCCGCTACCCCTGGCTCCTCACCCAGAAGCTGGACACGGCCTCGCTGCCGTCCCGCATCCGCGCCCTGCGCAAGGTCGGGGTGCCCTACCCGCAGGGCTACGAGGCGGCCGCCCTGCAGGATCTCCAGAAACAGGCCGCCCAGGTCGTGGCCAACCTCGCCGCCGGCAGCGTCAGCAACGCGCCGCCCGACCGCGAAATCATCGCCCTCATCGCCTACCTCCAGCGCCTCGGCACGGACATCAAGGCCGCCCCCGCGGCCCCGGCCAAGCCCGCCCCAACCGCCCAATTCCCATGATCCGCAACATCCTCACCCACATCGGTGGCATCGAGAACTTCGGCATCATCTCGATCAGCCTCTTCTTCACGGTCTTCATCGCCATGCTCGTCTGGGCCTGCGGCCGCCAGCGGTCCTACCTCGACACCATGAGCGCCCTGCCCCTGGACCCGGAGGCCCCGCCCCCGGCCCGGGATCCCCTTCCTTCCACCCTTGCCACGGAGGCCCGCCATGAATGACGCGCACGAGAACAAACCCGGCGACCAGGACCCGCTCCTGCTCGATCACGAGGCGGACGGCATCCGCGAACTCGACAACAACCTGCCCCGCTGGTGGGTCTGGCTGTTCTACCTGTGCATCGCCTTCGCGGCGGTTTACCTCGTCTATTATCATGTCCTCAAGGCCGGCCCGCTGCAGGTGGCCGAGTACGAGAAAGCCATGGCGGAGGGTGACGCCATCAAGAACGCGGCCATGGGCCGGTTCGAGGCGGGCATGGCCTCGCTGCAGCCCTCGCGGGATCCCGCGGTCCTTGCCGTGGGCCTGGAGCATTACACGAAGCTGTGCGCGCCCTGCCATCGGGCGGACGGCGGCGGCCTGGTCGGCCCCAACCTCTGCGACGGCTACTGGATTCACGGGAGCAACTACGTGGACCACCTGAAGGTCATCTGGAACGGCGTGCCCGCCAAGGGGATGGTCACCTGGAAGGGCCTGCTCAAGCCATCCGACATCGAGGCGGTGGCCAGCTACATCCAGGGTTTCCGCGGCACCACCCCGCCCAACCCGAAGCCGCGCGAGGATCAGGCCCAACCGGACAAACCCAACGCCTACGAGTAAGGAACCGCGCATGCCCGCCGCCCCCGCCGATCCGCGCCCGCCCGTTCCGCCGGCGCCCGCCGCCGCCCCGGTCCTCAAGGAGGTCGACTGGCAGGATTTTCGCGAGCACCTCGCGACCGCCGACCAGCAGGGGCGCCGCAAGTGGGTCTATGCCAGGAAACCCTCCGGCCGCCTTTACCGCCTCCGGACCGCCGTCGCCTGGCTGCTGATTGGCATCATGTTCGCCGGCCCGTTCGTGCGCATCGATGGCAACCCGCTCCTGATGTTCAACATCCTCGAGCGCAAGTTCTCCATCCTGGGCCGGATGTTCTGGCCGCAGGACGTGGCCATCTTCGCCGTGGCGATGCTGATCTTCTTCACCGGCATCGTGTTCTTCACCTCGGCCTTCGGGCGGCTCTGGTGCGGCTGGACCTGTCCGCAGACGGTCATGATGGAGATGGTGTTCCGGAAGCTGGAATACCTCATCGAAGGCGACGCCGCCCAGCAGCGGGCCCGGGACGCCGCGCCCTGGACCGCGGGCAAGGCCGCCCGCAAGCTGGGCAAGCACGCCCTGTTCCTCGGGCTGTCGTTCGTCATCGGCAACACGCTGCTCAGCTACATCATCGGCTCCGATCGGCTGCTGCAGATCATCACCGACAACCCGCTCAACCACCTGACCGGGCTCACCTTCATGATCCTGTTCACGCTCCTGTTCTACGCAATCTTCGCCCGGTTCCGGGAACAGGCCTGCACCTTCATCTGCCCCTATGGCCGCCTGCAGTCCACCCTGCTGGACGAGAACTCCGTGGTGGTCGCCTACGACCACCGGCGCGGCGAGCGGCGCAGCCACCTCCAGCGCGGCCAGGACTGGGCCGCCCGCACCGCGACGGGGCAGGGGGATTGCATCGATTGCCGCCAGTGCGTCGCCGTCTGCCCCACCGGCATCGACATCCGCAATGGCACCCAGATGGAATGCGTCCACTGCACGGCCTGCATCGACGCCTGCGACTCCATCATGGACAAGGTCGGCCGCCCCCGCGGCCTCGTCCGCTACGCTTCCCTCAATGGCATCGAGCGCGGCGAGCGTCTCCGCGTCACCCCCCGCATGATCGGCTATAGCGCCGTGCTCCTGGCGCTCATCAGCCTGTTCCTCTTCCTCGTCCTCACCCGGTCCCCCGTCCAGACCACCCTCCTGCGCGCCCCCGGCCAGCTCTTCCAGCAGATGCCCGACGGTCGCCTCGGCAACCTCTACACGCTCAAGCTCATCAACAAGACCACCCATGACATGGACGTCACCCTGCGTGTCGATGGCGTCCCGGCCAGCCTCCGCATCCTCGGCGCCGCCCCGCACATCCCCGCCGGGCAAATCGTCTCGGCCTCGGTTCTCATCGAGATGGAACCCCGCCTCGTCACCGATGGCCATCTCCCCATCCGGGTCGGGCTCTATCACGGCGAGAAACGGCTTGAAACCGTCAAGACGGTCTTCATCGGGCCGCGCCAGCACTGAATCCCCCCTCCGCCATGAACCCCGTCACCCGCCCCGCCTTCAATCCCTGGCCCTACGGCATCGTCGCCGTCATTCTCGCCTTCATCGCCTCCATCGTCGGCGTGGTCGCCTTCATCTGCCAGCACGGCATGGACCTGGTCAGCGCCGACTACTATGAGCAGGAAATCCGCTACCAGCAGCGCATCGACCAACTCAACCGCGCCGCCGCCCTCGGCGAACCGGCCCGCATCACCTTCGATGCGGCCGCCGGGATCCTCCGCGTGCAGCTGCCCCGGGCCGCCGGCCCGGCGACGGGCCGTCTGCAGCTCTACCGCCCGTCCGCCGCCGGCCTCGACCGCGAGTTCGTGCTGGCGCCGGGCACGGGCGGGGAACAGGTCTTCCCCACGCCCCAACTGGCCGCCGGCGCCTGGAAGGCGCGGCTGCACTGGACCGCGCAGGGCCAGGACTACTTCACCGAGGAATCCCTCCGTATCCCGGCGGTTCCCGCCGCCCGCTGATTCATGCACTGGACCGCCTTTCTCCTCGGCCTGCTCGGCGGGGCGCATTGCGCCGGCATGTGCGGGCCCTTGATGCTGGCGCTCCCGCGCCCGCCCGGCAGCGCCCGGCGCCTGGTTGCCGGCCGTCTCGCGCATCAGCTGGGCCGCATCGCGACCTACGCGGTCCTGGGGTTGGGTTTCGGCGCCCTCGGCCAGGGCTTCGCCATGGCCGGCACCCAGCGGGCCATCTCCATCGTGCTCGGCGTCCTGATGATCGCCGGCCTGCTGGTGGCGCGCCGGATCCAGCTCGGCACCCCGGTCACCCGCCTCGTGCTGCGGCTGCGCGGCGCGATGGCCGGGCTCATCGCCCGGCCCGGCCTGCCGGCCCAAGCCCTGCTCGGCGGCCTCAACGGCCTGCTCCCGTGCGGCCTGGTCTACGTGGCGGGCGCCGGCGCCGCCGCCGAGGGTTCCCTCCCCGGCGGCCTCGCCTACATGGCCCTCTTCGGCCTGGGCACCCTCCCGGTCATGCTCGGCATCAGCCTGACCGGCCACCTCCTGCCCCTGTCCCTCCGCCTCCACCTCGCCCGCGCCATGCCCGCCGGCGTCATCCTGGTCGCCGCCCTCCTCATCCTGCGCGGCCTCGCCCTCGGCATCCCCTATGTCAGCCCGGGCGCGAGCTGCGCGCACTGCCACTGAAGGGTTCGTGAGTGAATGAGTTGGTGGGTGAGCGAGTGAGGCAGAAGCGCACGCCCTGAACCATTCGCTCACCCACCAACTCATTCACTCACGAAGTCTCTGTTAACTTTTTCCCGGGCTTTGGCTACTCTCCGGTCCCATGTCCGAGATTCCGAAAGCGTACGAGCCGCAGGCGGTGGAGACGAAGTGGTACCAGCACTGGCTGGAGACCGGGTGTTTTACCGCGGACCCCGCCCGCGTCACCGAATCGCGTCCCGCCTATTCCATTGTCATCCCGCCGCCGAACGTGACGGGGATGCTGCACATGGGCCACGTGTTGAACAACACGATCCAGGACATCCTGGCCCGCAAGGCGCGCATGGACGGCAAGGAGGTTCTTTGGCTGCCGGGGACGGACCATGCCGGCATTGCGACCCAGGTGCAGGTGGAGAAGGCCCTGAAGAAGGAGGAGCGCAAGACGCGGCATGACCTGGGCCGGGAGGAGTTCCTCAAGCGGGTCTGGGCCTGGAAGGAGAAGCACGGCGGCATCATCATCAACCAGCTGAAGAAGCTGGGGGCCAGCTGCGACTGGACCCGGGAACGGTTCACGATGGACCCGGAGTATTCGCGCTGCGTGCAGAAGGTGTTCGTGGACCTCTACCAGAAGGGCCTGATTTACCGGGGCAAACGGATGGTGAACTGGTGCCCGGTCTCGCAGACGGCGTTGTCGGACGAGGAGGTGGAGATGAAGCCCCAGAAGGGGTTCCTCTACCATTTCAAGGTCGAGGTGGCCGAGCTGCCGGGCACCTGGCTGACCATTGCCACCACCCGTCCCGAGACCATCCCCGGCGACACCGCGGTGGCGGTCAATCCCAAGGACACGCGCTACGCGCATCTCATCGGCAAGCACATCGTTCGTCCGCTGCCCATCCAGCTGCCGCGCGAGCAGAAGCTCATCCCGATCATCGGGGACGAGCACGTGGACTTCGAGTTCGGCACGGGCGTGCTCAAGGTGACGCCGGCCCATGACAAGGCCGACTTCGAGATTGGGCAGCGCCACAAGCTGGCGGTGGTGGACATCATGAACCCGAACGGGACGATGAACGATTTGGCCGGGGAGAGCCTGGCCGGGTTGGATCGGTTCGAGGCCCGCGCCATCGCGGTTGAGCGGCTGAAGGAGCTGGAGGCCCTCGTCGAGGAGAAGCCCTACGAGAACAACGTCGGGTTCAGCCAGCGCGCCGACGTGCCGATCGAGCCGCGCCTGAGCGAGCAATGGTTCCTCAAGTACCCGTCCGTGCCCCAGGCCAAGGCCTGCGTGGCCGAGGGACGCATGAAGTTTCACCCGGACCGCTGGGCCAAGGTCTACGACCACTGGCTGACCAACATCCAGGACTGGTGCATCAGCCGCCAGCTCTGGTGGGGGCACCAGATCCCGGTGTGGTACCGGGGGACGGAGGTTTACTGCGGGCTGGACGCGCCGGCGGGCGAGGGCTGGGTGCAGGATCCGGATGTGCTCGACACGTGGTTCAGCTCGTGGCTGTGGCCGTTTGCGACCATGGGCTGGCCGGAGAAGACGGACACGCTGAGGAAGTTCTACCCGACGACGGACCTGGTCACCGGGCCGGACATCATCTTCTTCTGGGTGGCCCGCATGATCATGGCCGGCTACGAGTACATGGGGGATCTGCCGTTCCGGAACGTGTATTACACGGGCATCATCCGGGACAAGCAGGGCCGGAAGATGTCCAAGACCCTGGGCAACTCGCCGGATCCCTTGGAGTTGATTGCGAAGTATGGGGCGGATGCGCTGCGGTTCGGGACCATGCGGAGCGCGCCGCTGGGGCAGGACGTGCTCTTTGACGAGAAGGACGTCGAGCTGGGGCGCAACTTCTGCAACAAGCTCTGGAACGCGTGCCGGTTCCGCCAGATGCAGGGCGGCGAGGTGCAGGGGGAGATCGACACCAACAAGCTGCGGGCGGACGACAAGTGGATCCTGCTCAAGCTGCACCAGGCCATCAAGGAGCTGGACGCCGCCTTTGCCGGCTACCGCTTCAGCGAGGCCGCGGCGACGCTCTACCGGTTCTTCTGGAGCGAGTATTGCGACTGGTGGGTCGAGAGCGCCAAGGCGGTCCTGAGCCGGCCGGAGGCGGAGGCGGCCGCCGACCCGCGCGCCGCGGCCATGCGGGCCAACGTCCTCGCGGTGATGGATTTTATCCTGTCGCACACCCTGCGCCTGTTCCATCCGTTCCTGCCGTTCGTGACGGAGGAGCTGTGGCACGGGATGCGGTATGCGGAGGACATGCCGGCGGAGCAGGGCGGGCGCAGCATCATGACGGCCCCGTGGCCGAAGCCGTTTGATGCGGACACGCGCGACCATTACTCGCTGGATTCCTGTTACCTGGAGTTCGTGGACGCGAAGTTTGCGCTGGTCACGCAGGGCCGCGACCTGCGGCGGCAGGCCGGCGTGCCGGCCAACCGCAAGGTGCGGTTCATCCTCAAGCCCGCCCGGGGCATCCCGCCGAACGACCTGGAAGTGATGCAGCTCCTGCTGGCCGCCGAGACCCTGGAGGTGAACGAGGAATACAGCCCGGGCCGCGGCGTGCTGGCGGCCAAGGCGGAGATGGGCGAGCTCTACCTGCCCCTGGAGGGCTTGGTGGATCCCGCGGCCGAGCAGGGCCGTCTCACCCGCGAGATGGAGAAGATCCAGGCGGAGATCGCGAAGGTGGAGCAGAAGCTGGCCAACCCCAACTTCGTCAACAAGGTCCCGCCCGAGGTGCTCACCGAGCACCGCCAGCGCCTCGAAGACTGGCAGAGCAAGCTCACCCACGCCCGGCAGCTGTTCGAGGCCCTCGGGGGGTGAGGGGCCGCGGGCGGTTTGGGAAGCCAAGCCCGGCCAGGGTGGTTGAAGCGGTCGCCCACCGGGTCGGTCCCGGGGCGTTAGGCGGGGGTGGAATTACCCCGCCCTTTCAGGGCTTGGGGGATCAGAGGTTTGCCAACACCCGGGGCGTTGCCCCGGGCTGCCTTAAGGCCGCCCCTTTGGGGCTCCCAACAATGCGTCCACCATCGATGCGCCCACCCCCTGCCCAAGGGAAAGCCCCAACGGGGCGCCGTAATCCAGCCCGGGGCAACGCCCCGGGATAATGGCATCCACAACACCCTCCCAAGCCCTGAAGGGGCGGCGTAGGTATCCGGCGCGAAGCGGGTGGTGCCCTGTTCGGGCTTCGGCTACCGATGGAATGCCGGAGCGCGGTGAAGGCGCTACTTGCGGACCAGGGCGGGCGGCTGCCAGAGGGCGGGGTTCTTGGAGGGGACGAGGTCGTGCTCGCCGAAGGCGGGGATGGGAAATTCGCTGGGGGCGTCCGGATCGAGGTGCCGGGCGCGGTTGGGTCCGGTCAGCTTTTGCTCGTCGATTTTGCGCTGCAGGGTCATGAAGGCGTGGATGAGCGCCTCGGGACGCGGGGGGCAGCCGGGGATGTGGACATCGACGGGGATGTAACGGTCGATGCCCTTGAGCACGTTGTAGCCCTGCTTGAAGGGGCCGCCGCTGATGGCGCAGGCGCCCATGGCGATGACGTACTTGGGCTCCGGCATCTGGTTGTAGAGCCGGATGACCTGGGGGGCCATCTTCTTGGTCACCGTGCCGGCGACGATCATGAGGTCGGCCTGGCGGGGGGAGGGACGGAAGACCTCGGCGCCGAAGCGGGCGAGGTCATAGCGGGCCATGGTGGTGGCGATCATCTCGATCGCGCAGCAGGCGAGGCCGAACTGGAGGGGCCAGACGGAATTGCGGCGACCCCAGTTGTAGAGCTCCTCGAGGGTGGTCGTGAAGACCCCCTGCTTGCTCAGTTCACTGCGCAGCCCTTCGTCCATTGCGCCGGTAGGTTTGGGGGTTGGGCGGCAAAGTGCAAGGCCAAGATGGGTTGGCCCTATTGTCCGGCCCGGGACGGGCGCTGGCGGTGGGCGCCGGCGTGGAACTGCTTGTGGAGGATGAGCAGGCGGGCGAGTTCGTCGATGGGCTTGGCGTGGTCCTCGACGCGCAGGTCGATGAAACGGTCGTTGGCGCCACCGAAGCCGGCCCGGTCCCGCACGACGAGCAGCGCGGCGGATTGTTGCCCGCGCTTGTCGCCCCCGGCCTGCTGGCCGGCGGCCAGGGCGGCCATGAGCCAGTCGGCCAGTTGTCCGGTGCCGGACTGGCGGGCGGCCTGGAAGGCGTCGGCCATGGCATCGACGACGCCCGGCCCGGCCAGGAGGTTGCCCTGCGCGCAGAAGTTGGACCCGAGCCGGTGGCCGGCCCAGGCATGGCAGTTGGTCCCGGTGAAGGCCGCGGCGCGTCCGCGGGCATCGACCACGCCGGCCTGACGCGTGGCGCGGCGGGCGTCGGCCTCGGTCAGTTGGCGGAGGGTCTCGTCGGCGGAGCGGCCCGACTCGAGGAGGCGGAGGCCGTCGTGGCCGTAGGCGACATTGGCGTAGGACTGGGTGGCGATGGCGCCCACGCCGGCCCTGGCCCAGGGAACCACGCTGCCGACGCCGAAGAACTTGCTCTGCACCGCCACGCCGAGGTCCCCGGTGGCGGGGTCGTAACCAACGATCGAGAAGGTGGCGACGAGGCTGGGGTCGGCGGTTGGCTGGCCGGGCCCAGGCGCCGCGGTGAGCAGGAGGAGCAGGGCGGCGAGGCGGACGGGGCGGGTGCAGAGGCGCTTCATGGGTGGCGATCGGCTCAGAAGGTTTTGTCCCAGAGCTTGGGCTCCTTGAGCATGAGCTCGCGAAGGAGGCGGACCGGGGGCATGCCGTGGCGGAGGGCCTCGTCGTGGAAGCGCTGCAGCGAATAAGCCGCACCCTCCTGCCGTTTCCAGTCCTCACGGAGCTTGAGGAACTGCAGCTTGCCCACCGTGTAATAGAGGTATTCCGGGTCGTAGGTGCCGCGGACGGCCTCCTGGCGGGCGGGCTTCTCCTCGTAGTAACAGTTCTCGACGAAGAAGCGCGTGGCCTCGTCCACGCTCATGTCCTGGCAATGCATCCGGATGGCGGCCACGAGGCGGCAGAGGCGCAGGAGCGACTCGACCGACTGCGCGACCTGGTATTTGGCGGTCTTGACGGTGTCCGACTGGGGCACGCGCGAGGGCATGTTGGGGCCGAACCCCTCCTCCATCATCATCTGCTCGGTGTAATGGGCCCAGCCCTCGATGAAGGCGTAGCTGTCGAGGATCTTCTCGAGGCGGTTGGCGGGGGAGGCGTTGAGGCAGAGGAACTGCAGGTAATGGCCGGGGTAGGCCTCGTGGATGGAGACGATGTCGGTCGTGTAGTAGTTGAAGGCGGTCAGCCATTCCTCCTTCTGGGCGGCGGGCCATTCGGGCTCGACGGGGGTGACGTAGTAGTAGGCCTCGGTGGCGCGGGTTTCGAAGGGGCCCGGGGTGTCCATGGAGGCGAAGCTGGTGGCGCGGGCGAACTTGGGCGTTTCATCGACCTTGGCGCGGACCTCGCTGGGGATGGTGATGATGCGGCGATCGACGAGGAACTGGCGGATGGCCTCGAGGTTCTGGCGCGTGTCCGGGATGAGGCTTTGCTCGGTGGGATGATCGCGCTGGACGGCCTTGATGACGTCGAGCGGCTTTTTGGCGGGGTCGATGAGGCGGGCGGCGGCGGCGAGGCGGTCCTGCTCGGCGCGGAGTTCGCGCAGGCCCACCTTGAGGATGGCCTCGGGCGATTCGGAGATGAGTTCCCCATCGCGCAGCATGCGGGCGAACTTGGCCCGGCCGAGCGCGAACCGGTCGTGGGCCCTGGGCAGGCGGGTTTCCTTGAGCCACGCGGCGTAGCCGCGCACCTCGGCCACGGCCCGGGTGTTGGCCGCCTCAAAGCGCCGGCGCAGCGCGGGATCCTTGAGCGGTTCCAGCGCCACCACGAGATCCTTGGCCAGGAAATCCGCCGAGCCCTCCGCGACCTGGATGGCCGTCTCGACATGCGGCCGGGCCAGGCGATCCGCCAGGTTGGCCCGGGCCGCCGCGTAGACCGCCGGGGCCTGCTCCAGGATGGCGGTCAAATGACGCACCCGTTCCTCGAACGACGCGAAGTCGCGCTTCACATAGATGTTCACGTCCATGGCCCCCGCGTAGGTCATGGGATTGTGGGAATAGCTGCGGAGGTCCTCGAACTGGAACAGTTGCCGCCGGATGGCCGTCTGGACCAGGCGCAGCCCGTGGGACGCGCGCGGGCTGAGGTCGCGGACGCGGATCCGGTCGAGGCGCCGGGCGAAGTCCTTCAGGCGGGCAATCTCCGCCTCGACCGAGGCGCGGCTGACATCCGTGATCCGGCCGTCGTATTCGTGCAGGCCCAGCGACACGCCGAGGCCGGGGCGCCAGGCGAGGTAGCCGCGGAGGAAATCGTCGGCGAGGGCCTCGAAGGCCGCGTCCGCGGAGGGCTTGGATTCCGCCGTGCGCGCGGGAAGGGGGGCCAGGAGGACCAGGGCCAGCAGGCCAAGCCGGGGGAGCAGGGTGCGCATGGGGTCAGGATGGGCAGGGCCGCCCCGCTTGAGAAGCCGGAAGCGTGGCGGGAGGTGGGGTAGCCGCCGGCGTTACCCGGCGGCCGCGTGGGGCCCAACCCACGTCCGCAGGCCGCCCCGGTGTAGCAACCCGCGTAAGCGGGTTGGCCGCGTGGGGCTCAACCCACGTCCGCAGGCCGCCCCAGTGTAGCAACCCGCGTGAGCGGGTTGGCCGCGTGGGGCTCACCCGCGTCCGCAGGCCATCCCAGTGTAGCAACCCGCGTAAGCGGGTTGGCCGGGTGGGGCTCA
>JBJOEZ010000059.1:0-31472 GCA_046048995.1 Verrucomicrobiota bacterium | reverse complement strand
TCCGTTCGGACCCCTTGGGTGGGCTGGCGGTGCGTTGGTCGAGCGTCTCGCTGAAGACCTACGCCGTGCATCGTTCCAGCGCCCTGCTCACCGGCTATGCGGTGTTGCAGACCAACCTGGTGGCCACCCCGGGCACCAACTACTTCCGGGACGCCACCGCCACCAACCTGGGGCCCTATTTTTACCGTGTGAGGGTTGAGTAGCCGGCAAGGCCCGGCCGCCGGGGCTACTTCTTGTCGTCGGCGGGCGCCTTGTCGCCCTTCAGGACGATCAACTGGTCGGGGCGTTCGAGGACGATCTGGGCGCGCTTCTGGTATTCGGTGACCTTGCCGGTGGCGCGGACCTTTTTGCCGGACAGATCCTTCACGGCCTCCTCAAAGAGCGGGAAGTTCTTCTGGAAGATGACGAGGGTGAGGTCCTGTTTCGGGAAGCGGGCGCCCAGGTTGAGGCGGATGATGCGATCGGTGCGGTTCACCTCGGCGACCGTGTCCTCGAGGGTGACGGATTCCCCGACCTTGTCCTTGGCGGCCTTGGCGGTGAGGGTCTCGGGCTTCTTGGCGTCCTCGGCGGCGGGGAGCGCGAGGGGCAGGACCAGGACGGAGAGGGCAAGCAGGAGCGGTTTCATGGGGTGCATTATCCCCCGGACGGCCTTGGCGGCAACAGGGAAGTCGGCGGATGGGGGCGCGGGGTTGGCTGGCACAGGGCGGTGAACGCCGGAGGACCGGCGTGGAGGGGAGAGGTGTGGCGGTGGGGATGGCGATGCGGGGCTTGTCGTTTGGGGCGGGGGCGTGTGTGCTGGGCGGGTGCAGAAACCGACCCGCTGGGAATACGGCGAGCTGGCCATCTTGTTTTTTCTCCATGGCATGGCCATGGCGATGTGGTTTGTGCCGTTGAGCCCGGTGCTGGAGGCGCATGGGCTGGGGTCGTTGCGGCCGCTGGCCTATGCCACGGCGGCGGTGGCGGCGTTTGTGGCCCCGCTGCTGTTTGGGGCGATGGCGGACCGGCATGCCGGGCCGGTGCGGGTGCTGCGCTGGCTGGCGCTGGCCACGGCGGTGGCGATGGCCCTGGCGTCCACGGCCATCCGGCAGGGCTGGCATCCCGGGGTGGTGCTGGCCCTGGTGCAGTTGCATGCCCTGTGTTCCTCGCCGACGTGGAGCCTGAGTTCCACGATCGTGCTGGGGCGGTTGACGGAGGCGCGCCGCCAGTTTGGCCCGCTGCGGGCGACGGCGACCCTGGGATGGATGTCGGGGTGCTGGGTGGTGAGCGCGCTGGGGGCGGACACCTCGACCCTGGCGGGCTATGGGGGGGCGGTGGCGTGGCTGGTGTTGGCAGGGTTCAGTTTCATGCTGCCGGCGGTGGCGCCGCCGCCGGTGGAGGGGGCGCTCACGCTGGGGCAGCGGCTGGGGCTGGATGCCCTTGTGCTGCTCCGGCATCCGGACCATCGGGTGGTGTTCATCACGGCGGCGCTGTTTTCCGTGCCGCTGGCGGCGTTTTATCCGTTCACCCCGCCGCAGTTGCGCGACCTGGGCCTGGAGCACACGGCGGCGTGGATGACGCTGGGGCAGGTCACGGAGATCCTGGCCATGTTTGGGCTGGCGGGGTTGCTGACGAACTGGCGGCTGAAGACGATCATTGCGGTCGGGCTGGGGTTTGGGTTCCTGCGCTATGCGCTGTGCGCGCTGGATGGCCGCGGGTGGGTGTTGAGCGGGGTGGTGTTGCACGGGTTTGCCTTCACGCTGTTTTTCATCACGGCGCAGATCTATCTGGACGAGCGGGTGGAGGCGGCGTGGCGGGCGCGGGCGCAGGCGTTGATGTCGCTGATGAGCGGCGGGGTGGGGAACCTGGCGGGGTACCTGGGCACCGGGGCGTGGTTTGCGGCCTGTGCGCGGGAGGGCGGGCGGAACTGGTCGTTGTTCTGGGGTGGGCTGGCGGTGGCGGTGGCGGCGGTGCTGGCCTATTTCCTGGTGGCCTACCGGGGGCGCCCGGCCGGCGCGCGGACCTGAAGGCGCGGCGGGCGCGGTCGTTTGACACCCTGCGGGATTTGTTGTGAGATGCGGGCGTTTGTCCAACCTGACCGTCTGCCTATGACCCGAACCCTGTTGACCCTGGTGTTGGCCTGCCTGGGCCTGTCCCTTTGGAAGCCTGTCCCGGCCGCGGCGGCCGAGGCGGCCGTGGCGGTGCATGCCCGCTTTGAGGCGGTCCTGGAGAGCGCCACGGAGTATGAGCATCCATTGCAGCAGGCGTCGCTGACGGCGACGTTCACGTCGCCGGACGGGGAGAAGCGGGTGGTGCCGGGATTCTGGGATGGGGGCCGGACGTGGCGGGTGCGGTTTGCGCCGGGGCGGCCCGGGCGCTGGACCTACGAGACGCGCTGCAGCGACACGGCCAACCGGGGCCTGCACAACCAGTCGGGGTCCTTCACGGCGGGCCCGGTGCCGGCGGGCGCGGGCACGCGCTTGGCGCGGCACGGGGGCATCCGGGTGTCGGCGGACGGGCGTTATTTCGTGCATGAGGATGGCACGCCGTTTTTCTGGATGGGCGACACGGCGTGGAACGGGCCGTTGCTGGCGGGGGCGGACGACTGGGCGGCCTACGTGAAGGAGCGGGCGCGGCAGAAGTTCAGCGTGGTGCAGTTTGTCACGACGCAATGGCGGGCGGCCCCGGACGGCGATGCGGACCGGGCGTTGGCCTATACGGGGCGGGAGAAGATGGCGGTGAACCCGGCGTTTTTCCGGCGGCTGGACGGGCGGGTGGAGGCGTTGAACCAGGCGGGGTTGGTGGCGGCGCCGGTCTTGTTGTGGGCGATTGGGGCGGGGGCCAACCCGTCGGTGAATCCCGGCCAGAGCCTCCCCGAGGACCAGGCCATCCTGCTGGCGCGCTACATGGTGGCGCGCTGGGGTGGCAATGCGGTGGCATGGATGCTGGGCGGCGACGGGGATTACCGGGGGGACAAGGCGGAGAAGTGGCGCCGGATCGGGCGCGGGGTGTTCGGGGACATCGCCCATGCGCCGGTCACGATGCATCCGGGCGGCCAGCAATGGGTCTGGAGCGAGTTCATCGAGGAGAAGTGGTATGGTTTCGTGGGCTACCAGAGCGGTCATGGGGACGGCGACGGGGCTTGGAAATGGCTGCTGCAGGGCCCGGCCGCGGAGGACTGGATGAAACTGCCGCACCGCCCCTTCGTGAACCTGGAGCCGCCGTATGAGAATCACCTCGGTTACCAGAGCAAGAAACCGCTCACGGCCGACACGGTCCGGCGTTCCCTCTACTGGTCGCTGCTCAACGCGCCCACGGCCGGGGTGACCTATGGCGGGCACGGGGTTTGGGGCTGGGACGACGGGACGCGTCCGCCGACCGACCATGCCGGCAGCGGGACGCCGCTGCCGTGGAGGAAGGCGCTGACCATGCCGGCGGCCGAGCAGGTGGCGCACGTGGTGGATTTCTTCACCTCGGTGGAATGGTGGAAACTGCGGCCGGCGCCGCTGTTGCCGGTCAACCCGGGGGCGGCCATCCCGGCGAAGCATGTCACCGGGGCCAAGAGTGATGACCGCAACCTCTGCGTGCTCTACATCCCGGAGGATCGGACGGTGGAGGTGAAGCTGGACCTGATGCCGACCTCGCCGAACGTCACGTGGTTCAACCCGCGCACGGGCGAGAAGAGTCCCGCGGTGGCGGTGGTCACGCAGACCACCTGCCAGTTCCCCACTCCGGCCGAGGGGGACTGGATTCTCTTCATGACCATGGAGAAGAAGGAAGCGGAGCCGGCCAAGGCGGCCCGCTGAGCGGAGTCCAGCCAGGGCAGGGCAGGGCCGCCCCGCCCGCGTGGGGCGGGGTGAGCGGTCAGGGGGTCAGGAATTCCCGGCGGGGCTGCCGCCGATGGCCTTGAGGCCGACCGTGGAGACGGCGTGCGGGGCGGCGGCCTGGGTGGGGCTGGATGTCCAGGCCGGGGAGTAATGGTCCAGGATGCCGCGCAGTTCGCGGCGGCCGATGAGGCCGGTGGCGTAATGGCCGGCGGTGGTGCGGAGGATTTGGGCATCCACCGGGGAGATGGATTTCAGGGGTTCCTCGAGGATGCGCCGGGTGATGGCGGCGAAGGTGTTGCCGTTGTTGAACACCAAGGCATTGAACGCATGGCACTGGCGGCAGAGGTCGAGGGCCTCGAGGAGGGGGAGTCCGCGTTGCCGGGTTTTTTCCCACAGTTCCGCGGCCTTGGCCAACGGGCCCGTCCGGGTGGCGGCGGTGAGTTGCTGGGCCTGGCAGAGTTCCTGGTTGAGGGTGATGACCGAATCCCAGGGGATCCCGTGGAGCCAATTGTCGTGTTTCATGGGCTTGTCGATGCGCGCGCCGGTGCCGGTCCCGCCCGCGTCCGGGGCATCTGCCGGCCGTGTGCACGGCAGGCGGCGCACGGGCCGGATGGGTGGGACTGGGGCCGAAGTTAGGGGATGGCCCCGGCTTGGTCAATGCGGGCGTGCACCACGGGGTTTCCCGGGGGGGGCCTCACGGGCCGGCGGAAAGGGCCTGGCGGGTCCGGTCCGGGAGAGCCGCGCAGGGACATCACGCTTGAGTTCAGGGGCGGCTTTTGCCACGGTAATGAGGTTCCACCAACCAGTCCCGACCCTTTCGTTCCATGTCGATTTTCCTGTTGCTGCCGCGTACGGTTCTCCCGCGGGGAGGACGTTCCTGGACCGCCGCCCTGGTGCTGCTGTTCTGTTGCCTGGCGGGTCCCGCCGCCCCCGCGGCATCGCTTCCGCGGATTGCCATCAACGAGGTGCACTACCATCCGGTCGAATTGCCCGCCTTCACCAACGGCCTGCCGGTCCTTGACCTGAGCCGGGACGTGCATGAGTTCGTGGAGTTGCACAACCATGGGACGACCAATGTGTCCCTGGCCGGCTGGCAGTTGTCCGGGGACATCGACTTTTTCTTTGCGACCAACGCCGTCCTGCATGCCGGGCAATACCTGGTCGTGGCGCGCAACCCGGCGCGGCTGGCGTCGATTGTCCAATACACCAACCTGGCCGGGACCAACCTCGCCGGGCCCTACGCGGGCAACCTCGGCAACAACAACGGGACCGTCCGGCTGCGCGATGCCCTGGGCAACACGGTGGATGCGGTCAGCTACTCGGCCGGCTTCCCCTGGGCGATGAGCGCCGACGCCCTGGGGGCGGACGACGAGTGGACGGGGCTGCGGTCCACGAATTTCCAGTACCGGGGCCGCTCGCTGGAGCGCGTGAGCGTGACTTGGGCGGCCAATGACCCCGCCAACTGGCTGGCGTCGCCCACCAACGGGCCCAGTCCCGGGCGTTCCAACGCGGTGGTGCGCGCCATCCCGCGCCCGGTGGTGATTGCCGTGGCCGCCTACGCCACCACCAACGGCGACCCCATCATCCGGTCCAACCAGACCGTGCGCCTGGAATGCCAGTTTTCCTCCACCAACCAGCTGAGCAGCGTGTCGGTGCAGTATTTCATCGATGACATCAACCTGACCACGGAGACCCTGACCATCTCCTCCATGACACCCTACGGCCCGCCGGCCGAGGGGCGTTACGCGGTGACGCTGCCCGCGCGCCCCGACCGCTCCGTGGTGCGCTACCGCATTCGTGCCAACCGGGGCGCCGCCATCGAGGTGGTTTCCCCGCGGGCCGACGATCCCTTTCCCTACCATGCCTACTTCGTGACGCCGGAGCGGGTGAGCACCAACCGGATCTTCGACTGCTTCATCTCGGCCGTCAGCCTGAACACGCTGGCCACCAACCTCAACCCCAACACCCCGCCGCCGGTGACCACCGCGGTCTACCGCCGCATCCGCCAGCCCGACCCGCCGGGCAATCCCAGCCTGACCTGGAACGCGACCGAGCCGGCCATCCTGGTGGTGGACGGGCGCGTTTACGACGCCCGGGCGCGTTACCATGGCAGCCAGTATCGGCGGAACTCCGTGAACAACTCATGGAAGTGGCAGTTCCCGCGCTACCAGCGCTTCGAGGGGCGGAGCGGGTTCTTCATCTCGGACAACACGGAGGAGACGGTCGCCTGCAGCCTCCTCTACCGGCTGGCCGGGATTCCCCAGGCCTACACGACGTGGATGGACTTTTACCTGAACAACTCCCCGGTGACCCGGCGCATGGACCACCATGAGATGAACGACGAGCTGGTGGAGACCTATTTCAAGGAACTGCAGCGGGCCGACCCGGACCGGCCGGACGAGGGCAGCGGGGAGATTTACAAGTCGCAGGGCAACTTCCTCTTCACGGACCCCATTGGGCCGTTTGGGTATGGCGGCTACCGCCTGTTGCCGGCGCGGCCGCCCTACTGGACGGAGTTGCAGCGCTACGAGCACACCTTTGGCCTGCAGATGAACGGCTGGAAGGGGCACATGCCCTTCATGGACATGCTCCGGGGCATGTGGGGTGCGCGGGGGGACACCCATGGCGCGCCCAACCCGAACATCCCGAACCTGCGGGCCTGGCTGGGGGCCAACTTCGACCTTGATGCCACGCTCACCTCGATGGCCATCCGGGTATGGACGGCGGGCTGGGACAATTTCAACCACAACCATTTCATGTGGCGGCGGGAGAACGGGCGCTGGGTGATCCTGCAGTGGGACTTCGACTTCGAGCTGGATGCGGCCGATGCCACCGCGTCGATTTACGCCAGCGAGTATGGCGT
This sequence comes from Verrucomicrobiota bacterium, assembly GCA_046048995.1. Classification (GTDB taxonomy): domain Bacteria; phylum Verrucomicrobiota; class Verrucomicrobiia; order Limisphaerales; family JADJPG01; genus JBJOEZ01. The sequence goes on along the minus strand of JBJOEZ010000059.1, from coordinate 24,806 downwards.
CCCGCTGGTCAGCCCGCAGTTCGGGCAGTTGGTCAACGGCGTGCCCTGGGTGGACGCCAACTGGGTGAACGACTCGATGTTCAAGGCCTACCGGGAGGAGTACAAGCGCAAGCTGTTCGTCCTGAACAACACCCTGCTCAACCCGACCAACATCAGCGCGCTGGGGCTGGGCGCCTACCGCGCCTTTGCTGACGCGCGCTTTGCCTCCATCAACAGCCAGCTCGGCTACGGGGCCTTCCGGCGGCCCAACCGGCCCGTCAACGTGGCCCCTCTGGCCGGGCAGGTGGTGCTGCCGCCGGCCAGCCTGGCCGCCTCGGCCTACAGCCATGGCGCCTCGCCCGCGCCCGCCCATGCCTCGACCACCTGGCTGCTCCGCGCGGCCGACGGCACCTACGACGCGCCGATCCTGCGCCGCACCAGCACGACCAACCGCACCTCCCTCCCGCTTCCCTTCGAGCGGCTGACCTTTGGCCGGACCTATTTCTGGAAATGCCTCTACACGGACACCAACGGGCATCCGTCGCTGGAATCGGCCGAGACCTCCTTTGTCTACGGCGGGACCGTGACCACCCCGGGCAGCGTCGTGATCAACGAGGTGCTGGCCGACAACCGCGGGGTGGCCACCAACGGCAGCACCAGTCCCGACTACCTCGAGTTGCTGAACACCACGGGTTCCACCCAGAGCCTCAACGGGTTCAGCCTGAGTGACGACGTGCTGGTGCCGGGCAAGTATGTCTTCCCGCCGGGCGCGGCGATTCCCCCGTTCGGGCGCCTGGTGGTGTGGTGCGACGACGCGACCAACGCGCCGGGGCTGCACACCGGGTTCGCGCTCGACAACGACGGCCAGACCCTGGCGCTCTTCAGCGTGGGGGGCGGGTCCTATCAACTGGCGGACCTGGTGACCTTTGGGTTGCAGGCCCCGGATTACGCGCTGGCCCGCGACCCGGACGGGTTTGGCGGCTGGGAGTTGACCCTGCCCACCCCCGGGCAGGACAACACGCTGTCGACCACGGCCACGGGTCCGGCCGGGGTCTTGCGCATCAACGAATGGATGGCCTCGGATGCGGGCGGGCCGGACTGGATTGAACTCTACAACCCCTCGGACCTGCCGGTGGCGCTGGGCGGGCTGTATTGGAACGACGGGGTGGTGTGGGACACCAACTCGCCCGTGCCGGCGCGCTCCTACATCGGGGCCGGGCGGCACCTGCAATTCATCGCCGACGGCGACCTGGAGGGCGGGGCGCGGCATGTGGGCTTCCGGTTGAACGGCAGCGGGGACAGCGTGGGCCTGTTTGACGGGGCAGGGCAGCCGCTGGACGTGGTCACCTTCGGGCCGCAGGCCAGCGGGGTGTCGCAGGGCCGCCTGCCGGACGGCACCGCCGCAATCGTGTCCTTCCCGGACAGTCCGTCGCCGGCCGACCCCAATTATCTTCCGCTGGCGGGCCTGGTCATCAACGAGGTGCTGGCGCACAGCGATCCGCCGCTGGAGGACGCGGTGGAGATCCGGAACCTCACCGCTACGAACGTGGCGGTGGGGGGGTGGTGGTTGAGCGACGACAAGAACGCGCCGCGCAAGTATGCGCTGCCGGCGGGTGCGGTGGTGCCGGCGCAGGGGTTCCTGGTCCTTTACGAGAATCAGTTCAACCCCGCCCCGGGTCAGCCGGGCAGCTTTGGTTTCAGCTCGGCGCGCGGGGATGCGGTGCACCTGTTTGAGGCGGACGCCGGCGGGGCGCCGACCGGCCAGCGGGCCAGCGCGAGCTTCGATGCCAGCGCCAGCGGGGTGTCGCTGGGGCGGTTCCTGACCAGCCAGGGCCCGGCGTTCGGGGCGCTGGCGGCGCGGACCTTCGGGGCGGACCAACCTCCGACGGTGGAGGCGTTCCGCCTCGGGACGGGTGCCCCCAACAGCCTGCCGGCGGTGGGCCCGGTGGTGATCAGCGAGGTGCTGTATCATCCGCCCGATGACCCCGGCGGGGTGGAGAACGCGCGCGACGAGTTCATCGAGTTGCGCAACCTGGGCACCCAGCCCGTGCCGCTTTCCGCCCATGGCCGCTCCTGGCGCCTGCGGGACGCGGTGGATTACGATTTCCCGGCCGGCACCGTGCTGAACCCGGGCGAGGTCCTGCTCGTGGTCGGCTTTGACCCCGTGGCGGACACCAATGCGCTGCAGGGATTCCTGGAGACCTACGGCACCCTGGCCGCGCGCCTCTTCGGCCCGTGGATCGGCGGGCTGAACAACGCGGGCGACAGCGTGGAACTGGTGCGCCCGGACGAGCCGGTGTCCGAGCCCGGCCCGGACTACGGGTATGTGCCGTTCGTCCTGGTGGACAAGGTGCGTTACCAGGATCGCTATCCATGGCCGGAAGCGGCCGACGGGGATGGTTTCTCGCTCATGCGCGCGGTGCCCGGCGACTACGGCAACGATCCCACCAACTGGTTCGGGTGGTTCCCCACCCCGGGCGTGGCGAACTTCGTGAACCTCCCGCCGCAGGTGACGCTGATCAGCCCCGCCAGCGGCGCCTCGGTGCTGGCGCCCACCAATGTGGTCCTGGCCGTCACTGCCCAGGATCCGGATGGTTTCATCAGCCGCATCGATTACTTCGACGGGACCAACCGCATCGGGTCCGGGCTGACGCCGCCGTTCCAGCTGGTCTGGACCAACCCGGCCCCGGGCCTGCACACCCTCACCGCCCGCGCACGGGACAACGGCAACGCCACGGCCGTCAGCAGCCCGGTGGTCCTGCAGGTGGCGACCCTGCCTCCGGTGGTCACCCTGACCAGCCCCGCCGCCGGGGCGACCTACCTTTCCGGGGCGGCCGTCCCCCTGTCCGCCACGGCCACCGACCCCGACACCCCGGTGGCGCGGGTGGAGTTCCTCGTCGATGGCCTGCCCGTGGCCGCGGACACGGTCGCGCCCTACAGCACCAACTGGGTGGCCCAGCCCGGTTACCGGCTGCTCAGCGCCGTGGCCACGGACAGCAGCGGGGTCAGCGCCACCTCGGCCGTCCGCCGCATCTTCGTCCAGACCGCCACCAACCTCTCCGTGCTGGTGGCCAGCAACGCCACCTGGCGCTACCTCGACAACGGGTCCAACCCCGGCACCACCTGGACCAACCTCACCTACCCCGACGCCACCTGGGGCAGCGGCCGGGCCGAACTGGGCTTTGGCGACACGGCGGAGGGCCGGCCGGAGGCCACCCTGCTGCGCGGACCCGGTTTCCTCGCCTATTACTTCCGGCACGCCTTCGTCCTCGCCGGCACCAATGGCATCACCAGCGCCACCCTGAACGTGATCCGCGATGACGGCGCCATCGCCTACCTCAACGGGGTGGAGGTGTTCCGCGACAACATGCCGGCTGGCGTCGTCACCTACCTCACCCCGGCCTCCCTCGCCATCGCCGGGACGAACGAGGCCACCTTCATCCCCACCAACGTCAGCCCCGCCCTCCTCGTGCCCGGCACCAACATCCTCACCTTCGAGGTGCACCAGAATGCCACCAACAGCTCCGACATCAGCTTCGCCGCCGAGTTGCGCATCAATCCCCTGACCCTCCTCGGCCCCGCCATCACCAGCCATCCCGCCAGCCGCACCAACCTGCCCGGCGACTCGGTCACCTTCACCGTTGGCGCCACGGGCACCGCGCCGCTGCGTTACCAGTGGTTCTTCAACGGCGCCCCCCTGGCCGGCCAGACCAACGCCAGCCTTGTCCTCCCCGCCATCGAGGCCGCCCAGGCCGGCGCTTACACGGTCCTCGTCACCAACAGCCTGGCCGGCGTGGTCAGCGACCCGGCCACCCTCGCCATCCAGGAAGGGGACACCGACGGGGACGGCCTGCCGGATTCGTGGGAGCTGTTCTATGGCTTCGATCCCCTCGACCCGGCCGATGGCACCGCCGACCCGGATCTCGACCGGTTCAACAACCGGAGCGAATACCTCGCGGGCACCCACCCGCTCGATCCCGCCAGTTACCTGCGCCTGGCCTCGATCTCCCGCGGCCGCACCGCCCTGCTGTCCTTCACCGCCCTTTCCAACACCGCCTATACCGTCCAGTTCGCCGAGGCCATCAGCGGGCCGTGGCAGAGCCTTGCCCTCATCCCGCCCGGGGCGGTCACCCGGACCGAGTCCCTCGCCGACCCCGCCGTTTCCGCCACCCGCTTCTACCGGGTGGCCACCCCCGCCGCCCCGGCGGTTCCCGCGCGCCTGCAGTCCCTCGCCGTGGCCCCCGCCACGGTGCTGGGTTTCCACGCCGTTTCCAACCGCGCCTACCGCGTCGAGCATGCCCCCGCCCCCGGCGCCGCGTGGACCCTCCTCCAGGACTTCACCCCCCGCAGCGCCAGCCGCGACGTCCAACTGGCCGACCCCACCAACCTGCCGCGCCGCGTCTACCGCGTGGTCATCCCTGCCGCCCCCTGACTCCGCCGGCCAGCCGGCCCGATCGGGCGGGTCCGGGAACAGGGGCCCGTCCCCACCATGCGGCGGCGGCTGCATCCGGTTGGCGCGGCCTGCCCTCCCACCCGCCAATCCCGGGCTTGATCAGCGACTCCCGCCCGCTAACATCCGCGCATGAGTTTCTTCAGCGCCTTCTTTCTCTGGCTGGTCATGGCTGCGGTCCTGGTGGCGGCGGTCGTGGTGGCCATCAAGTCCTCCATCCTGTTTTTGGTCGGCGCCCTGACGGTCTTCACCCTCCTCTTCGTCTGGCACGGCTGCCTGGCCCACCATTAGGCCACGGCATTCTCCCCAGCCGCCGGCCACGAGCCGGCCCTCCGTGTTTTTGCCCCTTTTGCGGCGCTTTTGGCGCCCTTTTGGCCGCCTTTTCCAGCCCTGTTCCCCTTGCGGCCACGGGGGTCCCCCCGGGGCATCCCCTACCCGGGCCTTCGTCCTCCCCTAGCCGTCCCCCGGTAGCTTTGCAGCCTGCGTACAGGCTGTGCCGGGGCCGATTTCCTTAATGCGGCCGGAAGTCGGCCCGGTGAACGCAGCGGTTCAAGCCTGGTTGGCGGCCCTGGTTCCCCAAGCAACGAAACAAACAAACGCGACAACACGGCCCGGCAACCCTCACTCCCCGAACACCATGAAACTCCAACCGAACACCCAGCGCGGATTCACCCTCGTCGAAGTCATGATCGTCTGCGGCATCATCGGCATGGTGGCCGCCATCGGCATCCCGAACTTCATCCGCTACCGCGAGGCCAGCCGCCGCAGCGTCTGCATCGCCAACCTCAAGCAGGTCCAGGATGCCAAGACCCAGTGGGCGTTCGAGAAGAGCAAGGGGCCCCAGGACATCCCGGTGGAATCCGAGCTCATCGGGTTGGACAACTATCTCAAGGTCAAGCCGGCCTGCCCGGGCGGTGGGGCCGATTACCTGACCACCATCGGCACCGTGAACCAGCGCGCGACCTGCACCCTCGGCAACATCGAGGGCCACACCCTCTAAGCCCCCCTTTGCGCCGCGCGGGCCCGGGCGACTGCCTCCCGGGCCCGCCGCTTTTTTATCGGGGCCGTGGGGCGGGGCGGCTCCCCGAAGGTCGTCCGCAGGCCCCTGGCGGGGCGTTTCATGGCTGCCCACGGCAAACCCACGAGGGAAAGCCCGTAGTTTTACCAGTGGTCTGGCATGTCCATTGCTGAGCCAATAAATGCCCTTAATGTCGGCACGCAAGGCGCCGATACAAGGGAGAGACTCTTGGGCAACAGTCAGCAACCTATGAATCAGTTCGAAACGGCCAAACGGCAGCGGAAACCCGGCGGGGCAGCCGGTTTCACGCTCGTGGAAATCATGATTGTGGTGGCGATCATTGGCATGATCGCGGTCATCGCCATCCCCAACTTCATGCGCTACCGCGAGTCCAGCCGCCGCAGCGTCTGCATTGCGAACCTCAAGCAGATGCAGGACGCCAAGACGCAATGGGCCTTTGAAAAGAGCAAGGGGCCTTCGGACACCCCGGTGGAGACCGAACTGGTCGGCGCCGAGAATTATCTCAAGGAAAAGCCGTTCTGTCCCGGTGGCGGGACGGACTACATCACCACGATTGGCACGGTGGACCAGAAAGCCACCTGCTCGCTGGGGGGCATTGAGGGCCACACCCTCTGAAGCCAGACCGTTCCCCCCTGCGTCCTCCCTCCTGCATGTCCGGACGCCGCTCCCGCCAGTCTGAGTTCCTGCGCCATCTGTTGCGCTGCGGGGATGGCCGCGAGCATCATGAACTGGATGCCCGGATGAATGCGGCGGAAAAGGATGTGCGGAGCATGCACCGGGCCTGCAAGGTGGTCGGATTCACGGCCCTGGGTTCGCTGGTGGGACTGGGTTACTGCGCGGTCCTGCATCCCGATTTTTTTGGCCACACCCTGCCGCCGTCCGTCCGTATCCTCCGCGCGCTGGCGCTTGGCAGCGGCCTGAGCTTCCTGACGTTCTGGGCGATGTCCCGCTGGTATGGCGCGGCCTTGGAACGGTTGCACGAGCAGGCCCGCCACCTGGTCATGCGTTTCGTGCAATCGTCCCGAGAGGTCAGCCTGCCGCCCGCCCCGATTCTGGACAGGACACTGTCACAGACGGGGACACCGGCCAACGCGGAGCCGGAGGACGACAAGATCATCCGCCTGCCCAAGGCTTCCTGAAGCGGCCGGACGGGGTGGGGGATTGCATCGTGCAGCCAGGCCGAAGCCCGTGTCGGCCAGGCTGCTGGCCGACCATCGCCCGGTGGGGCGGCTGCGCAGGGGAAGGCGGGACGGGGAGGGGTCAGCCGTTGAACTTGCGGGCGATGACGGTGGCGTTGTGGCCGCCGAAACCGAAGGAATTGTTCACGATGGCGTGGACGGGCATTTCCCGGGGCGTGTGCGGGACGTAGTCGAGGTCGCACTCCGGGTCGGGCTTCTCGAGGTTCAGGGTGGGGGGGACGATCCCGGTCTCGATGGCCTTGATGCAGAAGACGAGTTCGGTGGCGCCGGCGGCGCCGAGCATGTGGCCGGTGGCTCCCTTGGTGGAGCTGACGACGAGCTTGCGGGCGTGGTCGCCGAAGACGGTCTTGATGGCCTGGGTCTCCGCCACGTCGCCCTGGGGGGTGCTCGTGCCGTGCGCGTTGATGTAGGTGATGTCGGTGGGGGCCAGTCCGGCGTGGCGGAGGGCCATCTTCATGCAGCGGGCGGCGCCTTCGCCGAACGGTGCGGGGGCGGTCATGTGGTTGGCGTCGGCGGTGTTGCCGTAGCCGGCCAGCTCGGCATAGATGCGGGCGCCGCGCGCCTTGGCGTGCTCGAGCTCCTCCAGGACAACGATCCCGGCCCCTTCGCCCATGACGAACCCGTCGCGGTCCGCGTCAAAGGGGCGGCTGGAGCGCTTGGGTTCCTGGTTGCGGGTGCTCATGGCCTTCATGGCGCAGAACCCGCCGATGCCCAGCGCGGTGATGGTGGCCTCGGCCCCGCCGGCGAACATGACGTTGGCGTCCCCCATCTTGATGGTGCGCCAGGCCTCGCCAATGGCGTGGGTGCTGGTGGCGCAGGCGCTGCAGGTCGAGACGTTGGGCCCGCGCAGCTTGTAGAACATGCTGAAGAATCCCGAGGCCATGTTCAGGATCAGCATGGGGATCATGAACGGGGACAGCCGGCCGGGACCCTTGTTGAGGAGGACCAGGTGCTGCTCCTCGGTGGTTTTCAGGCCGCCGATGCCGGACCCGATGAAGGCCCCGACCTGGTCGCGGTCGGTGCGCTCGAGGTCCAGGCCGGAGTCGCGCAGGGCCTGCCAGGCCGCATGCACGCCCAGCTGGGCGAAGCGGTCCGCGCGGCGCGCGTCCTTCGGCGAGGGAAAGGCCGGGGTGGGATCGAAGTTCCTCACCTCGGCGGCGATCTGCGTGTCGAAGGGCGACGCATCAAACAGGGTGATGCGGTCAATGCCGCACTGCCCGGCCAGCAGCTGGGTCCAGGAGGTCTGGGCATCCAGCCCCAAGGGGGTGACCGCACCCAGGCCGGTGATGACGACGCGGCGATCGGAATGGCTACCTGGCATAAATGGAACGGGGCAGCCAGGGCTGAGACATGTTCAGCCGGAGCTGCCCCGGAAAGGGTCCGACAGGCTAGGCCTTGCGGGTTTCCTCGATGTACTTGATGACGTCGCCGACGCTCTGGAGCTTCTCGGCTTCCTCATCGGGAATCTCGTGGCCGAACTCCTCCTCGAGGGCCATGACCAGCTCGACGGTGTCGAGGGAATCCGCGCCCAGATCCTCGATGAACTTGGCCTCCGGCGTCACCTGGTCGGCATTCGCCCCGAGCTGTTCCACGATGATCCGTTTGACTTTTGCTTCGATGGATTCTTCGGCCATGGCTGTATTCCGGTTGTTTTTGTTTGTTGTCGATCTGAGCGGCCCGGGCCCGGATTCCGGGGCCGGCCGGGGTCTGTCTAGCTGTCGATGGGGGTCGTGTCCAGAGGGAATTTCACCCCGTCACATCACCATGCCGCCGTCCACGGTCAGGACCTGCCCGGTGATGTAGCGTCCACCCGGACCGGCCAGGAAAAGCACCGCCTCGGCGATGTCCCCGGGTTCGCCGAGGCTGCCCAGGGGGATGCGCTCGACCAAGGCGGCCCGCGTCTTCTCGTCGAGCACCGCCGTCATGTCGGTCGTGATGAACCCCGGCGCCACGGCGTTGGCGGTCACGCCGCGCGAGCCCAGTTCCTTCGCGCAGGACTTGGTAAACCCGATGAGCCCGGCCTTGCTCGCCGCATAGTTGGCCTGGCCGGCGTTGCCCATCAGGCCGACCACGGACGCAATGTTGATGATGCGCCCGGAACGCTGCTTCAGGAAGGAGCGGGTGAGGGCCTTGGTGAAAAGGAAGGCACCCTTGAGGTTGGTGTCCAGCACCGTATCCCAGTCGGCCTCGCCCATGCGCATGAGCAGGCCGTCCTTGGTCACCCCCGCGTTGTTGACCAAAATATCCACCCGGCCGGCCTCCGCCAGCACGCGCTCCGCCGCCGCCGCGACCGCTGCCCCATCCGCCACGTCCACGGCCAGGGCCCAGGCCCGGCGGCCGGTGGACCGCACCTCGGCGGCGATCTTCTCGGCGTTCTCCGCCGTGCGCGACACGCAGGCAATGTCCGCCCCGGCGGCGGCAAGTTTCAGGGCAATGGCCCGGCCGATCCCGCGGCCGGCGCCCGTGACAATGGCGACTTGGTTGGCAAGCTGACTCATGGCGCGGGAGGGTGGCAGGAAAAACCGGGGGGCTGTCAATGAGGGAAACGAAAAGGCCAACCCGCCCCCCCGGGCAGGAACCCTGGCCGCGGGGCGCCGCGACCACCGTCCAGCCTGCGGCCCGGGGTTGCATTCCGCCCGCCGCCGCCCCACTCTCCCCGCCGCACTCGAAACCCATATCGCAACCCCGTAATCCCAGTTCCCATGCCCAACCCCTGGACCGGCAAAGGTAATCCCTACACCCGCAAGGAAGTCGTCGATCGTCTGCGCGCCCAGTTGAAGAAGGGCCTGCCCATCATCGCCGCGGGCGCCGGCACCGGCATCAGCGCCAAGTTCATCGAGAAGGGGGGCGCCGACCTCATCATCATCTACAACTCCGGGCGTTTTCGCATGGCCGGCCGGGGATCCACCTGCGGCCTCATGGCCTACGGTGACGCCAATGCCATCGCCATGGAGATCGGCGAGCACGAGGTGCTGCCGGTGGTGGAGGAGATTCCCGTCATCTGCGGCGTGCACGCCAGCGACCCGCGCCGGCGCATGTGGCACTGGCTGCTCCAGGTCAAGGAGATGGGCTTCAGCGGGGTGAACAATTTCCCCACCCATTGCATCGTCGACGGCCATTTCCGCCAGGTGCTCGAGGAGACGGGCATGAGCGTGAAGCACGAGTTTGAGATGGTGCGCCTGGCCCGCAAGATGGACCTGTTCTCCGTCGTCTACGTGGCCACCCCCGAGGAGGCCCGCGCCATGGCCGAGGCCGGCGCCGACGCCATCATCGCCCATGTCGGCACCACCATCGGCGGCAGCATCGGCGTGAAGAAGGCCGTGGTTTCCATGGACGAGACCGTCCGCCGCTGCCAGTCCATCATCGACGGCGCCAAGAAGGTGCGGAAGGACATCATCTTCCTCAGCCACGGCGGGCCCATTGCCACGCCGGAGGATGCGGCCTACATCAACCAGCACACCGACTGCGTCGGGTTCGTGGGGGCGTCGAGCCTCGAGCGCCTGGCGGTGGAGGATTCGCTCACCGAGTTGACCCGCCGCTTCAAGAAGATTCCCGTGCGGAAGCAGGCCCTCAAGAACGTCCGTCTGCGCTGACCCCGCGCGGGCCCGGCCCGCCGGGCGGCGGCGGGGCGGATTCGGCGGCCGGGCGCAGGCGCCAGACGCCGGCCAGCAGGCTGCCGATGACGGAGTGGAACACGGCGGAGATGGCGCACACGGACGCGCTGGCCGGGAGTTGGGGGAAGCTGGCCCGGGCCAGGACCACGCCGAGCCCGGAGTTTTGCATGCCGACCTCGATGGAGATGGTGCGCCGGTCGCGTTCGCCGTAGCCGAGGGCGCGGGCGAAGGCCCAGCCGAGGGCGAAGCCCCCGGCGTGGAGAAGAAACACCGCAAGGAGCAGTCGTCCGCCCGCCTGGCGCACCGCCTCGGCCTGCTGGCCGATCACGCTGGCGCAGATGAGGGCGATGGTGAGCACGCTGACGAGGGGGGCGGCGGGCAGCACGCGCCGGACGAGCCCCGGCTGCCAGCGGTTCAGGCCGAGGCCCAGCAGCAGGGGGGCCAGCACCACCTGCACGGTGTCCCGGAACAGCTTCCATGCGTCCACCTGCACATACTGGCTGGCCAGCGCCTTGGTCAGCAGGGGGGTGAGGGCGACGGCGCCAAAGGTGGAGCACATCGTCATGAGGACGCTGAGGGGGACGTTGGCGCGCGCGAGGAAGGTGACCACGTTGGAGGCGGTGCCGCCAGGGCAGCAGCCCACGAGGATGAGGCCGACCGCCAGGTCGGTCGGGAGCTGGAGGGCGCGCGCAACGCCCCAGGCCAGCAGCGGCATGATGGCATACTGCGCGGCGAAGCCCGCCGCGATGGCCCGCGGCATGGAGAGCACCCGCCGGAAATCATCCACCGACAGGGTCAGGCCCATCCCGAGCATGACGACGGCCAGGCCCCAGACGATCCAGGGTCCGCTGAACCAGGTGAACCAGGCGGGCCGGACCAGCGCGGCCGCGCCGCCGAGCAGGACCCAGACGGGGAACAGGTTGGTGAACAGGGCAGGCAGGCGGGACATGGGCGACGGGTCCAGTTGTCCCCGGACCGCGCCGCGAAGTCGATGGGCAACTGTGGGGTGCGGCTGCCTTTTTGTTGCGCGTCGGCCCGGCGCCGCCCCACACTGGCCGGGCAATGCATAAATTCGACCCGTTCGACGGCGCCCTCCTGGTGGACAAACCCGCCGGGCCCACGTCCCATGACGTCGTCGAGGTCGTCCGCCGCCAGTTCGCCCTGCCCAAGGTCGGCCACGCCGGGACACTCGATCCCGCCGCCACCGGCCTGCTCATCCTCCTGCTCGGCCGGGGCACCAAGCTTTCCGAGAAGCTCATGTCCGATGACAAGGTCTACGCGGGCTGGCTCAAGCTGGGGGCATCCACCACCAGCTTCGACGCCGACGGCGAGGTGACCGCCACCGCGCCCGTGCCGCCGCTGACCCTCGCCCAGCTCAACGAGGTGGCCGAGGGCTTCCTCGGGGACCAGCAGCAGCTCCCCCCGATGGTCTCCGCGGTCAAGCGCGACGGCGTGCCCCTCTACAAGCTGGCCCGCAAGGGCATCGAGGTGGCCCGCGAACCCCGGCTGGTCCACATCTACAATTTCCGCTTCACCGCCTACGAGGAGCCCTACGCCTTCTTCCGCGTGGCCTGCACCAAGGGCACCTACGTCCGCTCCCTCGCCCATGACCTCGGCGCCAAGCTCGGCTGCGGCGCCCACCTCGCCACCCTCCGCCGCCTCGCCTCCGGCAAATACGACGTCGCCGACGCCGTCCAATACGAGGAACTGCTCCGCTATGAGCGCCCCGACCTCGCCCGGCGCGTCATTCCCTTCCTCAAGCTGGCCGGCTGACCCTTCCCGCCGCCCATCCTCCCCCTGCCATGAGCGCCCCCCAACCCTCCGCCCCCGGCGTCCGCGTCCAAATCCGCGGCCTGCGCAAAAGCTATGAGGGGGTGCCCGTCCTCAAGGGCATCAACCTCGAGGTCCAGCCCGGGGAAATTTTCGTCATCATGGGGCCCAGCGGCTCCGGCAAAAGCGTCCTCCTCAAGCACATCATCGGCCTCGAGCCCCCCGACGAGGGCGACATCCTCATCAATGGCGACTCCATCCACGCCGCCGGCGTCATGGACCGCCACCGCATGGCCCTCGTCTTCCAGTCCGGCGCCCTCCTCAATTCCCTCACCGTCCTCGAGAACGTCGGCCTCTACCTGTCCGAGCACCGCCTCAAGCCCCCCGCCGAGATCGAGCGCATCGCCTGCGAAAAACTCGAGCTCCTCGGCCTGCGCAACATCCGCGACCGCTACCCCTCCGAGCTCTCCGGCGGCATGCGCAAGCGCGTCGCCATCGCCCGCGCCCTCGTCATCGAGCCCGAACTCATCCTCTACGACGAACCCACCAGCGAGCTCGACCCCCTCAGCGCCGTCATCATCGGCGACGAAATCCTCGCCCTCCAGCGGCGTGTCCAGGTCACCTCCCTGGTCGTCACCCACGACCGCGACCTCGCCTTCGGCATCGCCGACCGCATCGCCATGCTGCACGAGGGCGAACTCATCGCCCTCGGCTCCGTCGACGAAATCAAGCGCCACCCGCACCCCGTCATCCAGCGCTTCCTCAGCGCCGATTTCCGCCTGAATCATCCCCGGTCCTCCACCCCCTCCCGCGCATGAAAAACACGCTCGAAACCCGCCTTGGCCTGTTCTTCGCCCTTGCCCTCGTCGTCGCCGTCCTCATCCTCGAGATGATCGGCGCCGCCGACTTCCTCCGCCCCGGCGACCACATCACCGCCACCTTCACCACCATCCAGGACCTCAAGAAGGGCGACCTCGTCAAGATGGCCGGCGTCGAGATCGGCCGCGTCCAGGGCATCACCCTCGAGAACGGCCGGGCCAAGGTCGCCCTCAAGATCAAGCCCCAGTACGAAATCAAGACCGACGCCCGCGCCGTCATCAAGTTCACCGGCCTCATGGGCCAGAACTTCGTCGCCATCGAGGGCGGCAGCGCCGCCGCGCCCGCCATCAAGATGGGTTCCATCCAGACCGCCGAGCAACCCGACCTCGCCGTCCTCATGGCCAAGCTCGAGGGCGTGGCCGGCGGCATTGAGAACCTCACCAAGAGCTTCAGCACCGACAACCTCAGCACCCTCCTGGGGCCCCTCACCGACTTCGTCAACAAGAACACCGGCCCCCTGACCGCCACCATCGGCAATCTCCGCCTCGTCTCCGACAACCTCGCCGCCGGCAAGGGGTCCGTCGGCCGCCTGCTCATGGATGACGCCTTTTACAACGCCGCCTACGCCTCCGTGACCAACCTCCAGAACGCCAGCACCGACCTCAAGGGCCTCACCACCCAGGCCGACCAGTTCCTCTCCCAGACCCGGGCCGTCCTCGACGAAATCCAGCAGGGCCGCGGCACCCTCGGCAAGCTGGCCAAGGACGAAACCCTCTACAAGGAGGGCGCCACCGCCATGATCCAGCTCCGGGAAATCCTCGAGAAAATGAACAAGGGGCAGGGGACCGTCGGCGGCCTCATCAATGACGACGCCTTCCTCAAGAATGCCAAGCTCTCCCTGCAGAAGCTCGACAAGGCCACCGACCCAAGCTCTCCCTGCAGAAGCTCGACAAGGCCACCGACGGACTCGAGGACCAGGGCCCCCTCAGCATCCTCGGCCTCGTCATCGGCAGCCTTTTCTAGGGTCGCCCGGCCAACCGGCGCCGGCCTCGTCCGTCCGCCAAACAAAATGGCCGGCAGGGAAACCCTGCCGGCCATGGTTGGGAATAACCGGAGCCCGGGGCCTTACTTCAGCTTGGCCAGGGTGTCCTTGATGGCGTTGAAGTTCGGCAATTCCTTGGGGGTCGGGGTCTGCTCGCTGTATTGGACCACCCCGTTCTTGTCGATCACGAAGGCCGCGCGGGCGGAGACGGCGCCCAGGCCGATCAGGTCGGGCAGGAGCACGCCGTAGGCCTCGGCGGTCTTCTTGTTCAGGTCGCTGACCAGCGGGATGGTGATCTTTTCCTTCGTCGCCCAGGCCTCCTGCGCAAACGGGCTGTCCACGCTGCAGGCAATGACGTCCGCGTTCAGCCCGGCGTAGGCGCCCAGGCCGGCGGTGACATCGCACAGTTCCTGCGTGCACACGCCGGTGAAGGCCAGCGGGACGAACAGGAGCACGGTGTTCTTCTTGCCAAAATTGGCGCTCAGCTTCACATCGACCAAGCCGCTGGCGGTTTTGGATTTGAGGGTGAAGTCAGGGGCCTTGGAGCCGACAGGAATTGCCATAGTGGGTTTCAGTTGCGGGTTGAATGCTGCGTTTGGTGACCGGACGAGGCGGAGTTTTAGAGGGCCGCCCCGGGGGTGTCAAATGGGAGTGCAGGGAGTGTCGCCCAAGTTTTCGTTTGAATCCCCCCCACGCTTGGCCGATTCTGCAGGCGCCCAACCCCGGACCGCACCCCATGCCACGCCTCCCCCGCCGCTCCGCCCTCCTTCCGCCCCGGTGCCTCCTGCCGGCCCTGCTCGGCCTTGCCCTCGGCTTGGCCCAGGTCCACGCCGCCCCGCCCGCCGCCCCGGGCCGCCTGCCCGACAACCTGCTCCAGCAGGAACTCAAGCAGCAGCAGATCCGCACCACCACCCAGCGCGTCGGCCAGCAACTGGAGGCCGTCATCGCCGAGTTCGACCGCAACGGCATCCAGGGCGAGGACGTGAAGGTCCTCCAGGCCATCCGCGCCGTCCTCGACCGCCTCTCCGGCCAGGACATGGAAAAGGTCATCACCTTCCTCCAGCAGACCCGCTCCGAGGCCAACCCCGCCACCGCCGCGCGCCACGCCACCGAGGCCTTCGCCGGCCAGAAGACCATCATCGTCCAGCTCAACCAGCTCGTCCTGGAATACCAGCGCCAGCAGGCCCTCTACGAAATCTCCCTCCGCCTCCGCGAACTGGCCTCCCGCCAGTCCGCCAACATGTGGCTCGGCGTCGGCCTCGAACGGGCCGTCCGCGAGAAGGCCGGCTTCCACCAGTTCGGCGAGAACGACCGCATCAACCTCCGCTACCAGCAGTCCGAGCAGTCCCCCCTCAAGGACGAGACCGCCGCCATCCTGCGCAAGCTCGAGCGCCTGGCCCAGGACGACGCCGACGGCCCCACCGCCGAGCGCACCCGGCAGGCCCTCGCCCAGGCCCGCGAGGGCGGCCTCCAGCCCGCCCTCGAGGCCGCCGTGGCCGAACTCGGCGAAAACACCCTCAAGCTCGCCTCCGCCATCGGCAACGAAAAGAAGGCCCGTGACCAGATGCGCGAAATCGCGCGCATGCTGATCCTCTCCGCCGATCCCACCGACGCCCTCAAGCAGGCGATCATGGAGCTGGACCGCGCCATCGACACCCAGAAAAAGGTGCTGGCCGAGACCGGCAAGACCGAGCGGAGGGAGGAGGCCGACCGCCGGGCCACCGAGCAGGCCAGCGTGGCCGACGACGCCGACCTTGTCCGGCGCGACATCGACAGCCTGGCGCCCGTGGCGGCCGAGCATCTCAAGGGGGCGGTGGGACGCATGCTGGAGGCCCGCGAGGCGCTCGAGCGGTCGGATGATGCGCGGCGACGGACGGAGCGGGCGATGCCCCGGCAGGAGGAGGCGCTGGCCCGCATGCGCGAGGCGCGCCATGCCCTCGAGGAACAGCTGGCCCGCACGGCCGAGCAGCCGCCCGAGAACGCCCTCGCCGCCCTGCGCGACCTGCAGAAACAGGTGCGTGAGCTCCTGCAGCAGGAGGAGTCGATCAAGCAGGACACGGCCGCCCAGCGCGACGCCAAGCAACTCCCCGGGCAGGCCCCGCGCCAGGGCGAACTCAAGGACCGCGCCCAGGAACTCCAGGCCCGCGCCGCCAAGCCCAGTCCCGAGGCCGCCTCCAACCTCGGGGACGCCGCCAACCAAATGCAGAAGGCCCAGAACGCCCTGGCCCAGCAACAGAACAACCCCGCCGCCCAGCAGGCCGCCATCGATGCCCTGCAAAAGGCCGATGAGGCTTTGGCCCAGGATATCGCCCGGCTCGAGCAGGCCGAGAAGGACCTCGCCAAGGTCGAGGAACTGCAGGAGAAACTCTCCGGCCTGATTGGCGAGGAACAGCAAATCCAGTCCGGCACCGCCCGTCAGGCCGCCAAGAAACAGCCCGACGCCACCGCCACCCGCGATCTGGCTTCCCGGCAGGAAAAGGCCCGCCAGGACACCGGCGCCCTCCGCGAGGAGGCTGCCTCGCCCGCCCCCGACGCCGCCCCCCATCTCGAGGACGCCGCCCGCGAAATGGCTGCCGCCAAGTCCGAACTCGACAAGCCTTCCCCCCGCAGCGCCCAGCCCCCCGAAAGCAAGGCCCTCAACTCCCTCTACCAGGCCAAGAACGAACTCGACCGCAAGGCCAACGAATTGCGCGAACAACTCGGCCTGCCCCCCGAGGACAACGCCGCCGCCCTCGCCGAAATGCAGAAGGCCATCGAACAGGCCCAGCAGGACGTCAACCAGGCCCTCGGCGACCTCCAACAGGCCCCCCCCGGACTCCTGGACGCCCTGCAAAAACAACAGCAGGAAATCGCCCAGGCCCTCAACGAAGCCGCCCAGGACGCCCCCAACAACCCCTCCGTCGCCAAGGCCCAACAAGCCGCCTCCAACGCCGCCAAGGATCTCGCCTCCAGCAATCTCCCCAAGGCCATCAATTCCATGAAGGCCGCCCGCCAAGCCCTCTCCGAATCCCAAGGCCAACAAGGTCAACAAGGTCAACAGGGGCAACAGGGGCAGCAGGGGCAACAGGGGCAACAGGGGCAACAAGGTCAACAGGGGCAGCAGGGGCAGCAGGGAAAGCCTGGCCAGCAGGGCGGGCAGCCGTCCTTGAACGATCTGGCCCAGCAGCAGGACGAAGTGCGCAAGGCGGCGGAGAATCTTTTGTCGGCGCAGCAGGCAGCCCCGGAGAGCGCCATGCAGTCAGCCAGTGAGGCGTTGCAGAAGGCGGCCAACGCCGTGGGGCCCATTGCCGCCGGCGCGCGGGGTCAACTGCCGCCCGGGGCTCAGTCCGCCCTGCAGAAGGCGCAGTCGTCCTCCGGCGAAGGCAGCGCGCAGGCGGCGGAGCAGCAGAATACCCCGGCCCAGATGAGCGCGCAGGAGGCGGCGCAGGCGCTCGCCCAAGCCCAGGCTGCGGTGGCGCTCGCCCAAGCCGGTTTGGGTTCGCAGATGGCCGGGCAACAACCTGGGCAAGGCCAGGGCCAGGGCCAGGGCCAGGGGCAGGGCCAAGGCAAGGGTCAGGGTCAGGGCCAGGGCCAAGGGCCCGGCAAAGGGCAGGGCCGCAACCAAGGCCAACCCGGACCCGACGGCAGCGGTGACGGCAACTGGGCCGGCACGGGCGGCGCGGACGGCCCGCGGCGCAGCGAGGCTGGGGTGGGATCGTTCACGCGCCTGCCCAGCCGCGATCGGGCGGCCATCCTGCAGTCGCAGGCCGAGAAGTATCCGCAGGAGTTCGGCCCGCTGGTGGAGCAATACCTCCGCAACCTCTCCGACCAGGGTTCCCGCAAACCGTAGGTCGCCCCGCCGGTTGGGTGACCCTGGGCTGTGCCGGCAGGCCCTCCCGCCGCCGTTCCCGAAAGCAAGGCTTGCCTCGGCTCCCAAGTCCGCTGTTTATATCAACCCTACCCGCCCTGTGCAGGTTTGCCGCCACTGTTCGCTGTCGGCGACGATCGAAGGCGGTCTGCCAACGCCTCCGGTCTGCCAGCCAGTGCGGATGCGCATAAGCTTACGCGATAGCCCATGTCCCAACCGGATGGATTGATGAAGGCGGCGGACCTCCTCGCCAAGATCGGGGAGGAGCTGGCCTTCGTCGTTTCCGGAGAGGATGCCGGGCTGCTGCCCATCAACTCGTTTGTCCTGGACCTCGAGGAGTTGGCGGAAGGGAGCGGGCCAGCCGCCTGGAGGGCCGGATTGCAGGCCGCGCGCGGATGGTTGGACGCGATCCTGGACGGCAGCGGCAAGTTCACCGCGGAGGATATCCGGCGCTTCAATGAGTGGCATGCCTACATGAGTGCCGTCGTGGACGCCTGGCCGGATGACTCCGCCATGCCGGCTCTGCCGTCGGGATGGGGCCTTCCGCCCCCCCAGGCTGGCCGCACATCCCTGGCTCCCGCCCCAGCTCCCGCCCCAGCTCCCGCCGCCGCACCGGCCGGCAACGAGCCTTCCATCCGCCTTAACCTGGCCGAGGATGAGGAAATGCTCCGGGAATTCCATGGCGAGTCACTGGAACTGCTGCAGAACATCGAACAGGGTGTTCTGGTGCTGGAGACTCGTCCCACCGATGCCGAGACCATCAATTCCATCTTCCGCGCCTTCCATACGTTCAAGGGTGGCGCGGGTTTTCTGCGCCTGGACGCCCCGCGCGAACTGGCCCATGAGCTCGAGACCGTGCTCGATCTGGTCCGCCGCTCGGAGTTGCGCATCAATGCGGACCTCATCAACCTGATCCTTGCCGGCGCCGATGCGCTGAAGCAATTCACGCAGGCGATTGGGTCCCAACTTCAGGGGATCAACCCCGGGGCGGACATCGTTGTCCCAACGAGCCAGATCCTCCGGAATGCGAAGTGCGCCGCTCGTGGGGAGGCTCCGCCCGCTCCGGCCCCAGCTCCCCCGCCAACGCCTGCTCCGGCGAAGCCCGCCCCGGGGCCGCCAGCGGTGCCGGGGGGTGTTCCAGCCGCCGCGGCGCCTGCCCGGGAGGCGGTGGGTGGGGAACCGGCCGCCGGTTTCGTCAAGCTGGACACGGCGAAGCTGGACAGCCTGGTGGATCTGGTGGGTGAGTTGGTCATTGCGCAATCCATGGTGGTGCAACACCCGGAGGTGCAGGACATCCAAAGCCTCCAGTTGGCGCGGCACCTGCGCCAGCTCAGCCGGATCACGACGGACCTGCAGCGCACCGCCATGTCCATGCGCATGGTGCCCATCCGGGGCGCCTTTCACAAGATGACCCGGCTGGTGCGCGATCTGGCGGCCGGCCAGAAGAAGCAGGTGCAACTGGTGCTGGACGGGGAGGAGACCGAGTTGGACCGCAACATTGTGGAGAAGCTGGGCGACCCCCTCATCCACATGATTCGCAACTCGGTGGATCACGGGATCGAGCCGCCGGCCGAGCGTGTCGCCCAGGGCAAGCCTGCCCAGGGGACCATCCGGCTGAGCGCCTCCCACCAGCGCGGCGGCATCGTCATCCGCATCGCCGACGACGGCAAGGGGCTCAACCCGGAGCGCATCCGGGCCAAGGCGCTGGAGCGCGGGTTGGTGAAGGCGGACGCGGCGTTAAGCGAGTCGGAGATCTTTTCCCTGATCTTCCTGCCCGGGTTTTCCACGGCGGAGACGGTGACGGATCTTTCCGGGCGCGGGGTGGGGATGGATGTCGTCCGCCGGAACATTGAGAACCTGCGGGGCAAGATTGAGACCCAGTCCGTCCCGGGCCAGGGCACGACCTTTACGATCCTGCTGCCCCTGACCCTGGCCATCATTGATGGGATGCTGGTGGGCGTGGGCGGCGACCGTTACATTATCCCGACGCTCTCCATCCGGGAGTCCTTCCGTCCGCGGCCCGGGATGGTCACCCCGGTGCAGGGGCGCGGGGAAGTGGTGAGCGTGCGCGGCAGCCAGACGCCGCTGCTGCGGTTGGGGCGTCATCTGGGGCGGCCGGCCCGGGCGCAGAACCCGGAGGAGGGCATCATTGTGGTGGTGGAATCGGGCGAAGCCGCCCGCGGCCTGCTGGTGGACGACCTGCTGGGCAAGCAGGAGGTCGTCATCAAGAGCCTCGGCCAGACCTTCCAAAACCAGAACCTGCTGGCGGGCTCCGCCGTGCTGGGGGACGGTTCGGTGGGCCTCATCCTCGACGTGGACACGCTGGTCAGGCTTCCCGGGCCGCAAAAACCGCCCGTGCCACCCGCCGCCGCCTTTCTCTCATGAGCGCGACCCCCTCGCCCAACAACCCTTCCCCGGCCAAGGCCGGCCGTTACCTGACCTTCAGCCTGGGTGCGGAATCCTACGGGCTGCCTGTCCTCAACGTGCGCGAGATCATCCGGCTCTGCCCGATCACGCCCGTGCCCCGGATGCCCGAGTACATCAAGGGCGTGATCAACCTGCGCGGCACCGTCATCGCCGTGCTCGACCTGCGGGCCAAGTTCCAGCTGGCCGCCGCCGAATACGGGGATCGGGCCTGCATCATCGTGGTGCAGATCCACAATCCCGGGTCCGGGAACACCCTGATTGGCGCCATCGTGGACACCGTGGAGGAGGTGGTGCAGTTGAATGCCGCGGACATCGAGGCCACGCCGGACTTCGGCGGGGCGCCCGACACCCAGTTCATCCTCGGCCTCGCCACCCTGCGGGGCGGCGTCAAGACCCTGCTCAACATCGAGAAAATCTTCCTCGAAGACGGCCCGATTACCCTGCCGCAGGCCGCCACGACCGGCGGGGAGACCCACTGAAACCTATGCAAAGCGAACAGAAGATCCTGACGGTTCCGGTGCGGTTCCAACGCCTGCTCGTGGTGTTCATGGCCCTGCTCCTGCTCGCCAGCGGATTGGCCCTGCACACCCTCTTCAAGCTCCGGGTGAACGGTCCCCTTTCCCGGCAACTCCAGCAGCAAAAGGACTTTCTGGCCGCGATTGAGCCGCCGCCCCTCTATTTGATCGAATCGTACGCGGGGGCCCTGGAGATGCTGGCGGAGACCGACCCGGAAAAGCTCAGGCAGATCGCCAAGCAACTGGAGGCGCTGAAGGCGTCTTTCCTCCAGAACCGCGACCTTTGGGCCCGGCAACTTGCCGGGACCGAGGAGGCCCGGTTGTTGGCGGAGGATTGCTCCAGGCCCGGCATGGAATTCTTCGCCATCCTTGAAAAGGAGTTCATGCCGGCGCTGCTCAACCGGGACCGTGACTCGGCCAACACCCTGGTGCATGGCCGGATGAAGGCGGCCTTTGTCCAGCACCGCCAGGCGGTGGACAAGATTGTTGCCCTGATCCGTCAGACCGGCAGCCAAATCAGCCACGCGGCGAACCGGGAGGCGGCCCTGAGGATCGGCCTGCTGGTGGCCGCCCTGCTGGGTGGCATGGTCGGCATCTGGATTTACGGCCGGAGGACGACGCGCGCGCTCGTCGGGATCCTCCAGTCCGCCGCCGAACAACTGAGCCAGGGCTGCCACCAGGTCTCGGTGGCCGCGGCCCAGGTTTCCGCCTCCAGCCAGAACCTTTCCTCCGCCTCCAGCGAGCAAGCCTCCTCGGTGGAGGAAACCAGCGCCTCCGTGGAGGAAATGGCCAGCATGATTCGCGCGACCTCGGAGAACGCCCAGAAGGCCAAGCTGGTCGCCTCGGAAACGCGGGCCGTGACCGAGGCGGGTTCCGCCACCATGCGGGAAATGGACCAGACCATGACGGAGATGAACCACGCCATGGCGGCGATCGAGTCCTCGAGCGGCGAGGTGGCCAAGATCGTGAAGAACATCGATGAAATCGCCTTCCAGACCAATATCCTGGCCCTCAACGCCGCGGTGGAGGCGGCACGGGCGGGGGAGGCGGGCGCGGGCTTTGCCGTGGTGGCCGACGAGGTGCGCTCCCTGGCCCAGCGCAGCGCGGCCGCGGCCAAGGAGACGGCCAACAAGATCGAGGCGGCCATCGCCAGCAGCCGCAACGGCTCAGCCAGCTGCCGCAACGGCTCGGCCAGCTCCGTCAAGGTGGGCGAGTCCCTCCGCCATATTGCCGAAAAGATCGCCGCCACCGACTCCCTCGTGGCCGAGATTTCGACCGCCGCCCGCGAACAGGCCCAGGGCATCGACCAGATCAACACCGCCATCGCCCAGATGGAACAGGTCGCCCAGGGCAACGCCTCCAATGCCGAGGAGGGAGCGAGCGCCGCGGAGCATCTCACCGACCAGGCGGAGATCCTGAACGACTTGGTGCGCCAGTTGCGCGAGCTGGTCGGCAGTGACGGCGCAGCCCAACCGGTCGGCCAGCCGCCCTCCCCCAAGGGCAGGCCCCGGTCCGGGGTGGTCGTGGACGGCAGCAAGCGGGCGGCCCAGCCCGCTTCCCGCATCAACATCCCGATGCCAAAGGAGCCCGCGGCCTTGGGAAACGGCGCCGATGATGATTTCCGGAATTTCAGCTGAACTCCCGCGTTGGCACGGACCGGGATGGCCGGCCTGTGACATCCCTCCCCGTCCATCCTAGCCCCATGAATCCCAGTCACTGGACCATCCCGAGGCGCTTGGTTTACTGCCTGGGCGGCCTGTTCCTGATTCTCGTCCTCATGGGGCTGCAGGGTTTTTGGCAGGCCGACGCGGTGCGCCGGGAGATCGGGGTGCTCGCGGATGACTCGCTGCCCAGCGTCACGCTGCTCAGCCACCTCGATTCCCTCCACCAGGGCAGCCTGACCCACCTGATCGAGTTCGTGGAAACCAGGACCCCGGGGCGCCGGGCGGAACTGGAGCGGAAGCTGGCCTCGGTCAACGCCGCGTTCACGGAGGCGATGGCCCGGGCGGAAACCCTGCCTGCGGCGGACGAGGAGCGCCGGCTGTTCAATGAGTTCAAGCGCGCCCGGGCCGACTTCCTGGCGGCGTTCAACCGCATGCTGGAACTCAGCCGCGGGGACAATCCGCCGCCGGCCGGTGAACTGGCGGAGGCGGCAGCGCTGTTTCCCAAGTCCGCCGCCGCCCAGCAGGCCCTGCAGCGGCTGATCCAATTCAACGAGGGCCTTGGCCTGGCCGCGGGCCGGTCGGGGAAGGCGCATGCCCTCACCGGGATCCGCCGGATCGGCTACACCCTGGCCGCCGCCCTCGCCCTGACCGTGCTCGTGGGCTGGATGGCGGTGCGATCCATCCACGGGGCCCTCCATCAGCTCTCCGCCAGCCTCGAACAGGGCGTCCGCCAAACCGCCTCCGCCGCCCGCGAAGTTGCCAGCGCCAGCCAAGCGCTTGCGGCCGGCGCCAGCGAGCAGGCCGCCTCGGTGGAGGAGACCAGCGCCTCGCTCGAGTTGATGGCCGGCCTGATCCAGGGGACGGCCGGGAACGCCCAGCGGGCCAAGGCGCTGGCCTCCGGGGCCCGCGCATCGGCCGAGCTCGGCTCCCGCCGGCGTTCCGAGGTCGGCGAGGTGATGGCGGCCATGGACGCCTCCAACGCCCAGGTGGCGAAGATTGTGCGGGACATCGACGAGATCGCCTTCCAGACCAACATCCTTGCCCTCAACGCCGCCGTGGAGGCGGCCCGGGCCGGGGAGGCGGGCGCGGGCTTTGCCGTGGTGGCCGACGAGGTGCGCTCCCTGGCGCAGCGCAGCGCGGCCGCGGCCAAGGAGACCGCCGGCAAGGTGGAACTGGTCCTCTCCAGCAGCCGCAAAGTGTCCCAGCTTTCGCACTCGGTCGGCGAATGCCTCGGGCAAATCGCGGAACAGGTGGCGGCCACGGATGCCCTGGTCAGCGCGATCGCCGTCGCGGCCAGCGAACAGGCCCAGGGCATCGGGCAAATCAACCAGGCCATCGGGCAGATCGACCAGGCGGCCCAGGGCACCGCCTCCCGCGCCGAGGAGACCGCCGCGATGGCCCGGCAGATGGAGGACCAGGCCGCGTCCCTGCACGAGCAGGGGGCCCGGTTGCGCCAGCTCGCCGGCAGCCGATCCGAACCCACTACTCCAGGCCGCAGCCGCCGCGTCCGCGTGGCCGCGGCACCAGCGGCCCCCGGGCGGTTCCGGCAACCGGCCAAGCCCCCGGAGATCCTGGAAAAGCCCAGGGCCATCCCCATGCCCGGCGACCCGCCACCCGCCGAGCCCCGCCCGTTCTGAACCAGCCTTCCCATCCCCAGCCAGACCATGAAAACCACCGGCAAGCTCGGCAGCAGGATGCTCCTCGCGTCCGCCTTCATCATCCTGTTCCTCCTCCTCATCGGCGGACTGACCAATCGCATGCTGGTCAGCCAGCGGACCATCGTCGCCGCCGAGGAGCGACGCTACGAATCCTACCTGCTGGCCGATCAGTTGCGCCAGAGCTCGGATGACCTGACGCGCCTGGCCCGCACCTATGTGGTGAGCGGGGACGCGCGGTTCGAGGAGCAGTATTGGGCCGTGCTGGACATCCGGAACGGGAAATCCCCCCGGCCTCTCCATGCCGAGCGAATCTACTGGGATTTCATGGCGGTGGACGGGGTCAAGCCGCGGGCGGACGACAAGGCGGTCGCCCTGCAGCAGTTGATGAGGGAGCAGGGTTTCACGGAAGGCGAGTTCGCCAAGCTCAAGGAGGCGCAGGACAACTCGGACAACCTGGTCCGGATGGAGACCATCGCCATGAACGCGGTGAAGGGCCTGTTTGCCGACGGCAAGGGCGGCTACACGCGGAAGGGCGCCCCGGACATGGAGATGGCCCGGGGGTTGTTGCACAGCCGCGAGTATCACGTCGAGAAGGCCAGGATCATGAAGCCCATCGACGAGTTCCTGGCCATGCTGGACGAACGCACCCGTGGCGAGGTGCAGAAGCAGGTCGAGCACGGGGATCGCCTTTTCCATGCGCTGCTCGCCCTTGTCGGGTTGGCCATCCTCTGCCTGCTCGTCCTCTGCTTCACCATCTTCAGGACGGTCATCGCCCCCATCCAT
>JBJOEZ010000058.1:0-24210 GCA_046048995.1 Verrucomicrobiota bacterium | reverse complement strand
GGGATCCGAGTCGAGGTTACCGGCCTTGGTTGGGGGCGGGGTTTTGCAGGTGGGAATCGAGGCGTTCGACGAACCGGTCGAGGGGTTGGGTGGTGATGCCGCCGTGTTCGGACTGGCGGTCGAACGGGTCATCGAGGCCGATGATGAGCTGGTAGAGATAGAAGAAGGTGAAGGCGAGGCTGCCCGAGACGAAGACGGCGGCGGCCGGAGTTTTGAACTTGGTGATGAGGAGGAAGAGGATGACGGGCAGGAGCATGCCGCGGAGGAGGACGGAGGCGGGCACGAGGAAGTGGGTGCGGGAGATGGAGTAGGCGCGGGTAAGTTGGCGGCGGAGGGCGTTGGTGTTTTCCTGGATGCCCTTGACGGCCTCCTTGTCGGCGCCGAGTTCGGCCAGTTGGTAGGCGCTTTCGTTCAGGCGGCGGAGGGCGGGGAAGATGGCCTTGGAATCCTTTTCCTTGCTGCCGAGCCAGTGGAGGATGGTGCCGGCCACCTCGCGGAGGTTGCGGAGGAGGGCGGTCCCGTTGATGGGTTCGGCGGCACGGGGCGCGGAGGAGGAGCGGGGGGCGCGGATGGCGAGGAGGGTCCAGTCCTGGATGGCCTCAAGGTGTCCGGCGGTTTCACCGGGGATGCGCTCGCTTTCCTTGTAGTCGGTGAGGGTGCCGCCCAGCATGAGACCCATGACGAAGAAGGCGCCGGTGAAGACGACCGTGGTGTCGGAGATTTCGACGAGGCCGCTGCAGGGTTCGTTGCGCCACTTGTAGTGGGACAGGACAAACGCCTTGGTGACAACGATGGCGGTGGCGCCCCCGATGGACTTCAGCAGGATGGTGCTGTTTCTCATGGGCAGGGTCAGGTCTGGCGGTCGAAGTAGTCGGCGATGCGGATGAGGAGGGACTCCTTGTGGAGATAGCGGCGGACGACCTTGCGGGCGTCGCGGAGGATGGTGTGATGGCTGACGTAGTCGTCCCCGAGGATTTCACGAACCTGCGCCTCCTTGAGGCCGTAGACCTTGCCGAGCCGGGAGATTTCCCAAGTCCAGAGGGCAGGGTCCTTGAGTTGGCTCAAGTCCTCGATGAGGGCGGTGAGGGCATAAAAGCCGCCGCGGAGAAAGAA
Organism: Verrucomicrobiota bacterium; assembly: GCA_046048995.1. Classification (GTDB taxonomy): domain Bacteria; phylum Verrucomicrobiota; class Verrucomicrobiia; order Limisphaerales; family JADJPG01; genus JBJOEZ01. The sequence goes on along the minus strand of JBJOEZ010000058.1, from coordinate 23,097 downwards.
GACCGGGTGCTCGATGGATGGGTTGACGGGGACCTGGTTGTAACGGTCGGTGGCGCGCTCCGGGGTGACCCAGTGGGCCAAGGGTTCATTGGGCGCCCCCTCGGAGAGCTGGATTTTGCCCTGGGTGCAGCGGGTGTAGATGCCGAGCCAGCGGATCTTGCGCCGGAACTCGTGGAGGCCATGCTCGATGTGGTCGAGGGCGAGGGTGCCCTCGGTGAAGTTGTCATGGATTTCGCGCGCCTCGTCGCGCAGGACCCTGGCAAGGAGGGCGGCCTCCTTCCTGGGCTTGTGCCAGCGGGCGTCGTCGAGTTCCTCGAAAAGTCTTTCGCGCGGCTCCGTGTGGGCTTGGTAGACGGCGTCCCTGAGGGTGAGCCAACCCTCCTTGATCAATCGTTCCTCGACCTGGCCGACGGCATAGTCGGTCATCTTCCTGAAATGCGCCTGCAACTCCGGCGTCAGTTTCCACTGGCGTTCGTTCTCGGCCATGGCATTCCAGTGATCGAAGACCCCGAGCGAGTCCTCGATGCCCTTGAAATGCTTCAGCCAGCGCTTGGCCGCGCGCGGTTCGCGTCCCATGCGGACCTCCAGGCGGGCCAACCCCTCGAGCTGGAAGGCGTATTCCCGCCCTTCCCGCGGCTTGGGTTTCAGGTAGTCGCCCGGGAGCTTGCGGCCATCCTTGACATGATCGTTCACGGAGCCAGCCACCGCCTTGGAAAACTCGTTGAGGTAATGTTTGTGGCGATCCCGGGGTTTGTTGAAATTCAGTTTCATATCAGGACACTCGTTTACTCAGGGCGACGGGGTTTCACCGTTCCGGCAGGGTGCGGGCAGTGAAACGTGAAACGCGATTAAACCATGCCTGGAAAAACAGGGTCAACCCCGGGCGGGCCCGAGCCGCATCTTTTATCCCCCGCAACGATAACAAAGTTTGTAAGGAAATGCGGGATGGCAAATGAATCGCATGCGTTGGAGGTATTCATCCCTGCCCTCTGAAGGCGTTTATCCCAGTTCAGATGGAGGTGTTTGCCTCTATATAATTGCGGAGGGAGGTTTGATATAAGGATGGTCTCCTGTGCTGAGGCGTCGCTTGTCCCCTTCGTTTGTGGCGGTGCTGTTTTCGGGGTTGGTGGGCGGGGCGGCGGCCTTGGCGGCTGCGCCGGTGGAGGTTCGGGTGGGTTTTTTCATGACGCGCCTGCATCAGGTGGATTTTTCGGGGAACCAGTATTCGTTTGAGGGGTTCCTGTGGTTCCAGTGGGATACGAATCGCTGGGGCCAGGTGATGGGATCGGGGCTGGCCGGGGAGGCGGTGCGGGGGCCGCATCAGACGGTGGAGGTGATGGGGGCCATGGAGGGGTTTGAGCAGCAGGAGGCCCAGGAAAAGCCGGGCTACGCGTGCCTCAAGCTGAGGGGCCGGGTTTCGAATCCCTGGGATGTGCGACAGTTTCCCTTTGATCAGCAGCAGTTGCTGCTGACAGTGGAGGATGCCAGCTATGAGTCGGACAAGGTGAGCTACGTGCTGGACGCGGCGAACTCGGGGGTGGATGAGGCCCTGGGTGTGCCGGGTTGGGAACCGGGGCCCCTGACGGCGGTGCGCTCGGAGCACACGTATGCGAGCACCTATGGCGACCCGGATCTCAGGACGGGTGAAGGATCCACCTACAGCCGCGCGACGTTTGTCTTGTCCATCGCGCGCGAGGGCTGGGCTTATGGGTTGAAGGTCTTCGTGGGGATGCTGGTGTCGGTGGGGATTGGGTTCTGTTCCCTGTTCATTCGGCCGGTGGATGTGGATCCGCGGTTTGGACTTGGGGTCGGTGCGCTTTTCGGCGTGGTGGGGAGCGAGTATGTGGTTTCGAACATCATGCCCGACTCCGGCCGGTTCTCCCTGGCGGACGGCCTCCACTGCCTGTCGCTGGTGATTGTGTTGTTGCTCATCATCATCAGCACCCTGTCCCTGCGCCTCTGGCATTCGCATGAAACCGAAGGCCCCCTGCGCTCGCGGGCCTTCGACCGGCGCTGGCTTTTCATCCTCCTGGCCTTCTACGTCTGCGGCTACCTCCTGCAACTGCAGTTTTTCCTCCGCTGAGGGGACGTCCGCAGGCCGGAACACTGACGGGCCATTCTTCCTGCGAGTCAGTGGTCTTGGCGCAAGTCATCCACGCCGGGGACCAATTTGCCCAAAAGCACGATTAGTCGCAGGGGAAGGGTCACCACCGCCCCGCCCCACCTTCCGGTTGCCTGGCGGTCACCCCACTTTGCCCCGGCCTGGCCAAACAAAGCCGGAATCAACGTTGTGGCTCCCCCAGGCCGGAGGAAGCGCGGTGGGCTTTCCTGCTCAGGCCATTTCCCTGCAGGGCGCCCACGTTGCAACGCCGGCCGCGTCAGCGGCAAAGAAGTGGCAAAGCAGACATTTCCCTGTGTTCGGTATCGGCGGGGGGGGAACTCACGAAACCCTTGCCAACATTGGGCGGGGAAGATGGGGTGACCGACGGGACTTGAACCCGCGACATCCAGATCCACAATCTGGGGCTCTAACCAACTGAGCTACGGCCACCATTAAGGTGAGTTGAGACGCTACGGAGCACGCCGGGCAGCGTCAAGTGTGCTTTCCGGTTCGGAGCTTTGCCTGACGGCCTCCGTCATGGCCTGCCTGGGCCAGGCGCTGAAATTCGACCTGGCTGTGCCGGGCCGGCGCGCGCCGGGTGGGCCGAAGGCGGCGGTGGGTTCCGTCGGCCAGGAGCAGGCGGGCCTTGACGTTATCAGCGAGCGGGAGGGCCAGCACCTCGTGGCGGAGGCGGTCCGTGATCGCCGGGTCCTCCACGGGGAAGGCGACCTCGATGCGGCGGAAGAAATTACGGGGCATCCAGTCCGCGCTGGTGATGAAGGCCCGGGGTTGCCCGCCGTTCTGGAAGCACCAGGCGCGGCTGTGCTCGAGGAAGCGATCGACGATGCTGTGCACGGTGATGTGGGTGCTGAGGCCGCGCACGCCCGGCCGCAGGCAGCAGATTCCGCGCACCACCAAGTCGATTTTGACCCCGGCCTGCGACGCGAGGTAAAGGGCGCGGATGACGCGTTCGTCCACCAGGGAGTTCATCTTGGCGACAATCCCGGCGGGCTGACCCCGGCGCGAGTTGGCGGCCTCGGCGTGAATCATCTCGAGGAGCCGTTCGTGCAGATCAAAGGGCGCGACCAGCAGCTTCCGCATGGGTTGGAACTCGCAGACCCCGGTGAGCAGGTTGAACAGGTTGGTGGCGTCCTCGCCGAAATCAGTCCGGCAGGTCAGGAGGCCGAGGTCGGTGTAGAACCGGGCGGTGACGGCATTGTAGTTGCCGGTGGACAGGTGGACGTAGCGTCGGATTTCCGGTCCCTCGCGGCGCACAACCAGGCAGAGCTTGGCGTGCACCTTGTAGCCGACCAGCCCGTAGACCACATTGACGCCCGCGCCCTCGAGGTGGCGGGCCCATTGGATGTTCTCGGCCTCGTCGAAGCGGGCCCGGAGTTCAACGACCACGGTGACCTGCCTGCCGGCGCGGGCCGCGGCGGCGAGCGCCTCGACAATTCGCCGGTCGCCGCCCGTGCGGTAAAGCGTCATCTTGATGGCGAGTGTGTCCGGGTCGGCGGCCGCCTTCTCGAGGAACTCCACCACGCTTTCAAAGCTTTCGTAGGGGTGATGCATCAGGATGTCCTGCGCGCGGATGGCGGCAAAGAGGTCGTCCCGGCCGCGCAGGGGCGCGGCGATCACCCCGGCGAAGGGCGGGAACCGCAGTTCCGGGGCGCGCGCGCCCTCGCAGAGGGCCATGAGCCGCGTCGGGTTCAGCGGTCCGTTGACGATGAACAGATCCTGCTCCTCCAGCCGCAGGGTGCGCAGGAGGGTCTGGCGAATGACGAGGGGGCAACGGTTCTCCACCTCCAGCCGGACCGCTTCGCCCTTCCGGCGGTTGTGCAGTTCCGTCTCGACGGCATTGAGCATGTTGCCCGCCTCATCCTCGTCGATGTAGAGCTCGCTGTTGCGCGTCACCCGGAATTGCCAGGAGCCCAGGATTTTCGCGCCGGGAAAAAGGTCGCCCAGGAAATGCCCGATGATGTGGGCGAGGAAAACATAGTCCTCCCGGCCATCGTCCCGCGGCAGGCGGACCAATTGGGGCAGCACGCGGGGAACCTGCACGACGGCCAGGTGCCTGGTCTCCCGGTTGGCCCGCTTCAACTCCAGTCGCACGATCATGTTCAGCGACTTGTTCAGGATTTGCGGGAAGGGATGGGCCGGGTCCATGCCCACCGGGGTGAGCACGGGCCGGATTTCGGTTCGGTAGAACTGTTCCAGCCACGGCAAATCCTGGCCGCCGAGCTGCTTGAAGGACAGGAACCGGATGCCATGCCGCGCAAGCCCGGGGCGCAACTGGTTCCGCCAGCAGGCGTATTGGTCCTCCACCATGCGCCGGATCCGGCGGTTGAGGGCGGACAGCACCTCCTGCACCGTCATCCCGTCCGACTGCCGTTCAATCACGAGGCTGGCCACCTGCTCCAGCAGTCCCGCCACCCGCACCTCGAAGAACTCGTCGAGGTTTGAGCAGGCGATGCAGAAGAATTTCAGGCGTTCCAGCAGCGGGTTCCGGAGGTCCACCGCCTCCTCCAGGACGCGCTGGTTGAACTCCAGCCAGCTCAACTCGCGGTTGAGAAAGTAAGTTGGAACCGGTCCCTGGGGCGTGGGAAGTGACGCTGCCATGCTTGGAGTAGTAGCGGGTGGCGGCAGGCTTTTGAAGCGGCATCTTCACCCCGGGTTGCTTGGGCGGAGTGGGATTCAGCGGACGGACGTCCGCTGCTACGATGTAGCAACCCGCGTGAGCGGGTTGGGGGGAGGGGGATTCAGCGGACGGACGTCCGCTGCTGCGATGTAGCAACCCGCGTGAGCGGGTTGGGGGGAAGGGGATTCAGCGGACGGACGTCCGCTGCTACGGCGGCTTACCAGGCCATCAGGCGGTTGATGACGGCGAGGGCGGCGGGGTCGTCGGGGAAGATGACCTGGGAGGCGGCCTTGGTGCGCTCGGTGCGGGCGCCCACGCGGCGGCAGGCCACCTTGATGGGGCAGCCGCAGGAGCTGTAGATGAACGAGAGCTCCCGTTCCGCGCCGTCCGGCCAGGCCATGGACACCGGCAAGCCGGGTTCCTTGAGCATGGCGTCGAGGATGGTGGCGGGATTGGTGGAGCCGTCCACGTTGTAGGTTTTGCCGTCGCCGTTGTCGAAGAGGATGCGCAACTGGCCGGCCTGGAAGGGCGGCTTGTTGGTGGCGAGCGTGACGCGGCTTTTCCAGAGCTCGGTGTTGGTGCGGCGAAAAACCACGCGGGCCAGGCCGGGTTTCTCGGTGCTGATGCGCAGCGAAACGCGCATCTTGCCGTCCGGCTGCCACTCCCCGTTGAAGGCCTCGAGGATGGCGAAGGTGCGGCCGCGGCCGTCGTCGGGGGTGGAGAGGCGGTCGATTTGCGCGAGGGCCTCGGCCAGGGTGGGGCGGGCGGTGCCGAAGTCGAGATCCTGCGTGATCACCACCGACTGGGCTGTGTCCATGGCCACCTCCGGCACGGCGGCGGCCGGCGCGGCGGGGGCGTTGGTGGCCGCGGTGGGGCCGGGTTGGCCGCCCGGGGTGCAGCCGTTGAGGAGGGCGACGAGGAGGATGGCGCCGGCCAGGGCCACGGCCGCGCGCAGCCACCAGCCGAGGGGCGGGGACGGGATGCGGCCGGGCCTGGGACGGTCGGTGGGCATCGGGGGACGGAGCGCGGCCTGGCCTCAGTCGAAGGCGTGGCCGGCGCAGCAGAGGACGTTCTTGATCTTGTGCCGGACGAGTTCCTTGACGGCCTTGCGGGCGGGCGCGAGGTATTTGCGCGGATCGAATTCCTTCGGCTTGGTGAAGAGCACCTCGCGGATGGCGGCAGTCATGGCCAGGCGCAGGTCGGTGTCGATGTTGACCTTGGTGCAGCCGGTGCGGCGGGCGACCTCGATGTCGGCCTCGGGGACGCCGGCGGTGTCCTCGCCCATGGCGCCGCCGTATTGGTTGATCTTCTTGGCGAGGTCCTTGGGCACGGAGCTGGCGCCGTGGAGGACGAGGGGGTAATCGCCGAGGCCGGCGTCCATGAGGGCCTTCTTGATGGCCTTGAGGCGCTCGAGGTCGAGGTGTTGCTCGCCCTTGAACTTGTAGGCGCCGTGGCTGTTGCCGATGGCGACAGCGAGGGAATCGCAGCCGGACTCGCGGACGAACTTCACGGCCTCCTCGGGGTGGGTGTAGTGGCCGCCGGTGGAGTAGTTGCCGCCCTCCTCGCCGTCATCGAACTGGGCGCCGACCAGGTGGCCGAGCTCGGATTCCACCACGCAATTGTGCTTGTGGGCGTATTCCACGACCTTGCGGGTGATCTCGACGTTCTTCTCGAAGGGCTCGTGGGAGGCGTCGATCATGACGCTGGTGAAGCCCTCGTCGATGCATTGCTTGCACAGGTCGAAGGTGTCGCCGTGGTCGAGGTGGACCGCGATGGGGATGTTGGAGAGGCTGACGGCGGCCTCGATGAGCTTCTTGAGGTAGACGGGGTTGGCGTATTCGCGGGCGCCCTTGGAGATCTGGAGCATGACCGGAGCCTTTTCCTCCTCGCAGGCCTCGATGATGGCCTGGAGCAGCTCCATGTTGTTCACGTTGAAGGCGCCGAGGGCGTACTTGCCGTTGAGGGCCTTGGCGAACAGGTCGCGGGTATGGGTCAGTGGCATATAGGATGTGCGTGTGTGGATGGCCGGCGGCGGTCGGCCGGCCGGGGCGGACTATAGGAACCGGACCCCAAAAGGAAACTAGTTTTTTGGGTGGGCAGGCGGGTGGGGGGTTACAGGGCCTGGGCGCCGCCGCGGGAGCGGGCCTCGAGGAAGGCCTTGAGTTCGGCGGCGGTGCCGGAACCGAAGCCGGGGACCTCGGCGATTTGCTCGACGCTGGCGGCGCGGAGGCGCTGGAGGGAGCCGAACTTCTTGAGCAGGGCGGCCTTGCGCTGTTCCCCGATGCCGGGGAACTCGTCGAGCATGCTTTCGCTGATGCGCTTGATGCGGAGCTGGGCGTTGTAGGAATTGGCCACGCGGTGGGACTCGTCGCGGACGCGCTGGAGGAGTTTGAGGGCCCCGCTGGAGTGGCTGAGGCGGAGCGGTTCGGCCTCGCCCGGGCGATGGATTTCCTCGAACTCCTTGGCCAGGCCGATGACGGGGATGTGGCCCAGGCCGAGCTTCTGCAGTTCGGCGCAGGCGGCGTTGAGCTGGCCCTTGCCGCCATCGATGAGGATGAGGTCGGGGAAGGGCGAGGTCGTGGAAGGGGGGGGGGGCGGGGCGTCTTCGTCCGCGCGGGGCACATCCGCCGCGTCGCGCAGGGGGCCGCGGCGCCGGTCGATCATGCCGCGCAGTTCCTCGAGGATGGGGCGGTCGGGTTCGTCGCCGGGCATGGCGGCGGCGGGTTCCCCGCGGGCCTCGCGCAGGAGGCGGGCATAGCGGCGGCGGATGGTCTCGGCCATGCAGGCGAAGTCGTCCTGGCCGACGACCGTCTTGATGCGGAACCGGCGGTAATGGGCGCGGTCGGGGCGGCCGTGGCGGAAACTGACGAGGGAGGCGACGGCGAAGGTGCCGCTGATGTTGGAGATGTCGAAGCCCTCGATGCGCTCGGGCGGTTGGGGCAGGCCGAGGGCCGTCCCGAGTTCGGCCAGGTCCCGGGCGGGGTCGAGGGCGAGCGGGAGCGTGTAGGGGATGCGCTCGAACTTCTCGGTTTTCTGGGTGGTGCGGCGGAGGTCCTGGAGGGCGTCGCGGTATTCGGCGGCCTTCTCGTAATCCTGGGCGCGGGCGGCCTTGTGCATCTCGGCCTCGATTTGCGCGGCCATTTCCTGGCACTGGCCGCTGAGGAAATCGCAGGCGGCCCGCACCTGCTCGAGGTATTGGTCGCGGTTGACGTTCCCGATGCAGGGGGCGGTGCACCATTTGAGGTTGCCGTAGAGACAATGCTTGTAGTCGGCCTCGGTGGGGGTGAGCGGGCGGCAGCCGCGCAGGTTGAACTGGCGGCGGATGAGGGTCAGCGTGTTGCGCAGCGCGCCGGAATGGGCGAAGGGCCCGAAGTAACGGGCGCCGTCGTCGGTGCGCAGGCGGGTGAGGGTGAAGCGGGGGATGGGATCCTGGAGGTTGACCTTGAGGAGGAGGAACCCCTTGTCGTCGCGGAAGCTGACATTGTAGCGGGGGTGGAACTCCTTGATGAGCTTGCCCTCGAGCAGGAGGGCCTCGGGTTCGCTGCGGACCGTGTGGACGTCGAAGTCCTGGATGGCATCGACCAGGGCGCGGAACTTCAGGTCCCAGCCCATGCGCCGGGAGGGATGGAAATACTGGCTCACCCGCTTGCGCAGGTCGCGGGCCTTGCCGACGTAGATGACCGTGCCCAGGCGATCCTTCATGAGATAGACCCCCGGCCGGTGGGGCAGGGTGCTCAGTTTGGCGCGGATGTGCTCGGTCGTGGGCACGGCTGACAGTATGGCAGGGCCGGGCGCGCTTTCCAACGGCGCGACGCGCGGCACCCGGCAGAAACGGCAGGCAGAAGCTGCCGGGCGGGGCACTTTCTGCCCGCCGGAAGGCCCGGGTTCCCCCCCGGCGGGCTGCTTCCCACCGAGGGAAATGCCTTGATGACGGCCTTGGCACAGGACCTGTTATGAGGGGGCTGATTATGCAGACTCCGTCCGGCCGAGCCACGGCGCCCAACATCATCCCGGTGCAATTCACCGAGGCGGCCGCCTTGTCCGCGTCCCTTTCCCCTCAGCCAACCCCCAACGGGTCGGCGGACTCCCAAGCCGCCGGCCCCCTTCCTTTCCCCAACGTGGTGGCCCTGCCCATCACGCGCCGGCCGGAATCCGGCCCTGCCGTGCTGGACGAGTTCCCCCGCAGCTTCGGTTCGTCCGCGCTGAGCGACTGGCCGCTGTAGGACCGGGGTTTGGCCCGGTCATGGTTTAGCCACTGCGCCGATGATGGCGCGGTTCCCCCCGCCGGGGCTGGAAATGGAATTTCAGCTCCGGTTTTTCCTTGGTGCCGCGGCCCCGGGCGCGGGCCTGTCCCCTGGTCTGGCTTACAAAGATGTAATTGGAAGTCCGGCGGGCGAGTTCCTATTTTCCCCTCCGCTTTGGCCGGCGGCATCCTGCCGCCGCGCCCGCAACCTGAGCGACAACCATGATTAAGGTCGAAAACCTCGAGAAACATTTCGGCACGAAGCGCGCCGTCGCCGGCGTGACCTTCAGTGTCGAGCGTGGGGAAATCCTCGGCTTCCTTGGGCCCAACGGGGCCGGCAAGTCCACCACCATGCGCATGATCACCGGCTTCATCCCGCCCACCGCCGGCAAGGTGAGCGTGGGCGGCTTCGACATGGTCGAGAATCCCATTCCGGCCAAGAAGCTGATCGGCTACCTGCCAGAGAACGCCCCCAGCTACGCCGACATGACCGTCTACGGCTTCCTGGCCTTCTGCGCGGAACTGCGCGGGCTGCATGGGGAGGCCAAGAAGAAGGCGGTGCACCGCGCCATCGAGATGTGCTTCCTGGAGCCGGTCATGCACCAGAGCACCGACACGCTTTCCAAGGGCTACCGGCACCGCACCTGTTTGGCCCAGTCGATCCTGCACGACCCCGAGGTCCTGGTCCTGGACGAGCCCACCGACGGCCTCGATCCCAACCAGAAGCACGAGGCCCGGCAGCTCATCCGGCGCATGGGCGAGAAGAAGGCCATCATCTTCTCCACCCACATCCTGGAGGAGGTGGAGGCGGTCTGCAGCCGCGCCATCATCATCGACCGGGGCCGCATCGTGGCCAACGGGACGCCGGCGGAGCTGAAGCAGCGTTCCGAGTTGGCCGGCGCCATCACCATCCGCCTGGCCGGCGTGCCGGCCGACCGGGTGAAGGAGAAACTGGCCCTCGTGCCGGGCGCCAAGCGCGCCGCCATCGTCAAGGAAGAGGCCGGCGTCGTGGTGGCCCGCGCCTATCCCGAGGCCCACTCCGTCAACGGCACCCTGGCCCGCGGCGTCGCCGAGGCGGCCGCCAAGGAAGGGTGGAAACTCGACGAACTGCACACCGAGGAAGGCCGCCTCGACGAGGTCTTCCGCAGCATCACCTGGTCCGACACCGCCGGCGCCAAGCCCAAGGACTAACCGCCCCCACTCCCTGCATCCCATGAACGACGCCTTCCACAACATCCTCACCATCGCCAAGCGCGAGATCAGCGGCTACTTCGCCTCGCCCGTGGCCTACGTGTTCATTGTCATCTTCCTGCTCCTGAACGGGTTCTTCACGTTCATGTTGGGCGGGTTTTTCGAGCGCGGCGAGGCCTCCCTGGTCTCGTTCTTCATGTGGCACCCCTGGCTCTATCTCTTCCTGGTGCCCGCCGTGGGCATGCGCCTCTGGTCGGAGGAGCGCCGCCTGCACACCCTGGAACTGCTCCTGACCATGCCGGTCACCGCCTGGCAGGCCATCGTCGGCAAGTTCGCGGCGTCCTGGGCCTTCCTCATCCTGGCCCTGGCCTTGACCTTCCCGGTCGCGCTCACCGTCGCCTACCTGGGCGACGCGGACGGGGGGACCATCCTGGCCGGCTACCTGGGCAGCGCGCTCCTGGCCGGCGGCTACCTCGCGGTCACCTGCCTGACCAGCGCCATGACCCGCAACCAGGTCATCAGCTTCATCCTGTCCGTGGTCGTCTGCTTCTTCCTCATCCTGGCCGGATGGGAACCCGTGACCAACCTGCTCGTGCGCTGGGCGCCCGACTGGGTGGTCAGCGTCGTGTCCGGCTTCAGCGTGATGCCCCACTTCCTCGGCTTCCAGCGCGGCGTGGTGGACTCCCGCGACGTCGTGTTCTTCGCCTCCGTCATGGGCTTCGCCCTGTTCTCCACCGGCGTCATCATCCGCAACCTGCGCGCCGGCTGACCCAGCCCCGCACCCATTCCCCAGACCCTGCCCTCGTGGCCGAACCCTCCCCCGCCATGAACCAGAAAAAGACCCAAGCCATCCTCTATTCCACCGTCGGCGTCGCCATCATGTTCGCCATCGTGGTGGCCCTCAACATCATCACCAGCACCTTCAAGGCGCGCCTCGACTTCACCGAGGAGAAGCTCTACACGCTCACGCCCGGCACGCGGGCCATCCTCAAGAAACTGGATAGCCCGGTGGAGATCCGCTTCTACTACTCCAAGGGGGAGAACCGCGTTCCCTCCCAGTTCCAGAACTACGCCCGGGCGGTCGAGGATCTGCTGGGCGAGTTCCGCCAGGCGTCGGGCGGGAACATCGTGGTCAAGAAGTTCGACCCCCAGCCGGACAGCGAGCAGGAGGATCTGGCCAACCTCGACGGCGTGGAGGGCCAGATGCTGCAGACGGGGGAGAAGTTCTACCTCGGCCTGTGCGTCAGCCTCGATCCGCTGAAGGCCACCATCCCGTTCCTGGCCCCGGACCGGGAGAAGCTGCTGGAGTATGACCTGGCCCGCGCGATTTCGCAGGTGCTTTCCACCAACCGGCCGGTCATCGGGGTGATGACCGCGCTGCCGGTGGCCGGTTCCGCGATGCCCCCGCAGATGGCCATGCGCATGGGCCAGCAGGGGCAGGAGCCGTGGGTGTTTTTCAGCGAGTTGAAGCGGGACTTCGAGGTCCGCCAGGTGCCGCCCGAGGCGGACAAGATTGACGAGGACATCAAGGTGCTCTTTGTGGTGCACCCGAAGGATCTCAAGGACACGACCCTGTTTGCCATCGACCAGTTCGTGCTGCGGGGCGGGCGCCTGGTGGCGGCGCTGGACGCCATGTGCCTGGCGGACGCCAACCGGCAGAACCCGATGATGCCGATGCCGGGCGGGCCCTCGAACCTGGACAAGCTGCTCAAGGCCTGGGGCATCACCTTTGAGAACGGGAAGGTGCTGGCCGACATGAACCATGCGCGCAAGCTGCAGACGCGGCAGGGCGCCCCGCCGGAGGTCATGCCCACCCTGCTGTTCCTGGCCGACAAGGCCATCAACAAGCAGGACGTGGTGGCCAGCCAGATTGACGAGCTGCTGCTGGCCTTCCCGGGATACTTCACGGGCGAGCCGGTCAGCGGGCTCAAGCAGACAGTGCTGCTGACCACCTCGACCAACGCGCAGCCGGTCGAGGGTTTCCTGGCCCAGATGCAGCCTTCCAAGGTCGTGGATGACTTCAAGGGCGACGGGAAGAAATACACCCTGGCCCTGCGCCTGGAGGGCCGGTTCAAGACCGCCTTCCCCGAGGGCAAGCCGGCCGAGAAGGCGGAGGACGGCGAGAAGAAGGAGGAGAAGAAGGACGCGAAGCCCGGCGACTCCCTCAAGGAGGGCCAGGCGGACAACGCGGTGCTGCTCATTGCGGACACCGACTGGCTGTCGGACAACTTCTCCGTGCGGGTGCAGAACTTCTTTGGCCAGAAAATCATCCAGCCGCTCAACGGCAACCTGAGCCTGGTGCAGAACGTGGTGGAGCAGATGGCGGGGGACCAGAACCTGATTGGGGTGCGCAGCCGGGCGACGCTGAACCGGCCCTTCACGGTGGTGAAGGAGATGCAGGCCCGGGCCCAGGCGGCCTACCAGGAGAAGATCAACCAACTGCAGCGCCAGGCGGACGAGGCCAACGCCAAGATCAATGAACTGCAGGGCAAGAAGGAGGCCGGCCAGCGCTTTGTGCTGTCCAAGGAGCAGGCCCAGGAAATCGAGAACTTCAAGCAGCAGCGGGCCAAGGCCAACAAGGATCTGAAGGAAACGCGGCGCAACCTGCGCCAGGACATTGATTCCCTGGAGAACCGCCTCAAGTGGATGAACATCGCGGCCATGCCGGTGGTGGTGGCGCTGGCCGGCATTGCCCTGGCCTTTGTCCGCAAACAGAAGACCAAGGCCAAGTGACCCGAGATTAACCTCCCAATCGCAACTCCTGCTCCCATGAACCGCAAACAACTCACCCTCCTCGTCGTGCTGGGCGTCGTGCTGGGCGGCCTTGGCTGGCTGGCCTGGAAGAAGCAGCAGCAGCCGTATGCCGACTCCTCCGCCAAGATGGGCAACAAGGTCCTGCCCGGCCTGCCGGTCAATGACATTGAGCAGTTGACCATCACCCAGGCCAAGGGGGCCCTCACCCTGGCCAAGCAGGACGGCACCTGGGTCGTGCGCAGCCGCGGCGATTATCCGGCCAACTTCGACACCCTCCGGGACCTGCTCCTCAAGTTCGCCGACCTCAAGGTGGCCAAGCCGGTGGTGGTGGGGCCTTCCCGCCTGCCCGCCCTCGAACTGGTGCCCCCCGACAAGGGCAACGGCACCCTGGTTGAGTTCAAGGACAAGTCCGGCAAGGTCCTCCAGTCCGTGCTTCTCGGCGCGAAGTCCATGCGCGAGTCCGGCGGCGACTCGCCCTTCGGCGGCGGCGGTTTCCCCAACGGCCGTTACCTCATGGTCGGCACGGACATCGGCACCACCGCCCTTGTCACCGAACCCTTCGCCCAGGTTGAGCCCAAGGCCGAGGACTGGTTGAACAAGGAATGGTTCAAGGTCGAGCGCCTCAAGAGCGTCGGGGTCGTGACCACCAACGCCACCAACAACTGGAAGCTCGTGCGCGAGAACGAAACCGGCAGTTGGAAACTGGTCGATGCCAAGGCTGGCGAGGAACTCGATGCCAGCAAGAGCGGCAGCAGCACCAGCGCCCTCTCCTACCCCAGCTTCAATGATGTGAGCACCAACGCGGCCGCGGCCGGCCTGGACAAGCCGATGGTCACGGCCACCCTCGAGACCTTCGACGGCTTCACCTACACGGTGAAGATCGGGAGCAAGAGCGGGGAGGAGAACCACCACTTCCAGATGGCCGTCGCCGGCAATTTTCCCAGGACCCGCGCCCCCGGCAAGGACGAGAAGCCGGAGGACAAGGACCGCCTGGACAAGGAGTTCGCCGAGACCCTGAAGAAGAACGAGGAGCGCTTGAAGAACGAGAAGGCCTATGAAAAGTGGGTCTATGTGGTGTCCAAGTGGACCGTGGATCCCCTGCTCAAGGACCGCAAGGACCTCCTGCCCGACAAGAAGGAGGAGGCCAAGCCCGGCGAGGGCGCCGCGGGTGCGCCGCCGGTCCCGGGCCCGCTGCCCACCCAGCCGTAAGTCTCACTTAAAAAGTCGCAAGGCCGGGATTCCCACGGGAATCCCGGCCTTTTGCGTTTCTGGACAGTGCCCTGAGAATTGGTCAGGCGCCGCGGGTGGCGTCGGACCCGGCCTCAGGACTTCGGCGCCGGCAGGGTGCGGACGGTGCCATCGGCCTGCAGTTCGAGGGGGAGTCGGCGGTCATTGGACCGGAGTTTGCCGGCGGCCGCCTTTCGGCGCAGGAGGAGGGACTCCTCGGCGCGGTCCAGTTGGGTGCGCAGGTAGGCCGGGTCCTCGAGCTTGGCCGCCAGCTCCGTCATGTCCACGCGAACCGACTGGAGTGACGCGGAGAGGCGGTCGCGCTCGGCCAGGGCGGCGGCGGTTTCGCGGCGGCTGGCCGCGAGGTCGTCCTGGAGCCGGGCCAGCGATTGCAGTCGCCGTTCCAGGTCATCCTGGCGGGCGGCCAGGACGGCGTTTTGGGCGCTGAGTTTCTGCGTCTCCTCCTGGGCGGTGCGGGTCTCGGCCTGCGCCGCCTGCAGGAGGAGGTTGGCCTGGACCAGCCGGTTGGAGAAGGCGTTCAGGTGGGCCGTGCGCACATCGACGGTGTGCTGCAGGTTGCTGCGCACGTCGCCCGCCGCGAGGTTGGTGAGCATCAGTTCCGTCTGGAACTGCTTGGTGAGGGAGACCTGGGCGACCTCATTGGAGGCCAGGCGGGCCTGGGCGTCGCCGAGGGCGGACTGGCGCTGGAGGAACAGGTAGCTGGTCAGGGCGGCGACCAGGGCGAGGATGATGGCGGTGGCTTTCATGGGGTGGAACGGGCAGGGGAGGGCGGGTTAGCGGGCAGCCTGCGCCGTGGCCGGAGCCTCGGCGCCCAGGTACTTGAGCAGGAACTCGCGGAAGCTGCGCTTGCTGGCGTTGCTCATGGTGCGTTCGAGGGTGTTGTTGGCGCCCTTGAACCGCACGCGCACCTCCTTGGCGTTGGCGATGTCGACGAGGAGGGTGGGCGGGACGCGGTAGAGGGTGGAACTGAAGCCGCGGCGGCTGACGAAGGCGGTGCCGGACTGGCCGCTGGTGAATCCGTGACGCACGCCATCCACGAGCAGGATGAGGGATTCGCCGCCGGCGAGCGTGAAGTCCGGGGGCGGGACCAGCTCGGAGACGAGGAAGTAGTCGGAGACCGTGTAATTGGTGGGCGTGAGGACCACGTTGGTGATCGTGACGATGCTGGTGTTGGTCAGCCAGGTGACGACGAGGTTGGTTTCGCCGGTGACCACGCGGTTGGTGAGGAGCGAGACGGTGAGGTTGTTCGAGGTGGTGGTGAGCTGGTTGTTGTAGCTGCGCACGGATTGCTGGCTGGCGCTGGTCTGGGTGGGCGCGATGATGGTGCTGGCGTTGTTGGCCAGGGTCAGGGTGAGGTTGGTGGCCTGCTGGGCCGGGGTGGCGGCCATGGCATTGGTGCTGATTTCGACGGCCGGCGGCGGGGTGCCGACGGCGGGGTTGGCGGTGGGGTCGCCAGCGGCCGGGGCCGGGGCGCCGCCGGGGAGCGGGCCGGCCAGCGGGGTAAGGTTGGTCATGACCGTGTACTGGTAATTGGTGGCCACGGACACCGTCAGGTTGGTGACGGGGGTGACCGTGGTATTCGTCTGGGAGAGGACGGCGGTATTGGTGGTGACGGTGACGCGCCGGGTTTCCCGGCGGGCGTTGAGGCACAGGATCGACTTGGAGAGGATGGCCGAATCGATCTCGTTTCCGGTCATCTGGTCCACCTGGATGGCGTCGAATTCATCGACATGGGAGGTGCCGTTGCGGTGGACATGGGTGCAGCCGGCCGTCAGCAGGGCCAGAAGGGCGGGAATCACGAAAAGTTTTTTCATCGCGCACCTCTTTCCATGGAGCGCGGGGGGGTGTCAAAAACGAAACCGCGGCGAGGTGCAGATGTTGCGTGCCCGTCACGGGTTCTCCATCGGGACGTAACATGGCGGCCCGGATCGCGGCCCGCCGGTCCCGGCCGTGCCTGCGCGATGGGCGGGGGGATTGGCCAGGCTGCGGTTGGCGGATGCGGCGGGGGAGGACACTGGATGCCGGGCGACGCGCTGCATGTTCACGGGATCGTCGCGGAGGCGACGCCGTGGCGTCACATGGAGGGTGGAGGATGACCAGGCATGAAGCAACACGGGCATCTCCTGCTCGAAGTCCTGGAAGTGGCCCCCGGTTCGGAATGGGCGCCGGTCGAGCCCTGCTGGTGCGTGATCCGGGTGGGGCGCGGGCAGGGTTACTGGCTCGAGAAGGGGCAGGCGCGCGAACTGAGCGAGGGCATGGTGCTGGTGGTTCCGCCCCGGCACGCCGGCTGTGTGCGCGCCAGCCAGTTGGGCCCGCTTCCCCTGCAACATTTCCAGTTCTGCCCCGAGCTGATGAGCGGCCTGCTCAGCATGGCGGAACGGCTGGCCTTTGATCGGCTGGCCGCGAAGGCAGTGGCCCAGCGGGTCCAGTTTTTCCCCACGGAACACCGCGTGGCCCTGCAGTTCGCCCAGGTCAACCTGCGCTCCCGGCGCTCCACGGGCCTGCTGCTGCGCTCCCAGTTGCTGGAGATTGTCGGGCTGGTGTTCGGGGCCCGCCTGCGCAATCCCCGGGAGGGCGGCTCCCTGGCCCTCTCGGCGCAGCGACGACTGCAGGTCCTGCTGGATCACCTCACCGAGGAGGAGTTCCTGGGCGGTTCACTGGAGGAGTTGGCCGAATACTGCGGCTGCAGCCCGCGGCATTTCAGCCGGCTTTTCCGGCACCTCTTCAAGGTGTCCCTGCGGGCCCGCCAGATCGAACTGCGCCTCCTCAAGGCGCGCCGGCTCCTCGAGGAATCCGATGACCGCGTCGCGGCGGTGGCGGCCCGTTGCGGCTATCACCACCTCGGCGTGTTCAACACGCTGTTCAAGCGCCGTTTTGGCATGACCCCCACCGAGTGGCGCCGCCGCGAGGCCGCCTCGTCCACGGCGACGGTGTCCGCAAATGCGCAGGCGGACTTCACGGAATCGTCACCCGGGTGACATCCGGCCGACATCCAGCAGCCTTAGCCTGACCTCACGACATTACTGAACCTTCGCGATACGGACCGCGGCAACGAACTCACGAACATATATTATGGAAGCCATCCTCTCCCAACCCCTGCTGGCGAACGCCCTCAAGTTCGCCTTGGACAAGGCCACCCTCGAGGGAAAGATCACCATCGGACTGCTGGTGGTCGTCTCGCTGGTCAGCTGGACGGTCATGATCAACAAGGCCATCCAGCTCTACAAGGCCAGCCGCATGTCGCGGAAGTTCTTCGCGGCCTACCGCGGCACGCGCGACCCGCTCGACCTGTTTCGCCAGGGGCAGGAGTTTGATGGTTCCCCCGCCTACGAGATTTACCACGCCGGCGTCGAGGAGCTGAGTTATCACCTGAAGAACAACCCCGTCGAGGTGCGCCGCACGGCGCCCGCCTCCTCCGGGGCGTCCGCCTCGGGCGACACCGACGTCCTGGCCCGCGCGACCTCCACCAAGGTCAGCAACGCGTCGTTCGAGAGCGTCCGTGTGGCCCTGGAGCGCGCGGTCAGCACCCAGGCCATCTCGCTCGAGAAGGGCATGATCATCCTCACCACCGCCGTGGCCGGCGGGCCCTTCATCGGGTTGCTGGGCACCGTCTGGGGCGTCATGGAAACGTTCTCCGGCATCGCCATCAAGCAGGCCGCCAGCCTCACCGCCATGGCTCCCGGCGTGGCCGGCGCCCTCATCGCCACCGTGGCCGGCCTCTTCGTCGCCATCCCGGCGATGTTCTCCTACAACTACATGGTCACCACGATCCGCTCCATGACCCAGGAGCTGGACAACTACGTGACCGAGCTGGCCACGTCCATCGAGCACGTCTACGTCGATAACCGGCCCGTCTCGGAGGAGATCGCGGATGCCCTCAAGAAACTCCGCGAGGAGGAGGCCCGTGCCGGCGTGGGCGGGGCGCCTGCCCTGGCCCGCGGCTGACCTGCGCCCCGGACCGCCATCCCCCGCCCGCCCCTCCCATGAAGAAATACTCCGCGAACAAGCACCACGAGCTCAATGAGCTCAACATCACGCCGCTGCTCGACCTGTGCTTCGTCCTGCTGGTCATCTTCATCCTCACCACGGCCCCGCCCGTCACGGACATGGACATCGCCCTGCCGACGGCGTCCAACGTGAACCCCAAGGACGCGGCGCGGAAGGCCTTCTACGTCAGCATCAACCAGGCCGGCAGGGTTTCGTTGAACAATGTCGACATGAACGAGGATCAGCTGCTGCGGGCCCTCGTCGAGTTCCGCAAGAATGACCCGGACCTCAACGTGGTGCTGCGCGCCGACAGCGCCATCGACTTCCAGCGCGTCATCAACGTGCTGGATGTGCTGATTGCCGCCAATGTCGCCAAGGTGGGCCTCGCCACGGAAAACGTGAAGCCGGCGCAATGACCGGCCCCCGCTGATGCCAGACCATTTGCGCAGCCGCCAGTGCCCGGGCTGCGCCCCGACCCCCGCTCTCCTGTGACGGAACGTCCACCCACCCGGGTCCCGAAGAAGGACCGCACCGGCGCCATCATCTCCCTCGCCGCGCATGTCGGTGTCATTCTCGCCGTCCTCTTCGCCCTCTCGCGCACCGAGATGGGCAAGCAGATGATGGACAAGCTGATTGGCACCACGCGCGACACCAAGAAGACGGAGGATCGCCCCAAGCCGCCGCCGGCCCAGCCGCGCCGCCAGGGACCGCCGCGCGCCGCCTCCGACGCCCCGCCTCCCTCGTCCGGCCCGCGCCGCGCCGCGGATGCCCCGCCGGCCACCGGCGAGGGTTTCTTCCGGGAGGAGCGCACGCAGGGCAAGGGGGAGTCCGGCCCGCGCGGGGGGGGCACCAACGCGCCGGTCCGGGCCGCCGCGCCCCCGGTCGTCAAGCCGCTGGCCAAGCCGTTCAGCTTTTCCGCGCCCAAGACCGACATCAAGCAGTTGCTGGCCGAGCGGGCCAAGTCGTCCGCCGTGGTGGAGTCCTTCGGCACGGAGCAGATCTCCAAATCCGGCGCCTCCGACGCCAGCGACATCATCGGCCGCATCTCCGGCGCCTCGCTGGCCGAGGGCAAGTTCGCCGTGGTGCGCGGCCTGGCCGACCGCTATACGCTGACCACGCTGAATGGCGCGGACATCCCCAGCGCGGACCCGAACCGCCGCGCCGTGCAGCTGGACCTGTTCCCCGCGCAGTTCATCAGCAAGGTCGATGTGAGCAAGACCTTCCAGCCGGATCTGCCCGGCGGTTTTGCCGGCGGCGCCCTGAACATTGTGACGCGGTCCTTCCCGGACAAGCCCCTGTTCACCTTCAGCGCCGGCGTGTCCTACAACACGCAGGCCAACCTGCAGGATGACTATCTTTTCACGGACCAGGGGGGACGCGACTGGGCGGCGGTCGATGACGGGACTCGCGCGCTTCCGGCCGAGGCGGCGGCCACCAGCCCGCGTGGTGATGCCGGGTCCCTCCCGATTAAGAGCAGCTTCAAGTCGAGCCAGGTCTCGCCCCTGCCGGGCCAGTCCCCGCTCAACCAGAGCTATGCCTTCGCGTTGGGCGACACGACCTACCTCTTTGGCCGGCGACTCGGCTTCCTGGGTGGTTTCAACTACAAGCAGGACTACAACTTCTACGAGGACGGCAAGGTGGCCAAGTATGACCGGCAGGGGGCGGCCAGCTGGACGAAGAACGACGCGCGGTCGGTGATTGAATACAACTGGGGCTCGATGGCGACGCTGGCTTACGAGCTGAGTCCCGAGCATCAGCTGGGCTTCAACTTCCTGTATGTGCAGTCGGCCGAGGATGAGGCCCGCCGGCTGCAGGGCCGGGACAGCAGCCTGACGCGGCCCGACCAGGAAGCCGACCCCAGCTATATTGATCAGTCCATCCTGCACTGGACCGAGCGCAACCTCACCTATTACCAGCTCCAGGGCCGGCATGAGTTTCCGGAGCTTTTCGGGATTCGCCTGGACTGGGCCGGGTCGATGGGCTCGACCAGCCAGGACGAGCCGGATCACCGCATTTTCCAGTTTTTTGCGGACTACGAGAGCGATCCGGAGAACCCCTTCTTCCTGCCCGACGGCCCCAGCCAGCCCTCCAAGCCGACCCGCATCTTTCGTTCCCTGGCCGAGGACAACACCAGCTTCCGCCTCGACTGGACAATTCCGCTGCCGTCCCACAATGAGCAGGATAATTCCCTGAAAACCGGGTTCTTCCTCAGCCAGTCCGAGCAGACGCTGTTCGCGCGCACCTTTGAGATCCGCGCCAACGGCAATCATCCCTTCATCTATACCGGGGATCCGGCGTCCTTTCTGGCCCCGTCCAACTATCCCTACATCGATTACCGGAACTTCCCGGCCAACTCGGAGTACACCGGCCAGCAGGACATCCGCGCCTACTACGGCATGGGCACCTATTCGCCGGCGGACTGGCTGCGGTTGGTGGGCGGCGTGCGCCTCGAATCCACCGACCTGTCCGTGGAGACGGTCAACACGGGGCGCGGCGGCGTGCGGAGCACCTCTTCCATCAACCAGGACGACATCCTCCCCGCCCTCGGCGCCACCTTCACGCTCCGGTCCAACCTCCAGCTCCGGGCGGCATGGTCCCAGACCGTCGTCCGGCCCACCTACCGCGAGATCAGCAGCGCGGAAATCTACGACGTTGCCCAGGGCCGCACCATTTACGGCAACCCGGACCTCACGATGTCCGCCTGCGAGAACTACGACCTGCGCCTCGAATGGTATCCGCAGCCTGGCGAACTGGTTTCCATCGGGACGTTCATGAAACGCATCGAGCAGGCCATCGAGTTGAGCGCGCGCACGCTCGACAACCGCGAGGTCGAGTATGTGAACTATGACCAGGCCGACGTGTTCGGCATCGAGGTGGAATTGCGCAAGGAATTTCCGGGCTTGCTCGGCCCCGGCCTGGACAGCTTTTCCCTTGGGTTCAATTACGCCTTCATCAAGTCCGTGGTCGACCTGACGGAACAACAGAAGGAGAACCGCTTCCTCAACTACGGTGAGACCTCCACCGATCGGCCCCTTTACGATCAGCCTGAGTTCGTGGTGAACGGCGACCTGACCTGGGATTTTCCGGCCGCCGGCACCTCCCTGACCCTGAACGGCGGCGTGACGGGCCGGCGCCTGACCCTGGTTGGATTGGCGACGCCGGACGAATACGACGAGCCGGCTCCCTACCTCGACTTCTCGATCAGCCAGAAGCTTGGCCGTCGCTGGCGCGTGAAGTTTTCCGCCAAGAACCTGCTCAACCCCTTGGTCGAGACCACCCAGACCTGGCCCGAAGTCGGGCGCGTGGCCACGAAGAGCAGCACGAGGGGCCGCAGCTTCGGTCTCTCCGTCAGCTACGACTTCTGAGCGCCGGCCCCGGCGCCTGGGCCGTGCGTCGCGCTGGATCCCACCGTCGTTCCTCCCCCCCCTCCGGGCTGTTCCACCTGCCGTGGTGGATTCGCCTCTCCCTGCGGTCACGGCGCGGACATGGAGGGCTGTGCGAGGGGCGGTGAGTTTTCCGGATCGTCACCTTGCGGTCGTGGGATCGCCATGGGGCCGGGGCATCGTGGGCACGTTCATTAATCCACAGAACCGAAACCACTCAAGACACCCAAGAACGCACAACCCAGACGCCCTATGAACCTCAAGCGCCTACTCCAACTGACCGGTCTGGCCGCCCTGCTGGGGGCCGGCACCGCGCCGGCTGCCACCATCACGGTGACATCCGACATCACGGGAACGACGACCTGGCATGCGACGAACACCTACCTGCTGAAGTCGGTGATTTACGTGAACAATGCGACGCTGGTGATTGAGCCCGGCACGGTCATCAAGGGTGGCACGAGCAACCTGCTGGCGCGGGACGGCATTCCGAACCTGATTTCCGCCCTCTGGGTGACCCGGGGCGGCAAGCTGTATGCGACCGGCACGGTCGATCGGCCGATCATCTTCACCTACCAGGGCGACAACATGAACAGCGCGATTGACGTGCCGTTCAACACGTCGGGGCAGTGGGGCGGGGTGGTGTTGTGCGGGCGCGCGCAGATCAACAGCGCGCAGAACGCCAACGGGAACGTGGCCAGCCCGAAGTATGAGCTGGTGGAGGGGACAAGCGACCCCAACGGGACGGGCGAGCACATCTTTGGCGGGAACGATGACGACGACAACAGCGGCGCGCTGCGGTATGTGTCGATTCGGTATCCCGGGACGGTGTTTGCGCCGGCGCGCGAGCTCAACGGGCTGACGATGGGCGCGGTGGGCCGGGGGACGGACATCTCGTATGTGGAGGTGTTCGGGAGCTCGGACGACGCGTTTGAGTGGTTTGGCGGGGCGGTGAACACGCATCACCTGGTGGCGTCGTTCTGCGAGGACGACGACTTTGACACCGACCAGGGCTATCGTGGAACGAACCAGTTTTGGTTCGGGATCAAGCCGCCGTGGAGCGGGAGCACGGACAGCCGCGGGTTTGAGACGGACGGCGACCTGAACCAGAGCGCGGCCGGGGAGCTGCCGAAGAGCCAGTGGACGGTGCACAACGCGACGCTGATTGGGCGGGGCAAGGCGGTCACGGGCTTTGGCGGGGGCATTGGCTGGAACTCGCGTGACGAGGCGGCGCCGACGGTGGTGAACAGCGTGTTCGCGGAGTTTGCGGTGGGGGTGAAGGTGGACACGGACGGGACGAACGAGTTCAACCTGGGCCTGGCGGACCTGCGGAGCTCGGTGTTTGACGTGACGACGGCGATGAGCGACGCCAACGCGGGCTACCTGTTCACGGACGCGGGGCGCCAGAACTCGGTGACGGCGGCGCTGCTGGGCGGGCTGAGCTACACGAACAACCAGGGGCTGAATCCGCGGCCGGCGGCCGGGAGCCCGGCCCTGAGCGGGGTGGCATCGCAGGGGGCGGGCCTGGTGGCCACCACCTATCGCGGGGCCTTTG
>JBJOEZ010000057.1:0-24159 GCA_046048995.1 Verrucomicrobiota bacterium | reverse complement strand
GACGCCCCCCGGGGCAGTGTGGGCGAAGGGCTTGTTCATGCGCGGCTGTTCCTCGACGGTCAGGTTCGGGCTCAGGTAGACCTGCGGGGTTTCCATGTAGGGATAAATGAGGTCCGCCCAGCGGGTGCGGGGCTGGCCCGCCACGGCGGGCAAGGCATGTCCCGGGAAACCGTCCTGGTCATCGTGATACAGGCGCAGGCCGAGGGAGAGCTGCTTGAGGTTGTTCAGGCTGGCGACGGATTTCGCGCGGGACTTGGCCTGGGCCAGGGCCGGCAGCAGCAGTCCGGCGAGGATGGCGATGATGGCGATGACGACCAGCAGCTCAATCAGCGTGAAGGCGGCCAGCCGGCGCCGGGACCGCAGCGAACCCCACGAAACGTCATTCAACATGCCCATACCCTACCCCGGGCCCGGGCGGGGCTGCTTCCGGTGGCTTGCGGAAGATTGTCGGCGCCTTGCGGTGGGGGAAAGAGGGTGGGGACGGGGCGGACCGGTGCCGGGGGGATGGGGCTGCCCTTCAGCGCACGTAGAGGAACTCGGTGGAATTGAGCAGCACCCAGCAGACGTTGGTGAGGCTGCGTTCCCGGGCGGCGGCGAGGGCGCGGCGGGTTTCCTGCGGGGTGGGCTCGCGTCCGAGGGTGAGGCGGTGGGCCAGGCGGACGGCACCGGCGGGGTCACCGCCCGCCTCGCGCGCGGCGCGCGCGGCCAGGTGCCCGGCCTGGCGCTGGACGAAGGCGTTGTTCATGAGGGCGAGGGCCTGGAGGGGCGTGGTGGTGACCCCGCGGCGCGGGGTTTTCACCGACGGATCCGGGCAATCGAACGTGTCGAGGAGCGGTTCCTTCCCCGAGTTCACGTTCATGCGATAGACCGTGCGGCGGTTGTATTCGGGCCCAATCTTGTCGACCGGCTGGTAGGTGTTGGCGGGGAACTTGAGAATCTCGAACGGCTGGAAACTGGGTCCGCCCACGGCAGGGTTGAGCTGGCCGCTGGCGGCGAGGATGGCATCGCGGACCGCCTCCGCCTCGAGCCGCCGCGGCGGGAACCGCCAGAGGAGGGTGTTGTCGGCGTCACGCGCGGCGGCCGGGGCCAGGGAAGTCGGCGTGGCGGACTGGCGGTAGGTGGCCGAGTTCACGATGCGCCGGTGCAGCGCCTTCACGCTCCAGCCGTCCTCGATGAAGGTGGCGGCCAGCCAGTCCAGCAACGCGGGGTGGGTGGGGCGGGCGCCGGCCGTGCCGAAGTCGTTCGGGGTGGCCACGAGGCCCTGGCCGAAATGGAACTGCCAGATCCGGTTGGCCATGACGCGTGCCGGGAGGGGATGGCGCGGGTCGGACAGCCACGCGGCGAACTGCAGGCGGCGTTGCGCCTCGGGGGCGTCCGGGGCCAGCCCGAAGTCCGGCCCGGGTTCCCGGATCAGCGCCAGGCCGGCCGGGGCGACCACGGGGCCCGGTGAACGCAGGTCGCCGCGGAGCAGGACCCGCGCGGGCGGTGGCGCCTGGCGACGGCCGGCGTAGGACACCGCGCCGGCGGGGATCGCCTTGAGTTCGCCGCGCAGGGTTTCCATCCGGGCCAGGGCCGCCGCGCGCTCCGACCGTTCCGCGGCCGTGAGGCTGGCCAGTGCTTCGCCGCGTGAGACATGCAGCCCGGCTGCGCGGAACGAGGCCGCCACCTCATGGGGCTCGAGCGCCCGATCGTGGAGGGCCGCCTGCTGGATCTCGCCGGTCAGGAAAGGCCGGCCCCCGCCGGTGTGCCGCATGCCCAGCAACACCCGGGACTGGCCGGCGACGTAGGTCGGCAGGGACCCTGCCTTGTAGGGTTCGCCGTAGGGTTGGCCATTCCGGTAGACCGCAATGGTGTGGTCCGCGCGGTAGACCACGGCGACATGCAACAGGGTCCCGGCCGGGGCGGTTTCCACGGGTGCCGCCAGGTCGCGGGTGCGCTGGAAACCCGAACTGCCTGCCATCCATTTGCGGGGCTGGCGCTCGCCGTAAACCACCGCATCAAACGTCCGCCCGGTCTCATCCTCGATGGAAATGGCCGCCCCGCCGCCCTGATCCAGGGTGTCGAGGGCCACCCAGGCTTCCAGGGTTTTCTCGCGGATGCCGCGGTCGAGCGGGGCGCTCTGGAAGAAGGCCCCGGCCGTCGGCAGGCGCAGGCGTCCGCCGCTCACCACCGCCCCGCCCCGCAGTTCGCCGGCCGGCAACGCCTGGCGGCCGCCCGTGAAGGACCACAGGAACGCCGGCGCCGGCCCCGGCGGCTCCGTCCCGGGCTGGCGCCGCGCCGCCGCCCGCCGGCCGCCCTCCGCCTCCAGCCGCGCCGCCACCGCCTGCGCCGCCGCCAACTCCCGCTCCAGCGCCGCCTTCCGCTCCTCGACCCGCCGGGCCTCGTCCGCGGACAACACGCTGCGCTCGCCATGTTTCACGCCATCGAAAACCGAACGCACCCGGTAATACTCCTCGAGCGGGATGGGATCGAACTTGTGCGAATGGCAACGGGCGCAGTTGAGGGTCAGCCCGAGGAAGGTCTGGCCCACCGTGCCCACGAGGTCCTCCATCTCCTCCTCCCGGGTCAGGCTGCGCTGGAGCAGGTTGGCCTGGCTGCTGCCCGCCTCGTCCCACGGACCGCAGACGAGGAGGCTCGCCCCCACGATGCCCTCGCTCGTCACCGGCTCCAGCACGTCCCCCGCAATCTGCTCCCGCATGAAGCGGTCGTAGGGTTTGTCCTCGTTGAAACTGCGGATGACATAGTCCCGGTAATGCCAGGCGTTGGGACGCAGTTTGTCATACTCAAACCCCTGGCTCTCCGTGTAGCGGACGACGTCCAGCCAATGCCGTCCCCAGCGTTCGCCGTAGTGCGGCGACGCCAGCAACCGCTCAACCAGGTCCTCGTAGGCGCGCGGGGAACGATCGGCCAGGAAGGCGTCCATCGCGGCCGGCGAGGGCGGCAGTCCCGTCAGGTCAAAGCTCAGGCGGCGGATGAGGGTGACCCGGTCGGCGGGGGGCGCCAGGGCCAGGCCTTGGCGGGCCAACCCGGCCAGGATGAAGGCGTCGATGGGCGCGACGCCGGCGGGCGCGGCGGGCGGGACGGACGCCAGCACGGCGGTGGAGGAGGGCAGCGGCTGCAGCGACCAATGCCGGCTCCGCACCGCCGGGGCGGCGGCGTCCGGCGGCCAGGACGCGCCCGCGTCAATCCACGCGCGCAACCGATCCACCTCGGCCCCGGACAGGCGGGGACCCTTCGGCGGCATGACCTTTCCCGCCTCCAGCCCGGACACCAGGCGGATGAGCCGGCTCTCGGCGGCGCGCCCGGCCACGAGGGCGGGCCCGGAGTCGCCCCCTTTCAATGCGGGCTCGCGGGCATCCAGGCGCAGCCCGCCCTTCTGCTGCTCCTCCCCATGGCAGCGCACACAGTGCTCGCGCAGCAGCGGCTGGATGTCCCGCGCGAAGTCGGGAGCGGCCGCCTCCGCGGCCAACCCCGGGGCGGGACCGCCCAGGGCGAGCGCGAGCCAACCGAGCGCCCGCCAGCAGGCCGCCCGCGCCGGACGACGGCGGGCGGGCAGGGAGGCGCGGCTGGGCTTCATGGGAGTTTTCGTATCCTGCCCCAGCGCGGCTCCCATGGCAACGCGGCGATGCGCCTGTTTCCATTCCGGATTGCCATCCGGCCGCCGGCCGGGCCAAGCTCGCGCCGTTCCCTGAACTGCTCCCAGCGCCAGCCCCACCTGCCCATGAAAACCCTGCGCCGCCCCGTCACCCGCCGCCGTTTCCTGCAATCGTCCGCCCGCGCGGCCGCCGCCTTTACCATCCTGCAGGCCGGGTCGGCCCGCACCTATGCGGCGAACGAGAAGCTGAACATCGCGGCCATCGGCGTGAGCGGCCAGGGCGCGGGCGACATTGAGAACCTGAAGAGCCAGAACATTGTGGCCCTGTGCGACGTGGACTGGAACTTCGCGGCGGGCACCTTCAAGCGCTACCCGAACGCGAAGCGGTTCAAGGATTACCGGAAGATGTTCGACACGATGCACCGCGAGTTCGACGCGGTGATGGTGGCGACGCCGGATCATCATCATGCCTTTGCCTCGATGGCGGCGATTCGGCTGGGCAAGCATGTGTATTGCGAGAAGCCGCTGACGCATTCGCCGTGGGAAGCCCGCCAGGTGGCGACGGCGGCGCGCGAGGCCAAGGTGGCCACCCAGATGGGCAACCAGGCCCAGGCCTCGGAAGAGACGCGGCGGCTGCAGGAGTTCATCCTCGACGGCGCCATCGGCCCCATCCGCGAGGTCCATGTCTGGACCGACCGCCCCGCCAAGGGCCTGTTCCAGGAGTATTGGCCCCAGGGCGTGCAGCGTCCCGCCGACTCCCCGGCGGTGCCGGACACGCTCGACTGGGACCTGTGGGTCGGCCCCGCCCCCATGCGGCCGTATCACCCGGCCTACGTGCCGTTCAAGTGGCGGGGTTGGTGGGATTTCGGGACGGGCGCCCTCGGCGACATCGGGTGCCATTACTTTGACCCGGTCTTCCGCGCGCTGAAGCTGGGGGCGCCGACCACCGTGGACGCCTCGTCCAGTCGCGGCAACCTGGAGACCTACCCGCTGTCGTCGATTGTCTCCTACCAGTTCCCGGCCCGCGGGGCGCTGCCGCCGGTGAAGCTGCTCTGGTACGACGGCGGGTTGCGGCCGCCCCGCCCCGAGCAGTTCCAGGACAACGACACCATGGCCGACAACGGCCACATCCTGGTGGGCGAGAAGGGCATCATCGTCTTCAACTCCCGCAACTGGCGCATTTATCCGGACACGCTGGCCAAGGCATACGGCGAGCCGCCCAAGCGCCTGCCCCGTTCCGCCGGCCATCACCAGGAATGGATCAACGCCTGCAAGGGCGGCGCGCCCGCCGGGTCGAACTTCGACTGGGCGGGCCCGCTCACGGAGACCGTGCTGCTGGGCAACGTCGCCCTCCGCACCCAGCTCCGGGAGAAGCTGACCAAGGTGCGGCTGAACTGGGACCCGGTGAAGTTTGAGTTCACGGGCTTCCCCGAGGCCACCGCGTTCCTCAAGCGCGAGTATCGCGCGGGCTGGGCGATCTGAGCCCGGGCGCGCGGGCCTCCCGAGGGTTCACCCGTTCCGGGCGCCACGGCGCCAAGGGACGGGGTCATGCCCTCGCCGATTCGCCTCCTGCAACCCATCGCCCACGGCAAGCGGGCGGGACGCCCGCGCGCCGGCCGCATTTTTCGCTGGGCATCGGGGCGGACTTTGGAAACATGCACGCCATGGTGCAACGCATGCGCGCACGAATGGGCGGCTGGACCCTGGGAGTGGCCACGCTGGTTCTGCTTTCAGGTTGTGCCGGACCGGAGTCCGGCCCGTCCACCCAGGCGCCGCGCGATGGCGCCGCCCTCTACGTCAAGTCCGGCTGCGCCCAGTGCCACGGTGCCCAGGCCGAGGGTCTGCAGGCCGCCCAGGGCCCGCGGCTGGGCGGGCGCGAGGATTGGTTCATCCGGCGGCAGATTGAGGAATTCCAGCGGCGGGAACGGGGACGGGACGACTCCAAGGAAACCGGCTACCTGCCGCCCGAGGGCCGCACGCAGTTCATGCACCCGGTGGTGGACCGCCTGGGCGGGCGGGACATCCGGGCGCTGGCGGCCCACCTGGCGGGCCTGGAGCCGCCGCCCCTGCCTCCCTCGAAACTCGGGGACGCCTCGCGGGGCCGGGCCCTCTATGCCGGGTGCGCGGAATGCCACGGATTGAGCGCCGAGGGGAATGAGAGCCTGCGCGCCCCGCGCCTGAGCGGCCAGCACGACTGGTATCTCTTCGCGCAGCTGCGCGATTTCCGCATGGGCTGGCGCGGGGCGGACTCGGCCGACCCGCACGTGAAGCTGATGCGGAGCCGGCTGGACCTTGATGACCAGGCGCTGCGCGACCTGGCGGCCTACCTGGCCACCCAGCCCCGGATTCCCGCCGCGGCCGGCCGTTGAGGCGGGGGGCGGGGACCGGGGATCCGGGACCGCTCAGAAGTGGTAGCCGATCGAGACGGAGACGGCGGGGGAGAGCAGCTTGTATTTGCCGCTGACCGGCGGGGCGGCGGCGTCCACGTCGCGCCAGGGCCCGGCGATGAGCTGGCCGGCGATGGCCCAGTCCCAGTGCTTGCCGCGGCGGCCCACCCCCAGGCTGCCGACGTGCAGGTCGGTATCCGGCACAATGGGGTTGAAATACGTCTCGCTGGTGGAGGCCTCGCTGAAGAAATAACCCGCGCTCACGTAATACCCGTTGGCCAGGTAACGCGTCACGCCACCCTGGTAGAAGAAGCTGGAGTTCCACTGCAACGGCGTGGTGCCCACGCCCTGGATGGTCAGGGCATCCACCCGGTCCCAGTCGGTCCAGTCAATGTTCACCTCGAGGTTCCAGTTCGTGGTGGGCCGGAAACTGACGCCCGCGCGGATGAACTGGGGATACTTCAACTCGGCGGACGAGTTGAAACCACCCGGCAGCGGCGGGGACGGCGAGAAGGACGTGTCCCCCTCGTAGTCCTGGGTGGTCTGGCTGAAGTAGCTGGCGCCGAAGGACCATTTCTGGTGCGGCTGCCAGAGCAGGCCGGCGGTCCAGCCCACGGCGAAGTCGTTGCCCTCGAACTCGAAGTCACTGCCGGGGACGCCCAGGACGGACTGGTTCAGCTTGATCCTGGAATAGTTGAAGGTGGGGCCGGCGGAGAGGGAGAGCGTGCGATGCACCTGCCAGGCCACGGTGGGCTGGGCGGTCATGTAGGCCAGCTCGCCTTCCTGGCCAAAGGGGGCGAAGGGCGCGCTCTTGGGCCATTCCATGGACAGGCCGAACGGCGAGTAGAGGCCCAGGCCAAAGGAGAAGGCGCTGTCCCGGGGCGAGAAGGTGTAATAGACGTGGGGCACCGGCACGATGGATTCCTCGTTGCCAATGCGGTCCCCGGCCGGGCTCTCGTAGTCGGCAAAGATGGGGGAATAAAAGAGGGACCCGACCTGGAAATGGTGCCCCTCGAGCTGGGTGATGCCGGCGGCGTTGTAGGCGAGGGCGGCGGGGTTGTCCGCCGTGGCCACAAACGCGTTGCCGCGCGCGATGGCGGCGGGATCGAGGTTGGGGACGCGCAGGCCAAGCGCGTGGACACGGGCCGGGACGGCGGCGAGCACGGCGGCCAACAGGGCGGGGGTCATCCACCGCACCAGGCGGCGCGGGGCGGGCGGGAGCAGGGTCGCGGTCATAATCGATTCCATTCGTTCCAGGCCCTCGGGCCGGGCAATTCCTGCCGGGCAGGTGGCAATCCCTGCCGGTCATGGGCATCCGGCCCGCTCACCACCGCGCCGGGGCCATTCCCTGCCCCGCTGGCTCCAGCACAACGTGTTGGAGGCGGCCGTGAACGTCTTGAGCCAGGCCGAACCGACCTTCCGTTCAGAAGATCGAGAACTCTTGGGTGAAGAAGAGCGATGACCGTGCCAAGTCCACAAACCGGCCCTCGTCCTCGGTCAGGCGCCGGTTGGCCGCCTGCCCCTCGGGCGAGGCGAGGGCGGCCGCCAAATCCTCCGCCCGATCCCACCAAACCTCCGTGATCCCGTCATAGGGCGGCTGGCTCCCCCGGGTCTGCTGGGCAATGGCGTTGAAGGGCAGGTCCAGGGTGTGGCTCTGCACATACCGGGTCGCCCGCAGGTCGCGGGCGACCGACTTCACCAGCGGGCCATGCCGCTCCAGCCAGTACTGGCGGAACTCCTCCACCCCCAGCTCGGGCCGGCGGCGCACAACATAAACCAGTTTAATCATGGGATGGGATGACGATAGAGGTGGGACGACCGGGGACCGGCGCAGGTTGTGACGTGCATCCTAGGATGCCGTCCGCGGCGCTGTCCACCGAATGATCCCGGGGCGGGCTCCGGCCCGCGCACCGCCCGGCAGGGCACCTGCCGTCCGCCGGTCCGCTCGACATGGAAAACACGCCGCCCAAGGCCCGGGCCATCGAAAAGCCCAGCGAAGCCATCTGCGTCACCCCCCAGGGCGACGAGGTTCGCGGCGTCGTCCAGCGCGTGACCCGCCACTCGGCGCTCATCGAATTCTACAACCCGGAACTCGTCTTCCGCGCCTCCGAGGTCCTCAACCCCTGCCGCCTGTTCCTGCACGAGCGCCCCGTCTACGAGGGACGCGCCGTGGTCACCGGGCTCCAGGCCACCAGCACGAGCGTCAGCCTCGAGGTCAGCCTCGATCCCGCCGGCATCCCCCTCGTCCCCCCCGATCCCGCCGCGGCCGCCGCCGGCGGCTGGGCCCGCGAGTTCGGGGAGTTCCTCCAGGCCTGGCAGCCCAACCACATCGTGCGGCCCGAATACAAGGTGGTCGTCGCCGACCTCGTCACCTTCCTGGCCGACCTCCGCCTCTGGCTCGAGCGCGCCACCCTCGCCCTGCGCGGCGCCCCCGAGGCGGACCAGCCCCGGCTGCTCGGCGAGGCCGCCGACGGGTTCGCCCGGCGCGCCCTCCCGGCCTTCACCACCCTCTTCGAACGCTGCGAGGCGGTCACGCGCCGGCTCGCGCCGGACGAGGTCCCGGCCCACCGCAGCTTCCTCCGCCGCCAGCTCCATCCCCTGGTGCTCTGCTCGCCCTTCTGCCACCGCACCTTCTTCAAGCCGCTCGGCTACGCCGGCGACTACGAGATGGTGAACATGATCCTGCGCGACCCGCGCGAGGGCGGGTCGCTCTTCGCCCAGGTGCTCAACTGCTGGTTCCTCGCCCAGGCCCCGGCCGAGGCCCACCGCAACCGCATCGCCTACCTCGAGCAGAAGCTGGCCGGCGAAACGGCGCGGATCCAGGCCGCCGGCCGCCCGGCCCGCGTCTACAACCTCGGGTGCGGGCCGGCCGATGAAATCCAGCGCTTCATGGCCGCGCGCGAGTTCGCCGACCACGCCACCTTCACCCTCGCGGATTTCAGCGAGGAAACCCTCGCGCGCGCCCGGGCCACCCTCGAGCAGGCCCGGCAAAGGGCCCGCCGCCGCACCCCCCTGAACTTTGTGCGCCGCTCGGTCAACCAGCTGCTCAAGGAGGCCACCCTGGCCGCCCCCGTCGCCCCGTCCGCCCAATACGACCTCGTCTACTGCGCCGGGCTGACCGATTACCTCGTCGATCCCGTCTGCCGCCGCCTCATCCACCTGCTCCACAGCTGGGTCGCCCCGGGCGGGCTCCTCATCATCACCAACGTCGATGGCTCCAACCCGCGCATCGAGACGATGGAATACGTCCTCGAGTGGCACCTGATCTACCGCTCCGCCCCCCAGCTGGCCGCCCTCGCCCCCGCCGGCGCCCACCCCGACGACGTCCGTGTCACCTCCGATGTCACCGGCGTGAACAACTACCTGGAAATCCGCCGGCCCGCGGAGGGAGCCGCCTAGCATGCGCCCCGCCCAGACCATCGACCCCGGGGTCCTCGAGGCCTTCCAGGCCTACGAACGGCGCGAGCGCATCACCAACACCCGCGTCGGGTGCGCCCTCGTCCTCACCCTCATGCCGGCCGGCATCCCGATGGACTACCTGGTCTATCCGGAGCACTTCAGCCTCTTCCTCCAGCTGCGCCTCGCCTCCGCCGCCCTCGCCGGACTCATCCTCGTCCTCATGCGGTTGCCCGCCTGCCGCCCCTGGAACCATGCCTTCGGCTGGATCATCCCGTTCGTCCCGGTCTTCTTCATCACCTGGATGATCGCCGTCTCCGAGGGCTTCCAGTCCCCCTACTACGCCGGCCTCAACCTCGTCCTCCTCGCCGTTGGCGCCGTCCTCCGCTGGACCGTCCGCGAAAGCCTCTTCTTCGTCCTCAGCGTCCTCGGCCTCTACATCGGCACCGGCCTCCTCCACGGCGGCAACATTCCCGCCAGCGTGCTCGCCAACAACTTCTTCTTCATCGGCTGCATGGACATCATCGCGGTGGTCGGGAACTACTACGCCCACCGCCAGCGCCGCCGGGAATTCATCCTGCGCCACGAACTGGACGCCAGCCGCGCCCAGCTCGAGGAAAGCAACCGCAAGCTGACCGAGCTGGACCAAATCAAGGGCCGCTTCTTCGCCAACATCAGCCATGAGCTGCGCACGCCGCTCACCCTGATGATCGCCCCGCTCGAGGCCATCCTCACCCGCCACCGCGAGTCGCTCAGCCCCGACACGGTCGGCCTCCTCCAGACCATGCAGAGCAACGGGCTCCGCCTGCTCCGCCTGATCAACGACCTGCTGGACCTCGTCCGCCTCGATTCCGGCGTGATGCAGGTCCGCCGCGAGCCCGTCGCCCTCGAACCCTTCCTCCAGGGCCTGGCCGGCGCCGCCCGCCAGGTCGCCGAGGACAAGCGCATCGACCTCCGCGTCACCGTCCACCCCGAGGCCGCCGGCGCCTTCCCCGCCGACCGCGACAAGCTCGAGAAAATCATCCTCAACCTCCAGTTCAACGCCCTCAAGTTCACGCCCGCCGGCGGCCGCGTCGAGCTGCGCGCCGACCGCGAGCAGGACCACCTCCTGCTCCGCGTCTCCGACACCGGCATCGGCATCCCCGCCCGCGACCTGCCCAACGTCTTCGGCCGCTTCTTCCAGGTCGACAGCTCCTCCCGCCGACGCTACCAGGGCGTCGGCATCGGCCTCGCCCTCGTCAAGGAACTGAGCGAACTCCACGGCGGCTCCGTCTCCGTCGACAGCACCGAGGGCCAGGGCACCACCTTCACCGTCCGCCTGCCCTGGCTCGAGGCCGGCGCCGAGCCGGCCCCCGCCCCGGCCGACTCCACGGCCCCCAACCCCACCCCGGGCACCCCGGCCCCGGAGCCCGGCGCCACCGTCTCCAACCCGGAATGGCTCGCCGGCCTCTATCACCGCGCCAACCTCTTTGGCGGGGTTGCCCGCGACGGCCTCCCCGCACCAGCCCGACCCGCCGCCCCAGGCCCGGACGACGACGGATCCCCTGCCCCGACCTTGGCCGCACCCGTGGCCCCGGCCGGGGATCGGCCCGCGGACACCCGCAAGGAAACCGTGCTGGTGGCCGATGATCAGCCGGACATGCTGCGTTTTCTCCAGTCCGAGCTGGCGCCCCACTACCAGGTCGTGGCGGTGACCGACGGCCGGCAGGCGGTCGATCAGGCCGCCGTGGTGCGGCCTGATCTCATCCTGCTCGACATGATGATGCCGGAAATGGACGGCATCCAGGCCTGCCGCGAGCTCCGCGCGGCGGAGGCCACGCGCCACGTGCCCGTGATCCTGGTGACCGCCCATGTGGATGAGGACACCAAGCTGAAGGCCCTGCGCGCCGGGGCCAGCGACTTCCTGCCCAAGCCCTTCTCCACGACCGAACTCCACGTGCGCGTGCGCAACCTGGTCGAGTCGCACGGGTTCCAGCGCCGGCTGGCCCGGCAGAACCGGCAGCTGGAGGAGGCCATCGACCAGCTCAAGGCCACCGAGTCGCAGCTGGTGCAGAGCGAGAAGCTGGCCTCCCTCGGCCGCCTCAGCGCCGGCATCATCCACGAGATCAACAACCCGCTGAACTTTGTCACCACCGGGCTCTACACCCTCCGGCGGAGCGGCGGACAGCTGCCCGCCGGCCAGCAGGAACGGTTCAGCGAGACCCTGCGCGACGTCGAGGAGGGGCTCCAGCGCGTGAAGACCATCGTCTCCGACCTGCGCACCTTCACCCACCCCGACCTGAGCGACCGCGAGCCGGTCGAGGCCAACGAGGTGGTCGAGGCCGCCCTGCGCTTCCTCAGCCACGAATGGCGCGGACAAATCACGGTTGAAACCCGCCTGACGGGCGGCGCCGCCCTGCTGGGCAACCGGAACCGCCTCGTTCAGGTGCTCGTCAACCTGTTGCAGAACGCCGTCGATGCGCTCCGCAGCAAGTCCTTCCCGGAAGGCGAGCGCCCCCTGCTCCAGGTGACCACGAGCGTCGGGGACGGCCGCTGCCGGATCGTCGTGCGCGACAACGGCCCGGGCATCGACCCCGCCCATCGGGACAAGATCTTCGACCCGTTCTTCACCACCAAGGACGTCGGCCAGGGCATGGGCCTCGGGCTCAGCATCTGTTACCGCATCATGCAGGACTGCGGCGGCCGCATCAGCGTGCGGAGCGAGCCCGGCGCCTTCTGCGAGTTCACCCTCGACTTTGAGCTGCCGGCCCCGGCCCCCGCGGCCGGCCCCACCCCCCTTCTCGACGCCTGAACCCACCATCCCGCCGCCCCCATGGAATCCCACGCCTACGACTACAAGCGGTTCGCCATCCTCTACGTGGATGACGAGGAGCGTTCGCTGAAGTACTTCGCGCGCGCCTTTGAGCACCAGTTCCGCATCCTGACGGCGCCCAACGCCCAGGAAGGCCTGCGCCTGCTCGAGGCGCACGGCGAGGAGATTGGGCTGCTCATGACCGACCAGCGCATGCCCGGGGAGAAGGGCGTCTGGCTGCTCGAGCGCGCCCGGCAGTTGCAGCCCCGCATCATCCGGCTGCTGGCCACCGCCTACGCCGACATGGACGCGGCCATCGCCGCGGTCAACACGGGGGCCATTTACAAGTATGTGACCAAGCCCTGGGACCCGGCCCAGCTGGAGACCACCCTGCTGCGCGGGCTGGAGTTCTTCATGGTGCAGCGCGAGCGGGATGACCTGATGCGGGAGAAAATGAGCATGCTGCGGCACGCCATGATTGCCGACCGCATTGTCAGCCTCGGCCTGATGGCGGCCGGGTTGAGCCATCACATCCGCAACTCGCTGGTGGCGGTGAAGACCTTCATGGACCTGGCCCCGGCGCGGCTGCGCGAGGAGCGGGTTGACCTGCAGGCCCTGCGCAACCCCGAGTTCTGGCGCGATTACTACCACACGGCCCAGGGGCAGATTGCGCGGGTGAACGACCTGCTCAAGGACCTGTGGCAGGCGTCCGAACGGCCCGGCCCGGGGTTCCAGGACGAAGTCCGTCTTTGCGACCTCGTCGGCCAGGTCATCCTGGAGGCCAAGCCGCGGCTGGCCGCCCGCAACCTCAGCGTGGAGAACCAGATCCCGGCCAGCCTGCCGCCGCTGCGCGTCGATGGCCCCAAGTTCCGGCGGCTCTTTGAGCTGCTCGTCCACGACGAGATCGCCACCCTGCCGGCCGGCGCGACCTTCACCTTCAGCGCGCGGGTCCGGGACATCCCCGGGACGGACGAGCAGGAAATCCTCCTCCACCTGCGCGACAACGGGCCCGGCCTCCCCGCCGAAACCCTGCGGGTCATCTTCGACCCCTTCAACCTGCGCGCCGACACCCCGGCGGAATACGGGATCAACCTGATGGCCGTGTTCTTCATCGTCCATCATCATGGCGGCCGGATTGACGCCCGGAGCGAGGACGGCGCCGGGACCACCTTCTCGCTCACCCTCCCCACCGACCCGGAACGGAGCCCGTCCGGCGAGGAGAACACCCGGTTCCTCGAGCGGGTCGTGCTCAACGACCGTCTCTGGGAACGCGTGTTGTCCTCCCAGTGACCCCGGCCGCCCGGGAGGCCGCCGCGCTCAGCGGGCGTTGAGCTGGACCCAGTCCAGGTTCATCAGCCCGCCCTTGCCCGGGTTGACGAAGACCACGCAGAGGTCGGCGCGCGGGGACGGCGGCGCGGCGAGATCGGCCTTCAATTCCACCCACTTGTCCCAGCCGCCGGTCGGCTTCACCTCCAGCGCCGCCAGGACCGGCCCGGAAGGCGAGCCCGCCCGGAACTCGATGCGGCCGCCCTGGCCGCCGCTGGAAACCCGCGCCGTCACGCTGCCGCTGTCGCCGAGGTGGAGGTTCTGGAACCGCGCGTAGTGCCCGTGGTCGATGGCGCCGAGGTTCTTGCCGAGCACCTTGGGCCCGTGCTTTTCCTCGGCCAACTCGGCCTCGAGGCGGCGCTGGCGCAGGGTGACGGTGGCGCGCCCGCTGAGCGCCGAGGCCGGGGCCCGGCCGGCGTCCGTGTAGGAGGCCTCGAGCACCGCGGTGCGCAGCTTGTCATCCTTCGGCGCCGTCACCTCGCCCTCGAGGCCGCGGACGACACCCGCCCCGGCCCGCCCGGGCTCGAGGGCGTAGATCCAGCGGACCATCAGGCGGACCTGGTCCGGGTTGAGGGCCTCGTGGGGGAGCATGGGCAGCTCGCTCCAGACACCGCTGCTGCCCCGGAGCACGCGCTGGACGCTCGCCTCGAGCGCGCCGGCCTGGTTGCGGTAGCGGGCGGCGATGTCGAGCAGGGCCGGGCCGACAATCTTGCGGTCAAGGGCGTGGCAGTTGAAGCAGTCGCTCTGCTTCATGAGGGCGAGGCCGGGCTCGGCCTCCTCGGTGCGGCCGTCGCCGCGGGACCAGGTGGCGTTGACGAAGGTGCGGGCCTCGAAGGCCTCCTCGTGGTCGGCGGAGTTGCCATCCTCGGTGTCGCGGACCTCGACCCGGTAGGGGACGGGGCGTCCCGGGGTGAAGAAGTCGCCATCGCGGGGCTCGACGAAGCGCACCACGGGGCTGGCGTTGCCGACGATGAGGGGGACACTGGCGGCGTGCGAGCCGCCCTGGCCGTCGCTGACGCGCAGTTCGGCCATGTAATTGCCGGGCTGGGCGAGGGTGAGGCGCGGGTTGGGCCCGGTGGAGAACACCTTGCCGCCGGGATGGAGGCGCCATTCGTGGCTGAGGGAGTCGCCCTCGGGATCAAGGGATCCGGCGCTGCTGAGTTCCACTGTGAGCGGCTCGCGGCCGGCGGCCACGCTGGCCGTGACGCGGGCGACCGGGGCGATGTTGCCCCATTGATACGAGATCTTCACGAGCCGGGCGTCCTTGTTGACGCCCCAGGTCTCGCCGTAGTCGAGCAGGTAAAGGCAGCCGTCCCGGCCGAACTGCGCGTCCACCGGGCGCCGCAGCACGAACGCGCCGGCCTTCTCGGCCGACTGGATGCGGTCGCGGTCGTTGGCCAGCGTGACCACGCTGCTGAACGACTCGATGCCCTGGAGATTGGAGTCGGGATCGAGGCGGGCCCACTTCAGGAAGGGCCGCTGCCAGTCCCAGAAGAGCAGGCAGCGGTCGAAATGCTCCGGGAACCCGCCCGTCTCGCGGAAGCGGGGCTCGAAATAAAAGACCGGGCCCGCGCAGGCCGTGCGGCCGCCCTGGCCCAGCATCGGGAACTCGCGCGAGGCCCCGTAGGGCCAGTAGATGAGCGCGGGCTGGGCCGGGGGCAGCACCCGCGCCCCCGTGTTGTTCGGGCTGGTGTTGGTCGGGCGCGTGGGATCAAAGCGCGCCCCCGCCTGCCGCGTCGCAAAGTCGTACTTCACGTAGGCGAAGTTCGACCCCACAAAGAACGGCCACCCGAAGTTGCCGGCCCGGCGCGCCTGGTTCAACTCGTCATACCCGCGCGAACCCCGGCGCCCGTCGCCGCCCGCATCCGGGCCGACCTCTCCCCAGTAGACGATGCCCGTGCGCGAATCCACGCTCATGCGCCACGGGTTGCGGCAGCCCATGACGTAGATCTCCGGCCGGCCCTGCGACCCGTCCTTGGGGAACAGGTTGCCGTCCGGGATCGTGTAGCCGCCCTCCGGCGTGGGCCGGATGCGCAGGATCTTGCCGCGCAGGTCGGCCGTGTTGCCCGCCCCGCCCTGCGCATCAAAGGGCTCGCGCCCCGGCCGTTCATCCATCGGCCCATACCCCTCCGAGTCCCCGCCCGGATGGGTGTTGTCCCCCGTCGAGATGAACAGGTTGCCGTCCGGCGCAAACTCCACCGAGCCGGCGTGGTGGCAGCACTCGCGCCGCTGCTCGCCAAACTCCAGCATCTTGATTTCGCTGCCGAGGTCGAGGGTGTCGCCGCGCAGGACAAAGCGGCTGAGGCGCTGGCCGGTGTAATTGGTCGGCGAATAGAACAGGTAAATCCATCCGTTGACCGCGAAGTTCGGGTCGAGGGCGAACCCCAGGAACCCGTTCTCCTGCTCCTTGAAGACCGGGATCTGCCCCACCTCCACCACGGTGCCGGTGGCCGGCTTCCAGAGGCGCAGGCGCCCCGCATACTCGTTGAAGAAGATGCGCCCGTCCGGGGCCACCTCCAGCTCCATCGGCTGCACCAGCCCGCCGGCGAGCGTCTCGGCCCGGAACCGGTAATCGGGCGGCGCGGTCGCCGGGGCGGGGGCCGCGGAAAGCAGGCGGGCGCCCAGCAGGGCGGCGGCGAGGACGAGGACGGAAACGGACGGACGGGAACGAGCAGGGAATGGCATGGGCACCTGCGGACGATGCCCGCCCGGGCGCCATTCGCGCAAACTCATCCTCGCGGGGGCCGGGCCGGAAAACGCGCAGGCCAGGCGGGAGCCTGGCCTGTGGTGGGGATGGGGAAAGGGGGGAAGCTCAGGCCCGCGGGGCCAGCTTCTTCTCGACCGGGCTGCGGGCGAGCGTGATGTACTTGGGCAGGCCGTCCTCGATGGGGACCTTGACCTCGCCATGGATGAGGGGGCGGACGTACTCGACGAACTTCTCGTTGGGGAGGAAGCCGTCCTCGCTGATCCATTCGCGGGGCACCTTGTGCTCGACATTGGCGATGTCGCCGAGGGGCTGGACATCGGTGGCGAACTTGTAGGGGTGGTTGCCCTGGCGGACGAGCTTGACCATGACGCCGCTCTGGCCGCCGACGGCGGCCTTGACGGCGGCCTCGCCGCAGGCGACGGCCTCGTTGGCGTCGGTCTGGCTGGCGAAGTGGCCGGCGGCACGCTGGGCGTAGCCGAGCTTCACGCTGCGGGCCTTGAGGCGGAGCTTGTTGCCGAGGAGTTCCTCGAGGAACTCGCCCACGCCGGAGAGAACCGGGTGGCCGAAGGCGTCGAGGCGGGTCTTGTCGGCGGCGACCTCCTCGCCCTTCTCATTGCGGAGGCCTTCGCCCGCCACCACCACGCAGGAGCGGTGGGCCTCGACGGTTTCCTTGACGCGGGCCAGGAACCGGGCCTCATCGAAGATGATCTCCGGGGTGAGGATGATGTGCGGGGCCTCGTGGGCGGAGCGCTTGGCCAGGATGGTGCCGGCGGCGATCCAGCCGGCGTGCCGGCCCATCACCTCGATGATGCAGCAGGAACCCTCCTCGGTGGCCATGCTGCCGACGTCGGCGGCAATCTCCATGACCGTGGCGGCGGCATACTTCACGGTGGAGCCGTAGCCGGGGCAGTGGTCGGTGTAGGGCAGGTCGTTGTCGATGGTCTTGGGCACCCCCACCACGCGCATCTCATAGCCGCGGGCGACCGCCTGCTCGTGGATCTTGTGGGCGGTGTCCTGGGAGTCGTTGCCGCCGGCGTAGAAGAAGTAGCGGATGTTGTGGGCCTGGAAGACCTCGAAGAGGCGGTCCATGTCCTTCTGGGCCTGCTCGGGCTTCTTCTTGAAGTCCAGCTTGTAGCGGCAGGTGCCAAGGGCGGCGCCGGGGGTGAACTTGAGTCCCTCGATGGCGCGGCTGCTTTCCTCCTGCAGGTCGATCAGATCCTCGCGCAGGATGCCCCAGATGCCGTTGAGGCCGCCGTAGATTTCCTCGATGTGATCCGGATGCCGGCCGGCCTCCTGGATGACGCCGGCGACGCTGGCGTTGATGACGGCGGTGGGGCCGCCGGATTGGGCGACCAACAGATTACCACTGAGTTGCGACATAAATTCTGGGCGGACAGGCGAGGCGGGCCGCTTGGCGCGCGCGCACCGGCCCACGGGTCCGGTTTAAGGAGGCCAGACCTTGCCAACCGCCCCCGGGAGTGTCAAAGGCGAATTCCATCCGGGAGCAGGTGGCGGCGCCCCGAGAAATCAGTGGCTTTTGCCCAGCCCTTCGGCTAACCCATCGGCGCGGTAGCGCACGCCCATGTTCGAGTCCCTCGACCAGATCTTCGTCACGCTCAAGGCGTTCGCCCTCGGCCACGTGCCGGCCCGGTTCCAACCCCTCGCCTCCGCCCTCCTCTCCATCGGGCCCATCATCGGCGTCTTCGCCACCCTCTTCGCCCTCACCACCGTCATCGAGCGCAAGGCGCTCGGCCGCATCCAGAACCGTCGCGGGCCCAACCGCGTCGGCCTCCCCTTCACCCGCCTCCGCCTGGCCGGCTTCGGCCAGTTCATCGCCGACGGCATCAAGGCCCTCGTCAAGGAGGACGTGGTCCCCCGCGCGGCCGACCGCGTCGTGCATTTCCTCGCCCCGGTCGCCCTTGTCATCCCCGTCATGCTGGCCTTCTCCGTCCTGCCCATGGGCCGGAACATGGCCGCCATCGACCTCGACTCCGGCCTCCTCTTCTTCTTCGCCGTCGGCGCCGCCACCGAGCTGTCCCTCTTCATGGCCGGCTGGTCCAGCCGCAACAAATACTCCCTCCTCGGCGCCATGCGGGCCATCGCCCAGATGATCTCCTACGAGATGCCCCTCGTCCTCGGCGCCGTGCCCGTCGTCATGCTGGTCGGCTCCCTCTCCCTCCCCGCCATCGTGGCCGCCCAGTCCGGGCACACCGCCACCCTCGCCCACTGGCACGTCTTCACCCCCTGGGGCCTCGCCGGCTTCCTCCTCTTCCTCGTCGCCGCCCTCGCCGAATCCAACCGCTCCCCCTTCGACCTCCCCGAGGCCGAGTCCGAAATCATCGCCGGCTACTTCGTCGAATACTCCGGGTTCAAGTTCGCCCTCTTCTTCCTCGGCGAATACATGGGCCTCTT
The DNA here is from genome assembly GCA_046048995.1 of Verrucomicrobiota bacterium. Taxonomy (GTDB): domain Bacteria; phylum Verrucomicrobiota; class Verrucomicrobiia; order Limisphaerales; family JADJPG01; genus JBJOEZ01. The sequence goes on along the minus strand of JBJOEZ010000057.1, from coordinate 5,545 downwards.
CGCCGTCAGCGGCCTCGCCGTCACCCTCTTCCTCGGCGGCTGGACCGCCCCGGTCGCCTGGCTGGGCTGGATCCCCTCCTGGGCCTGGTTCTTCGGCAAGCTCTGCCTCATCGTCGCCTTCTTCATCTGGATCCGCGGCACCGTCCCCCGGCTGCGCGCCGACCAACTCATGGGCCTGGCCTGGAAGTTCATGCTCCCCATGACGCTCATCAACATCGTCGCCGCCGCCTCCTGGCACTTCACCGCCCTCGCCGGCTGGCCCCTGGCCGCCCGCTGGGCCCTCGGCGCCGCCCTCCTCGGCGTCCCCTACGTCCTCCTCAGCCGCGGCCTCCAATCCCGGGTCGGCCCCCGCCAGTACCGCTACGCCAGCTGACCCCTCCCACCCGACCGCCCCGACCCGCCCCATGCCGCCCAGCCCGCACGCCCCCCTCTCCTGGCCGTTCCTCGTCACGGCCGTCCTCACCGTGGTCGCCGCCGGCGGCGCCATGGGCCTGCGCAACCTCGTCCATTGCGCCCTCTGCCTGGTCGTCACCTTCGCCGGCCTCGCCACCCTCTTCCTCCAACTCAACGCCCAGTTCCTCGGCTTCGCGCAAATCCTCGTCTACGTGGGCGCCGTCGCCATCCTCATCGTGTTCGCCATCCTCCTCACGCGCGGCGCGGACGCCGGCCCGTCGGACGGCTGGACCCGCTCCACCCTCGGCGGCCTGGCCATCGCCGCCCTCGTCTGGTTCTGCCTCCGCGCCGCCCTGCTCGCCTCCCCCACCCTGGCTGCCGCCACCCGCACCGCCGCCCGGCCGGAAACCCCCACCCTCGCCCCGGCCCCGGTCGTGCCCGCCGCCCCCGTCCGCGAGATCGGCGCCCGCCTCATGCAGGACTACGTCCTGCCGCTCGAGGTGATCGGCCTCCTGCTCACGGCCGCCCTCCTCGGCGCCGTCATCATCGCCCTCCAGGAACGCCGGGAACCCTGAACGCGCCATGAGCCCGCTCCACCAATACCTGCTCGTCAGCGCCCTCCTCTTCGCCATCGGCCTGGCCGGCGCCCTCACCCGCCGCCACGCCATCCTCGTCCTCATCGGCATCGAGCTCATGCTCAATGCCGCCAACCTCAATTTCATCGCCTTCTGGCGCTACGGCCCCAACCCCGAGGCCCTCCACGGCGTCATGTTCGCCCTCTTCTCCATCGCCGTGGCCGCCGCCGAGGCGGCCGTCGGCCTGGCCCTCATCATCGCCGTCTACCGCCACTTCCGCTCGGCGGACATCGACAAGCCCGACTCGCTCAAGGGATGACCACCACCTGGATTGCCAAGCATCTCTGGCTGATTCCCGCCCTGCCGCTGCTGGCGGCCGGCGCGGGCGCCCTCCTCCGGCAACGCGCCCGCACCGCCGCCGCCTCCCTCGCCATCGGCTCGATGATCCTGGCCTTCGGCCTGTCCGTCGCCGCCCTCGTCGCCACCCTCGGCACCCCCGGCTTCCGCGAAACCCACGGCTTCGACTGGTTCACCCTCGGCGACACCGCCTTCCGCCTGGGCTGGATCCTCGATCCCCTCACCGCCGCCATGCTGGTGATGATCACCTTCGTCGGCACCCTCATCTTCATCTTCAGCGTCGGCTACATGGCCCACGACGCCAACTTCACCCGGTTCTTCTGCTTCCTCGCCCTCTTCGCCGCCGCCATGCTCGGCCTGGTCATCGCCAACCACCTGCTCCTGCTCTTCATGTGCTGGGAACTGGTCGGGCTCGCCTCCTATCTCCTCATCGGGTTCTGGTTCCACAAACCCAGCGCCGCCGCCGCCGCCAAGAAGGCCTTCATCACCACCCGCATCGGCGACCTCTTCTTCTTCCTCGGCCTGCTCTGGCTGGCCGCCGAGACCGGCACCCTCCTCTGCTACGACGGCGGCGCCGGTTGCCTCGAGCAAAACGCCCTCGCCCGCCTCGTCGGCCAGGCCACCCTCGGCGGCATGGCCCTCAGCACCGCCATCAGCCTCCTCCTCTTCGGCGGCGCCATCGGCAAAAGCGGCCAGGTCCCCCTCCACGTCTGGCTCCCCGACGCCATGGAGGGCCCCACCCCCGTCAGCGCCCTCATCCACGCCGCCACCATGGTCGCCGCCGGCGTCTTCCTCATGGCCCGCGTCTTCCCCCTCCTCGAGGCCACACCCCTCCCCCACCACCCCGCCCCAGCCCCGACCGCCGCCGCAGCCACCACCGCCACCGCCCACGCCAAGCCCGCCGCGGACACCCAGGCCGCAACCGCCCACGCGGCGCCGCACGGCAAGCCCAAGGCCACCACCGCCCTCCAGGCCATCACCTGGATCGGCGCCATCACCGCCCTCTTCGCCGCCCTCGTGGCCGTGGCCCAGACCGATATCAAGCGCATCCTCGCCTACTCCACCGTCTCGCAGCTCGGCTTCATGTTCATCGGGCTCGGCACCGGCGGTGTGGCCGTGGGCCTGTTCCATCTCCTCACCCACGCCTTCTTCAAGGCCCTGCTCTTCCTCGGCTCCGCCTCGGTCATCCATGGCTGCCATGAACAGCAGGACATCCGGCACCTGGGCGGCCTGCGCCGCTTCATGCCCGTCACCTTCGCCACCTACGCCGTCGGCATGATGGCCCTGGCCGGGTTCCCCCTCCTCTTCTGCGGGTTCTGGAGCAAGGACGAGATCCTCCACGCCGCCTGGCTCTGGGAACCCAGCCGCTGGCCCTTCCTCTGCGCCGCCCTCGGCGCCATCCTCACCGCGTTCTACATGACCCGCCAGATGGTCTACGTGTTCTTCGGCGACTACCGCGGCGGCGCCGCCCACCGCGAGGACCATGGCAACCACGGGGCCCACGACGACGCCGAGCCGCACGAGAGCCCTGCGGTCATGACCCTGCCGCTGGCCATCCTCGCCGCCTGCACCGTGCTGCTCACCACCCTGTCCACCCCCGTCTTTCCCTGGTTCCACGACTACCTCTCCGGCCACGCGGCGAAAGTCTCCTCCACCATCGGGGTGGGCACCCTCCTCACCATGCTGCTGTCGGTGGTCCTCGTCGGCCTCGGGGTGGGCGCCGGCTGGAGGCTCTACACGCGTCAACCCATCACCAGCCCCACCCAGCCGGACGCCCTCGAGCAGCTCAAGCCCGACTGGTTCGCCGTCCTCCGCGGCAAGTTCTTCATCGACGAACTCTACGAGATCTCCTTCCTCCGCTGGCACGCCGCCTGCGCCCGGGGCGCGCGCTGGATCGATGACAAGGTCTGCGCCACCCTCGTGGCTGCCACCGGGCACCTCGTCGTCGGCCTCGCCTGGCTCCACCGCCTGCTCGACGAATACGGGGTCAACCTCGGCTTCGACCAGGGCTGCCGCCGCCTCCTGGCCGGCGGACAACACCTCGCCCTCTGGCAAAACGGCCGCGCCCAGCGCTACCTGCGCGTGCTGGCCCTGGCGGTCGCGGTGCTGGCACTGCTGCTGATCTGGGGCCTCTGACGGAACCCCGGGGCCGGAGCTGTCCTCCCAAGGGTCCAACCCATCTCCGGAATCTCACCTCTCCCGACGCCCGGTCATGCCCTCGCAGGGTTTGCTCCCCCCAACACGCCGCCCACGGTAAGCGGGCGGGACGCCCGCGCGCCGGGGGCTTCTCAGGCGGGGGGGGCGCCGGGGGGCGCCGCAGCGGCCTTGGCCTTGGCTTCCTCGGCCGCCTTTAGCTTGGCCTCGGCCTCCGCCTTGGCCTTGGCCTCCGCCTTGGCCTTCTCGGCGGCCAGGCGGCCATCCACCTCGGCCGCCTCGGTGGGGTGGATCTTGCGGTAATGCTCGTTGGACTTGGCCAGGTGGGTCTTGTCCAGGAGCAGACCCCCGAAGCGGTCGGTGTTCGACAGCTCGTACTCCGTGTCCATCTTGATGGCGTCGAAGGGGCAGACCTCGACGCAGATCTGGCAGCTCATGCAGACCGAGATGTCGATGTCGAAGATGGCCGGGTAGAACTGGGCCTTGCCGACGTAGTCGGGCTTCTTGTCCTTGCTCTTCTCGATGTAGATGCACTGCGGCGGGCACTCCTTCTCGCAGATTTGGCAGGCCACGCAGCGGAGGCCGGCCTGGGGGTCTTGGCCGTCGAAGACCAGGAAGGGGAACTGCCGCATGGCCTCCGGCAGGGGCAGGCGTTCCTCGGGATACTCCACCGTGGTCAGGCGATCCTTGCTGGTGTAGGACCCGACAAAATTCCGGCCCGTTTCCTTGAGGCCTTTGAGCAGTCCGGAACCAATCATGGTTGGAACGGTGACAGGCCCGGGGCGGAGCGGCAAGGACCAGATCAGGGGAGTCAACGGGTGAGCGGGTGAGTGAGTCAGCGCGTGGGGGGCGTAAAAACGGGGCTGACCTGGGGAAGGGGAGGGGGCATTCTGGGCGGCATGAGCGCCTTGCTGGATCCCCGACGGACGATTGCGGAGCTGAAGGAACTGCGGGCGCGGACGGGGGATGCGAACGGGGCGCAGCGGGTGGCCTTCACGCCGGTCTGGCGGGCGGCGCGCGAGTATCTGCGTTCCTGCCTGGCGGGGTTGCCGCTGGAGATTCACGACGATGCGGCGGGGAACACATGGTTCACCCTGCGGGGGCGGTCGGAGCGGGCCCTGCTCCTGGGCGGGCACATTGATTCCGTGCCCAACGGCGGCTGGCTGGACGGTTGCCTCAACGTGTTTGCCGGGGTGGAGATTCTGCGGCGCCTGCATGCGCAGTATCCCGGCGGGCCGCCCGTGACGGTGCGGTTGGTGGACTGGGCGGACGAGGAGGGGGCCCGGTTTGGCAAGAGTTTGTTTGGGTCGTCAGCCTGCGCGGGGCACCTCGACCTAGAGGAGGCGCGGCGGTTGGTGGACCGGGACGGGGTGCGGTTGCCGGACGCCTTGCGGGCGGTGGGCATTGATTTGGAGCGGGTGGGGGAGAGCCGTGCCGAGTTGGCGCAGGCCGGGGCCTACCTGGAATTGCACATTGAGCAGGGTCCGGTGCTGTTGGATCTGGGCCGGCCGCTCGGGACGGTGTTGGGCACATTCGGGGTGGAGCGCCATGCGGTGACCTTTCGCGGCCAGGCGGCCCATTCGGGCAGCACGCCGATGAACCGGCGTCGGGACGCCTTCCTGGCCGGCGCGCGGATGAGCCCGGAGAGCTATGCCATCGCGGCCCGCAGCGGGCAGGGGGTCTGCACCATTGGCTCCTGCACGACCCGGCCGGGCATTGTGACCAGCGTGGTGGAGGAATGTCGCCTGACCCTGGACCAGCGGCATCTCGACCCGGAGGCCTTGGGCCGCATGCTGGCCGAGGCGCAGGAGGCCAGCCGGCGTTTTGCGCAGGAAGGCCACGTGGAGGTCGCCTGGGAACGCCTGTGGCACATTGCGCCCCGGCCGTTTGACCCCGGGCTGATCGACCTGTGCGACGAGGCCATCGTGGAGACCTGCGGGAGTTCCCACCGGCTTCCCTCGGGGCCGCTGCACGACGCGGCGGAGATGGCGGCGGCGGGGATTCCGACGGTGATGATGTTCGTGCAGAGCCTGCACGGGATCAGCCACAACAAGATGGAGGACACC
>JBJOEZ010000056.1:0-24491 GCA_046048995.1 Verrucomicrobiota bacterium | reverse complement strand
GGTGCCCCCGGTGGTGAAGAAGGCGAGGGAATTGGCCGCGGGCGGATTGGCGGTGAACCCATCGACGACCTGGGTGGTGATGGAGGCGGCGGTGTTGGTGGTGACGGCGGCGTCGAGGGCAGCCGCGGTGGTGAAGGAGGCGGTGCCGCCGGTGAGGGAGCGGGTGGACCATTCCGTGGCGGGCGGGCGGGTGGGGAAATTGAGGGTGGTGCCGGTGGAAGGCACGGGAATCTGGGCCTGGACGCCGGCGCTGAAGCCGAGCAGGAGGACGGCCGGGGCAAGACAGAGGAGGGACTTCATGAGCGGCATGGCGGTGAGACCGGGATTGAGGGCGTGGCGAAACCCGAAACGTCAAGGATAGTGGGGATTGGCCCGGTGGGTGACAAGGCATTTTCCCTTGCGGACAGGCGCTGGCGGGGGGCTACCCTACCCCGCTGTGAAGACACCTGCTGCAACGGGGGCGCCGGTCGCCCCGGCCGCCGCGCCTGGGCCTGCGCCTGGGCCTGCGCCTGGGACGCCGGGGGCGGGGCGGATCCTACCGGAGTTGTTGGCGCCGGCGGGCGACTGGGACTGCGCGCGGGCGGCGGTGGAGAACGGGGCGGACGCGATTTATTTCGGCCTGGAGCGGTTCAACGCGCGGATGCGGGCGCGCAACTTCACGGTGGCGGATTTGCCTGGGCTGATGGAGTTCCTGCACCGGCGGGGGGTGCGGGGCTACGTGACGTTGAACACGCTGGTGTTTGAGGGTGAGCTGGGGGACGCGGAGGCGATGCTGCGGTCGGTGATGGCGGCGGGGGTGGACGCGGCCATTGTGCAGGACGTGGGGGTGGCGCGGCTGATCCGGCGGTGTTCGCCGGATTTCCCGATTCATGCCTCGACGCAGATGACGGTGACGAGCGCGGCGGGGGTGGAGTTTGCGCGGCGGCTGGGGTGCAACCTGGTGGTGCTGGCCCGGGAATGTTCGCTGAAGGACATTGCGGCCATCCGGGCGGAGGCGGGCGCCTCCGCCGGCGCCGCGGTGGCTTCGCTGCCGCTGGAGGTGTTTGTGCATGGCGCCCTGTGCGTGGCCTATTCCGGCCAATGCCTGACCAGCGAGTCGCTGGGGGGCCGCTCGGCCAACCGCGGGGAGTGCGCCCAGGCCTGCCGGATGCCCTACGAGCTGATCCGGGATGGCACGCCGGTGGCCTTGGGGGATCGTCGTTACCTGCTGAGCCCGCAGGATCTGTCGGGGCTGGAGGTGTTGCCGGAGCTGGTCCGGGCGGGGGTGTCCTCGCTGAAGATCGAGGGGCGGCTGAAGAGCCCGGAGTATGTGGCGGGGATCACGCGGGCGTATCGCCGGCAGCTGGAGGCCGTGGCGGGGCGGCCGGCGGAGGGCGGGGCGGACCGTTATGCGGTGGAGATGGCGTTCTCGCGGGGGCTGTTCACGGGGTGGTTCCGGGGCATCAACAACCAGGAACTGGTGCATGCGCGCTTTGGCAAGAAGCGCGGGGTTTACCTGGGCGAAGTGGCCCGGGTGCAGGGCGGGCGCGTGCGGCTGGGGTTGGCGGGGCCGTTGAAGCCCGGGGACGGGGTGGTGTTCGACGCCGGGCGGCCGGAGGAACCGGAGGAGGGTGGGCGGGTTTACGAGGTGCGACGCCTGGGGACGGGGCGGGACGGGGTGGAGGAGGTGGAACTGGCCTTTGGCGGGGGGGACATTGATTTTTCGCGTGTGCGCCCCGGGCACAAGCTGTGGAAGACGAGCGACCCGGAGCTGGACCGGCAGCTGCGACAGACCTTTGAGGGGGAGGCTCCGCGTTACCAGCGTCCGGTGCAGGTCGAGGTGCATGGGCGGGCCGGGCAACCGTTGACCCTGCTGTGGCGCGACGAGGAGGGGCACGTGGCCCGGGTGGATTCGGCGGTGCCTTTGGCGGTGGCGGAAAAGCAACCGCTGGGCGAGGCGCGCCTGCGCGAGCAACTGGGCCGGCTGGGGGGGACACCGTTCCGGCTGGACCGGTTGGTGAGCCATTTGGAAGGCGGGGTCATCCTGCCCGTCAGCGAACTGAACCAGCTCCGGCGCTCGGCGGTGGCGGAGTTGGAGCGGCAACGGGCCCGGCCGAAGCGGTGGACGCTGCGGACGGCGGGGGAGGGTTGGCCCGGGTCACCCCCCGCCCCGGCCCTCGCCCCGTTGCGGGGAGAGGTGGGGAGTGAGGCGGGGCTTATTCCCCTGCTTCGCACGCTGCCCCAGTTGGAGGCGGCTTTGGCTTGGGGGGCGCGGGTGGTCTACTGCGACTTTGAGAACCCCAAGAAATACCGCGAGGCGGTGGGGATGGGCCGGGGGGCCGGGGCGGAGGTTTGGGTGGCTCCGCCGCGCATCACCAAGCCTGGGGAGGAGTGGATCCTGAAACAGGTGCGTTCGAGCGAGGCCGACGGCTACCTGGTCCGGAACTATGATCACCTGGAATATTTCCGGGGGGACCGGCGGATGGGGGATTTTTCGCTGAATGTGGCCAACTCGCTGGCGGCGGAGTATTTCCGGGGGACCTATGGCCTGGAACGGCTGACGGCCTCCTGCGACCTGGACGCCGGGCAACTGGAATCGCTGCTGCGGGCGGTGCCGGCGGGGTGGTTGGAGATCATCCTGCACCAGCACATGCCCATGTTTCACATGGAGCACTGTGTGTTTTGCGCGTTCCTGTCGGAGGGGACGGACTACACGAACTGCGGTCGGCCCTGTGACCGGCACGAGGTGCGGCTGCGGGACCGGGTGGGGGCGGAGCATGTGTTGAAGGCGGACGTGGGTTGCCGGAACACGGTGTTCAACGCGAGGGCGCAGACGGGGGCGGAGCATGCCCTGCGGCTGCGCGAGGCCGGGGCGCGGCATTTCCGGGTGGAGTTCGTGGATGAGACGCCGGCGACGGTGACGGCCACGCTGGAACAGTATGCCCGGCTGCTGCGGGGGGAGATCGGCGGGGCGGAGGTCTGGCGGGATTTGCAGGTGTTGAACCAGCTGGGGGTGACGCGGGGGACGATGAACCGCTGAGGGGTGGCCGGGGCTTCCCGGGGGCTCTGGGGCGCGTTTCCGGGCATTTTCCCGCTTGCCTTTTCGGGGGTCCGCCGGAACAGTTTCCGCCCTTATGGATTCGGAAACGCCCGCAGCGCCGTCCCCTGCCCCGGCTGGCAAGCCGCAACCCACCACCGCCGCCGCGGCGGCGCCCACGGACAGCCTGATTGACGTGCAGGCGTGGCTGGAAGTGAACAAGACCCGCCTGCTCAAGGTGGGCGGGGCCTCGCTGGCGGTCATCCTGCTGGGCGGCATCTTCCTGCAGTACCAGGCCGGCCGGGAAACCCGGGCCAGCCATGCGTTGTCCGAGGTTCGGGTTCCGCTCGACCCCCGCACGCCGCTGCCTGCGGGCACGGCGGAGGCCCTGCTGAAGGTGGCGCAGGATCATTCCGGCACCAAGGCGGGCGCCCGGGCGCTGGTCATGGCCGGGACGGCGTTTTATTCCGAGGCCAAGTATGACCAGGCGCAGGCCCGTTTTGCGCAGTTGCTGAAGGATTACCCGGAGAGCGCGTGGGTGGCGGATGCGCACCTGGGGGTGGGCGCCAGCCTGGAGGCCCTGGGCAAGACCGACGAGGCGATCAAGAAATACGAGGACATCCGCAAGCGCTTTGCGACCTCGCCGGTGGCGGACGACGCCAAGCTGTCGCTGGGGCGGCTCTATGAGAAGTCGAACCCGGAGGAGGCGTTCCGGCTGTATGAGGAACTGGTCAAGGCGGCCCCGCAGGGCGGGATGAGCGCCGAGGCCGGACTGCGCCAGGAGGAACTGCTGAAGGCCCGGCCCGAATTGGAGAAGCTGCGTGCGCCGATCGCGCCCCCGCCGCAGGCGATGCCGCCGCAGGTGACGATGATCACCAATCGTCCGGCCGCCACCACCAATGTGATCAGCCTGACCAACCGGCCGGCCGGCACCAACGCGCCGATCCAGATCAAGCTGAACCCCACCCCGGCGGCGGGCCAGCCCGCGCCGGCCCCGACCCCGGCCCCCGCGCCTGCTCCGGCGCCCGCGCCGACCCCGGGCAAGTAGGTGGCCGGCCGCGGACGGCGGCCCCCAGCGATTTCCCCCTGTCCTGCGCACCGTCCCGATCCGGAATGACCGGGTCGGGCAGGTCGAGCACGGGTCACCCCTGCGCCTTGGGCTGGCGAGGGGCGGCCGGCTGACCGGGCGGGTTCCCGGCCGGAACGATGCCGGGGAACCCCGGTCCCAATCCGCGGGCGGCGGGCCATTGCACACATGAAACTGACCATCATCGGGACAGGCTACGTTGGCCTGGTCACGGGGACCTGCTTTGCCGAAGTCGGCCACCACGTCATCTGCGTGGACAACAACCCGGCGAAGGTGAAGCTCCTGCAGTCGGGGGGGATCCCCATTTACGAACCCGGCCTGGAGGAGATGGTGGCGCGGAACGTGAAGGCGGGTCGGCTGCAGTTCACCGCCAGCACCGCCGAGGGCGTGGCCAAGTCCGACATCATCTTCATCGCGGTCCCCACCCCGCCCCAGCCCGACGGCTCGGTGGACCTGAGCTTCATTGAGGTGGTCGCCCGCGAGATCGCGGCGTCCATGACCGAGTACAAGATCGTCGTCGACAAGAGCACCGTGCCGGTGAAGACCGGCGACAAGGTGGCGGAGACGATCAAGCGCTACTGCAAGGCGAAGGTGGAGTTTGACGTGGTGAGCAACCCGGAGTTCCTGCGCGAGGGGTTCGCGGTCGAGGACCTCATGAAGCCGGACCGCGTGGTCATTGGCGTGCGCAGCCAGCGCCCGGTCGCGGCCATGAAGGAGGTCTACCAACCCTTCCCGGCGCCCATCATCGTCACCGACATCAACTCGGCCGAGCTGATCAAGCACGCCGCCAACTCGTTCCTCGCGCTGAAGATCTCCTACATCAACGCGGTGTCCGTCCTCTGCGAGGCCAGCGGGGCCAACGTGATCGAGGTGGCCAACGGCATGGGCCTGGACGCCCGCATCGGGCGGCGGTTCCTCGACGCGGGCATCGGCTTCGGCGGCTCCTGCTTCCCCAAGGACCTCAGCGCCTTCATCAAGATCAGCGAACAACTCGGCTACGACTTCACCCTGCTCAAGGAGGTCCAGCGCATCAACGCCTCCCAGATGGATCGGTTCCTCAAGAAGATCACGGAAACCCTCTGGGTCCTGAAGGACAAGAAAATCGGGGTGCTCGGCCTGGCCTTCAAGCAGAACACGGACGACGTCCGCATGTCGCCCGCCATCGAGCTCTGCCAGCGGCTGCAGAAGGAGGGGGCCACCCTGCGCGTGCATGATCCCAAGGCCATGGACAAGGCCCGGGACGTGCTGCGGGACGTGACCTATGTGGCGGACATGAACGACGTGGCCGAGGGCTGCGACGCGCTGGTGATCGCCACGGAATGGCCGGAGTTCAAGAAGCTCGACCTCGAGCGGGCCCGCAAGCTGCTCAGCCACCCCATCCTGTTCGATGGCCGCAACCTGCTGGACCGCGACGAGATGGAGCGGCAGGGCTGGGTCTACAAGAGCGTGGGCCGCTGAATCCCCGGCGCGCGGGCCTCCGGCCCGCTTGGCCAGTCCTCTCCTCCCGTGGGGCCGACCGTGCGGAGTGAACCTCTCCTGCAACGCAGGCTGGAACGCAGCCCATCGGCCAGTTTACCCCCCCAGGCTCCCTCCCCAGGCAGGCGGGCGCTGGGACAGGGGTTCCATCGGCAAGGCCGGAACCGGGGGAGGAACGGACGGGCCAAGCGGGCCGGAGGCCCGCGCGCCGGGGGGCATCAATCCACCCGGCTGATCTTGAGGTCGCTTTTGACCACCTTGCCATCCTCGGCGTTGATGAACACCTCGCCGACGCTGACGTTGCGGTTGGGGTTGTCGAGCTTGGCAGCCCAGAGTTCCACCTTCCAGACGGGGGTGTCGTCGCTGGCGCTGCGGCGTTCCAATTTGAGGGCTGAGGCCTTGAGCTTGAGGCTTTTCAGGATGGGCTCGCTGGTGGCGATTTCGAGGGCCTTGTTGGAATCGACGCGCAGCTTGGCCCGGGGCAGCTCCCGGTGGGCGCCGGTGATGGGCTCCAGGATGCGGGCCGGGCGTTTCACGGAGACCTTCTTGCCCGCCTCGAACTTCACCTCGGCCGCCTTGGCGGTGGCGTCGGGGTCGTAGAGGACGATGTACCAGGTCTGGGGCAACAGCGTGTTGATGGACTTCTCCGAGCGCAGTTGCACCACGCGATCGCGGGCCTCCTCGCCCACGTGGCGGTTGGCCTCCTTGATCAGGTCAAAGGCCGTCAACTCCGCCGCGCCCGCGGCCGCCACCCACCCGGGGCCCGCCAGGAGCATGGCCGCCACGAACCGCATCCATCGATCCAGCACAAATCGTTTCATGCAGGAAGGATAGGATCGGGCTCCGCGGGCGCAACGGAAAACCGGAGCGCCGGCCGGCCGTGAATCGGCTGGAGCCGGCCTCCATCTTTGCCTAGCGTCGGCGCACCATGATCCCCTGCCCCGCCTGTTGGCCGGTGCGGCCCGCGTTGGCCGTGATGTTTGTCGTGTTGTCCCTGGCCGCCGGACGCGCCCCGGGGGCGGCGCCGGATCGGTTCCGCGAGATTCCGGAACGGATGCAGCGCTTTGTGGACGACGGGCAGGTGGCAGGGGCGGTGACGCTGGTGATGCGGGAGGGGCGGGTGCTGAGCCTGGAGGCGGTGGGGCAGGCCGACCTGGCGTCGGGACGGCCGATGCGGACCGACAGCCTGTTCTGGGTGGCCTCGATGACGAAGCCGCTGGTGGCGGCGGCCGTGCTGGCGCTGCAGGACGACGGCAAGCTGTCCGTGCAGGATCCGGTGGCCCGGCACCTGCCGGAGTTCAAGAGCCAGTGGATGGTGCAGGCGCGCGGGTCCAACACCCTGAGCCTGGTGCGCCCGCCGCGGGCGGTGACCCTGTTTGATTTGCTGACGCACAGCGCGGGGCTGGGCGACGTGCCGGCGCCGCGGGCGGACTGTGCGCTGGCGGAACTGGTGATGGCCTACGCGCAGGCCCCGCTGCAGTTTCCGCCCGGCAGCCGGTGGAGCTACAGCAATCCCGGCATCAACACCCTCGGCCGGGTGGTGGAAGTGGTGTCGGGCCAGCCGTTCCCGGAGTTCCTCGAGCGGCGTTTTCTGCGTCCGCTGGGCATGAAGGACACGACCTTCTGGCCGGATACCCGGCAGGCGCGGCGCCTGGCCACGTCCTACCAGCCGGGGGCTGGGGGCAAGGGACTGGAGCCGACCGGGATTTTCATGCTGGGCGGCGCGGACGTGACCGCGCGCGGGCGCACCCCCTTCCCGGCCGGCGGCCTGTTCTCGACGGCGATGGACATGGCGAACTTCTACGGGATGCTTTTGGACGGCGGCCGATGGCGGGGGAAGACCTTGCTGAGCCCGGGGGCGGTGGAACAGCTGACCCGGACGCAATCCGGGGATCTCAAGACCGGCTTCACAGACGGGATGAGCTGGGGCCTGGGATTTGCGGTGGTGAAGGAGCCGCGGGGCGTGACCGGGATGCTCTCGCCCGGGACCTTTGGGCATGGGGGCGCCTACGGCACCCAGAGCTGGGCCGACCCCAGCCGCCGGGCGGTCTACATCCTGATGATCCAGCGGGCGCGCCTGCCCAACGCGGACGCCTCCCCGATGCGGCAGGCCTTCCAGGAGGCGGCGGTGCGCGCCCTGGCGGAATAGGCCCGGCCGGGAGCGCCCGGTGGCCCACCGCCGGCGGCTCAAGATTCCGGTTCCTCGTTCTCCCGCCACCACCAGCCGAGGCCGGTGAGGATCAGGAGGGTGCCGGCCACCACCAGTTCCCAGCGCGGACCCCAGCCGCGCGTGGGCAGCAGGAGCGCGAGAACATCGACGGCGAGGAGGAGGCGGAAAGCGCGGTGCATGCGGGGGGGGGGCGGCCGGCACGATGGCCGGGGCGGAACCTCGGCGGCCCCGCCCCGGCTGGTGTTGTCAGGGTTGGCGAGCGGCTACTTGGCGGAGTCGGCCTTCTTCTCCGGCTTGGGTCCGACGCGCAGGGAGAGCAGCTCGAGGCGGCCGCCCTCGCCCTGGCGATACTGGCCGCCGACCTCGTCACCCACCTTGGCGTCGTCCAGCGTGGCCGGTTTTCCCCCCATGTGAATCTTGGTGGCGGGGGTGACGTGGAAGGTGCGCTCGCCGATCTTGATGGTCCCGGCCGCCTTGTCCACCGCGGCCAGCTTGCCCCCGAAGGGCGGGCGGCCCAGCTTGCGCTCCGTGGCGGGCGGCACCTTCTCCACGCGGTCCGCGGCGTCGAGGGGGGCACTGCCCAGCATGGCCGCAGCCGCCAGCAGCAGGACAGGAAGGAGGGGTTTGATGACTTTCATGATGTGATGTGTGGTTTGTGGTTTGCTGTGTGTTTGGATGATGGCTCGAGCGCAACGGCGGGTCGTTTGAGGTTCCCTTGGCTGAACCGAGCCGACGACATCCAGTAATGGCCGGGCCCGGGCGCGGCCCGACAAAAAATGTCCGGGACCGGGCGCGGGACAGCGGGGGGATGGCAATTTCGCTGTCGCCAGCCGGGCACCGGATGCCTATGGTGCGCGGCGTGACCCACATCGGCTCGAACATCCCGGCCGGCCGATCCGTCCAGACGTCCTCATTCCAGACATCATGAAACGCCTCAATCGCCGCTCCTTCCTCACCCGCTCCGCCCTGGCCACCGCCACGGTTTCCTGGTCCGCCCGTTCCTGGGCCCAGGTTGCCAGCGCCAACGACGCCATCCGGGTGGCGGTCGTCGGCTTCAAGGGCCGGGGCCAGAACCACATTGAAGGCCTGGCCAAGGTGAAGGGCTGCCGCATCACCGGGCTCTGCGACGTCGACAGCGACGTGCTGGCCAAGGAAAAGCAGCAGTGGGCCGACAAGGGCGTGCAGGTGCAGGCCGTGCGCGACATCCGCGAACTGCTCGACAGCAAGGAGGTGGATGTCATCAGCATCGCCACCCCCAACCATTGGCACGCCCTCGGCGCCATCTGGGCCGTGCAGGCGGGCAAGGATGTCTACGTTGAGAAGCCCGTCTCGCACAACGTCTGGGAGGGCCGCCAGTTGGTGAGCGCCGCGCGCAAGCACCAGCGCATCGTGCAGACCGGCACCCAGAGCCGCTCCAGCCATGCCATCCGCGACGCCGTCGCCTGGGTGCAGGCCGGCAACCTCGGCAAGATCAAGCTGGCCCGCGGCCTCTGCTACAAGAGCCGGCCCTCCATCGGCAAGGTTGACGGCCCCCAGCCCCCGCCCGCCAACGTCGATTACAACCTGTGGTGCGGCCCCGCCCCCATGGATCCCATCCGCCGCCGCCAGTTCCACTATGACTGGCACTGGATCTGGAATTACGGCAACGGCGACCTCGGCAACCAGGGCATCCACCAGGTGGACATCGCCCGCTGGTTCCTTGGCGTGCAGGAACTGAGCCCCGCCGTCCTCTCCGTGGGCGGACGGCTCGGCTACGTCGATGACGGCGAGACGGCCAACACGCAGGTCATCTTCCATGACTACAAGCCGGCCCCCCTCCTTTTCGAGGTGCGCGGCCTGCCCGAGAAGACGGGCAGCAAGAGCATGGACCACTTCAAGGACCTCGCCTTTGGCGCCTACAAGACGCCGGGCAAGGACGGCCAGGCCAGCACCATGAAGCCCAGCGTGGCCGTGATCGTGGAGTGCGAGGGCGGCACCGTGGTCGTCCCGAACTACACGTCGGCCACCGCCTTCGACAAGACCGGCAAGATGCTCAAGAGCTGGTCGGGCGCCAGCGACCACTACGCGAACTTCATCACCGCGGTGCGCAGCCGCAAGCACACCGACCTGCACGCGGACATCCTGGAGGGCCATCTCTCCAGCGCGCTCTGCCACACCGGCAACATCTCCCATCGCCTCGGCAAAACCGCCGCCCCGGACGCCATCCGGGCGGCCCTGCGCCAGAACAGCGCCCTGACCGAGGCCTTCGGCCGCATGGGCGAACACCTGGCCGCCAACGGCGTGCAGCTCAACGAGACGCAGGCCACCCTGGGCGCCCCGCTGACCATGGACCCGCGGGTCGAGCGCTTTGTGGGCAACGACGCCGCCAACGCCATGTTGTCGCGCGAGTACCGCAAGCCGTTCGTGGTGCCGGCCATCACCATCGCGTAAGCCGGGCGCGCCGGCCCCGCCGCCGGCCTCCCCAGCCCATGCCGCGCGTCGCCCTCGATCAGGTCGACAAATCCTTCCCCGGCCCGGGGGGCGGGTCCTCGCCCGCCCTCCGCGGCCTCACCCTTGAGGCCGCACCGGGGGAATACCTCGTCCTGCTCGGCCCGTCCGGGAGCGGCAAGACGACCGCCCTGCGCCTCGTCGCCGGGTTGGAGACGCCCGACTCCGGCCGGATCCTCCTCGACGGCTGCGACCAGGCCGGGGTGCCGGCCCAGGATCGCAACGTGGGCATGGTCTGCCAGCAGGCCGCCCTTTACCCCCACCTGTCCGTCCGGGAAAACCTCACCCTCGGCCTGCGCCTTCGGCGCCAACCGGAGGCCGACATCCACGGCCGCCTGCAGGCCCTCGCCGTCACCCTGCACCTGGAAGGGCTGCTGGACCGCCGGCCGGCCACCCTCGCGGGCGGCGAAGCCCAGCGCGTGGCCATCGGCCGCGCCCTCATGCGCGCCCCCGGCGTGCTCCTGCTGGATGAACCCCTCTCCCATCTCGATGCCCCGCGGCGCGCCCAACTGCGCGCCGAACTGGCCGCCCTGCCCCGCCGGCACACCGTCACCTGCCTGCACGTCACCCATGACCAGGCGGAGGCCATGGCCCTGGGTGATCGCATCGCCGTCCTTCACCAGGGCTCCCTTCAGCAGGTGGCGGACCCGCTCACGCTCTACCACGCGCCGGCCAACCTGTTCGTGGCCGGTTTCGTGGGTTCCCCGCCCATGAACCTCCTGCCCGGCCGGCTGCACCACGCCGGAGGCCAGATTTGCTGGAGGCCAGGGGCCGGTCCGGGAGGGGGCCCGGGAATGCCGCTGCCCGCCCCGGCCGCGGCCCGCGTCGCCGGGGTGGCGGTGGAAAACCTCCTGCTGGGCCTGCGCCCCGAGCACCTGCGCCCGGCGGGCGTGACGGACGCCGGCGCCTGGGGCGGCCGGGTGGTCGGCGTGGAACACCTCGGCTCCGAGACGTGGGTCACCGCCGACCTCGATGGCGCGCCGTGCGTCCTCCGACTCCCGCCCGGAGCGGCACCGCGTTCCGGGGAAGCGATTGGGGTGCGGGCGGACTGGGAGCGCGCCTGCTGGTTTGATCCGGCGACCGGCGGGTGGCCGGCCGGCCTTGCCTGAGATTGGCTCAGCGCGGCGCCGGGGCGGGGTCGCGTCCGGGCAGCGTGTAACGGTGGGTGACGGAGCCCGACTTCAGGCCGCCGGCCTCGGCCCGGTCGGGATAGGCGCGGACGTATTCCACGAGGGCCTCGGCGGGGCTGACCGAGACGCGCAGGATGCCGGCGGAACCCTGGATGACCCCGCTGCGGTAGCCGTAGTCGGCGGCGTTGCGGGTCACGTCAAAGCGGGAATGGCCGGGCTGCGGCACGAGTTGGTAGACCAGCCCGTCGCGTTCCTGGAAGGCGTAGATGTGGTCGTGGCCGTGGAAGACGGCGCTGACCCGGTGGCGCACGAGGAGGTCATGGATGGGAAGTTCCCAACCGGGCCGCCGTTGGGCAAAGGTGTGGCGGCCATCCAACTCGTGGCCGCCCCATTCAAAGAAGCGGGACGCCTCGGCCCCGCCGCGTCCCTCCGGGGAATCCCCGCCGACCAGGTGATGGATGAAGACGAACCGGTGGCGGGCGCGGCTCGATTCGAGGGTGCGCTGGAGCCAGCGGTATTGGGCCTGGCCGAGGGTGCGGGACCAGTTGTCACCCTCCCCGCGCCGCACCCGGGTGGAGAACCAGAAGGGATCCAGCACGAGGAAGAGCGCGTCGCCCCATTCCCAGGCGTAATAATTGGCCGGGAGACCGACCTGGGGATCGGGCGTGGCGTTGCCGGTGTAGAAGCCGTCCGGGACCGGGTTGGGGAAGTATCGTTTCCGCATGGTGTTGGACCAGTGCGTCATGGATCCGGGGGCGGTGCCGCCGCGGCCGGGCATTTCCCCGTCGTGATTTCCCAGCACGAGGAACACCGGGACGCTGTGGCCGACGAGCCCGAAGTAATACCGCTGCGCCAGGTATTGCGGGGCGGCGTTGGTGAACGCCCCGTATTTGTCCGTCATGAAGGTGTCGCCGAGGTCGAGGTGGAAATCGGAGCGGGCGGCGAGGACGTTGGTAAGGGACTTCCGGTAGGCCGGCACATCCACCCCGTAGTCCAGGTGCGGATCCGCCTGGACCGTGAAGGTGAAGGTCGCCCCGGGGGGACGCGCGGTGGTGAAGCTGTGCTCGGTGCCCGGCTGGAAGGATCCCGACCCGGGGGCACGGGACCGGAACTCGTAGTAATGCCGCTGGCCGGGCGCGAGGCCGTCGAGGACCACCTCGACCGGCTGACCCTTGGGAAAAAGCCGGGGCGACGTCTGCCGCGTGGGCGTGCCGGGCTGGGTGCCCCAGGCGATGTATCCCTCCTGGTCCTGGTGCCGGAGGACGCTGAGGGTGATGTTTGTCCGGGTGGGCCGGCCCAGGATGAAGCTGCCGGGGTGCGCGGGAACGTCGGTCTGGAAGGCGGGCGTTGGCATCCGGACCTCGCCGCGGCCGCCCTGGCCGCGGCCACGGTTGCCGCCGCCCCCGCCGCCGGGCGGCGTGTTCTGGGCCAGGCCGGAGGGGGCGAGGAGGGCGACCCAAAGGCCCGCGGCGAGCCCATGCCAGAGGGCGCGGGTCATTCCGCCCCCCTTCCGCCGCCGCGGTTGCCGCGGCGCTCGGGCGGACGCTGGTCGGCCGGGACGGATTCGTTGACCACAGGCATGGCGGCGCCGACTGCCTGGAGGGAGGCGGTGAGGCGCGCGTCGAGTTCCCGCACGCGATCGGGGCGATCCGGGGCGAGGTCGCGCCGCTCGGCGGGGTCCTGGGCCACGTCGTAGAGCCGGCGTTCGCCGGTCGCATAGATGCGCACCAGCTTGAGGTCGCCGAGGAAGAGGGCGGAGGCGGGCCCGACCGGGTCCTTGTCATAGTGCGGGAAGTGGACGACGAACTCCTCGCGGGGCCGGCGCACGGAGCCGGTGCCGTCCTGGAAGAGCGGGACCAGGCTGCCGCCCTCGCAGGCCGCGGGGACGCGGTCGCGGCGGCCGGCCAGTTCGGCGAAGGTGGGGAGGACATCGAGGGCGCTGACGCGCACGGCCGAGTTGGCGTTGGGGGCGATGCCGGGCCCGGCGAGCAGGAATGGCACGCGCAGGCCGCCTTCCCAGATGGTGCCCTTGCCCCCGCGCAGCGGGCCGTTGCGGCCGGGGGTGCCGTGGTCCGTGGTGTAGAGGATGTAGGTGTTGGTGCGCAGGCCGAGGCGATCGAGGGTGTCGAGGATCCGGGCGAGGCTCTGGTCGGCGGCGGCGACCTCCTGCTCGTGCTGGCCCGACCGCCCGCCGCGCCCATTGGCGGCCCCTTTCTCCTCCTGGCTGGGGTAGTGGGAAAGGTGGAGGTAGAAGGGTTGGCGGCTCCGGGCCTGGCGCTCCAGGAAGGCGACCCCGGCCTCGGTGATGGCGAGGCCCTGCTTGGGGTTGGGGTTGGCGACATTCTCCGGGCCGCCATTGCCGTTGGGCCCGTCGGTTTCCGCGAACCCATGCCGGGCGGGCGAGACGCGTCCGACATGCCACTTGCCAAAGTGGGCGGTGGCGTAGCCGGCCTCCTGCAGGAGTTCCGCCAGCGTGATCTCCGCGGCGGGCAGTTCCATGAGGGCCGTGGGTGCGGTCACCCGGGCCGCCGGGGTGGCGGGGCCGCCTCCACCGCCGCCGCGGCCGCCCTCGGTGACGAAGGTCATGTGCAGGGCGCCCGGGCTGCGCCCGGTGAAGAGGGCGGCCCGGGAGGGCGTGCAGCGGGGGGAGGCGGCGTAGCCCTGGGCGAAGCGGAGCCCGGCGGCGGCCAGGCGCTCGAGGCCGGGCGTGCGCAGGCTGGTGGATCGGGCGGAGGGTTGGGCGGGGTCCATGGGCACACTGGTGCTGACCCACCCGGCGCCCTCGCCGACCACGATGACGAAGTTGGGCGGGGCGGCCCCGGCGGGAAGGGCGAGGGTGGCACTGCCGAAAACGGCGGCCAGCAGCCAGGGCGACGCGAGGCGGCGGAAAAGGAATGCAGGCGACATGAGGCGGGCCAGACTGCGATGGCCAGCCCGAGGTTTCACCAATATGACGCCGGGAGAAACGGGCAGCGGGGGGGAGAGCGGAGCCTCAGGGCGTGTAGCGGGCGCCGAGGCCGAGGGGGAGCCCGAGGCCCCACCAAACCATGAGCAGGGCGGTCCAGGCGATGAGGAAGGCGATGCTGAAAGGCAGCATGACGGAGATGAGGGTGCCCATGCCGGTGGTCTTGGCGTGGCGCTGGCAGTAGACCACGATGAGCGGGAAATAGGGGAGCAGGGGCGTGATGATGTTGGTGCTGGAATCGCCAATGCGGTAGGCGGCCTGGGTCAGTTCGGGGGAGAACCCGAGCTGCATGAGCATGGGGACGAGGATGGGGCCGAGCAGGGCCCATTTGGCGGAGGCGGACCCGATGAGGAGGTTGACGGTGGCGGTGAGGAGGATGATGCCGATGAGGGTGACGGCGCCGGGGAACTGGAGGGACTGCAGGAGGTTGGCGCCCTTGAGGGCAAGGAGGGCGCCGACGTTGGATTCGCGGAAGACGTAGGTGAACTGGGCGGCACAGAAGGCCATGACGAGGTAGTAGCCCATGGTCCCCATGGACTTGGCCATGCCTTGGACGACGTCGCGGTGGGACTTGACCGTGCCAGCGAGCCAGCCGTGGAGGATGCCGGGCACGAGGAAGAACAGCGCGATGAGCGGGACGATGGATTCCATGAGGGGCGATCCATGGGACGAGAGGGTGCCGTCCTTGGCCCGGAAGGGGGATGCGGCCGGGAGGACGGCGAGGGCGAGGAGGACGACCAGCACGAGGAAGGCGGTCAGGCCGCCGAGGAAACCGCGGCGTTCGGCGTCGGTGAGGCGGTGGAGGTCGTTGCCGGCGTCCCCGGCGCCGTCGACGGGCAGGTGGCGCAGGCGGGGCTCGATCAACCGTTCCGTGAGGAACCAGCCCACGAACAGGATGACGAGCGTGGAGGCGCTCATGAAGTACCAGTTGCAGAGGGGATTGACGGTGCGGGTGGGATTGATGACCTGGGCGGCCGACTGGGTGAAGCCCTGGAGGAGAGGGTCGAGCGTGGAGGGGAGGAACGAGGCGCTGAACCCGCCGGAGACGCCGGCGAAGGCGGCGGCGATGCCGGCGACGGGGTGGCGGCCGGCGGCGGCGAAGATCATGCCGCCGAGGGGAATGACGAGGACATAGCCGGTGTCGCCGGCGGAGTGGCTGAGGATGCCGACGAGGACGAGGGCGGGGGTGAGGAGGCGGCGCGGGGTGAGGCGGAGCAGGTATTTGATGCCGGCGTTGATGAACCCGGTGTGCTCGGCCACGGCCACGCCGAGGAGGGCGACGAGGACCACGCCCAGCGGCGGGAAGTCGGTGAAGGTCTTGACCATGCGGGAGAGAAACAGGGCGAGGTTCTCGCCGCTGAGCATGTTCTTCACCCGGATGGGGGCGGAGGAGGTGACCTGGCCGGCCGCGTCGCGGACGACGGACCGGGGATCCGTCTCGGTGAACTGGACCGGCGCGAGCAGGGCGGAGGCGGCCCAGGTCAGGAGGAGGGCGCCCACGAAGATCAGGGTGGGGTCGGGCAGCTTGTTGCCGAGGTACTCGAGGCGGTCGAGGAAGCGCTGGGTGAGCGAGCGGCCGGCGGCCGGGGTGGAGGTGGCGTCAGGCATGGGCGGCGGGGGTCGGGCGTTGCGGGCACCATAGGGCCCGGCGCGGGCCGCGGACAACGGCTTTTTCAGGCGTGCACGCCGGGGCGGTCCCGGGACGGGCGTGGGCGTCCCTCCGGCTGCCGCCGGGGGGCACTGGGGGTGCGGGGTTCGCTCAGGGCTGCTGCGGGGTGACCAGGCGCAGGTAACGCGGGCCGGGAACGGCGGTGGCGTTGGTGACGGTGACCGTCCGGTTGGAGGAGGCGGCGCCGACGTTGAGCAGGGAGGTCCAGGGCCCGGGCAGCGTGGCGGTGGACTGCACCGAGTAGGTGCGGTTGGAGACGGCCAGGAAGGTGAAGCTGCCGGTCGGGCCGAACTGGACATCGGTCAGCTTGAGCACGCTGGCGGGATCGGTGGGGTCGGTGCCGGCTCCGAATTCCTTGGCGTTGAGCATGAGGTCGCCGTCGAGGTCGAGTTGGCCGTCGCTGACGTCGTTGGTGTTGAAGCCGTAGAGGACCTCCCAGGCGTCGGCCATGCGGTCGCGGTCGAAGTCGGCGAGGACGGTGAGGAAGGCGTTGGAACTGGCCGAGCCCTGCCCCGTGGTGGTGGGGCTCTGCACGTCGCAACGGTAGCGGTTGAGGGTGGCGCTCTGGACGCGCACGTTGGTCAGCGTGATGGAGCTGAAGTAGTTCGTGCTGAAGGCATTGCTGGCGATGATGCTGGACTGGTAGCGCCAGACGAAGGTGAAGGGCCCGGTGCAATCGTTGCTGAGCGCGAGCGAGAGGGTGACAGGTTCGCCCTCGAGGACGGTCTGGGACTGGGGCTGGAGGATGAAGACGGGGCCGACCCAGGTGGTGAGGACGGCGGACCCGCTGAAGACGGTGCCGGCGCTGTCACTGACGGCGCAGGAGTAGGTGCCGGACTGGGCCTTGGTGATGTTGGTCACGATGAGGTTGGTGGAGTTGACCCCGAGGTAGCTGGGGTGGCCGGCGGGGAGGTTGGTGCCGTTGAAGAGCCACTGGTAGGAGAGCGGGGGGTTGGTGGTGGTGGCGCTGACGCGGAAGACGACGGAGGTGGTGGCCACGGAGAGGAGGTCCGGGCGGATGCGCACGGTGAAGTTGGTGGGATTCTGGGTGATGACGGCGGCGGCCACGACGGTGAGGGTGGCGTTGCTGCTGACGGTGACGCCGCCGGTGTTCTCGGCCAGGCAGCTGTAGGTGCCGGACTGGGAGAACTGGAGGTTGGAAAGGACGAGGGTGGGGCTGTTGGCCCCGGGGATGCCGGCGCCGTTGAAGCGCCACTGGTAGGCGACGGGCTCGGGCCCGGCGGCGACGGTGAAGGTGGCGGTGCGGGAGGCGGGCAGGGTTGCGCTGACCGGCTGCAGGCTGAAGACCGGGCCGTTGTCGGCGGTGGGGTCGTAGCCGGGGCTGCGGGAGGAGGCGGTCCAGTTGGCGGGGTCATTGCCGTAGAGCCCGACGGTGATGCGGGCGAGCGCCTGGCCGAGGCCGTCGGCGCCGGCGGGCCAGGGGGCGGTGTCGCGGTACTCGACGCGATCGACGAGGTAGCGGTCGACGCCGTTGGTGGTGGGGGCGTTGGGGGCGGCGAGTTCCACGCTGGCCCCGGCGTTGTCGAGGCTGCCCTGGAAGGGCCCGATGATGGGGGCGAGGATGCTGGCCGCGTTGCGGGTGCGGAACTGGGCGACGGCATTGGCATCGGAGGTGTCGAAGGACACGACGACGAGGTGGCCGCCGGGCGGGAGGACGGTGCCGGGCGGGAAGGAGAAGCTGACGGCATCGCGGAGGCGCCAGGTATTGGTGGGGTGGGCGGGATCGTAGAGGGGCTGGGGCACGCCCGAGATGTTCCGGATCTCGATGTATTCATCGATCCGGTTGTCCTCGCTGCCGTAGGAGCCGGCGGTGTCCGGGGGGTGATACATGATTTCCGAGATGACAACCGGGCCGACGCGGGGGAGGCCGTTGGCGGCGCCGAGGGTGGAGGCGTCCTGGGCGACGAAGTGGACGGCGCCCTGGCTGTTGGTGTAGCGGCCGAAGGTGACGCCGTTGCGGGCGGCGCCGAAGTCCTCGCCGATCATGTAGCCGGTGAGGTTGGTGCCGGCGTCGCCGGAGGTGAGCCACACCTGGTCGCCGGCGCCGTTCAGGCCGAAGGGCGCGACGGCCTTGGCGGGGTTGTTGAACTCCGCCTCGGTGAAGACGAGGAAGCCGCCGGCCGGGATGATGCAGTTGTTGGTCAGGCGGTATTTCCGGGGCTGGGCCGGGTCATCGGAGAGGAACCAGCCGCCGAGATTGACCGGGCTGGCGGTGGGGTTGAGGAGTTCCACGGCATCCACGGCGGGCAGGACACTGGCGGAGAGCAGCTCGTTGATGAGGATGGGGGCGATGGCGGGGGCGCCGGGGTCGGCGGCGCCGGGGTTGCCGGCCGGGGAACCGCTGGGGCGCCAGTTGGACTTGGATCCCCAGGCATCGGGCTGGGCGAGTTCATCGAGGATGACGAGCGAGAAGCCGAGGCCGTCGGTGATGGGGTACCAGGTGTTATTGTAGGCGAAGTCGAGGATTTCCTCATTGCTGGCGTCGAGGAGCTGGAGGGCCTCGCCGGCATTGTCGAGGGCGCCGCCGAAGGCGCCGGCGACGGGCAGGCCGGCGCCGTAGCGGGCGGCGAAGGCGGCCGGGTTGCGGACGACGAGGACGCGGGTGCCGGGGGCGAGGCTGGTGACCGCGCTGCCGGCGAAGGCGAAGGTGACGCCGTTGGTGAGGCGCACACCGGTGAGGTCGAGGGTGACGCTGGCCGAGGTGTTCCGGAGCTCGATGTACTCGAATTCCTGGCCGTCGGTGGTGCCGCCGGGCGTGGGGGCGGGGTTATACATGATTTCCGTCACGCGCAGGTGTTGCTGGGCGAGCGAGGGGGCGCCGGTGTAGGCGTTGGAGAAGACCTGGAAGCCGGTGTTGTCCTTGAGGACGATGGACTCGCCGCGGGCGGAAAGCTGGCCCTGGTAGGGGCCGACCACGAAGAGGCCCTGGCCGCCGCGGGGGCCGGTGGTGCGCTGCTTGAAGGCGACCACGTTGGGGGAGACGTAGAGGACGCCGTTGGAGGGGATGACCGTGCCGGGCCGGAAGGTGAAGTCGACGGCCTTGGAGAGCTTCCAGCCGCTGATGTCGACGGCGTAGGGGTTCGGGTTGGTGAGGGCGAGGAATTCCTGGTTCTGGTTGGCGGAGGAGGGGTTGAATTCCAGGTCGACGAGGCCGAGGAGGGTCTGGGGCGGCTGGGCCAGGGGGATGCCGGCCTTGTCGGTGGCGTTGGTGCCGGTGGGGCGGGCGTTGTTGGTGATGCTGTGGGTGGCGTACCAGTGGATGCGGCGCGGGGCGACGAACTGGCTGACGAGGTTGCTGGCGGCGATGAGGAAGCTGTCGATCGGGGCCCACGCGGTGGGGCCCCACTTGTTGCGATCGAGCAGGGCCTCCGGGGCCATGCGGTTGGTCATCTGCTTGATGTAATTCTCGATGATGAGGGACTCCGCGGGCGTGCCGGGCGGCTGGATGACCTGATCCATGATGGAACGCATGCGGCGGAGGTACATCTCGCGGACCTCGGGCACGGAGATGATGACGTCGTACATGCGGTTCCAGCGGTTGAGGCCGCCGGGGCCCTCGGCGGGGTCGATGGCGCGGCCGCCGTAGAGCGGGTGGCTCTTGCGGGTGTCGATGTTGGCCTCGAGCGGGTTGTTGCCGCCGTAGCGCTGGCCCCAGGAGGCGTTCATGTCGAAGGGGATGCAGCGCCAGAGCTGGTCGCCGTAGGTGTCGCGGTAGAGGCACATGTTGGCCCAGACGTCGTCGTTCTCGGAGCACCAGCGCACGCCGGCGAGGTCATTGATGACCTGGGGCACGTCGACGAGGTCGAAGAACGTGGCCCGGCGCCCGGCCAGGCTGTTGCCCTCGTTGATGCCCGCGGCCAGCTGGTCGTAGTCGGCGCGGCTGGGGACGTCATCCGGCTCGACCTTCACGAAGCCGCCGGTGCTGGAGTAGTCCGGTTTGACGTTGCCGACGGCCTTGTAGAGGGCGCCCTCGGGGTCGTAGCCCATGCGGGCGAGCTGTTCCTCGCCGAGGACGTCGTTGTGGAAGGCCAGCTGGTAGAAGACGCCGTTCAACTCGAGGCGGACCGGGTAGTCGAACGGCGAGGGGACACCGATTTGGGAGAGGAACCAGAAGCTGAGGTGCTGGTGGAGGTAGCTGGAATCGGTCGGCTCGGACAGGAGGGACGTCTTGCGGATGCGCCCCCCCGGGCCGGGATGGCGGAACTCGTGGTCGCGGTTGAACTCGAGGCGGTGCGCCTTCTTGTTCGCGGTGGCGGAAGTGTTGCCGCGGAGTTCCATGTTGATGTTGTCGTAGAACTCGCCGTCATGGAAGAGGGAGACGCGCGCGCCGGCCTCGGAGTCGGCGCCGATTTGGGAGGTGGTGGGGCCGGGCTGCAGGATGGTGGGCGGGGCGAAGAAGTAGATGATGGGGAGCGCGCTGGTGACGTAGTTGGGATTGACCATGGTGCCGAGGTATTCCGTCTCGGTCGGGGCGAGGAAGAGGGGCCAGCGCCCGACGGTTCCGACGGTGTCGGTGGCACGGATGTACCAGCGGATCATCTGGCCGTTGGTGGAGAGGGCGGCGATGGGGAGGGTTTGGCCGTAGACCCCGTCGCCGGCGGCGCCGTCGCCGTGCAGGCCGTCATCGAACATGGCCAGTTCGCTCTCGGTGTTGAACATGACGCGGTAGCGCACGGTCACGGAGGCGACGGGGGCGAAGGTGGGTTCGACCCGGGCGGTGACCACGATGTCCTCGGTGTCGGCGGGCGTGTTGGGCGCATGGGCCGGCTCGGAGATGGCCGGGCCCAGCACGGAGACACCGCCGCTGTTGGGGAGTCCGGGCGAGGGGCCGGTCATGTAGACGCCGCCGGCGCTGGCCGCGGCCACGTAGGTGGCGACGAGTTCGGCGCCGCAGAGGAAGTCGGCGTCGTCGGCGGAGGCGTTGAGGGCATGGATGGCGAGGACATTGGCCCCGGCGCTCAGCATGTTGGCGCCGAACTGGAACTGGTCGACCGCGGTGGGGGCGTGCGTGTTGGTGGCGGCGGAGTTGTAGGCGAGCGAGGCCGGGGCGTTGGCGCGGGCGACCTCGACCCCGTTGACGTAGGCGACGAACCCGTCGTCATGGCGCACCCGGAGGGTGAGGAGCTGGATGTTGGCCGCGCTGGGCAGGGTGAAGGGCAGGCGGAAGTAGGCGCTGGCGTTCACGTTGGACATGAGGGAGCCGACGTCGGTGCGGGCGTAGCGGATGGCGGGGATGCCGGTGAGGTTGGTGCCCCCGGTGTAGAGGCTGAGGACCTCGGTGGCGCTGAGGCCGCGGTCCCACATGGCGACCTCGTCCATGCGGCCGGTGAAGTCGTTGCCGGTGGCGTCGAAGACGCCGCCGCCGCCGATGTTGAAGTTGCCGGCGGCGGCGCCGGCGGCGCCGGCGGCCGAGGTGCGCAGGGTGCCGTCGAGGTAGAGCTGCAGCTGGCCGCCGGCCCCCACGAGGGCGATGTGATGCCATTCATTGTCGGGGAAGGGATAGGTGTAGGCGGCGATGCTGCCGGAGGGGGTCCAAACCTGGATGGTGCCGGCCGAGATGAAACCGAACTCGACGGCGTCGTTCTGGCCGAAGAGGCCGGTCCGGCCGGCCTGGGCGGCGGTGGGATAGATCCAGCCGGCCACGGTGAAGGCGGCGCGCCCGCTGAGGAGGCCGGCCGGCCCGGCCACATAGTCGGTGCCGGCGGTGCCGGAGAGGCTGACCGCGGTGTTGTCGGACTCGAACCCGTTCTGGGCGGGCGGACGCGGCCCGGCGGCGCCGAGGGTGGGGCTGGCCGTGTAGGTGCCGTTGCCGGAGGCCCCCAGGGATCCGGCATTGACCGCCGCGCTGCCGGCCAGTTCGCCGAAGCGATAGTAGACGAGGGGTGCGGTGGCGAGCACCACGGCGCTGTAGTCGGCGGAGACGACATTGGTGCCGCCGTAGCCGATGGCGTTCGTCACGGGGTTCCAGCTGGCGTCGCTGAAGCCGGCATAGAGCCAGTTGGTGCCGTCACCGCCGCTGGCGGGGATGCGCAGCCGGCCGGCGGCGTTGGTGGGGACCACGGTTGCGTTGGAGGTCAGCACGCCCAGGCCGTAGGAGACTCCGGTGAACTGGGGCGGGTAGTCCGGACCAAACTCCGAGGCGACGGTGCCATCGGGACGGACGAGGGCGAGGTAATCCCCGCCGCTGCCGAGCTTGAAGTTGGTGTGCAGGCGGGCGCCGGGCACGCGGCGGTTTTTCTCGGAGGCGAAAACGACCAGGAACGCCCCCGGCGGCACATTGGTGGAGGGGAACCGCCACTTGGCGAGGTTGCCGGTGTCATCGGTCAGCGCCCAGTCGGCCAGGTTGACCGAGAAGTTCCCGGCATTCTGGATCTCGATCCAGTCGGAACTGTCGCCGTCCTCGTCGAGGTAGCGGGTCCCCGTGTTGGCGGCCATGAACTCGGTGATGATGGGGCCCAGGCCGGCGGCGGCATTGGGGTCGAGGGTGTAGGTCCACGCGCCGCCCGCGAAGGCATTGGGGGTGGCCGCCAGGTCGGTGATGCCGTTGGCGGCGGCCCAGGCGACCTGGACCACGCCGGTGGCGGGCTGGGGGAAGGAGAAGTTGTAGACATTGCCGCCGCCGGACACGCCGGTGGCGGGCGTGGCATTGATGCGGAGGTCGGCGGCGTCCACGCCGGTCACGGCCTCGCTGAACGTGACCGTGATGTTGGTGAGGGTGCGGACGGTTTCATTGGTGACGGGCGAGAGGCTGACCACGGCCGGCGCGACCTGGTCGATGAGGGTGTATTGCCAGGTTGCCCCGGGGCCACTGCCATTGAAGGCATTGGGGGTGATGGCCTGGTCGGTGATGCCGTTGGCGGCGGCCCAGCTGATTTGGACCGTGCCGTAGGCGGGCTGGGTGAAGGTGAAGGTGAAGTTCGAACTGGAGGAGGCGGCGACGCCGGTGGCCGGGGTGCCATTGACGAGCAAGTCCCCGGCATCCACGCCCGCCATGGGCTCACTGAAGTTCACCGTGATGGCGGCCAACCCGGAGACGGAACTGCCCGCGGCGGGCACCGCGCTGACCACGGTCGGGGGAGTGGTCTCGGTGGCGATGGTCTCGAGGGCCAGGTCGAAGCCGAGATCGCTGCTGGCCAGGGCGCTCTGGAAGACCTGCACGGCGATCACATTGGTGCCGGCCAGGAGGACCCCGGGGGAAAGCGGGATGATGGGGGTGGTGACCAGCGGGGCGGGGTCGACGGGTTGGTTGACGGCCAGGGTGGCGATGGTGGGCGCGACATCCGTGACGTATTCGCGGTAAACCTCCCGGCCGTTGATCCAGACGACCAGGCCGTCATCGATGAAATAGCTGAGCCGGACGCCGCCCAGGTTGGAGATGTCGGCCAGGGTGAAGTTCTTGCGCAGGAACAGGCAGAGATAGTTGTTCTGCATGCCGGTCACCTGGGTGCCGCCGGTGCGAACATCCCCATACCAAAACGGTGCCGGGGCGGTGACGAACTGGGCGTCATTGAATCCATTGGTCCTCCAGAGGTCGATGGGAGTGGACGCCTCGTTGGTGCCGGGACGCCAGCGCCAGTCCGGCGCGCCCAGGTTGAAGACTTGGGCGGCCGGCAACGGAAGGGCGACCAGCAGGAGGCTCAGGAGGGCCAGGACACGGGGGGTTCTCATAGATGACATGGCGAAAAACCGGCGCAGGTCCAGAACAGGGCGATGCCGAGGCGCAACGATACGACAGTGCATGGACCGACGGGTTGATTGATGGCGGAACCGTGACACAAAAAACGTCCCCTGGGAACACCCTTTTTGGGACATCCGGCCCTGTCGCCGGGCACGAGAACACCTCCACCCTTTGCTCCATGGCCCCAAAACCCCTCGAACCCCACCCAGAACGCAGCCCGCCCCCGCAATTTTTCCCGACGAACCGGCGTTAAAACACCGAAATCTCTAAAGATGAATGTTTTAGGCAGAAGCAAGACCCGGAAAAAAACATTGAACGCATAGCGGGACTCTGGTTTCAAAGGGACCGCCAGACGGTTAGTGCGTATTGAAGATTTCGCTGTCCGTTTAGGGTTGGCAGAAAGGTCTTGCTAGTAGCGGGGTTCGGACAGCGATTTAAGTTGGCCCCGCTACCCTTCTGAGCGCCTTGGTGAGGGCGTCTATGACCTTATCACCAGAGCCGGCGAAAGCCGGCTTTTCTTTTTTCTGGGGGGGAGGAGAGGGTGGATGACCAAGCAAACCCCCGCGCCAGCGATCGGTCATTGGCTATTGGCTATCCGAATCGGTCATCTGCCCATGCGACCACACATCCCTTCCATGGGATCCCGCGCACCGGGAACTGCTCCGGGCTTGGGATGCCCCGAACCGCAGGCGAGTGGGGCTTCAGGCGGGATGGGAGGGTGGATGACCGATGCCAATAGCCTATAGCCAATGACCAATCAAACCCCGGCGCCAGCCATCGGTCATTGGCTAT
>JBJOEZ010000055.1:0-26066 GCA_046048995.1 Verrucomicrobiota bacterium | reverse complement strand
CCATGGCATGTGCATGCGCTGCGGGCGGCAGGCGTGCGGGCGGCGGACGGCGCGGCGCTGGATTATCCGGACGCCTACTACACGCTGAACCGGATTCCGCAGGAGTGAGCCGGCGTGGCCGGTAATATGTGCCCCCTTGACACGGACGCTAGACTCGCGGCCTCAAGCCTTGGGACACCCTTGGAACAGCTGAAGACTGCATTATGAAGGCCTCATCGAGCACCGAATCCATTTTCAGCCGCTTCCCACTGGGCGGGGTATTACTGGGGCTGCTGTTGGCGGTGGGGTTGGTGGTCTCGGCGATGCAGGTAACCCGGGCCTGGATCCATATCGCGGACTCGCAGGTGATCACCGTGACGGGGTCGGCGCGGCAGGACGTGGTGTCGGATCTGGCGGTGTGGGGTGCGGTGTTTGCGACCGAGGCGAACACCATGGTGGCAGCGCAGCAGAAGCTGAAGGGGGACGAGGGCAAGGTGCGGGCGTTCCTGGTGCAGAACGGGGTGACCAACGCGGGGTTTTCGGCCATTAGCATCCAGCGCTTGAAGCCCGGGGGACGGGACGGATGGGAGGGCGAGGAGAGCCGCCAGACGGTGGGATTCCGGCTGCTGCAGGTATTGCGCGTGGAGTCCACCAACCTGCCGCTGGTGGCGACGCTGCAGCAGCGCTCCACCGCACTGGTGGAACAGGGCGTAGAGCTGAGCGATCAGGGCATCTCCTACATGTACACGCGGGTGGGGGAAGCCAAGGTGGACCTGCTGGCGGCGGCGACGAAGGACGCCCGGCAGCGGGCCGAGCAGATTGCCTCCCAGGGTGGGCGCCGGCTCGGGTCGCTGCGCAACGCGCGTATGGGAGTCTTCCAAATCACCCCGCGCAATTCCAACGACACGAGCGCCGAGGGCATCAATGACACATCCTCGCGCGACAAGAGCATCCGGGCCGTAGTCTCGGCGTCCTTCACCATGGAGTGACGCCCGGCAGGCGGGCCTGCCGAGGCCGGTTGCGGCACGCTCCCGGCCTACTCCCCTTCCCCGTCGCCGACCCGCTGCCTTTGTGCGGGGACGTGGTAGGGCGAGTCCTTCGGGATGTCGGGATGTCGCGGTCGGGCGCGGGGTCGGCCGGCAGGTGCCGCGCGAGGCGCGCCTTCGCCTCGGCCAGCCGGGCGTCCTGGGCCCGGTTCACATACTCGTTGGGATCCTCCTCCAGATCGTAGAGCTCCTCGAACCCGTTGTGGTAACGGATGAGCCGGTGGCGGGCGTCGGCCACGGCGTGGGAGGGCCGTCGGCCGGGGTTGTCGGCGGAGTTGAAGACATGGGAGATGAGGGCCGGGTGGGGCACCGGCCGGGTGGGTTGGTCGAGCTGCGGGACCAGCGAACGACCGGTGCACTGCGGCGGGACAGGCAGGCCGGCCAGTTCGCAGAGCGTGGGATAGAGGTCGACGAGGGAGACCGCCTCGCGGCAGCGCTTTCCGTTGCCGGCGCGCCCGGGGGCGCCGATGAACAGGGGCACCCGCGTGGTCTGGTCCCAGAGGGCGAACTTCTCCCAGTTCTCCTTCTCCCCGAGGTGAAACCCATGGTCGGACCACAGGACCACGACCGTGTTGGTGCGCCGGGGTGAGGCCTCCAGCGCGTCAAGCAGCCGGCCGACCTGATGGTCCATGTAGGCGACCGAGGCGAGGTAACCGCGGACGAAATTGGTCCACTGCCGGTTGTCCGTGACCCAGCGATGCCAGCTGCGGCGGCCGTGGTCGAAGGCGTCGGCGAGGTCATTGGTGCGCGTGGCGGGCAAGGCGACGGCGGAAGCCGGGTGGAGATCAAACCAGCGTTGGGGAACCTCCCACGGGATGTGGGGACGGAAGAGGCCGACGGCGAGGAAGAGCGGCTGCGCGCGGGTGGCGTGCAGTTGCTCGATGGCCCAGTCGACCACGCGATGGTCGCCGGTTTCCTCGTCGGGAACCCTCAACGGCTGGGCCCCGAACAACTGGGCCGCGCCGAGGGGTCGGCCGGGCCCGAGGCCGGCCTGCGCATCGGGGGTGCGAGGGGGCCGGGGCCAGTCCGGGGCGATGGGGTTGAGGGGATCGCCGCGGTAGGCGGTCCAGGCGTCCGGGTCGTTCTGGGAATCCCCCGGGGTCCATTGCAGGGCATGGAAAAGCTTGCCGCCGCCGACCGCGCGGTAGCCGTGGTTCATGAAATGCCGGGAGAGGACGACGGCGTCCCGGAGCACGGGCGACTCGTGGCGCCAGCGCGGGCCATGGGCGCGGAAGAGATTGCGATAGATCCCCGAGCGGACGGGGTGGACCCCGGTGAGGACGGCGACGCGGGAAGGGTGACAGGCGGGGGCGGCGCACTGGGCGCGGGTGAAGGTGACCGAGCGGGCGGCGAGGCGCTCCAGGTGCGGCGTGCGCACGCCGGGATGGTGGTCGAGCGGGGAGATGTAATCGTTCAGGTCATCGACCGCGATGAAGAGGACGTCGGGCGCCGGAGGCTGGAGGGCGCCCGGGGCCGGGAGGGCGAGGAGGCACAGCGCGAGCAACCCCCAGGCGAGGCGGCGGGCGGCCGGGAGCGGCGGGGGGAACGCATCAATCATAAAACGGCCAGTCGGGGCGGGTGGGGCGGCCGAGGGCCTCCTGCTCGGCGGGCAGGCGCCCACGCTGCATGTGGAGCGGCTGGAAATCGCGGCCGGTGGCCTCGCGCAGCACCCGGAGGATGTCGAACCCGGCCTCGTCGCTGTCGCCGAAGTGCCGGAACTCCAGGTGGGCCGGGAGACGCCGCAGGAGGGCGAGCGTGCCGCTGCCGGGGTAGCTGGTCTGGACGAGCAGCTCGCCGGACTGCAGCTGGGCGAGCTCATGGAACGACGTCTCGTTCTCAACGGTGAGGCAGCGCCGGGCGGTGGTGTTGACCCCTTGGGCGGCGGCGAGGTCGGCCTCGGCGATGCGGAAGGCGCCGCGGAGCAGGCCAAGGTCGAGCCGGCCCCGGGGCAGCTCGAGCTGGAGGGGGCCATGGACGAGGGCGAAGCGGGGGTTGGGCAGGATGCCGAGCTGGTCGAGCGTGCGGAGTTGGCCGCCGGTGATCTCCTCGAGCAGGCGGCCGAGCTTGCCGCGCAACTGATCGCGGAGTTCCCCCTCCCGATCGCGGGCGGCGAGGGTCTCAAGGGTTTTGGAATCGCCGCAGAGCACGCAGCTGGCGAAACGCACGAGGGATTCGCCCTCCCAGGCCAGCAGGCGCGGGAGCAGGGCGAGGAGCCGGGCGTTGTCGGGGCTGGGCGAGCGGTCGAACGGCTCGACGGATCCCCCGGCCTGGGCGGCGGCGGCCAAACGCCGGCACCAGGCCTCCCAGGGTTCGCGCCAGCGGTCCGGGATCCCGGCGTGGGCGGCGTCCTGGAATTGGCGGGCGAGCGCGGCGCGGATCTGGGCGGGGGCGGGACGGCCGACGGCGGCGAAGAGGTCGGTCTCGCGGGCGGGGTTGAACCGGACCTGGTGCAGTGAGCGGGGGTCGCGCGGGTGGAGAGGCTCGAGGCGGAGGAGCCCGGCCTGTTCCGCGGCGCGGAGGTCGTGTTCCGCGCG
The DNA here is from genome assembly GCA_046048995.1 of Verrucomicrobiota bacterium. GTDB lineage: Bacteria > Verrucomicrobiota > Verrucomicrobiia > Limisphaerales > JADJPG01 > JBJOEZ01. The sequence continues at coordinate 22,507 of JBJOEZ010000055.1, read as the reverse complement.
GGCGCGGGCGTCGCCCTCGGGGGCCCCGGCCTCGCGGAGGAGGACCTCCACATCCACGAGCAGGTCCCGCGTGGCGGCGCCGGTGCGGCCGGCGGCGGACCGTTCATGGCGGCGCGCGAGCGCCGCAAGGACGGGCGGGGGGAGGGGCATGGTCAGCGGGCCATGAGGCGGCGGGCGTCCTCGGCCTCGCGGGCGAGGCTGACGGGGATGTTGCGGATTTCGGTGCGCTGGCCGAGGCGGCGTTCCTCCTTGGAGACGACGACGAGCCAGTCGCAGTGCTCGAAGGCGTAGGGGATGTTGCCCGTGCTCATGGAGAAGAGGCCCTGCAGGTCGAAGGCCTGGAGGGCGGCGATGCAGTCCTTGATGCGCTCGCCGCTGAGCTTGGAGAACGCCTCGTCGATGGGGACGAGGCCGAGGGACGGCTCCGGCTTGCGCGCGCTGTAGCGGCGGTAGGCGCGGAGGTAGCTGGCGAGGATGGCGATGAAGTAGGGGGACTGGTTCTCGCCGCCGCTGAACTTGCCGGAGTGCCGGTCCACGCTGGTCTTGCGGCCGTCGGCCTCGAGCACCTCCATGTCGTATTCGAAGTAGTGGCGGTAGTCGAGGAGGCGGGTGGCCTCGGCGGCGTGGTCGGACTCGATGAGGGTGCGGAGGAAGTGGTTGATGGCGTCGCGGAAGCGCTGGTCGGCGGAGGCGAAGAAAAGGTCGTCCTCGCGCACAAGGGCGCTGGCCTCGAGCAGCTCGTGGTAGAGCTGGTAGTCGGGATTGCGCCGGTGATGGAGCTGGTAGGTGTTGGTCCCGATGGGGCGCTTGCGCAGGGCGGTGTTGAGGAGGGCGATGAGGTTCTTCACCTCCTGCAGGGCGTGATGGAGCTTCTCGAGCACCTGGGTGCGGAACAGCTTTTCCCAGTTCCTGCGCTCGTGCTCGGCCTTGGCGCGGTACTCGGGAATCTCGCTTTCCTCGAGCCGGGCGAGCTGGCGGGCATGGGCGTCGTTGTCGGGCGCCTCGACCGGCAGGTCGTCAAACTTGGGGTGGGCGGCGCCCAGGGCACGGCGCAGCCCCTGGAGTTCCATCCAGCGCTCCGCCTCCTCCCGGTCGCAGCGGTGGTAGCGGTTGCCAAACTCCCGGGCGGCGACATCGAGGGCGGGGAACTGGCCGAGGATCTCGGCGCGCAGCTCCTGCAGGCGGGCGAGCCAGGGCGAGACATCGGTGCCGTGGCGGACCTGGTCGAACTCCTCCTGCAGCCGCTGCACGGCGGCGCCGGACTGGTTGACGGCCTGTTCCAGCTCCTGGACGCGGAGGCGGATGCCGCTGCGGTCGAGCTCGCGCCGTTCCTCCTCGTGTTTCCGGAGGGTGGCCTCGAGCTTCTTCTGCTCGCGGGCCAGTTCATCGAACTTCGAACGGTCGATGCGCTTGAGCTTGGCGAGGTTGTCCTGCAGCTCGGCCTCGAGCGTGGGCAGCGCGCGGGCCTCGGCCAGGTCGTTGTAGAGGCCCTGGGCGACGTCCTCGAACCGCTGGTTCCACGATTCCTGGAGGTCCTTGAGGGCGCGCTCCACGGGGGCCAGGCGGCGTTCCTCGGCGGCCAGCTCGGACACCTGGCGTTCCTTCCAGGCCAGCTGCTGCTGGAGGCCCTTCTGCCCGATGAACGGGTGCCCGTCGTAGAAACGCGGCCGCTCGACAAAGGCGCCGCGGGTCATGAACCCGTCCGGCATGATGGCGAAGTCATGCGCGCGCAGGTCCTCGCGGCGCTCGACGCAGACGAGGCCGCCGAAGGCGTCGGCGATGAGGGCCTGGGCGACGGGATGGTTGGTGGCGAGCTTCTCGGCCAGCGACCCGGGCTGGACGGCGCGGGTGCGGGCGAGGGCCTTGGCGGGGTTGACGAGGGATTCCCGGCCGGTTTCGCCGCCGAGGTCGGTGGCCTTGAGCGAATGATAGATCCGTTCCGCCTCGGGATAATCCTCGGGCGAGACCACGACGGCGAACTTGCGGGTGAAGGCGACCTCGAGGGCGGGCCGCCAGCGTTCGTCGGTGACCTCGCAGAGATCGCGCAGGTGGCGGGCGGGCAGGCCCTGGCCGCGCGACGGGAGGCGCTGGTTGAGGGCGTCGAGGAGGCGCGACTGGCCGCCGGGCAGGCGGCCGAGGGCGAGGATCTTGACCTCGTCACGCAGCTGGCCCAGCTGGCGGCGGAGCTCGGCCAGCCGGTCGAGGGTTGGCTTGGCGGCGCGGCCGGCGGCGGCGACGGCGCCCTGCGCGGCGGTCTGCAGCGCGGGGAGCGTTTCCCCGGCGTGCGCGGTGCCGCGGTCCACGACCGACTGGATGGCCCGCTCGAGGGCCTGCACGGAGGCGGCCTCGAGCTCGAGGGGCAGGCCGCGGAGCTCCTTGAGCCAGGCTTGGGCGTTGCGGACGCGCCGGGCGAGGGCCTGCTCGAGGGAGGCCCCGATTTCCCGCAGCTGCTCGAGGCGGCGGGCCAGGGTTTCGTTGCGCGACTTGAGCTCCGAGTAGAGGCGGCCTTCCGGGGTCTCGTTGATGGTGGCGGCCAGGCCGCCGAGGCGGCGCTGCAATTCTGGGATCTCCCGGTCGAGTTCCTGCAGGCGTTTCTCCTCGGCGGCGTATTCCTTCCGCAGCGTGGCCAGCTCGGACTCGGCGGCGGCCAGCTGGGCGGCGGCGTCCTGGAGCCGGGTTTCCGCCTCGAGATGGCGGGCGAGCGCGCGGTCGCGGCGGAGATCGGACAGCCGCTGGAAACAGTCGCGGATGGACTTGAGGCGCTGGAACTGGTCGTCGAGCTGCCGGAGGTCCTCCTCATAGCGGACGAAGGTCCGGTAGCTGGCGGTGACATCGCCGATGTCGAGGCGGTCGGCCGGGAGGATGAAGTTCCGCGCGAACTCGTTGAAGCTCTTGAGGAACGTGAACGACATGGCCGTGGGGAGGAGGGCGCGGAGCACGGCACGGTCAAAGTTGAGGTGGGTGGGTTGCGCCATGTCGCGCAGGTAGGCCTCGAGTCCCTCGGTGTAGAGGCGGCCCTCCGCCTCCTCGACGAGCGCCTTGAACCCCGGGTAATCGAGCGGCCGCTTGTCCGCGTCGAGGAACTGGCTGCGCTGGAGGGCGGCGGGGATGAAGAACGGGGTGACCTTGCCCTGGGCCTCGGCGGCGCTGCCGAACTCGATGCGCAGGCCCCAGGTCTCGCGCCGTTTCCGGTTCGGCCAGGTGAACTCGAGCGCCACGTAGGTGATGGCGCTGGAGCGCATGTACTGGGTGACGCCGTTTTCCTCCTGCTTGGTGTCGCCCAGGCAATAGCCCTTGAGCGAGCGGTCGGACCGATCGCCGGTGGCGGACTGGTTGAAGCGGACCAGGCGCTGGTCGCCGACGAGGACCAGCTGGACGAGGTCCATGAGGATGGACTTGCCGGAGCCGGTCACGCCGGCCAGCAGGAGGTTGCCATCGACGCGGATGCTGTCCTTGTAGCCGTACCAGTTGATGGCATGGAGGCCGGTGAGGCGGATGGTGCGGGTCATGCGTCCTTGTCTCCCTCGTCGTCATCGGCGGGGGTGGCGGCCTTCTCCTGGGCGACGGCGGCGTAGCGTTCGGCGTGCCGCTGCCATTCCTCGAGGCCCTGGAAGGGAATGACGCGCTTGAGGGTGGGGAGGACCTCGATGACGGAGCGCTCGAGGGCGTCCTGCGGGGTGAAGCGCAGGAGGTTCTTGCGCTGGCCGAGGGCGAGGATTTCGCGCAGGCGTGTGGGGCTGGGCTGGAATTTGCGGAGCGGCTCGAACTTGGCGGCGAGGGAATCGTTGAGCTGCTGCACGGTCAGGCGCACCGGCGGGGCCTCGCCGCGGTCGCGGATGGCGGTGTCGAACTCGTACCAGAGCGTGAGCAGGACGAGGGTGGCGTCCAGCTTGAGGCGGAGCAGGAAGGCGGGGCTTTGCGGGACGGCTTGCACGGTGCGGTCGGCGTGGTCCCAGAACAGCTTGAGGTCGAGCAGGCCGGCCATCTCGTCGAGCCAGGGCCGGTTCTGGTGGCACCAGTGGTAGAGGTCGGCCTGGCCGGGCTCGAGACCGAGGACGGAACCGTGGGCGAGGAGGCGCCGGAGCGCCTCGCCGAGGCGCTCGCGGTCGCCAGGCGGCAGGGCGGCGAGCAGGCCGCCGCCAGGCTGGGTGGTCTGGGGTTCGCTCATTTCTTCACCAGCTGGAACCGCTCGATGCGGTATTGGAGTTTCCGGTCAAACGGAACGGCATCCGCCTCGGACTCCCGCCGCGGGACGCGCAGCTCGAACGTGGCATCGGCCGACCGCGCATGGAGGAGGCACGCGATGAGGTCGGCCACGTCCTCCTCGGTGCGCACGTGGGACCGGAGCAGGTCCTCCGAGGTCCAGACCGTCCCGCGGTCGCCCGGGAGGTCGGCCACGAACCGGTTGGCGCGGCTGACGGTGAGGGAATCGCGCAGGTTGCTCTCCAGCTGGGCGAGGGCGCGGTCCGCATGGCTCGGATCCTCGTCCTCGAGCGGGGCGATCTCCCCGGCCGCGCGGCGCAGGCGGGGGGTGTAGAGGGATTCCAGGCCGCCGACGATGCGCGTGTCGTGGAGGGCGAGGGCGGGCAGCTCCAGCCCGCGCTCGTCGAGGTCCGGGACGCGCCAGCCGGCGAAGTGGCGGTTCAACGCCTCGAAGAAGCCCTGGACGCGGGCGCGGTTCTCGCTGGTGGTTTCCTGCAGGTAACGGAAGCGGGCCTGGGATCGCCGGGCGAACTCGGCCGTGCGGCGGTCGATGGCGTTGGCGAGGGGCTCGATCTGCTCCAGCCTCTCCTCCAGGTCATGGAGGCGCAGGCGCACGCGGGCCATGGCGGCCTCGGGGGTGAGCCCCGGCTCGCGGCGCATGACCTCGGACTGCATGCGGGTGAGCAACTCGGGATGGCCGGACAGTTCCTCGAGGGCGCGCCGGGTCTCGGACAGGCGGCTGGGCAGGCGCGCGTGGACGAGCTGGGCGTAGCAGGTGCGGCCGATGCGCTGGGCGAACTGGTCGTAGATGAGGGCGAGGTTTTCCTTGAGGGAGGAGGCGGCGAGCTGTTGCCGGGTGTGGCGCTCGATGGACTTCTGCATGCCGCGCAGCTCGGCCAGGCCGGTCTCGAGGTTGGCCACGCAGGTCTCGATTTGGGCCCAGGGCTCCTCCTGCAGGGCGTTCAGGTTGACCTCGCCGGCCTGGGAGAGGGTGGTGCAGACGTTGACGAGCTTGTCGGAGAAGATGGCGGCCTCGCCGAAGGCGATGCGCCGGAGGGCGTGCAGGAGGGTGGTGCCGCTGCCATCCAGGAAGACGAGGCGCTGCCAGTCGGCGCGCTCCTCCTCGTGCAGCCAGCCGGCGCCGCGCAGGGTGTCGAGGACGGCGCGGGCCCGGTCCCGGTTGGTGGCAGCCTGGGCGATGCGCTCGTCCTCGGTCCCGGACAGGTCGCCATGCTGCTCAATCACCTGTTCGACCAGGGCGAGGGCCTCGTCGCGGTCCAGCCCCTGGCTGCGCTGGCTGAGTTCCCGCTCCAGCGCGTCGAGCGCATCCACGTAGAGCCGGCGCAGATCGCCGGTGAGCACCCGGAAGAAATCCGGGCGCACCTCGCGGAACAAAGCGTCAGCCAGCGCGGACATGCGGTGAGCGGAACAGGGCGTCCAGCATGGGCCGTCGGGCGCCGCACGACAACCCTGCGCTTGCACCCCGCAGGAGCGGCGCGGGAGGGCGCCTTGCCGCGGTTGCGTGCCGCGGGGAGCGCCCCCCGGCCCGCCGGTGATCCGGCCGGGCTTCTACTCGCGGTAGGGGGTGCGGGACTGGTAGAGGGCCAGCAGTTGGCCGATGATGGCGGCAACCTTGTCCTGGCCGCCGCTCCGGGCGAGCGCCAGCGCCTGCTGCGCGGTGGCCGTGGCCTGCTCGAACTGCCCGGTCTCGGCATAGGCGGCCGCCAGCGTGTTCAGCAGCAGGGCGTCCCGGTTCCCCGCCAGCGCGCAGGCCCGACGCGCCAGCTCCACCGCGCGGGGACCGTTGCGGACGCGTTCCTCCCGGTGCGTCGCCAGCAACCATGCGAGCCGGCCCAGGGCAGGGGTCGAGTCCGGCCGCAAGGCGACGACCTTTTCGAGGTGGGCGAGGGCCTCGGCGGATTGCCCCGTGGCGAGGAGCACGTTGCCGAGGCCGAGGAGGGCGTCGGGGTAATTGGGGTTGATGGCGAGGGCCGCCTGGTAATTGCTGACAGCGGCGGGGAACTGCTGCTGCGCGGCCAGTTGGTCGGCCAGGGCGCTGCGGCCCTCAAAGTAGCTGGGCTTGATCTCGAGGGCCCGGGCAAAGAACCGGATGGCCTCCCCGGGCTGGCCCGCCCGCGCCCACTCGTGGCCCAGCACGGCCTGCGCCACGTAGTTGTCCGCCGTCACGGCCACGGCGCGCTCGAACAACGCCCGTGTGTTGCGCCAGGTGCGGGCCTGGGCAGCCGCCAGCCACGCGCACAGCACCACCGCGAGCCCCGGGATCAACGCCAGCCCCAACCGCCTCAACGGAATGGCCCGGGCCAGATCCAGCCCGCCCCAGGCCGCGACGAGGAACAAGCCGATCAACGGCAGGTAGGTGTAGCGGTCGGCCAGGGCCTGGTCGCCCGTCTGGAAGAACCCGCTCACGGGCAGCATCATGCCGAGGAACCACAGCCATCCGACGAGCAGCACCGGACGCCGCCGCGCGTGCCAGGCCGCCAGGGCCGTGAGCGCGGCCAGCAGCGCGAGCGACCCGGCCACCTTCCACGCCGGATGCGTGATGGGATGCGGATAAAACACGGCGAGATCGAAAGGCAACAGGGTCTTGCGGAGGTAGGCGGCGTAGGAAACCACCCCATGGGCCGCGCGCATGGCCGGGGTGTAGTGGTCGCCGGACCACATGTGCCCGCCATGGCTCTGGGCGGACACCGTGAGCACGGCCGACGCGAGGGCCAGCGGGAGGAGCGGCAGCTTCTCCAGGAGCAACTGGGCCCACGACCGGGCGGGAAACCGGCGGTCCGGGCCGGGCCCGGGGCTCCATCCGCGCAGGCGCTGGAGCGGCCAGAGATCGAGGAGGAGGAGGACGGCGGGGAGGGTGATGACCATGGACTTGGCCATGAGGCCGAGGGCGTAGCAGAGGGCCACCGGCGCGAAGCGGGTCCAGCCCGGGCGTTCCGCGTGGCGGACGTAGGCGAGGAGGGCGAGCATGAAGAAAAGGCTGCTGAGCACCCCCTTGCGCTCGGAGATCCAGGCCACCGTCTCGACGTGGAGCGGGTGGAGCGCGAACAGGGCGGCGACCCACAGGCTGCGCCAGGCCGCGCCCGTCATGCGGTGGAGGGCCAGGAAGAGGAGGACCGCATTGGCGGCGTGCAGGAGCAGGTTGGTCAGGTGCATGGCCCCGGCGCGCAGGCCGAACAGGCTGACCTCGGCCATGTAGGAGAGCCACGTAAGCGGCTGCCAATAGATGAAGGTGGACTGGAAGGCCCACGCGATGCCCTCGGGGTTGAGGCCGGAGCGGACGCGGGGATTGCCGGTGACGAAGTCAGGGTCGTCGTAATTGACGAACTCCGCGCCTGTCAGGGGCCAGAACACGGCGAGGATGACGAGGACCAGCAGGGCGGCCAGCGCGGGGATGCGGTGGCGCCCGTTCAGCTCAACGGCCATAGGCTTCGCGGAGGGCGTCGGACACGGACTGGTAACGGCAGCCCAGCAATTGATTCAAGCGGGTGGCATCGGCGCAGATGCCGTCATCGATGACATTGGCCGCGCGCCAGAACGGGACGCGCCAGCGGGCGGGCAGGAGCGGGCTGCGGGACAACGGCCAGGCGACCGCGGCCAGGAGGCGCCACAACAGGCGGGGCAGCACGATGCGCCGGCGGGGCAGGCCGTGCAGGTCGGCGATCTGTTGCAGGACCGCGTCGAAGGTCGGGTTCTCGCCGTTGCCCAGCACGAACAGCGCGTTGGCCGCGCCCGGGTGCGCGGAGGTGTCGACGAGGAGGCGGACCAGGTCGGGCATGGCGAGGAAGGACGATCGGCCCGGCCAGTTCAGGCGGGCGGACCAGGCCCCGCGCGCGAGCAGCTGCGGGCAAAGGCCGAACATGCCGGTCGGACGGAAGCCGCGCCCGATGATGGTGCAGAGGCGCAGGACGGTGAAGTCATAGCCAAACTCAGCCCGGCGCGCGCGGATTTCATCCTCGGCCCGGAGCTTGGTCCGTCCATAGGGCGTGCCCGGGGTGCAGGGGGTCTCCTCCGTGATGACGCCGCGCGGGCGGACCCGGTCCACGCAGGCGAGGGTGCTGGCGAAGACCAACCGCGCGCCGCGCAGGGCCGGTCCCAGCCACTCGAGGAGGCGCCGGGTGCCGACGTCGTTCACGGAGAAATCGGCCCGGGGATTCTCGGGTTCCGCCGCGGCGGCCAGGTGGAACACCACGTCACAGGCCGGGGCCGGCGGGGATCCGGGCCGGAGCGCGAGCAGGTCCGCCTCGATGATGGCGACCCCGGAGGCGCGCAGGGCCGCGACGGCCGCGTCCTCCGTGGCACGGCGGCGCGGGGCGATCAGGACGGTCACCGACGCGGCCCCGAAACGCTCCACGAGGGCGAGCGTGAGGTGGCGGCCGATGAACCCGGCGGCGCCGGTGATGAGAAAGCGGCGGGCACCCGGTGGCGCGCTCATGCAATGGGCGGGCTTCAGGGCTGGGTTTTCTGGGGGGGCCCCTGCCTGCGGTTGCGGGCGGGTCCGGCCGGGGCGTTGGTGGCGGGACGCTCGGTGGGATCCGTGAACGGGGCCCGCTCGAAGGTCTTGCCGTCCCCCTGCACGCGTGGGTCGCCGGCCTCGGCCAGGTGGCGCAGCAGGCGCGCGGACAACTCCTCCCGTCGGGCGGTGAAGGCGGGATCGGCGGCGAGGTTCCGGGTCTGCTCAGGGTCGTTCCTCAGATCATAAAGCTCCTCGGCGGGCCGTTTGCCGAAGGCGTAGTTGTAGTGCCAGGCCCAGGCCGGGTTCCCGTATTGGCCGACGAGCCACGACTTGGTGGGACTGGCATCCATGTCGGCGAAGGCGGTGTAGGTGTTTTTTTCCAGGGCCGTGGCATCCGGCAAGTCGGACAGGCTCGAGAACTTGGGGCTGCCCATGGGCCAGCGGTCGGGGGCGAAGTTGCGCACGTAGAGGAATTCCGGCGTGCGCAGGGCGCGGTGCGGGTAGGGCAGGTTCTCCTCGCGGGCGCCGGCCACGTGGCGCTCGCGCCCGGTCACCACCCACGTGCGTGCGGGATCGACCTGGCCGGATTTCCCGGAGCGCAGCACGCCGAGGAAGCTGCGGGCGATCATGGTGGGGGGCGGCTTGACCCCGCCGGCCTCGAGGAAGGTGGGGGCGATGTCCATGAGGTTGACGAAATCGTCGATCACCCGGCCGGCCTGCACGCCCGGCCCGCGCACGAGGAGGGACACCCCGACGCCGAAGTCATAGAGGTTGCACTTGCCGCCGGGCACGCCCGGCATGCCGTGGTCGCCGCTCAGCACCACGAGGGTGTTGTCCAGCTCGCCGATCTCCTCGAGTTTCCGGATCAGCACGCCGATGCCGGCATCCCAGGCCTGGATCTCGCCCATGTAATCCGCGCAGTCGGCGCGCACCTCGGGGACATCCGGCATGAACTTCGGGAGGCGGCCCTTGAGCGAGTCCGGGTGGATGCCCCAGAGGGCCTGGCCGGACCCCTTTTCAAAGGCCCGGTGCGTGAGGGTGGGCCCGAACCAGTAGCAGAAGGGCTGGCCCGGTTTCCGGTCGGCGAGGAACGCGTCGAAGTTGGCCCGCACCTGCCCGAGGATTTGGTCGCGGGCGGCCGGGAACGGGAGGCCCTGGCGGACGAGGCGGGTGGCGTTCTCGGAGAAGTCGCAGAAGTCGCGGCCGGCCTTTTCGTAGGCGTGTTTCTGCCCGCCGTAGGGGGCGTCGGCGGGCCTGCCCGGGCTCCAGACCTTGTAGCTCTTGCCCAGGTGATAACCGGTGTCGCGCAGCAGGAGCGGGTAGCTCGGGATGTTGGTGTCCCAGAGGGCGGGCTGCAGGATGGCGCCGCGCCCGGTGCGGAAGAAGTACTGGCCGGAGAGGAGCGAGCTGCGGCAGGGCGTGCAGCTGGGCGAGGTGACGAAGGCATTGCGGAACACGACGCCCTCGCGGCCGACGCGGTCAATCGACGGCGTCTTGAGCACCTGGTTGATGGAGGGACGCGTCTCGACCTGGCCGTAGATGCCGGCGTAGCGGCCCCAGTCATCGGCGAAACAGAAGAGGATGTTGGGACGGCTGTCCTTCTTCTGGCCGGGCTCGGCGCCGGGGAGCAGGCCGGGCAGCGCGCAGAGCCAGGTCGCAACGCTGAGGAAGGTGACGAGTTTCATGTTCGGGAAAACCGTGCGGGGCGGTCGTGGGATGAGACCATGCCGCGCCGGGGCCTGTCGAGGGTCGAGGGGATGCGGGACCGCCGCACTCGATCGCCGGGCCTAGGCCTTGGCCGCCGCCCACGCGCGGGCGGCGCGCAGGCAGGATTGCACGCCCTCGTCCGTGATGTCGCGATGGGTGACAAAGCGCACGCGCCGCGGGCCGACGGCGGCGGCCTTGGCGCCATGCCGGGCCAGCTCGGCGAGCAGGCCGGCTGGCTCTCCGCGCTGCAGGTCGGCCATGACGATGTTGGTCTCGACCGCCGCCAGATCGACATGGAGGCCATCGAGGGCGGCGAGGCCGCGGGCGAGGGCCTGCGCGCGTTCGTGGTCGCGGGGCAGGAGCGTTCCCCAGTCGCGCAGGGCCAGGAGCCCCGCCGCCGCCAGCACCCCGACCTGGCGCAGGCCGCCGCCGAAGGCCTTGCGCGCGCGCTTGGCCTCGGCGAGGAAGGCCTTGGAGCCGGCCAGCATGGACCCGACCGGCGCGCCCAAGCCCTTGCTGAGACAGAACGACACGGTGTCAGCCGGCGCCGCCAGGCGCGCCGGATCCACACCCGTGGCCACCGCGGCATTCGCGAGGCGGGCGCCGTCCACGTGGACACCCAGGCCCCCGGCGCGGGCCGCCTCGGCCAACGCGTCCATGCGCCCGGGCGCCACCACCCGGCCGCCGGCCATGTTGTGGGTGTTCTCGATGACGAGCAGGCGCGAGCGCGGATAGTGGGGGTCGTCGGAGCGGATGGCGGCCGTGACCTGGGCGGGCTCCAGCACCCCGGTGGGCGCCTCGAGCGTCCGCACCTGGGTGCCGCTGAGCCGGGCAATGGCGCCGCCCTCATACCAGTAGACGTGGCTGCGGGACTCGCAGATGAGCTCGTCGCCGGGACGGCAGTGGACATGGATGGCGACCTGGTTGGCCATGGTGCCCGAGGGCATGAAGAGCGCCGCCTCCTTGCCGAGCAGTTCCGCGGCGGCCGCCTCCAGCCGTTGGACTGTGGGATCCTCGCCCCAGACGTCGTCCCCAACCTCGGCGGCAGCCATGGCCCGGCGCATTTCGTCCGTGGGCAGCGTAAACGTGTCGCTGCGGAAATCAGCGCCGGAGGGGTTCATGCGGCCCACAGGATGGCGGGCCGGGGGCTGATTTCAAGCCGGGGCGAGAAAGGCCGCGGGTGCCGTTGTCCGCGGCACATGAATGGGGAAGGAGAAGGGTGGAGGACCGAACGAGAAGCGCCAACCGCCTTTCCGGACGGGGGCGTGCGAACCGCCCTAGGGCACGGCGAGGCGGAAGAAGCTGGGTGGGCCCAGCACGTCGAGAGGCAGAGTGAGCGGGCTTTGGGCGGTGGGATCGGAAATCCAATTGGTCAGAGTCGCGGACCGCTGCAGGATGCCGGGCGAGAAAGTGACGATTAGGTTGGTGCCCGTCGCCTCGATGGCAATCTGCTTGGTCTCGTGCAGGAGCAGGTAATCCCAGACCGGCTTGAGCACCGGCGTCAGCCCGTCCGCTTGCAGGGGAGTCGCTGCGTCCACCACCGGGCAGCCGTGGTAACTGGTGCCTTGGGCGGGTGCAGGGTCAAGGTCGGTGGACAGAAAATGGCGGCTCGAGTAGACCGGAGACACGGAGGTTTCCACCTTCAAGAAAGAACCGTAGCGGGTCAGGTCCAGTGTGCGCGCGGTGACCTGCATTTCGCCGAAGTCGAGGAACTGGTCGCGCTCGTGCGCCAGGAGGAACCACCGGTCTACCGGGGTCTGCGGAGCCAGGGACATCCAGTTGTAGGGGCGATTCCCGGCCACCCACCAGTCCATGTCGGCAAACATGACACAACGATCGACGCGGCGTGTCTTGGCCAGCATGGCCGCCATGCCGGCTCCCTGGGAGTGGCCGCAGACGATCACGTTGGTCCAAAGCAGGTTGGTGCCGCTGTAGAATTGTCCCCAGCCGCGCGTGGGATAATTGGCCTGCAGGTACTGGAGCGCCTTGAGCAGGCGGTTCTCCATGCTGTTGCTGCGGTCCACGCTGAGAAAGCCGGCTCGATCCGCGCCGTCGATCACCTCCAGCCGCGCTCTGCCGGCGGCCTCCGGATCCAAGGGCGCGTATTGCGCGCACAACTGGTTGATGGCTTCGCCGTTCGGATACATCAGCCCGAGGGCATGAAAACCCAGGCTCGCCGCGTTTTGGGGGAAATACCGGTACAAAGCGGGCGTGGCGCCCGTGCCCGGCAGGAAGAGGACCAACCGTCCGCGGGATGTCACCGCCGGATCCAAGACCGCGTAGTGGTTGTTGGTAAACGCGGCGATGTTCGTATCGGTCGAAACGGGGGCGAAAAAGACGCGTTGCTGTGCCGACCAGAGAGCCGTGGACGAGCAAAGCCAGAGGAGGACCGCCCAACCGGCGGTGTGGCGGTGCCATTTGGGCGACCCACTCATGGCGTCACGTTAGCAGTGAGACGAGAGATCCAAAACCGGAATCACGGATCTAATCGCAGCAACACGACCCGGACCCCTGGCAGCAGTCCTCGCAGAGGTTCCGCCCATCCATCAGGTAGGCGCCATACCGCCCACAACCGTCGCACGGGGCCGCCTCGTCCAAGCGCGGCGGTTCGGGCGTGCGGGGCTGTTGGTCGGGCTTGGCATCCATGGGGTGAATCGGTCCAGGCATGGGTGGCGGCGGATGCGGCGGAGGTCACATGGCGAGGATGGGCACCTCGGTGGGGCCATCGCCGATGACCTGGACCACCTGGCCGGCGGCGTTGAGGAGGACGACCCGTTCCTTCTCGAAGTGCATGCCCTCGGTCTGCGTGGCGGCGAAGGTTTGCATGAACTTGAGCTGGAGGGTGACGGCGTGGACGTCCCGGAAGGTTTTTTCCTGGTGGCGGAAGACGGGGTGGAAGGCGACGCGGGCGTGGTATTCGACACGGCTGAAGGGTTCGCTGTAGCGCTTGCAGGCCTGGCGCCCGTAAGCGGCGACGAGGTTGGTGTAGTAGGCCACCGCCTCGCCGGTGATGGCGCAGGGGATGCGGACGCCGAGCTCCTCCTTGTACCACCAGACATTGGTTCCGGCGGGGACCGGGGTTGCGCCGGCGGCCTGGCGAAGGATGTCCGCCGTGGGGAGCACGGCCTCGGCGGCGCGGAGGAGGGCGGCCTGGGCGGCATTGGTGGCGGTGCGCTCGAGGACGAGGGTGTGCCGGGCGGGGTTGGCGGGCCAGTCCCTGGGTTGGGCGTTCAGCGGCGGGGACGCGCCCGCGGGCAGGAGCCACCCGGAGAGGGAGGCCACGGCGATGAAGGCCAGGAGGCGGCCATGCGAAATCATCGGTGGACAGCCTAGCATCCTGGGGCTCGATCGGACAGGCGAAGTTTGGCGGGGGGCGAGCGCGGTATTGCGTCCGGGACGGCGCCGGGCTGAAACTCGGGCGTGATCCCGAAGCGTTTCAGACTCCCCTCACTCTCATTGGCCATCGTGCTGGCGGGCGCGGCCACCGGCGGCGCGGCTCCGGCTGCCCCAAAAATCCAGGAAGGCGAGATGGCCGGTTACCTCCTGGTGCCGAACAACAAGGTGGCCTCCAACTACAACGCGGGCTTCTCCCTGTATGTGGCGGCGTGGCCGTTGCTGAAGGAGCATCCGGGCAACCGTTTCCAGACGGGGCTCTTTGGCACCTGGATGTTCGCGCAGTATGAGGGCCGTGGGCCGACCAACCTGTATTCCGACATCGAGGGCGGGCTGGGCTGGTGGCGCGACACGCAGTATGCCACCGAGACGCCGAAGTTCATCATGGGCGGGGTGGCCCCGAACTTCATGGAGTGGGCCAACGGCCCGGGGGCGGGCAAGGGCCGCAACTGGGCCAAGCCTTCCGGCAAATATGGCGTGGCCCAGCTGAGCCCGTGGGTGCTCTGGCCGCCGGACGGCCTGAACCTCAAGCGGGGCACCTGCGGCCAGTTGTTCGGCTACGGCTACCTCCCCCTGCCCCTCGCCACGCCCAAGACGACGACGGCGGGCAAGAACATCCCCACCGGCGACCAGTGCTGGACCCTGTTTCTCAACACGGGGAACTTCAAGGGGCCCGTCGCCTTCTTCACGCCCTTCTTCTGGTCCGGCAAGGCGGTGAACGAGCCGCGCTTTGTCGGCCAGTTGCTCGACAGCCGTCCCTCCAATCCCAACCGTGCGCTGCAAATGGAGACGCAGTATGTCCCGGGCGTGCAGGCCACCGATGCCAAGGGGAACATGTACGCCCGCATCGCGCCCACCTCCTTTCCCCGCGGGGCGGACGGGAACTCGGTGCTCGTGCACCGCATCACTTCCTACACCCGGCAGGCGCTCTGGGATTCCGTGCAGGCCTGGTTTGCGGGCGGGGCGCCGGCGAGCGGCCGGATTGATCCCGGGGCGTCGAGCCTGCACGAGTTCCCCGGCGGCGGCGGGGCGACCTGGCGCATCTACACGCCCTCCACCCCGAAGGAGCAGAAGGTCCCGGTGGCCTGGAAACCGTTGGCCACCCCGGTCGCGCTCGACCCGACCACGTTCGGCTACCGCTGGAACTTCGATCAGGTGCGCCAGACGGAGTCCAAGGACGGCCTGCTCGCCACCTTGCCCGAGTTCTATCGCATCACCACCAACGCCAACCGCAAGGCCGAGTGGATCCCGGTGCGCGCGGAGGATGTCCCGGCGGAGACCGGACTGGTGGAACACCGCTTCGTCCGGCCCCGCCAGAAGCCCTTTGATCCCTACGTGACGCCCGACGATCCGGCGAGCTGCTGGAAAACGCCCGGCCCCAAGGCGGGTCCATTCCAGGTGCAGCTCGGCGACGGCAGCGTGGTCACCTATTCGTGGTATCGCTTCGCCGACCAGCCGGCGATCCTGAACGCCGACCTGACCGACGCGGAGCGGGAGGCGATGCAGGCGCGGGTGGAGAAGCTGCACCGGTCCTGGACGAAGGACCGCGAATACCTGCCCCCGCCGGCGCGCGGCACGCTGGCCGACCTGGACCCGGCCGTGCTGGTCACTCCCCCCGCGGGCTTGGAGGCGGGCTACGTCCCGATCGTCACCCGGCAGGGACCGAGGGAATAGCCGGTCGGGGTGGAGCCTGCGGCATTCACCCTGGCCGCTCTCGGTGGCGGGCGCCGCCGGCCCCGCGGTCAGGCCAGCAGGCCCTGGACCACCTCGCCGTGCACGTCGGTCAGGCGGAACTGGCGGCCCTGGTAGCGGTAGGTCAGGGCCTCGTGGTTGATGCCGAAGAGGCGGAGGAGGGTGGCCTGCATGTCGTGCACGTGGACGGGGTCGCGCGTGATGTTCCAGCCGAACTCGTCGGTCTCCCCGTGGACATGGCCGGCCTTCACGCCGCCGCCGGCCAGCCACCAGGAGTAGGCCTTCCCGAAATGGTCCCGGCCCTTGTAGCCCTGGCCCTGCTGGTTCTGGCCGAAGGGCGTGCGCCCGAACTCGCCGCCCCAGACCACCACCGTGTCCTCGAGCAGGCCCCGTTGCTTGAGGTCCCGGACCAGCGCGGCGCTGGGCTGGTCGGTGTCCCGGCACTGCTCGGCCAGCTGGCCGGTGGTGAGGTTGTTGTGCTGGTCCCACCCGGAGTGCATGAGCTGGGTGAAGCGGACCCCGCGCTCGGCCAGGCGGCGGGCGATCAGGCAATTGTTGGCGAAGGTGCCCGGGGTCAGGACATCGGGGCCATACATCTCCAGGACCGACTTCGGTTCACCGGAGAAGTCGAGCAGGCCGGGAACCGAGGCCTGCATGCGGAAGGCCATCTCGTACTGGGAAATGCGCGTCTCGATCTCGGGATCGCCGGTCAGCCCGAAGTGCTCGCGGTTGATGGCCTGGAGGCCGTCGAGCAGGGTCCGCCGGGCCTCGCGGCTGACGCCGGGCGGGTTGCCGACGTAGGGCACGGGATCCCCGACGCCGCGGAAGCGCACGCCCTGGTGCCGGCCGGGCAGGAATCCGTTGCTCCAGTAATGCTCGAAGAACAGCTGGCCGCAGGTCTTGTTGCGGTCGGAGGAAGTCATGACGACGAAGGCGGGCAGGTCCTCGGTCATGGAGCCCAGGCCGTAGGAGAGCCAGGCGCCGAGGGCCGGGCGGCCGGGGATCTGGGATCCGGTCATGAAGAAGGTGACCCCGGGGGCGTGGTTGACGGCCTCGGTGTTCATGGAGCGCACGACGCAGATCTCGTCCGCGATGGAACCCGTGTGGGGCAGCAGGGTGCTGAGCTCGAGGCCATGGCGGCCATGGCGGGCGAACGGGGCGATGGCGGGCGTGCAGGGCCACTTGGTGTAGCCGCTGGACATGGTGGAGAGCCGGGTGTCGCCGCGAATGGCCGCGGGCACGTCCTGGCCCGCCATTTTCTGGAGGGTCGGCTTGTGGTCGAACAGATCCACGTGCGAGGGGCCGCCGCCCTGCCACAGGCAGATCAGGCGCTTGGCCCGGGGGGCGAAGTGCGGGAGGCCGGGCTGCCCGCGGGAGGCCGCGCCGGGCGCGCCGGGCGCGCCGGGCAGGTCGCGGGAGAGGAGCGAGGCGAGCGCGGCGGCGCCGATGCCCTGCACGGAAGCCGAAAGAAAACTGCGGCGCGTCAGGGAAAGCCGGAACTGTTCGGGGGAAAGCTCGGGGTTGGTCATGGTCATTCCCGGGTGAGGGCGGCGTCGAGGTTGAAGAGGGCGAGGCAGGCGGCGGTGAAGGCGGCGTGCTCGGCGGCGGGGAGGGAGCGGTCCCGGGCGCCTGCACCCACGGAGAGCAGGGCCTCGGCCGCCTTCGGGTCGGCGGCGTAGATGCGGCGCTGGGCCTCGAGGAGCGCGAGGAGCAGCCGGGGCTCGCGGCCGGCCGGTGGACGGCCGAGCACGAGCTGGTAGGCGTGGGCGAGCCGGGGGCGATCCCCGGCGGCGGCCTGCATCGCCCTTTGGGCGAGGAAGCGGGACGCCTCGACCCAGGTGGGATCGTTCAGGGTGGTGAGGGCGTGCAGGGGGGAGGAGGTGACGGCGGTGCGGACGCGGCAGGCCTGGCGGGCGGACGTGTCGAACATGTTGACCGGGGCGATGGTTCGCCGCCAGAAGGTGTAGAGGCTGCGCCGGTAGAGGTCGTCGCCCTTGGAGGCCGGGTAGGTGAAGTCGCGTTCCTTGGTGATGGCGAGGCTTTCCCACGGGTTTTCCGGCAGGTAGGGGTAGACCGGCGGCCCGCCCAGCGTGGGGACGAGCAGGCCGGACGCCTGCAGGGCCAGGTCGCGGAGCACGGGGGAGGGCAGCCGGAACCGGGGGGCGCGCGAGAGCAGGCGGTTCTCGGGGTCCTTGGCCAGCCGATCGGCCGTCACGGTGCTGGACTGCCGGTAGGTGCGGCTGGTCACGAGCAGGCGCTGCAGCCGCTTGAGGCTCCAGCCCGACTCGCGGAACTCCACCGCCAGCCAGTCGAGCAGCTCGGGATGGGTGGGGCGATCGGACTGCACGCCAAGGTCCTCGGAGGTGCGGACGATGCCGTGGCCGAAGAGCAGCTGCCACTGGCGGTTGACCTGGACCCGGGCGGTCAGCGGGTGGTCGGGCAGGAAGAGCCACTGGGCAAGGCCGAGGCGGTTGCTGGGGGCGCCCGGGGGCAGGGGCGGCAGGAAGGCGGGCGTGTTGAAGGTGACCTTCTCCTTCTTGGCGAGGTAGGCGCCGCGATCGAGCACGTGGGTGTCGCGCGGCTTGGCGTCGCTCATGACCATGACCCGCGGGAGCTTGTCGCGGCGATAGGCGTCGCGGGCGTCGCGGGCGGCCGCGAAGGCCTTGGTCTCCGGGAGCCGCTTGGATTCGTCGGGCCACACCTTCGCGACGTAATGCTGGCGCAGCTTGTTCCGCTCCTTGGCGGTGGGGGCCTTGGCCGGGTCCGCCAGCGGCGCGAGGTCGGCCGGGAGCTTGCCCTTCTTGTCCGCGGGCTGCTGGAGCCAGGCGGCGAAGGCCTTTTCCTGCGCGGCGTTCACGTCGTTGGTCAGCGCGGCGACCTTGGCCTCCAGTTCGGCCAGCTTGGGGGCCTGGCCGGGCTGCGGCACCTCCACGGTGGTCTGGTCGAGGCGGAAGCGGGAGGGTCCGCCGCCGGGCCGGCCCGCCTCGGGCACCCGGTTGAAGGCGTCGAGCAGCGCGTAGTAATCCTTCATGCTGACCGGGTCGTATTTGTGATCGTGGCACTGGGCGCAGGCGACGGTCAGGCCGAGCCAGGTGGTCGCGGTGGTATCGACGCGGTCGAAGAGGTTGTTGAAGCGTTGTTCCTCGGCGATGGCGCCCCCTTCCCCGTTGAGGATGTGGTTGCGGTTGAAGGCGCTGCCGACCTGTTCCTCGAGGCCCGCCCCGGGCAGGAGATCCCCGGCCAGCAGCTCGGTGCTCAGCCGGTCGAAGGGCTTGTCGGCATTGAGCTGCCGGACCAGCCAGTCGCGCCAGACCCACTGGAACGTGTCACCGTCCTGCTGGAAGCCGTTGCTGTCGGCATAGCGGGCCGCGTCGAGCCACGGCAGGGCCATCCTCTCGCCATAGTGCGGCGAGGCGAGCAGGCGATCGACCTGCCGTTCGTAGGCGCCGGGCGCGGTGTCCGCGAGGAAGGCCTGGGTTTCCGCCGGGGTCGGCGGCAGGCCGATGAGATCGAGGGACAGGCGCCGGAGCAGGAGTTCGCGCGGGGCCTCGGGCGAGAACCGGAGCCCCTCGGCGGCGAGGCGCGCGGCGATGAAGGCGTCCACCGGATGCTTCTCGCCGTGGGCGGGCGGGGTGGGACGCCGGGCGGGGACGAAGGCCCAGTGTTCCCGGTAGACCGCGCCCTCGGCGATCCAGCGGCGGAGCACCTCCCGCTGCGCGGGCGTCACCTTGCGGTGGGAATCGGGCGGGGGCATCACCTCGTCGGGGTCCGTGGACAGGAGGCGGCGCATGAGTTCGCTGGCGCCGGGATTGCCGGGGACAAAGGCCTTGCTGGCCAGGGCATCCGCCCGGACATCCAGGCGGAGGTCGGCCTCCCGCTTGTTGCCGTCGGGCCCGTGGCAGTAGAAGCAGTTCTCCGCGAGGATGGGGCGCACGTCGGTGTTATAATCGACGGGCCGGCCCCCGACCGGGGCGGCCTGGGACACCGCGAGGGACAGGATCAGGATTCCGACGGAGCGGGCCATGGCAGCATCCTAGCCAAGGGCACCGGCACGGGCAATACCGCAAGGGCCATCGAAGAACACCCGACGACTGCGGACTGACCCAGACCGCTCTCGTCCCATTGAGAGGAGAGGGTGAGAACCGGTAGTCGCGGATGGTTGAGTGGAGCCTTTGCCCAAGACATCGGCCTCCTGCAGCGGCTGCTCCGGGGAGGGTTTACGCCTCGGGGTACAGTCGCCACTCGGGGACGCAGAGGGTGTTGCGCAGGGACGCAGTGACCGGGAGTTCCCTCGGGGCGCGCAGGACGGCCGCGTGGGAGAGGCGGCAGCAGACCGGGCCCTACTTGGCACGAAACTGCAGGGTGAGGGCGGTTGCGCGTTTCGCGGGGAGCGGCACGAGGACGAAATCATCCGCTATCACCGGGTTGAGCTCGGCGCCGGCGAGGATCTTCACGGTGTCCACCTCGATGCGGCGCGGGAGATAGTGGACGATGGGCCGCCCGCCGCGCTGGGATCCGTTGCGATTGACGGGGTCCCAGGAGGCCGCGCCGGCCAACGGGGTGACGGTGAGGGTATGGGTGCCATCGGCGGCCACGGTGAGGTGCTGCTCCCAGTTGAGGCGGCCGGGCGCCATGCGCGCGGCCCAGGCGGGGTCGCCGTAGAAGGCGACGTTGTCGCGGTCGAACAGGAGGCCCCGGAGGTCCTGCGCCTTCAGGCCGGCGGCGGTTGCCTGCTGGCTCGGGGAGGGTGCGACGACGCCCTTCGGGGGCCGGCCCATGGCATCCACGCTCTCGATCTTTTCCGCCCCGGGGAAGGAGTTTGTGAGCCGGTGCATCAGGGCAATGGCATTGGCATGGAAGGCCTCCGTGAGGGTGAAGCGGCCGGGCTGTTCGACAAAATAATCGAGCAGGCCCCAGCCTTGGTAGCCGTACCAGGTGGGCAGGACGTAGCCGGCCATCTGCCGGACCCCGGCGCTTTTCATGTAGGCGAGGGCCATGGCGTTGGAGCCGTCGATGTGGCCGATCAGGCAGTTGCCGACCGGGAGATAGACCTTGGGATTGTCGCTCTGCACGTCGATGCGGCCCCCGCGGGTGTCCTCGCCGTAAAGCTGGCCCGCCTTGCTTTTCCAGAAGCCGTTGCGATAGCGGTAGCCAATCATCCAGTCCCGCTCGGTGGCATGGCCGGAGGTGATCCACAGGTCGGGCGCGCCCTGGTTGATGAGGTCCACCAGCGCCTTGGTGGTGTCCGGCGCCACCTTCTGTTCCTCGGCCTTGCCGCCTTCCGTCTTCTGCACCATGTGTCCCTGCCGCAATTCGCAATACCAGGTGCCGGACTCGCAGCGATCGAGGGCGACCTCGGTCCCGGACCCGACCTTGCGGATGGTCAGCGGCTTTTCCTCCCCCGCGATGGCCAGGGCATTGGCCGCATCATATCCGGTCAGGATGCCCCACAGCGTGTCGGTGTAGGGGTCGTCGTCGAGGCGCCGGGTCAGGCGGTTGACGGCCTGGACAAAGTCGCGCGTGGCCTCCGCCGGCGTGGCGACGAAGCAGGTGTGGCGCGGCCGTTCCTTCCGCAGGGCGGGCAGGACTTCGTCCGGCGCCTGGCGCCAGGTCTGGATGGTGGCCTGGTGCCTGGCCTTGAGCTTGTCCACGACCTGTTTCCACGCGGGATCGGCGGCTGTGCGTTCGGAGACCGCGACGATATAACCCAGGTCGGCGGCGGTGGCAGGGAGGACGAGGACAAGAAAGGCAAAAACCAGCAGTCTCATGACTGCATGCTTCGCCGGTGCGGAGACCACCGTCAATCCCCCATTCGACGGCCCACGGCCAAGCTGTCGTGCGGGAGACTGCGGAGCCGTCAGTAGGCCACGCTGAGAATCGTCAACTGTTGCTCCCCGGCCGGGGATTGGAAGCGCACGAGATCCCCGGCCCGCCGGGTCATCAACGCCTGGGCCAGGGGCGAAACCGAACTGATCCGGCCCTCGCCGGGCTCCGCCTCATCCGCGCCCACAATCTGATAGGTGTCCTCCTCGCCGTGCTGATCGCGGATGCGGACGACGGCGCCGAACTCGATCCGGCCGGGGTCGGCGGGCGGTTCCGCGACCTGGGCGGAATCGAGGATGCGCTGGAGCTTCTGGAGGTTGGCGTCGAGGCGCCGGATCCGGGCGGCGGCGTCCGGTCCAGGCGGACCGCCCTGGAGGAGGGCGCTTTTCTCCTCGAGCAAGGCGGCGCCCTGTTTCCTCAGGCGTTCCGCGCCCTGTCGCGTGATGTAGCGCCGGCCGGCGGCGGCCGTGAGGGGCGGCAGGATGGGTTCCTCCGCATGGTCGTCGGATTCCCGGGTAAACGCTTTGCTCACGCCGCAGGATAATTTGCCTGCCGAACCGCATCAATCGGACATCACCTGGCCTTCACCTCGTAGCAGAACAACGTGTCTTGATCCCGGATGTAGAGCTTGCCATTGGCCACCACCGGATGCGCCCACGCCGGTTTGTCCGTGCGGTCCGGCTGAGGGAACCGCCCGCGCTCGAGGTATTCCCTGCGGCTGGGTTCAATCAGGACAATCGGGCCTTCCTCGGTGCGGTAGTAAATTCGGCCGTCCGCGAAGGCAACCGATCCCTTGGTCACGCGGCGCTTGTCCGAATCCCTTTCATTCCACAGCACCTCGCCGGTCTTGAAGTCGAGGCACGCCAGATAGCCGCCGCCGTTGCCACCGTTGGCCCCGAACAACGCGCCGTCGTGAAGGATCACGCCGCCATGATGGTTTTCCATCGATTTGGAGAACCACACCTCCTCGGCCGCGAACTCCCCGTTTTCCTTTTTGACCAACTTGGCCAACCCGCCGCCCGCGCCATACGCGGTCGCGGCAAACACATGGCCCTCGTGGTAAATCGGCGTGGAGATGTTGATTCGCATGGCGTTGGCGGGCTTGTCGTAGCGCCAGAGCAATTTGCCATCCGCAGCGGAGACTCCCGCGACGGTCATGGCCAGGAGCTGCACGTATTGGCGGTGCCCATCAAAGTCGATCGCGATGGCCGACGA